>CALIFY010000001.1 GCA_938021675.1 uncultured Acidimicrobiales bacterium
CCTCGCCCGCCGTCTTCATCGTCGCCGCCGCCTACTTGAGATGCGTCCACCTCGCCTCGGAAGCAGCCAATGACGTACGGGAATGTGTCGGTTGCGTAGTATGCGTAGTCGCCGTTTTCGTCGGTGAGGCCATTGCACTCATCAAGGTCGCCGAGGCCTTCGACGTAGCTGTGTGCGCTCATGGTGTCGCTGGCGAAGAGGCTTTCATCGGTAAGTTCGTATGACGAGGTGAATGATGAGCCAGCGTAAATAGGGAAGCCATCCGCTGCGTAGCCGAACAGAACAGCTCCATCCTTGATGTCGTCGTCAGAGAACAAACAAAAGTCACTACCAGTCGTCAAGAAGAGATGGAAGTGGTAGCCACCCGGCCCGTTGTGGCCTCCGCATTCGGTGAAACCGCCAGGGCGTGAGTTGATATCGGCGCCCGCGCCTTCAACTGGGCCGAAGATAGGTATGCCATTGATCGCCACGGCGTTTGGTCCGTGGAACTGAGCAGCCGTGGTCTCCTCAGCAATCGTAGGGTTGGCCGGAAATTCAAAAACGAAATCTCCCGCTGCTGGGGTTCCCGGCGAGAGAGCGAAATAGGGGAAATCGGGGATTTGAGTCGATTCAACGACCACCGAGTCACCCACACAGGATGCACTCACCTCAGGATTGTCCAGCATGACCCCCTCGGAGCCCTCAGGGAGTTCGTATCCAGCATTGTCCTTCACGACGAAGGCGGTGGTTATCTCCTCACACGACGCAGGATCGGCCGCGCTGGATTCGGTTTCGTCGGTGGAGTCCTCCGCAGCGTCGGCGGTCACACTGGTTTCGGTTTCGTCGACGGAGTCCTCCGTCAAAGACGAGCCGTCCTCCGAGTCCGAGGAGCATGCTGCGGCGATGAGGGCCATTGCAGCCATGAAAGCGATGCCGGCCAGGTGTAGCCGACGACGAGGGGGGTTGTGAAACATGTGCGCCATCCAAAGTTTTCGCTAGCCGTGTGAACAGGCCAGGTTCAATTGCGATTCGAACTAGCAGTCTACTGCCCACCCCGGACGCGTTGATCGCGGGCCGCACGACGGGCCCAAAACCCGACGTATCAGACATAAGTTTCATTATGCAGCACTCTTCGATGAGGTTCCACACTCGTCCGAAAGCGCCACGCCAGTGGCCTCCCAGCTCCAGGCCTTCCAGATAATGGCTACCAGTGCGAGCAACTCCAGTCCTGAATGAAGGTAGTCGTCGAGGTCGCCAGGGACGGCGGTTACGACCGCTAGTGCGAATAGTGATGCGGTGGCGACGTTGGCCCGTCGATTCGCTGTGATTGGAAGTATCCAGGCCATCAGCATCATTACAATCGGCACCTCAACGATGAGGCCTCCGACAAGGAACATCACGTCGGTGACTTCTCGCCCGTCGTATATCCCGTTCAGCGCGTCCGTGAGGAACTCCGCTTTCACGATCTCGTGGATGTCCCGAAAGATCAGATTCAGGAGGACGAACAGCCACAGTCCCGACAGCACGGCTCTCGTCTCAAGTTGGTCGATCCGGGCGTGCGGATCTGCGGCAGAGTCATCTTTGAGCGTGGTTGGGTTCACGATCGGGGCTCGTCCTCGCTGGTCATTTCGGTCAGTTCGGCGTTGGTTGCCGACGTGAGATCGACAGAGAGCTTGCCGACAGCGCGACCGCTCTCGATTCGTTCGTAACCTGCTCGAACGTCACCCACGGCAAAGGTCTCGCTCAGATGCGGGCGGACGTGACCTTCGTCAACAAGTCCAGCCAGGCCTGCAAGGTATCGGGAGTCCTCGCGTTGGACGAACCAGTGACACGACTGCGACCCAAAGCGCCACCGCACCAGCCTCGCCACCACGCGAGGAAGTGGGCCGAGCAGTCCGTTCTTGTTGTGGTCGCCAACCACAACCCATCGACCATCAGCTACGAGCGCCCGTCGAATCTCGGAACCGACGCGGTTTCCGATGCAGTCGATGACCACATCCCACCGCTCACCCGTGAAGTCGTCGAGGCGGTAGTCGATGACCTGGTCGGCTCCGAGGCCACGGACAAACGCTGCGTTCTTACTGGAACAGACTCCGGCGACCCACTGCGCCCCGCTCGCCTTGGCGATCTGCACGGCGTAGTGACCGACACCGCCAGATGCACCGTTCACGACAACTCGTTTCCCGGCGACATCGCCACGTTCGACGGCTTCCATCGCAGCCGCTCCGGCAACCGGCAGGGCGGCAGATTCGAAGTTGGTGATCCCTTTCGGGGCAAGCCACAGGCGATCAACCTCAGCGATGGCGTACTCAGCGAACGCACCGATCACCCAGCCGAACACCGACTGGCCAATCTCGAAGTCGGTCACGCCAGGGCCAAGCTGGTCGACCACCCCACACACTTCACGGCCGAGGGTCTGGTGCTTCGGACGACCGAATCCCTCAACCAGCCGCACGAGACCGGGCCGACCAGTCGCAAGGTGCCAATCCATCGGATTGACCGTGCTGGCGGCGACCTTGATCCGGAGTTGTCCCGGTCCCGCAGCTGGCACGGGGCGCTCACCAACCTCAATCCCATCGAGACCATAGGCCGATTGCACCACTGCGGTCATGGGCTCTCCCCCTGATGCCAGTACTTCACGTTCTCTTAGTTCTTTCACTTCTTCCACTACTCCACCTCTGTCTTGGTTGTACGAAGGCGCCCTGTAAGATGAACCGTACAGTGTACCGACCATCAACGTACACTGTACGGAAAATGTGGAGACGTAGCAAGCCATGGCCACCAAACGCCGTCCCAAACTCACAAGAGACGCCATCGTGGATGCCGCGATCCACGTCGCGGAACGGGACGGACTTCCCAAACTCTCTATGCGAAACCTGGCCAAGGAGCTCGGCTTTGAGGTCATGTCGCTCTACACACATGTGAGCAACAAAGCCGACCTCCACACCGGGATGGTCGAATACTGCATCGACCAGATCGAGACCCCCGACATCGACGACACCTTCGACTGGCGTACCGCCTTACACAAACACGCGCTCGACCTCAAAGCGCTGTTCGAACGCCACCCGTGGTCGGTCGAGCTCTGGCTCCGGTCGATTCCTGGGCCGCGCCGATTCGATCTGATGGAGTGGCAACTCGCGGCCTTCGCGGCGTCAGGGCTCGGCGAACATGACGCACACCAGGCCTACCACGCATTCTTCAACCACACCGTGGGCTACATGCTCCAACGCCATGCAATGACCTTCGCCAGGGATGACATAGCAGTCCAAGAAATGATCAGCACGCTCGACCCCGACCGACATCCCAACGTGCTACATCACGTCGACCAACACCGAAACGGACACATGGACGACTCCTTCGAGCACACCCTCAACCTACTGCTCGATAGCTACCCCCGCGAATAACCTCCCCGCTGTCTGAACTGCGCTCACCCCACGAAGCCTGTTTTGACCGATCGAAGTCGGTTGACGGTGACTGTTTCGGTTACTACTGTCGACCGGGCCGGGCACTAAATTAAGGGGCGTTTAGCATCCCATGAAGCGATTTCTTGCCTGTCTTGTTCTCTTCTTTGGATTTAGTACCTTCCTGCCTGGTGAGGCCAACGCTCATCCCAATAGCTGTACCAGTCATGGATATTGTGGGTTTATCGCTCAGAGCATCTACCGTGGACTCTCAGTCTGTGGTCCGGGCCACAACCGGCATTTCTACAAGGTCTACGCCGTGAGCCCTGGACGTCCATCGGTGTATTCACACACAGATTACTGCGTCGGCCCATCACACAATTAGCGCCATCGAACATCGATGAAGGACACGTTCGAATCGGTTCCGCTACTAGGTGGCGTGATCATTGCGATCGCTATGCTCGCGGCATGTGGCGATAGCGCTGATCGCCAATCTGGACCTCTGCTGGAAGAACTGACACAAGCCGAGCGTGAGTACGCTCTGGCGGTCCCGTTGTACAACGACTTCATGGCCGAGTGCATGAAGTCGGAGGGTTTCGAATTTCGGGATCCAGCCGATTCACTTGAGCCTTCCGAATCCTTGCAAAGTATCGGTCCATCATTCGGGGTAGCGGCACTGGTGCCAGAACCAGATGGCTCCGACATCGACGGATACGGCTACGCATCGGCCCACCTAGAACGAATGATGTCTATCGATGAGGCAATGCGAGCCGAAGACGATGCAGTCTCGCCAGACTACATAGAGGCGTACTCTGGGCGGTTTGACGACGCCAGCGACGGAGGGTGTCTCGGAAAGGCGTTCGACGAGTTCCCCGGATTCGTCAGGCTGACCGAATTGGGCTCTTCTCTCGATTCGCACCGCAGCGAAATTATTGCCAGCGTTGATGCTTCGCCCGAGTTTGCGTCGTGGCGTGACTGCATGAAGACCATGGGATACGGGTTCACGTCCGCCAGCGATCCGATCGAGGCGTTAGCCGACGCCCTCGATCGTGGCTTGGATTCAGGCGGGATCAAATTCGATGAGTTGCGGTCTGAGGGTTCGAAGGTGATCGCAGCACCGGGGTCCGCATCAGACACATTCCTCAAATCGGTATACGAAACCGAACGAGAGATCGCCGGGGCCGACTACGGATGCGATGAGGGTTCCAAACTTCGCAAACAGGCACTGAAGATATTCGACGAGATCGGAAGGCACATCGATGCCGAACACAGCTGACCGCTCCCCCACTCGGCGCCCCGGTCCCTGAGGGCTGACTATCGGATGCTGGAGAAGTTCCGAAGGCGGAGACTGTTCGACACAACGAACAACGAGGACAAACCCATCGCCCCGGCGGCGATCATCGGATTCAAGACGCCGAAGGCAGCGAGCGGGATCGCCGCCGCATTGTAGGCAAACGCCCAGAAGAGGTTCCCTTTGATCGTGGCCAGTGTCCGCCTCGACAGCCCAATAGCATCGGCGACGGCCCGAAGATCACCGGAGACGACGGTCAAATCTGATGCCTCAATAGCGACGTCGGTGCCGGTCCCGATCGCGATTCCGAGATCAGCTTGGACCAAGGCCGGCGCATCGTTGATCCCGTCGCCAACCATCGCTACTTTGCAACCCATGCCTTGCAGACGACCAATTTCGGCTGCCTTGTCTTGAGGGAGCACTTCGGCGATTACGGTGTCAGCCCCGATGGCTTCTCCAACCGTGGCTGCGGTCCGCTCGTTGTCTCCGGTGAGCAGCGTCACCGACAGACCCTGAGCGTGCAGGGCGGCGACGGCCTCAGCCGACGAATCTTTGATCCGGTCGTCGACCACCAGAACCGCTTCGGCCCGGGGCCCACGACCGACGAACACCGCTGTCGACCCGGCTCGCTCGGCGCTGTCGGCGGCCTGTGCGACATCCTCGGGTACGTCGTCGAACAATATCGGTCTCCCGACTCGGACCTCCGACCCATCGACCATCCCGACCACCCCGAACCCCGGACGGTTCTCGAAGGCCTCGACGACAAGATGTTCGGCTGACGCCGCGCTGATGGCTGCAGCGATCGGGTGCTCGGATCGAGCCTCGATCGATGCCGCCAAACGAAGCAAGAGGGACCCGTCGCCCCCGGGAGCTACAACGTCGCTCAGCTCCATTCGCCCCTCGGTAACCGTTCCGGTCTTGTCGAGGACCACCACGTCGACCGCACGGGTGTCTTCGAGCACCTCACCACCTTTTATGATGACGCCGAGCTGGGCGCCACGGCCGGTACCGACCATGATCCCCAATGGGGTAGCCAAACCCAACGCACAAGGACAGGCGATGATCAGCACGGCTACCGCCGCGGTGAACGCCCGGTCGGCGTCGTTGCCGGTGGCCAACCACGCGAGGAGTGTGACTACCGCGGTGCCTATCGCAAGTGGTACGAACACAGCTGAGACGCGGTCAACCAGGCGCTGCACCTTGGCCCTTGTACCCTGCGCCTCATCGACCAGCCGGATGATTTGAGCCAATGTTGTGTCAGCTCCTACCCGCTTGGCCTCGACAATCAGCGAACCATTGGCGTTGATAGTCGCCCCGATCACCTCATCGCCGGCCCCAACCTCGACCGGTACCGGTTCTCCCGTCACCATCGATGCGTCGATCGAAGAGTAGCCTTCGACCACCACCCCATCGGTAGCGATCCTCTCCCCCGGGCGGACAATAAAACGCATCCCAACTGCGAGTTCATCAGACGGGATCTCAGTGCCATCTTCAAGGCGAGCTGTTCGAGCTCCAACTTCGGCCAACGCTCGAATGGCGTCCCCCGAGCGGCGCTTGGCCCTGAGTTCGAAATACTTGCCAAGCAAGATCAACGCCACAATGACCGAACCGGTCTCGAAGTAGATGTGACCGTCCTCAAGCCCGACGATCAACACCACCGCCGACCACAGCCACGCCGCCGTCGACCCCATCGAGACCAACGTGTCCATCGTTGTCGACCCGTGGCGGATGTTCATGACCGCGGCCCGATGGAACGGCAACCCGGCCCAATAGATGACCGATGTGGACAGTGCCGCGACCAACCACTCCCATCCGCTGAATTGCAGCGGCGGGATCATTGATAGCAGCAAGGCGGGAGTCGTCAAGATGGCGGCAACGACGAAACGAGCACGCAAATCGCGTTCGCGACGGTCCTCGGCTTCGTCGGACTCGCCATCCTCGATAACCTTGTACCCCAGTTCTTCGATGGCGGTTTGCAACACCTCAGGGCCGACGTTGCTGGTGTGGGTCACACTGGCCCGACCGGTCGCAATGTTGACCTGAGCATCGCTGACATCATCCAGTGTGGTGAGCCGTCGCTGAACACGGTTGGCGCAGGCGGCACACGTCATGCCATCCACCGTCAAATCCGAACGGATCTCGTCGTGCTCCACGGTCACCCCTTCATCCTAGAGCTTCCAGTCGACTGGAAGGTCAAGAGGTGCTGTTGGTCAGGCAGACACCGAATCGGAAATCACTTGGCATCGATTCGGGTCCGTACACGTGGTCGGATCCAACGACCGGGCACGGTCAGCCAATTCCCGCATCGACTTCTCAGCGGTCTGCAACCGTTCAATCTGGGCCGCTACTTCTTCGAGATGGCGTTCCAACAACACACGAGTATGCGTGCAGGACCGCTCTCCGCTGTCCTTCAACTCCAACACGGATGCGATTTCTGACAACGTCAGACCGCTGGCCTGAGCATCACGGACGAACCGTAGACGTTCGACATCGGTCTCGCCGTAGTCGCGATACCCAGACGATGTTCGTTCAGGCTCGAACAGCAAGCCCAGCGATTCGTAGTACCGGATCGTTTTGGCAGACACTCCCGACCGTCTCCCCAGCTCTCCGATCCGCATGTCACCAGCTTACATTCAGCGGTCGCAGGCCCGCCTGGACGTCTACACCGATCACGTCGATACCCCGCCGAGAGGCTCGAAGCCAAGTACCGGCCCCAAGCCCCCGAGTTGGCCTCAAAGTTGCCGGCCACCACCGGCAGCCGGTAGACAACCGGCCATGACGATCTCGTACTTCGATAGCTCCGACGGTGTTGTTGTTCCCACCAAAAACGCTGCGGGGCCGTGGTCGCCCGACATGCTTCATGGTCGGCTTCTCGGCGGACTGGCCGCTCGGGCCGTCGAACGAGAGTATGTAGATGAACGCTGGCGGGTATCTCGGCTCACCGTCGACATGTTCCGACCGGCCGGTTTCGAACCCATCACTATCGTCACCCGCCAACTGCGACGCGGCCGACGGATCGTCGTGGTGGACGTGTATTTGACCAGTGGCACCATTGAGGTCGGCGCGGTTCGAGCCGTCGTCCTCGCCGAGGGCAAGGTCCCGCCGGGAACGAGTTGGCAGGCCGAGCGGTGGGAGTCACCGGCACCCGATTCTCTTCCTCCGCCCGAACGGGTTGAAAGCGTCGATCATCTCGAACAGACGGCGTGGGATTTTCGCGTCCACCAGGGCGGCTTCGGCAGTGGTAACCGCTCCCGTATGTGGACAAACGAGTCGGGCCATTTGATCGACGATGAACCCCTCACTCCCCTGGTTCGCGCTGCGCTTACCGGTGACCTGGCCAGCCCCCTGGTAAACGGAGGCGATAAAGGCGTCGGATATATAAACGCCGACTATTCACTGGCTCTGGCTCGATACCCGACCGGCCCCTGGGTCGGATTGGAGGCAACCACCCACCTGGCGTCCGACGGAATCGCCATCGGCACCGCCACCATGTATGACCTGGTCGGGCCGTTCGCTACGAGCACGACGACGGCGCTTTCGAATCCCCTTTTGACTTGAGTCCGGCAGTCGTTCGTCAAGAGGTGTAGTTCTCGGTGCATTGGTCGACGACCTGGTAGACAAGGGCCATGAAAGCAATCGTCGTGAGAGACTCGCAGCTCCATTGGCAGGACGTCCCCGACCCGGTAACCGGGCCCGGCGACGTGATGATCCGCGTCGAGGCCACCGCGGTCAATAGGGCCGACCTGATCCAAGCAGCCGGGCTCTATCCTCCCCCGCCGGGCGCGAGCGACATTCTCGGCCTCGAATGCGCCGGCGAAGTCGTCGATATTGGACCGGACGTCGCTGGTTTCTCGGTTGGCGATCAGGTGTGCGCCCTCCTTGCCGGTGGCGGGTACGCCGAGTTCGTGGCCGCACCGGCGAGTCAGGTCCTACCCGTTCCAGCGGGTATGACTACTACCGAAGCGGCGGCAATTCCCGAAGTTTTTGCCACCGCCTACCTCAACCTATTCCGAGAGGCGGCGCTGCAGCCGGGAGAACTGGCACTGCTCCATGCCGGGGCAAGCGGAGTTGGGACGGCCGGTATCCAACTGTGCCGAGCATTCGACAACCCGGTATTCGTAACTGCCGGCGCAACGGAGAAGCTCGCTCGCTGTGTCCAACTCGGCGCAGCCGGCGGCCATAACCGTCACGATGGCTCGTTTGTCGACTCGGTGCTCGACTTCTCTGCGGGACGGGGTGTTGACGTTATCCTCGACCCGGTCGGAGCCGGCTACCTGGCCGACAATCTTGCGTCGCTTGCTGTCGACGGGCGTCTCGTGATCATCGGACTGATGGGAGGAAACAAGGCGGAGCTACCCATCGGTGACCTGATGGTAAAGCGGCAGCGCGTCATCGGGTCGACACTGCGGGCTCGCAGTGTCGACGACAAGGGTTCGATCATGGATGCCCTTCACGAGAGGGTCTGGCCGTTGTTCGAACGAGGCGAGCTGTCGACGGTGATCGAAACCCAACTACCGGTCGCCCAAGCGGGGCGGGCCCACCAACTGGTATCCGATGACGGGACGGTAGGCAAGGTGGTACTCACCGTCCAGGGTTCTTCGATCTGACCGTCGCTCACCGACACCCTACGATCGGTAACTGAGCCAAGCCTGGCCCGCTCGGCGACGGGCCCATCGTTCGTTCGTGTCGTATATCGACAAGTCTCGAGAGTTCTATGCCGCCCATGGCTATGACACCTCCGTATGCTTGGGCGTCTCACGACCAGGTCCCGTTCACACCGTTACCCAAGCCGTTGGCCGAGTGCCGGATTGGCGTGGTAACGACGTCCTATCTACCTCATGCTGAATCACCGGGACCCGCTTCGATCGATCTGGCGCTACGACCGGCGGCGGCTGAGCGTAGTCAGATTCGGCACCTTCGGACCGACGACCCTGGAACATTCGTCCCGCTTGAACGGCTGGACGAGCTGGCGGTCTGCGGCCGCATCAAGGCGGTGTCAGATCGTCTGTACTGCCTCCCGACGCAGTTCAGCCAGCGCTCGACGATCGAGACCGACACCCCGCAGGTGTTGGAATGGATCGTCGAGGAGTCCAAGCACCATTCGTATGGGACGGGACCGATGACTTAGATCAGCGTCCGACAGTTGCTCAGTCGTCGAGCGACACCAACGCACCGCCGCTTGCCGCCACCTCTAACGCCGGCCCTCCACACGCAGCTTTCATGGCGTCAACCACACCACCGACCCGACGTTCATCGGTGAGGGCAACCGCCCAGCCTCCAAACCCGGCACCGGTAACCCGAGCCCCGGCAGCGCCGGCGGCTCTCGCCGCACCGACGAGTCGATCGAGGTTGTCAGTCGTCGATCCGTACCGGCCGAGACTGGCGTGGGAATCGTTCATTAGACGACCCATCGTCTCCGCGTCACCGTCGATCAACGCCTGTGCCGCTTCGTCGACCCGCGTCGCCTCCGACAACACATGTTCGGCCGAGATCCGGAGGTCGAGAAGATGATCGGTCGATAGTCCCAGACGTTCGCCCCCGGTCAGTTCTGCGGCCTCTTGTGCCGTCACCGTCGGTAGGTTCGCGACATGATCATCCGGTGCGTCCCGTACCGAGGACAATTGCATACCGGGGTCGTAGGGCCGCCCAAGTCTTTTTGCCAATAACGCGGTCGCCGCCCTAGATGCCAAAACGAACGAGTTGTACGAATCAGCGGCAGCTGCACCCTTGGCCGCGGTGTCCCCCGAATAACCCGCCACCCAGTGAAACGTCGACGGAACCGGTATGTGGTGCAACGACGGAGGATCGAAGTCGATGCGAAGAGCGTGGCCTGGCCGGGCGTGGGCGATGACGGTTTGATCCATAGCCCCTCCGGCCACCGCCGCATTCCGCTCGGCGTCGAGCGCTATCTCAACATGTTGTTCCGGCTTGAGTTCGAGGTCCCAAAGTCGATTGAGGGCTGCGATGCAGCCGATGGTTAGCGCCGACGATGAGCTCAAGCCGCCGGTCGACGGTAGGTCCCCGTCCAACGCCAGTTCGGCCCCGAGACCCTCAGCGCCCCGGCTGACAAGCTCATCGTGTACCGCAAGCACATATTTTGCCCAGCCGGTCCGGTGTCCTGGCCCCGCACTGTCAACCGCTGTGTCATCCAGCGTCGACACGGCGCGAACGCCCGGCTCTGACGACTGGCGTCCGGCGAGTTGGATAGCCTGCTCGATGGCCATCGGAAGCACAGGCAGCCCGCAGTAGTCGGTATGGTCGCCGATGATATTGATGCGACCGGGGGAACGGAGCGCAAGCGATGGCTCCTGTCCGAAGCGGCTGACAAACAGTGATTGAGCATCTACCACCAGCCGAAAAGTAGCAGCCAGATCGTCGAGTCACTCCAGACGGTTTCGGCCAGAACCCCTCCGTCCATCCGCAGCAGGCCAGATCTATAGCCAGATCGATAGCCAGATCGATTGCAGGCTAGGAGTCTCGGCTTGGGCGATCGCTGATCTGATCTCCACAACCGCATGCCGTTCGTGGCCAAGATCGATAGCGGGCTACGATCACAACGTGGGCAGTAGACGACCGACTACCGCGGTCCTGATCGGAGCTGGTCAACGCGGACACTTTGTCTATGGTCGTTACGCGGTCGACAACCCCGATCGGCTTCGGTTCGTGGCCGTCGTCGACCCCGATCCAGCTCGTCGTTCCCGGTTCGTCGATACTCACCCGGCCGCTCGTGCATTCGAATCGGTTGCCGAGTGGCTGGCGTCCGACCATCGAGCGGACGTCTCGGTCGTGGCAAGCCCCGATCGCGCCCACCATGGCGCGGTCGTCGGTGCACTGCGGACCGGCCATCACGTCCTCGTCGAGAAGCCGATGGCTGCGACGTTGGCCGAGTCGGTCGAACTAGTCGACGCCGCCGAGGCGACGAAACGGACGCTAGCCGTTTGTCACGTCCTCCGATATACACCCTTTTTCTCGACCCTTCACGACGTCGTGGCATCGGGCCGGCTGGGAGATCTCATCACGGTCGAGCATCGGGAGAATCTGTGGGCGTTCCATATGGCCCACAGTTTCGTTCGTGGCAACTGGTCGAACGAAGCTGAGTCGACCCCGATGATCGTCCAAAAGTGCTGCCACGACTTCGACATTCTCCAATGGAATCTGACGTCATCGGCAGGCGAGGTGGTCCGGCTCTCGTCAGTGGGTTCGTTGCTTGAATTCCGACCCGATCGGGCTCCTCATGGGGCGACCGAACGATGCATCGCCCCTTGTCCGATCGAGGCGTGCCCATACGACGCCCGCCGCTACCTCAACCCATCGTGGCGGGGATGGCCGGTCGAGGTGATCACCGACGACCTGAGTCAAGATGGCCGGCTGAAGGCGCTCCGGGACGGACCCTGGGGCCGGTGTGTCTACACCGCAGGGTCCGATGTTGTCGATCACCAGGTGGTGACGATGGAACTGGCGTCCGGCACGTCGGTCGTGTTGGTAATGCACGGTCATAGCGGACAGGAGGAACGAACGATGCGCTACGACGGGACCCGGGCCACACTCCGAGCCCGGTTCGGGAAGGACGCTGCCATCGAGATCATCGACCACGCATCAGGACGGTCCGAAGACGTACCCATTCGCGCCTCGACCGGAGGCCACGGTGGTGGCGACACCGGCGTAGTCGAGGCTTTTCTCCATTCGATCGAATCGGGTTCACCGCCGCTGACCTCGGCCGCAGAGTCTCTGGAAAGCCACGTTCTGGCGTTCGGAGCCGAGCAGGCACGGCGCACCGGTGATGTGCTGGACGTCGCCAGCTATCGAGCAACCGTCGGGGCACGGTCGCCATCGGCTGGCTGATCAGCTGCCACCGGTCAGGATCGACTGGCACGCCCCGATTGCCGTCGCTGTCGCCGGATCGTTGATGTCGATGCGTTGGAACAACTCGTCGCCGGCCGGGTCGGCGAGAATGTCCGCTGTGTCGACCTCGCCAACGTCGATACCTTGCTCGTTCAAGCAGGCAAAGAATGCGATAACAAGATCGATTTCGCTCTCGCCTTCTGGCGGGAAGTAGTCGGCCGAGTCGTTCTCCGAACAGTTTGCGCCGTCTTCGGGAACCTCAAGGTCGATCAGGTACGCGTTCACCGTAGGGGTGACGCAATCGAACGAGCCATACGCGGTGTGGCCCTCGGCATCCACGCTGAACAACACGCCGTTATCCAGAAACTCAGCCATCGATACGCTCCACTGGTATGGCGTCGCCGGGTCTCCGGTGTTTCCGATCACCAAGATCGGTGGTGAACCTTCGGCCGGTCCAATTATCAGAGGATCGATTGGATCGGGAGTGTTCAAACAGCGGCTCGTGGCCCGAAACGCGTCGGTAAAGTACTGCGACTTCTCGGCCGTGGCCTCGCCGAGGGCTCTGATCTCATCCGCGGTCGACCGCTTGGCGTCGTCGGCACAGTTGATGAACAGATTTGCCTCCGACTGGTTGGCGTAGGAGCCATCGGGCTGGCGATCATTGTATGAGTCGGTAAGGACCTGTAAGAGTGTGCCATCGCCAAGGGTTTCGGCGGTAAATAGGGCCTGGTCGAGGAAGGGCCAGCTCTCGACGTTGTAGAGCGAGGCGATAACGCCGAGGTAAAACTCACCTGGGGTGAGCACCCGCCCCTCGTCGTCGGTGGACAGTTCGCCTTGCTCAAGAATTTCGGACTCTACGGCACGGAATACATCGATCGTTGGCCCGATGTCTTGCAGTAGGCAATCGGAATCAGCATCGCATGCGGCCGCGAAGTTCTCGAACGCCAAATCAAAACCTTCTGCTTGTTGGAGGTTCAGCGCGTCGGCGTCGTCGCTCGGGTCGACGGCAGCGTCGAGCACCAAGGCTCGTACGTTCTCAGGAAATAGCTCGGCGTAGGTTGCGCCAAGACGGGTGCCATAGCTGTACCCGACGTATGACAGCTTCTCGTCACCCAGGGCGGCCCGCAGCAGGTCGAGATCGCGTGCCGCATTGTTGGTGCCGACGTAGGCCGCGATCTCCATCGCTTCGTCGGGGCACCCATCGATTTCGGTTGCCGAGTCTTCGAGAATTGACTGCCAGGCGGCATCGTCATCGGCGGGGAGGAGGGCGATGGCATCGTCGAGGTCGAGATCGCAGTCGACGGCAGTGCTCGCTCCGACCCCTCGGGGGTCGAATCCAACCAGATCGAACTGCGCCGCGACCTCGGGCGGAATTACGATCGACGCCGTCTCGAGGAATTCAATCCCCGAACCGCCGGGGCCTCCTGGATTGAAGACCAGAGAACCGATGCGTTCCTCTGCTGGCCCGGAGGCTGGGAGGCGAGAAACAGCAATCTCGATCTGTTGGCCGTCGGGGTCCTCGTGGTCGAGAGGCACGTCGAGACTGGCGCATTCGAAGGCCTCACAGGCCGACCAATCGAGGGTTGCCGGCGTGCCTTCCTGGTCGTCTTCAGTGTCGGAGGCACCGTCGGTCGATGTTGTTGTGTCGGGCGATGTGGACGTCGTTGTCTCGTCCGATGCTGCACTCTCGGTGTCTTCACCGGTGCATGCCGCTGCCAGAAGGGTGAACAACGCGACGACGGCAAAGGTCTTGGCCCGAGACAGATACATAGCAGCGGACGGTATCAGGGATGTTGTACCACCCGGGTTCGGGAAGACATCTTCGAACCGCAGTGTGTTGGCCATAGTCATCGGGCTGCGCCGCCGCTCAACGCCCCCCGGCTCGACGGTTCGCTGTCTCTTTTTGACGTGGCTCTGAGGTCACCTGGCGTTGGGCGCGGGTCCGGCCGGTAAACTTCTGTCGAGATGACGAGTTTGCCTCCACCTACCCCCGGCGATCCGGTGACCGACGACGACCGGGCGGTCGTTGTGGCTCGTATCCAACGGGCGGTCGCCAATGATCAACTCGATTTTGATCAGCTCGATGAACGTTTCGAATCGACGTACGCCGCGGTGACCAGGGCTCAGCTCGAGGCATCGGTCGCCGATCTTCCGACGGTGGCCGCGCCTGTGCCGGTCATCGGCCACCCGGCACCGTCGTCCACGGTATCCCTGCTCGGCGATGTGAAACTCGGCGGTTGGATTGAAGTCGATGGTGACTTAGCCGTCTATTCGGCCGTTGGGGATGTCACAATCGACCTCTCCTCTGCTCGCCTCAAGAACGACGTGACGATCCGGATCTTTTCACTGATGGGTGATACGACCGTCATCGTTCCCGATGGAGTACGGGCAAACCAGTCCACGGTCGGACTACTGGGCAGCCGGCGGGTCGATCTCTCACCGGCGAGGGCCGGCATGCCCACGGTGCGGGTCGTCACAGTCTCGGCGCTTGGCGACAATCGTTTGTTCTCATTGTCGCTGCTGCCGGAAGGTCGGCTTCGAAAGCTGTGGCGTCAGTTCCGAACACCGGGAAGTTAACGGACCTGGGCCGACGGCGGCGATGAGGATCGCTCCCTCATTCCAGGTCGGATTCCGACAAGTCGAGCACGAGTACCTCGGCCGCTCCGGTCGGATCGAGATCGTGAGACGATGTGACTAACACCTGCTTTCGCCCCAGGCGGCGCCACCACGACACCGATGGCGGTGGCGCGAACCATGGCACGGTCGTCGGCATTCCCCAGTCGATCTGAGCTGGCTCGGCTTCGGCGTTGGCCGACACGGTCAACGTCGTGTTTTCTGGCTCGCTACCGACAGGCTGGCCGACCCCTTTGGGAGACGCCGGATGATAGGTAGCTCGGGCTTGGGCCTCAGCTTTAGTTCCGAGCGCCGCTCCGATCAATCGGAACGCCAACGCTGCCGTCGACGCCAGCCCACTGGCAGTGAGCAGCCGACCATGCTCGACAAAGGGCTGATCGACCACGACCACACCGTGGGCGGCGGCCAAATCGCTCGCCAGCCAGTGGGTCGTGACCCTCGCCCCATCGGCGAGGCCGGCTGCGGCGAGCAGAACCGAACCGGTGGAGGTAGCACCAAGCCAGATTGTGTGTTCGGCGAGTCGCTGAATGGCGGCCTGCAGGCGTCGATCGGAGGCGAGTCGGCCGACTCCCATCCCACCGGGAATGACGATAGCGCTCGACCGACCAATGTCGCCGGCAGCCCGTTGCGGAACAACTTGGCCGTGATAACTGGTAATCGGGGCCGCCTCGACACTGGCAATTATCACCGGCATCCCCGACGACATCAGGATTTCAATCAAGGCTCCGGCTTCGTCGGCCCCAACGCCGTCGTAGGCCAAGACGACTACCGGATCGGGGGTTTTCGCCGTCATGTGGCAAGTCTCGCGTTCAACCCGGAGGCCGGCAACCACCCACGAGTTTCAGACATCGCCGGCAACCGGTTCGTCCGAATTGGCGCCGAGGCGGTCGGAGAGTCGACCCGACCGCCTCCTGGCTAACGAACCGGTGTCTAGCTGGCCTCTAGTCGGAGGCCGATCATCTGAATCTCCAAGCGACGATTGACTTGCCGGCCGTCGATGGTTTCGTTGTCGTTCACTGGCTCTGTGTCGCCCCGTCCCAGTGCCTCGACCCGAAACTCGTTGATCCCCCGTTCGATAATGTACGCGCGTGCCGCATCGGCTCGACGTTGGGATAGTGCCAGGTTGTTGACTTGGTTGCCTTGGCTGTCCGAGTGCCCCTCGATCAACAGTGAGATAGCCGGATCGTTGTCCATCAGCTCGATTATTCGATCGAGGAACGGGAAGAAACTTGCTTGAACCTCGTCGTCTCCTGGTTCGAACAATACGTTCTCCGAGAATCCGAGTGTTACCGAGTTTGGTTGGGCAACACTTGGATTGACGGTGAGCTCCGACTGCCAGTCGCGGGTGCCAAGGACCGTCTCCATGAATTCGATCACGGTGGGCTCCACCTCTGTACTCGGCACTTCGCCGCTGATGACCACCGTGTTGTCGATCAGCCGTGCGTCGAGCACGTTCGTGGCAGGCGGGGACGTGGGCGGTGCCGTCGTGGTCGTTGAGGGCTCCAAACCCGTTGCCAACTCCCGTTGCCCCTGTGCCGGCTCGGTGGCAACGGGACTAGTGGTATCGCTTTCACCGAACTCGTCGGCTTCATCCTGGCCACCAACTCCGTCGTCGACGGCAGAGGCAACCGACACTCTCGAACCGGACTGCAAAAGAGGGTCCGAGTTGTCCGAGACGACCACGTAAAACGCGGCAGCGACCGCGCCGAGCAGAAACATCGCGGCAACAGAAACCGAGATGAGCGAGAGGACGCCAGCCTTCTTCTTTCGGGGAACCTCTTCCAGTCGCCCCGTTTGTTTCGAGTTCGACGCTCGGTACTCGATCGGTGGTCGGTTTGAGGTCATTCGATGGAGCCCGCCTCTGCTAAGGAGAACCACGGTCCTACCTGGCGGCGGAATGAGCGCCACTGTTCCAAAATGTTCTTGAAGTCGGCGTCGCCTTCGGCTATCTCGTCGAGGAGCAGCCCCGCTGCCGCCTGACCAGCCTCGATGACATCGGCCGGGAACTCTCGCAGTTCGGTCCCGCCGGCTACCAGTTCATTGAGAGCTTGACCGTTTCGAGCGTCGTATTCGGCGGTCACCCTCACGAGTGCCTCGAAGGCTGCCGACCGAAACGCTGTTTGGTATAGAGGTGGGAGGTCGTTCCACGCGTCCTGGTTGACGATCAAGTCCAGCGACGCTCCTGGTTCCCAAAACCCGGGGTGATAGTAGAACCCAGCGCTGTCTTGCAAACCGAGGTTGGAGTCGTCGTATGGGCCGACGAACTCAGCGGCATCAACCTCGCCAGACTGGAGCGCTCCGAGGATGTCGGCTGCTCCAAGGTTTACTACTTCGGCGCCGAGGCGCTCCATCACCTGTCCGCCGAGACCGGGGATCCGCATCCGCAGGCCCTGAATATCGTCGAGCGAGTTGATTTCGCGAGTGAACCAGCCTCCCATCTGGGCGCCGGTGTTTCCGGCCGGGAACTGGATCACGTTGAACCGATCGGCATAGAACTTCTGCAACAACTCCAACCCACCGCCGTAGTAGAGCCAGGAGGTCTGTTGCCTCATGGTCAGGCCGAAGGGCAGGGCAGTGCCGAAGGCCAGCACCGGGCTTTGCTCTATGTAGTAGTACGTTGCCGTCGAACCGATGGTGAAGTCTCCGGAGGTAACGACATCGAGAACCTCGATCGGGCTCGACAGCTCCCCGGCTGGGAAGGGTGTAATCGTGAACCGGCCTCCGGTGAGTTCGGCGAGCCGTTCGGTGAACAACCGGGTATTACCCCAGAGCACTGGAAGCGTTTCTGGCCAACTGGTTGGCATTTGCCATTCGACGATCGGCCCATCGGCTGATGGGTCTGTTGTCGCTGTCGCTAGGGACTCATCAGCGGCCGTAGTAGCGGTCGTTTCTTGACCCGTGATCTCATCGGAGGTCGTCGTAGCCTCTGGCCGATTACTAAGCGTCCGATAGCTGCTCGCGCCGGCAACGCCAAGAAACGCGCCGACACCGGCGGCGCGCAACAATAATCGCCGGCTTCGGCTCGGCGGATCGTGCTGTCCATCGGAGTATGGCTGTCTTTGTGCGGTCACCCTTACGCCTCTCGGGGTCGTCTTGGCGGCGGCGGATCGAAACCCAGTCGCTCGTCTGTCGGTGCGTATGCGGTCGATTCAGCCCGCTGTTGTGCAAGAGCTCGCAAAAAGAGGAGCGCTGAGCGAGTCGGAACCGGTTCTCCTTGGTTCAGGAACGTTACGAGCTCGCCTTTGATTAGCCTGGCTCGTTCTTCCCGGGGAAGTTCTACCCACTGCATTGGTGTAATGAAGTTGAATCCGCCGAGTTTGCGCACGGCGATCTGATCGACTGGTCGCGACTCTTGCCCCGGTGTCGGTGGAACCGGGTTCGACCGAGAACCGGGCAGGAGACCACCCGGCCGCGGTTCGTTTTCGTTAGTCGAGTAGTCGCGTGAGTTCATCGTCGGTCATCCCATTGCCCGGCAACAGTGTCGATCCGGTCGGTAGGTCGTCGAGCTCAAGGTTCACGCCACGTTGTTCACGCAACGGAGAGACTCGCAGTCCTACGGTCGCCTTTAGGGCGAGAAAGACGATGTAGGAGGTCAGCACGACCCAGACCAGATTGACTAGCACGCCGAACGATTGGACCGCGAGTTGGTCGAGCCGTGCCCGAGGCAACGCGTCGGCCGGCGCGAAGATGGCAAGGGCGATCGCCCCCCAAGCCCCAGCGAAGCCATGGGCTGGCACAACGCCGAGTGCGTCATCGATCTTGAGTCGAAGCAGCAGTTCGTATCCGATGTTGTAGAGCACACCGGCTACGAAACCGATGACGACCGAACCGAGGGGGCCAACGACGTCGGCGCCTGGGGTGATGGCCACCAAACCGCTCAGTGCGCCACCGATCATTTTGCCGATCAGGTCGACTCGATCCTCGATCAAGTACGCGTAAATGGCAGCACCAGCGAGTCCGGCGACGCCACTCAGGTTGGTAACAAGGATGATTCGAGGCACGTCGCTGGTGAGGCCTAGGGTCGAACCGCCGTTGAATCCGAACCAGCCGAACCACAAAATTACGACTCCCAGCGCGGTCATAGGCACGCTTGACGACTCGAAGACGCGTATCGAACCGTTTGGTCGGAACCGCCCGATTCGGGGGCCGACGAGTACGACACCGACCAGCGCAGCCCAGGCACCGGTGGTATGGACCACGGTGCCGCCGGCGAAATCATGAAAGCCCAGTTCAGCCAACCAGCCCTCGTTGCCTGGGGTCAGCAGTCCAGACCAGACCCAGTGTCCGTACACCGGATAGATCACGAGCCCGACGACGGCCGAGAAGATCACGTAGGCCAGGAATGTCGTCCGCTCGACGAGCGAACCAGAGACGATCGTGATCGCAGTTCCGGCGAACGCCAGCTGAAAGAGAAAGAACGTCGGGCCGGAAATCGGGCTCGGTGGAAGATCGAACAGCCCGTTCAACGCCCAGAACCCGGAGCCAAAGACTTTGCTCCCGGTGCCAAACATGAGGGAAAACCCAACGGTGAAGAACGCCAGAGAGCCGACGGTCCAATCGACCAAGTTCTTCATTGCAACGGCCCCGGTATGAACCTGTCGGGCCAAACCGACCTCGAACATCAGGAATCCGGCCTGCATGAAAAAGACCAAGGCGGTGGCGAACAGAATCCACAGTTCGTCCGCCGCGTTACCGAGTTGTGCCGTTGGCAGCGAATCATCTGACTTGGGCAGCGCAAGTGCGAACACAACTACGAGGACACCGAGCACCAGGAATAGTGATGCCCGCCTCAGTTGCTTCGACCGATACCCAACGTCGACTACTCCACCCATCGCCTCTCCCTGAGGACCCGTTGATCCATCCGCTAGCTGTTGCCGGAAAAAAGGCCGGCAAAAACGGAACGGGGAAGGACAAGGCGTCCGCCGTAGACGCAGCCATCCCCAGGCCGCTGGTTGGACAGGCTACCGGGTAGAGTGGACACGTGTGCAATGAGGGGTCGAAGAAGGTACATCCGACCAGGCGCACATAGGTCCAGGTAAGGCAAGATACCTGGAGGTAGACCGCGCGGGTGGCGCGCGGCGGCCAGCGAGTTGCAAGGAGTTGAGGCGGACATGACGAGTGTCGATCAGCAAACCTTCGATGTGGTCCGACGTGGCTACGACATCGATCAGGTCGACCAGTTCCTCATCATTCAGGCGAGAGCCTGGTCGGCGGAGCTCGATGCCGCTCGGGATCGGGTCGCTGAGTTGGAACAAGAGGTTCAGGGGATCGGACGGCTGGAAGCCGAGCTGGACGAGGCTCGTCGGCAACAGGAAGCTCTCACCCTCACACTCCAAACTGCCGCTCAGGCCAGAGATGAGATGTTGGCGAAGACCGAACAGGAGATTGCCGATCTTCAAGCCAGCAACGATGCGGCGCTGACGTCGCTTCGTTCCGAAGCTGAAGAGCAGGCCACCGCGCTGGTCTCCGAAGCTCGCAACGCGGCATCGGAGATTGAACAAGAGACCCAAGTTCGAAGCCTCGAGCTTCACCGGGAACAGGAAGACGATTTCGCTCGTCGACGGGCCGAATTGGAGCAGCAGCACATCGACGCCACCCAGCGTTACGCCGAAGCGGCGAAGGCGTTGAAAGCAAAAGTCGAAGACCTCAACTCGATGCGCGAAGCGTTGGTCGCCGGGTTGGAAGCGATCGCCGGGGGTGGCTTGTCGGCCATGCGTGGCTCCGAAGAACTCCTAGCTTCAGTCGGTATCGAAATCAACACGACCAACGCCGACATCGAAGCTCGGTTCGATGGTTCGAGCAACGGGGAAGAGCCGGCAACGGACAAGGCAAAGACCGAGGCATCTGAGCCGCTGGATAAAGCGAGCCAGGAGCCTGTCGTCGAATCAGATGACGACGTCGAAGGTCAAGACGCTGATTCGAATGCCAATCTAGAACCCGACACCGATGCTGACGCCGATCCCGACGCCGGCTCGATCGAGGGCATCGACGACGCCGATCAGGATCTCGACGAGGACCACAGCAGTAACGGCCAAAACGTTGCGGGGGATCCTGTGCCGCTACTAGAGCTCGATGCTGCCACCACGTCGGAACTTGATGATCCAACACCTCAGGCCAACGCCCACCACCCTGAAGACTGATCGTATTCCTTGCGGCCGGGTGACTCCCGGCCGCCGAACCTAGCCGACGTCGCGGAATGGCTGGCCGCCAACCGGGTTACCCTCCAACAAGAGATTCTTGAGGAGTCCCCGATGTCGCACCACCATCAACCTCATACGCACCCGAGTGGAACACACCGGGTCGCCGGTTTTGCGTCGCTGGCCCCGGCGAGGCGCGAAGTCCATCGTCTCGGCAGGCGACGGTTTCTGGCCGATCTCGGTAAAGGAACCTTCGCCGTCGCTGTCCTCGGCGCCGCCGCTGCATGTTCAAGCTCAGATTCGGCCTCTGGAGGCACCACCGGTGACAGCGACCCCGAGGACGAATCCATCGGATCTGGATCCGATGCTGGTAGCGGCCTGGAATGGGCGCAAGTGTCCTTAGGGTTCGTGTCGGCCTATGTGCTCAGTCGTGGTTCGGAAGCAGCGGTTGTCGATACCGGGGTTCCTGGAAGCGCAAGCCAAATTGGCGACACGCTGGCCACCCTCGGTTTCGGATGGGGGGATGTCGATCACGTAATCCTGACCCACCATCACGGCGACCACGTCGGTGGATTGAACGAGGTGCTGGCAGAAGTTCCAAACGCGACCGCATACGCCGGCGAAGCTGATATCGCCAACATCCAGTCGACAAATCCGCTGACCGCCGTCGGTGATGGCGACGAGATCCTCGGGCTTCAGGTGCTACACACCCCAGGGCATACGCCCGGTTCGATCTCGCTTCTCGACCCCGGAATCGGACTGCTCGTTGCGGGCGACGCTGTCCTGGCCAACGATGCCGGGACCGAGGTGTTAGCTCCGTCCGACCGGTTCTCCGAAGACATCGACCTGGCGTTCAGATCGGTCAAGGACCTTGCCGAACTCAACGTCGCCTCGGTGCTCCCGGGCCACGGTCAGCCAGTTGATGGAGAAGCTGGCGCGTTGTTGTCGGCTCTGGCCGAATCGCTGTAAGACGAAACTGCCGCCCGGCACCCGTGCTCGATCGCCGGTGAACCTACGGATCTGTCGTAGTCGAACCCTCGTCGGCCGTCGTTTCAGACGTCGAGTCGTCGGTCGATGATGAGGTGGTGTCAGACGCTTCGGTTGTCGTGCTAGACGGTTCGGTCGTCGGTGGCACTTCCGTCGTGCTGTCTTCAATCGTTGTTGTCGACTCGGGCTCGGTTGTGTCCGTAGTTTCCGGCGGTTCGCTGGTAGTCGACTCAGGAGCTTCGGTTGTTTCGGTTGTCGTCGGCGCCACGGTGGTAGCCGTCGGTGGCGGTGCCGGTGGCTTCGCCTCGGCGTACCTAGGATCGATTCCCGGATCGGCCCAACAACCGCGACTCTCTGCCCAAGGGCTCGTTCCCTCGGATTGCAAGGTCGCTAACGCCGCTTCGTCCTGTTGAGCTGGTGTGGCCAAGTGGGCCTCTGCAACACCATAGGTAGCGGCGTGCCCGTACCAGTCCCAGCTCTTCGACAAGAACTGATAGGCACCCCGAGCGCTCGAACCATCATTGGCCGCCTGATAGTTGTTCGTTGACTCACAGAATCGAATACGCAATAGCACATCGGGCACCAGTACCCCATTGCCGCTGTCCACCCACGAACTCTCGGGTCCAATTTCGGGCTCAACGAGGCCGTCATCGACAGGTTCTTGGCTCGTCTCAGGTGTGTCAACCTGGCGGGACGCCTGTTGTCGTAGGTAGGCGAGATCATCGGCGGGAGATGAGACGATCGTCCAATCGTCGGTGGTGTTCTGTTCGCTGGCGGTCGTGGCGGGCGGGCCGCTCCCGAGGAGTCGAGGCGACACTTCGGCGCTTGCCTGAAGCGCAAACGGCTGCTCGTCTTCATCACCGATCGTGGACTGGACTATCACCACGCCGGCAGCCAAGGCGACGATGGCACCAAACGCCGCGATCGAGCGTTTGCCGATGCGCGTCCGGAGAAGGGACAGGGGCCACCGTCGTGGGAGAGGGTCGAAATGGTCGAGCGTGATCGGCAATGGACCGGCGAGAGTGTCGTCACCAGCCGCATCGTCGGTAATGCGGCGATGCCGTCCCGTCGTTGCCGGCGGTGGCAGCTGAAGCGACGAACCACGCTCGGCTACATCGAGTCGGCCCGGTACACCGGGGTCGAGATCTGGCCCGTCGCGAAGAATGGTTGTTCCGGTTTGACGACCTGAACTTTCCGACGAGCCGGGGCCAGGCCCAACGAGACCAGGGTCGTGGTCGGCTGTTGGCTTCGACGCGCTGGTACTGCGGTCGATTGGTGATCGCTCTTCTGTCGGCCAGTCGAACTGGTCTGATCGGCCGAAGGCTTCGGGCTGGAGATCGATTTCCAGCTCGGCCCGAACCGCAGCATCGAGGTCGATCTCATCGGTTACGGCTGGCCATTCGAAGCTGTCATCGGACCGCCGACTCTGCACCGCAGGTCGGGTGACCTCAACCGGGGCATTGGCGGGCTCGATAATTCGCGTCGACGACGTCAGCGGGATTGATTCCCGTAGCGGTGCTGTGTCGGTTCCTAGACCGGCCGGCCGCTCGCCACCACCATATGGTTGAGGTGGCCGAGGCACGCGACGCGGTGGTACACGAGTTCCGGTGGATTGTCTGGTCATTCGCTTGACTCCTGCTCGACCTGTCGGCTGATTTGCCTTGGGATCGAGACCCGCCGTTGGGTCCATCGCCGGGACGCAATTGTCCTACTTCGAAAACTTCTTCCGAGCCAGACCTTAGCCACATTACGGACGCGTGACACGTCTTTCGACAACATCCATGTCAATCCGTGAGCAAACCCTCTCAAATCAGCGGGTTTCACGGGAGTCAAGAAGCGGATTCGCTCAGGAAAAGTCAAACCGTCCGGGCGTGGGTCGTGGGTCCACCTACACGACCAGATACCGACTACCGTTTGCGACGTGTCCGGGTTTTCGGTCACCCGAACGACGGCGGTGATCGGGCTTCTCGCACTGGTCGTTTCAGCGTGCACTGGCCGATCGCCCAAAGACGATGCCGCGCCCGCTACGACCACCCCGGCCATCGACGCCAGATCAACGACCGCGACCGCTCCCCCATCGACGGTCGAGAGTGACGGCCGGGGCTGTTCGGAGGACGACGCCGAGCCAGGTCAAACTACGGTCGAACTGGACTTCGAGGGCCAGAACCGCACGTACGAACTCTACGTTCCCCAGGGTTATGACGGCGCAGAGCGCGCCCCATTGGTCTTGAACTGGCACGGGTTGGGCTCAACGGGTAAACAGCAGCTCGACTTCTCCGAATACCGGTTGACCGCTGATGCCGGCCAATTCTTTGTGGTTGCGCCCACCGGTCTACCGTCGCCTGGAGATACGAGGAACTCGTGGGAGCTTACCGACGACGCCGATCCCGGCAGAGATGATTTGGCCTTCGCTCACGCGCTCCTCGACGACGTGTCCGACAGGGTGTGCGTCGACCCGGCTCGTATTTACACCACCGGCATGTCGAACGGAGGGTATTTCAGCGCTCGTCTGGTGTGCGAGATGGCCGACCGAGTAGCGGCCGCAGCTTCGGTTGCGGGGATGACCCGTGAGGACGACTGCGAACCGTCTCGCCCGGTTCCGTACCTCGCCTTTCACGGGGTGGAGGATGAGATTGTCCCCTATGCCGGCGGCGGCTACTCGTCGCTGGCTCCCGGCGTGTACCTCGAACTGATGGATCGATCGATCCCGGATGAATTCGCCGAGTTCGCCACCGAGTTCGGCTGTGATGTCGAACCAGCTTCGACAGAGGTCGCGGAGGGGGTAAGCAGCTCGACGTACGGCGGCTGCGAAGAAGACGTCGAACTGGTGCTCTACACCATCGCCGACGCCGGTCATACATGGCCGGGATCTCGAACATCGAAGTTGCTTTCCGAGGGAGCCGGGCTCGGGACGACCACCCTTGAGATCTCAGCCACCGAGTTGTCATGGGAATTCTTCAGTCGCCATCGGCTTCGGTGAGCGATGCGGTAGCGCCCGATCAGGTCTACCCTTGCCATAACCTTTATTGGCGGCCCGTGGCGGAACGACGGTCGCTCGCTATCAGGAAACCACGGCGCGGCGGGCAATGGCGGAAGGCAGAACGTTCGATGGGTTTGCAGTCTTCGATGGTAGGACCCCGTGTCGCCGCAATCACGCTGGCTATCGGCGTGACACTAGGCTTGGCTGGCTGCTCGTCAGATGGTGAGGTCGGCGCCGCCGACGACGATAACCCCGCCGCCGCGGCCGAGAACCAGGGCTCAGATAGTGCGCCGACCGACGAATCAGACGGCGATCCGGAACGCCAATCTGTCTCAACGCTGCCTGTCCCCGACGCTGATCCGGTGGCGACTACCGACAGAGCTGTCGAGCCGGGTGATTCCGATCGGTCCGACGATGAACCGGCCGAAACCTCACCACCGAACACCGGTAGTCCTAGCGGGAACACTAGTGACGGTACACAAACGCCAAACACCGGCGCTGCAACACCGGCGGCGAGCGACGAGACCAGCCCGACGCAGCCTCCGACAACCGGCGGGTCAACGACCGCAACGACGTCACCAACCGGTGAAGGCGATCGTTTCGCCACACTGCCGCCGGGATCAACGCTTCCCGATGGAGCCGACTGTGCAGCTAGAGTCCGCCCGGCTCCCGAGGTCCGTTCGGGAAACGCCACGGCTAACGCCACCCGCGGCGAGGGCAGCCACGACGTATACCCCCGGGTCGATGGCGATTTCACCGGTACCACCGACGAAATTCTTCAGTGGGTCGCTTGCAAGTGGGGTATCGACGAAGACATCGTGAGAGCACAAGCAGCCATCGAGTCCTGGTGGCACATGTCCACCGGTGGCGATAAAACCAGCGACCAGGCGCTGTGTCATCCTCGGCTGCGGACCCCTGCCGACGATTGTCCCGAGTCGATCGGCCTCCTCCAGGTTCGCTACCAGTACCACGGCGAAGCGTTCGAGAACGAAAACGCCATCCGATCGTCCGCATACAACGTCGACTACGCCTACGCGGTCTGGCGGGAGTGTTACGAAGGTCGGGTCGGTTGGCTCAATACGGTCGATCGTGGCCGCGAGTATGAGGCCGGCGACGTCCAAGGGTGCCTCGGGGCCTGGTTTGCCGGCCGGTGGTACACCGGCGGCGCCTCCGACTACATCGAACGGCTCACCGACTACCTCGACCGCCGGGTGTGGGAGCAAAGCGATTTCCTAAACGGATAACGCACGGCTTGTCCTGTTCCACACATCCGGGGCCGAAGCGAGTGTTACGCTCCGCCGACGACGATCGGCATCTGACCGTCACCGTAGATTATGGAGTGGCTGGCCGGTCCCCGAACCCCTTGAACGTGTCACCGATGCTCGTAGCGACAGACGCCAAGTCGTTTTTGCCTTCGATCAGCTTCGAGGCTTTGGCCTGCAGATCGGCCACAGTCCACCGACCGTCGGTGGCGATAATGTCGGATTCGGCTAGTGACCAGCCGCCGTAGAGCCCAATTTCATTCCCGCCGACGTGGAAGACACCGCCGGTGAACGGACAGTCGGCGGTCGATAGATAGGCCACGAGAGGTGAGATGTTGGCCGGGTCCCATTTGTCGAAATCGGATGGGTCCTCGGGGGGAGCGACGATGTCTTCAAGGCCAGGTGTTTGTAGCGTCATCCGGGTACGGGCGATCGGGGCCAAGCAGTTGACCCGCACGCCGTAGCGGCCAAGTTCTCCCGCTCCGACCAGCGTCATGGCTGCGATTGCCGCCTTCGCCGCTGCGTAGTTGAACTGTCCGAGATTGCCGAGCATCGCCCCCGACGCGGTGTTGACGATCGCTCGTGGCGCTTCGTTGCCTGCCTTCGCCTGTTCACGCCAATAGGCGGCAGCCCAATGGGTAGGCACGAAGTGGCCCTTCATGTGAACGTCGATCACGCCGTCCCATTCGGCCTCGGTCATGTTGACCACGACCCGGTCGCGAAGGATGCCGGCATTGTTGACCAGGATGTGGAGGTCGCCAAACGATTCAACCGCCTGGTTGACCATCCCTTGCACGCCCTCCCAGTCTGTGACGTTTGCGCCGTTAGCGACAGCCTCACCACCCATCGCTTCAATTTCGCTCACGACGGATTGGGCTGGAGTCACATCGGCATCGCCAGACCCATCGGTAGCACCACCGAGGTCGTTGACAACGATCTTTGCCCCCTCGGATGCCATCATGAGTGCGTGTTCCCTGCCGATGCCTCGACCGGCACCGGTGATTATCGCAACTCGTCCATCCAGCGAACCCATATTCTGTCTCCCGTTGTTCGTCCCCGTGGCTCCGTTGTTTGGCCACGCCGGCTCGCACAAGATAGCCAGTTACGACCCGTGGCCCCAAGACGATCATTTCAGCAGACCGAAATTGGCCCGTCAGTTGCCTGAATGACCGTTGTCAACGTCGTAGAACACGTAGAGCCGGTGCAGTAACTGCTGGACCGAAATCCATACGACGGCTTCGACTATCTGATCGGGATCCAACGCATCCATTGTGCTCGCCACCGTGATCTGGTTCACCTCGGAGGGGCTGGGAGCCGCCGCCTTTGCCAATATCACAGCGGCTGCCTCGGCCGATGACAACCCGGGGGGAATGCTGGCTGACGTCGCATCGGCGGTGGCAAACCGTCCGACCGAAGCGAGGACCCGTTGATCGAGCTGAGGGGCGACCCGCTCAGCGATCTGGATCGCCTCGGCCGTCAGAACGTCGTTTCCGACAACCCGTGCGTAGACGAGAGCGATGAGACACTTAGCCGACAGACCGATCGATGTGTTCTGTTCATCCAGGTTGTCTCGAAGGACGGTGGCGATGGCTCGTACCGCCCGGTTCTGGTTCAAGCTGGCAAGCGTTCCGTAGGCGTACCCGAGGTGGTCTTCGAGCATCATGAGAGCGGGGCCGATCCTGCCGGAAACGCCCTTGGTCCAAGCCCGTTCCTTTCGCATGGCACCGGGAGCCCGGCGGAGCACACGAAGGTACGTCGACGCTGAGTCGGTCGGAACGTTTGCGTAACCGGTTGCCCCGATCGGTCCCCCGGCGTCTCCATCACCAGGAGTGTGTCCGTCGCCATTCCGGTTCGAGATGGACTTGCGGACCAACGGTCGCCCTTCGGCTTGCCCGTCTGCACCATTGTCGACGTCCTCCACCGACCAGACGTGCTGACCAGGCGTCCAGCCGGTCTCGGAGATCAGATCTGATACATCATCGATGGACTCCGCTTCCAGTTCGATACCCATCGTGTCCATGAACTTGTTGAGGAAGCCCATGAGGCAAACGCTGAGGACCACCCACTCGATTTCGGTCTCGTTGAGATGTTTGCGAACGTCGGTGATATGGCCTTTGACGAGACTGGCAGGAACGCGACCCAGCCCGTCGGCCACCGCCGCGACCGCGGCCTCGCGGTCGGAGAAATTCCCGAGGATCGCCTCTGGGGTTGTTCCTCGCCGCAATGCGTATGAGCATGTGTGAGCCGAGCAATACATGCATTCGGCGGCCCGGCTCGACAGGTACATCGCTAGGCCGACCAAATCCTTCGGTGCGCCCTGACCGATGAGCGAACCAGGAAGGTTGAGCAGGTTGGGGACGAGCAAGTTATACGTTCGGAAACCTGTTGGCCAAATGTCGAGCACCGGATCACAGTTCGGGATGACGCCGATCAGTTCTTTGACCAACTTCAGTATCGGTCGATGCTCTCGCTCGACGTCTTCGTAGTTGGAGAATGCCCCTTCGAGATGCTCGGCCAGGGTCGTTGCTGTCATGGGATGATGTTCCTCATCTCACCTTTCGCCGATGACCCGGAGCCACCGGCCCTCGCGACGCCGCCACGTCCTGCGCAGAGAGCTTGCCACACCTCAGGAGTAACCATATCCGTCGCGCTGCATCAACAATGTTCGCGCCTGGCACCTTCTCGCTGCGGTTCGACGCCGGAGGTGCGCCCGACGAACGATGACGTGGGCCAGCCAGGGTTGAGATCGAACGAGACTCGGCCGGATTAGTCGAGGATCGAGAGGTCCATCCCGAGCTGGAGATGTGGTGGCAACTCGCGTAGCTCCTCCACGGTCAGGTCGTGGAAGTCTTCTGTCCAGCCGAGTGCGGTCGAACGGTCATAGTCGATGGTTTCCTCGCCACTTGTCGATCGAGTCATTGTTCGCCTTCCACATCGGGTAGAGACACGATGACCGGATTCACGTCGGTAGCGCCAGGCCCTCGCTGGCCGAATATTCGTTGAACTTGCGCTCAAGGCAATATTTCTGCTTCTTCGAGCCAGATGGATCGGATTTATTCCCCTAGAGAGCGGAACGCATGGCGTGAGAAGCACCGCCTATCGGTGCCGGCACCACCGGCTACGGTGAACGAGGTGGAGAACATGGGCGAAACAGTCCTACGCGTCGGTTGTGCCATGTGGGCCGACCGATCTTGGGTCGGCCCGTTTTTCCCGGCCGACACCCCGAACGGCCACGAGCTTGCTTCGTACGCGACCTGGTGCTCGGCAGTCGAGGGCAACACAACGTTCTACGGACTCCCTACGCCAAAAGCCGTTGCTCGATGGGCCGAGGATGCACCATCGGACTTCCGGTTCATGTTCAAACTGCCCCGGACCATCACCCACGAACGACGGCTCCGCAATGCCGACGTCGAACTCGATGAGACCCTCGATCGCCTGGCCCCGCTGGGCCCTCGAGCCCGCCCACTGGCCATCCAACTGCCGGCGTCGTTCGAACCAGCCGACGTCGACGTACTCGACCGTTTCCTGCGAGCGCTTCCCACCGCGGACGGCCAGACCTGGGGAGTTGAGGTCCGACACCCTGCCTTTTGCCAAGGAGGCGATGATGAACGCCGGCTCAACGATCTGCTTGCTATCCATCGCGTCGAACGAATCATCATCGATACGCGAGCGGTGTTCGCCGGACCTCGACAGACCGCCGCCGAACGAGAAGCGTTCGAACGCAAACCACGGCTCCCGGTCAGACCGGTTGCGATCGGCCCGAATCCGATCGTCCGGTTCATCGGCCAAACGGAGGCTACGGCAAACCCGCACTGGTGGCAAAAATGGGTGCCGAGAGTCGTCTCTTGGTTAGTGGAAGGGCGGTCGCCGACCGTATTCATCCACACGCCAGACAACGCAGTAGCGCTACCGCTGGCCCGACGCTTCCATGCCGAAGTGGTAGAAGCAGCATCTGCACTACACCGACTCCCCGTCGCTCCCCTACCGACTCCGGTGACCGCCGCCGCCCAACTTCGCCTGGTCTGACCGACGGCAGCGTCGTCAGAGAACGCCCACACCTAGGCTGTCGCCATGGATGCTCCAACCGACTTTCTCTCCGTCATGAACCTAGAACAACACGGACAGGACACCTGGGTGGGGCTGAGCGCCGACTACTCGTGGGGTCGGATCTTCGGTGGTCAAGTCATCGCTCAAGGACTCATGGCCGCGCTCCACACCACAGAAGACGGGTTCAACCCTCATTCGGTTCACGCCTACTTCATCCGAGCCGGCGAACCGAGCGAACCGGTGCGCTTCGAGGTCGACCGATTGCGCGACGGTCGAAGTTTTTGTACCCGGGCGGTCGTGGCCCGTCAATCCGGCGGGGCGATTCTCCACTTGTCGTGCTCGTTCCAACGGAGAGAAGACGAGGCCGAGGTACAGACCGCTCGAATGCCGCTCGCACCGGATCCCCAAGACTGCCAGCCTCGCGAAAAAGACTGGCCATGGATAATGGAACGCCGGTTGATGACCAGCTATCCCGGCGCCGGTCAATCGATGGGATGGGTTCGGATTAGAGGTCCAATCACCGACGACCCAAAACTGCATGTGTGCGGTCTCGCCTTCACTTCAGACGCGGTGCAGTTCGATGCCGCCAGAAGCATCCATCCGCTGCAGGTTCCAACCGACGATTATCACGACTCGTTTATGGCGGCCAGCCTCGACCATGCCATGTGGTTCCACCGCCCGACCAGAGCCGACGAATGGCACCTGTATCAATGGAACTGCCACGGCCTCACCGGCGGACGTGGTATGACCCTCGGAAACCTATTCGCCGCCGATGGCACCCACGTGGCCACCGTGGCTCAGGAAGTCCTGCTCCGGGAACGACGCCCGACGTCGTAGTCGACATCGGCGCTGCCGGCCGAACCCATCGACCCTACGACGGCATGACGAACCCATCCACGAGAACTGCGAAATGGTTCGAGGTTGCCCCAAGCCGGGTCGGGAGCGCGGCCTGGTACTCAGCCGACTCGTAGATCTCCCTCGCCCGCTCCTTCGATTCGAACTCGATCACGACGGTCTGTGAACCTTTCTCGCCACCTTCGACACTCACGCTGGCCGGATCGAGTGCGAGCAACTTGCCTCCCCCTTCGATTATCGCCGTCGGACCTGCACCCTTTTGGTAGCTCTGGTAGGCATCGGCGTCGTCAATTGTGTAGTTAACGATCAGATAAGCAGGCATCGAGTCTCCACCAAGTCGCTGGGCCGGTACCCGCAAATGGCGGGCTTCAAAGGTGTAGCAGGCGGGATACTCGCCGAGCAACCCGTCGACAGCGCCCCGAGGCACGCGGTGCCAAGCCAACGGCCATCGACCTGAGCCGGCTTCGATTTGTGCCACCACTGTGCACCGCCAGAGCATCCGCTTGCCACAATGGTCGGATGGACGGCCGACCGTCGCTCACCCACTACCAGTTGCTCGAAGTGGCGCCGGATTGCACCCTCGACGAGCTGCGTTCGGCCTATCGCCGACTCGCTCGCCGACACCACCCCGACGTGGCAGACCCGTCGACCATCGGATCGATGGCAGCACTAAATGAGGCGTGGAGGATCCTGTCGGACGAACAGCTTCGTCGTCGCTATGACAACTCAATGTCCGAAGCTCGCGTCCCGGCCGTCGTCGTGCGATCTTCGCCGAGGTCCCAACCACCGGGCGCTCGCCGCCAAGCATGGTCTGCCGGTGTTCAAGCTCAGATGGCCCGTCTGGCTCGACAGGCTGGCCGTAGCGCAACACAGACGCTATTGATTCGGGCCCCCCGCGGGAATCGGTCGGCCTACGAAGCGGTTGTCGATGGATTGGTCGTCGACCTGAGCGAGGACGTCGAATCGAGAATCCGTTCTGCGCGAGCGGCCGGAGCGGCCCCGCTCGACCTCGGGGTCGCTGCCACGTTGGTCGGTATCCGAATCGTAGCCGACCGGATGCGACGGGCGGCCCCACTCGGGGTCTCAACCGAGGCTCTGATGGCGGCTGAGCTACTCGATCGAATGTGGGATGTACTAGCCCATGAACTCCCGAGTCAGCTGAGCGGCGCGCTCGGCGGCAACCCTCAAGTGGCGCGAGCCATTATCGCCAGCCAATAACCTCAGTCCGTTACCTCGGACGCCCCAAAATCGTCGAACGGCCCAATAATCAAGGTGGCGTGAGTTGGATTTCGACGTATCGATTCCGGGAACCGAGAGAACCGGCTCCTTGTACCCGAATTTCAGAAGTAACCCCGAGTTCTCCAAGTAGCTCCCTGATCGAATTCGCCCGGTCGAGCGAAAGTTCTAGGTTGTCGAGTTCGGTGCCGGAACCATCCGTTCGGCCAACCGCAGTCAGTTCCCACTCTGGATGCAAGTCAAGGAGCGATCGCAGCGCCGTCACGTCATCGTCTGTCACATCGATCATGGTGGAACTGTCGACGGCGAACTCGGCGGCGGCGAGCACGATACGGCCGGAAGGTGCGGGGGCATCAGAGACGATGGTTGTCGTGTCGACGACCGTGATACCAGCGTTCATATCGGTGAACAACCCAATCAGGGCATCGGCGGTGGCTTTGTCGGGCACCGGACCGACCAGAGCGACCGTCGCACCCTCTATTTGGAGATAGGCGCCTTCGGACCCTGGATCGAAGGCGACAGTCGCAGAGTCTGTGCTGTCGATGCCTTCCACCATCTGAGCTCGGATCGTCCACGCTTCGCTGAGATCGTGTAGCTCGGCGTAGTGCCCCTCGAGATCGGCGAGAATCGAATTGGTATCGATCGGGAGAACGTCTAGGCAAGAACTATCGCCAGAGGAGAGCGGTCCGAGATCGACAACGATCCCGCCGTCTTCGCCGACAGGGCCAACGTGGATATGGGATCGAAATGGCCCAGCAATCTCTACCGCACCTACGGCGTAACAGACTTCGCCGGTCACCGTATTGAACTCAAAGGCAATGGTGCCGGCTGCCGATCGCTCCTGGTTCTCGACGTCGCGCATCGATACGGTCAACGACACGAGCTCATCGCTCGCCTCAGGAGACGTATCTCGCTCCGGAGCGGTTGTCGGTTCGGGGACCGTGGTCGGTTCAGCGTTGCCCGTTTCGTCGGTCGCTGCATCGATGCTGGCCGCCGGTGCGCCTGGTTCGATGTCATCAGAACCGGGCCGAGCGAGGAACCCAGCCAGCAACACGGCGACCACCGCGCCACCCAAAACGACCAACAAAAGCACTCGAACCCGATCGTCTCGGCCGAACCCTCCCGGCTGAGGAGCGATATCTACGGCCGACGAAATCGTCGGCGGAGTCCGATGGGTCGGGGGTGGATACTCCCCCTGACGATCATTGCCAACACCGGCCAACCTATCCTCCCACCTACGTCTAGTCGCCCCCCACGAAAAACTCAATCGCAAAGATAAACAGCACACCCGACATGCGACGACACCTACCTGAGTATCGCACCGAACGCACCGTTAGGTAAATCAACAATCAGGATTGAGGTGATAGTACCACCGATGTCTGTACCGCCCCCAGCCGGTGGCGGGACAGCGTTGGGGTGACGCTGCTCAGATAGAGAGTACGTCTGTGCGGTTTCCGCCGCTTGAGGCCGCTCGGGTAGCCGCTGAATCGAGCAAGGCGAGAATTCGCTCGACCGACGGACTTTTGGCGTCGACCGAACCGACGATCACGCTGGCGGTAAACGACACGAGCCGATCGTCCAGTTCGACGGGAAAAGCCACCTCATCACGAAGGCGGCCGGCGATCTCGGTCAACTGGGTCGGGTCGGCATCGGTCGACATGAGAACCAGAAAACCGGCCTCGTCGAATCGGCCGATGATGTCAGGGGCCCGGAGCCGAACTTGAAGTCGCTGTCCGACGTCTCGCACGACTCGCTGCACGGCGCGCTTTCCGAACTTGTCCCCGAGTTCGGAAAGCTCGTCGACCCACAGGCCGACCAGCGCCAGCGGCTTGTTGCCCGGAGCGTCAAGCCGTTCTTTCAATTGAGCTAACACGTGGTAGCGGTTTGGGAAGCCGGTAAGTAGATCATGGGTCAGCGGCCCACCCGCTTGCGCTGAGTATCGGGTCTCATCAGCCATAGAACGCACGCCGACCATGGTCAGATCGCCGTCGATCGGTTTGGCCGCTATTTCGATCGGGGTCAAACCGCGCGCCAAACGGACCGCCCGTCGTCCGACCGTCTGTCGATCCTGCTGCTCTGCTTCTGGCTCACCATCGGCCTTGTGGAGCGCTTGTCGGCAGTCCTGCTCGAATTCGGGGAGCAGTAACTCGACCAACGGGGTACCGACCAATCGATGATGGGGAATCCCCATCGTTTCGACCGCCTCGTGGTTGGCACTCCGGATGACTTCTCCCTCCAGAATTAGACAGCCACCCGGCGACAGTTGAACCAGCTCAGAAAGCTGGGCCAGTCGGCCGCCGTGGCCGGGGTCAGGAGAAGATGGAATCTCGTTCTCGTGCTCACGTTCAGCCATGCCCGCACCTCATGTGTTCTCTTTGTATCGGTGGAACTGGTGTTCACTGAAGAGCGGGCTCACCCATTCGTCTAGGGCCGGCGGTTTATCCTTGGCGAAGTTGCTCTACCCCATCGAGTAGTGCGTTCTCTACCACCTCGGTCAAGGCCGGATGAATGTAGAACACCTGCTCGGCCACCGACTCCGCTGTTTGCTCGAACTGCATCGCCTGGATCAATGGCTGGATGAGCGTCGCCGCTTGTGGACCGAGGATGTGGGCGCCAATCAACAGCCCGGTCGATCGGTCGAGGAGAACCTTGGCAAACGAGTCACCGTCTTCGAGAGCCCAACCGTATGCCGTTGCTCCGTAGTCCCGCCGACCTACGACGTAGTCGATGTCTTGTTCGATCGCATCGGCCTCGGTCAAACCGACCGTCGCCACTTGTGGGTCACCGAACACGGCATGGGGAACGGTCCGGTAGTCGACGCGCCGGAGATCGTCGGGGTGGGTCATGTTCCAGAACGCCGCTTTGGCTTCGGCGTTTGCGAGGTGCTTGAGCTGGTAGCTGTTGGTCACATCGCCGATAGCCCACACCCCATCAACCGATGTGGCCATGGTGCGGTCGACGGCGATACGACCGTCGGCGTGGAGGGTCAACCCGCCGGCCTCGGCGTCGATCAGATCGGAGTTCGGGGTGCGGCCGGTTGCCACCAGCAGCTCGTCAACCTCGGTCTCGTCGCCATCGTGGTAGATAACGATCGGTGCGTCCGGGTCGCCGCCCTTGCGTTCAACTCGGTCCGGTACCTGGCCGAGGCGAAGCTCAACCCGGCGGCCGAATATTTCCGTGAACCGGGTCGAGATTTCAGCGTCTTCGGTTCGCAGCAGACGTTCGGAACGGTTGAACAACGTGACCGCAGCCCCGTACCCACTGAACACGTGCCCGAGTTCGGCGGCGATAAAGCCGCCGCCGATAATGCCAAGCCTGGCCGGAAACCGATCGAGTCGCATGATGGTGTCCGACGTGTGGGCCCCGGCCTCGCCAAGTCCGGCGATCGGCGGAAAACTGGCGCGAGAACCGGTAGCGACGAGTATCTGTGGAGCCGTCATTCTTCGGCCGTCGACCTCGAGTTCCTTTGGAGCGACAAACCGGGCCGTGCCCTGAATGAGTTCGAGATTGGCGTTGCCGTTCCGCCGGTATTCCTCGCCCCCCGATGCTATGGGGTCAATCCGGCCAAAGACACGGTCGCGAATAGCGATCCAGTCGACACCGTCGACTCGGGAGTCGACGCCGAGTCGCTCACCATGGCGGGCAGATTCGGCGACGTCGGCCGGCAGCACGAACATCTTCGAAGGGATGCAGCCGACGTTGAGACAGGTCCCACCGAATACGCCTCGCTCGATCAATGCGATTCGAAGACCGGCCATCTCTTCGGGAATAGCGTTTCCTGAACCGCTACCGACGATGATCAGGTCGAACGTTTCCATGGTTTGGTATCTCGTTTCTTTCGTCGGTTCGGGACTGGTTTACGGCGACGATGTGGCTTGTCCCCGCTAGTTCTCGCGACCGGTGGCGGTCCAGTCGACTTCGTGTGCTTCCAGAGGCCTGAGCGCCACGTCGATCGCGGTCCACACCATACGGCTAACCGGGAAGAGCACGACGGGAGCACACAGCGCAAGTAGTACGTTCCCGATCATAAGCGGTACGACGGGGAAGTCAGGGAAGGTAAAGATCAGGCCGGCGATCAGGCTGCCGAGCAGAATTCCGAAGGTCGCTATGGTGTTGATGCCGATGGCCCCAACCCAATGTCCTTCGATTCGCTCAAATCGGAGCCCACATCGATGGCAGGCCTCGGACATCTTGACCCAGTACCGAAAGTGTCCGCGGCGCCCGCAGGCCGCACAAGCGAGGGATATGCCCCGCCAGAGCAACGTAGGGGTTGAGGGCTGTGCTCGTCTGCTGGTCAACGGTTACTGATCAACGGTTGGCGGTCGTCCACGTGGCGATTCTGGACATCGCCTCGCCGATCTCAGCGATATCGCCTGCGTACGAGAGGCGGACGAAGTCTCGGCCCCGACGTCGGTCGAAGTCGATACCGGGGGTCGTGGCAACACCCAACTCGTCAAGCCAGCGGCTGCACAGCGCCGGGCTGTCGAGCTGGCGCCCACCGATACGCAATGCTGAAACGTCGACCCAAGCGTAGAAGGCTCCGTCGGCCGGAGCGATCCGGTCGAACCCAGCGGCGGCGAGGCCATCGAGGACGACGGACCGATTTTGGCGGTACCGGGCGACGTTGTCTTCAAGTTCGTCGATGCAGTCGAACGCGGCGAGAGCGGCCAGCTGGCTGATCGTTGGTGGGGCGATGGTCAGGCTCTGCGCCAACCGGACGGCGGCTTCTGCAACCGGCGGCGGGGCCACGATCCATCCGAGCCGCCAGCCGGTCATCGAAAAATACTTCGAGAAGCTGTTGAGGATCAGCACGTCATCGGTGAATGCGAGCGCCGACGGAGTCGTCACGCCGAACGAAATACCGTGGTAGATCTCGTCCACTACGAGTCGGACGTCGTGTGCGGTTGCCCAATCGATCACGTTCCGCAGAACGGTTTCTGGAAGGACTGTTCCGGTCGGATTCGATGGACTGGCGATCACCAACCCATCGACGGGTCCGACCGCTTCCAACTGTTGGATGGTCGGTCGAAAGTCGGACTCGTGGCCGACCGCCAGCGGCAGTACGTCGACGCCAAAGGCCTGCAGATCATTTCGGTAACACGGGTAGCCCGGTTCGAGGACCACCACACGGTCGCCGGCATCGAACACTGAGAGAAACCCCAGGACACAACTCCCAGACGCTCCCGTGGTGACGACGATCCGCTCCATTGGAATCCCAAGGCCATATCGTTCCTGGTACCAATCCGAGATTCGTTGCCGAAGTTCCGGTATCCCTGCGGCGCCGGTATAACCGAGCCGATCTTCGCCTAGTGCCCGGGACGCGGCGGCCAGGGCCCCTGACGGGGCCGGGGTACTCGGTTGACCGACCTCGAGGTGTAGCACCTCTAACCCGGCCGCCTCTCGCTGTGAGGCGGCCTGCATGACCTCCATCACGTAGAACGGAGGAACGTCGCTTCGGCCCGACGGTTTCATAGCGGTCAGTATGCCGTGGGCTCTGCACTAGCGGCGGAGCCCACGGCAGAGCCGATGGTGGTCGGATGGACCGTGATCGTTACTGCCCAGACGAGATGGCGGCCAGGATGTTGAGGCGGCTGGCCCTGATCGACGGGATGATCGAAGCCAACAGGCCGACGATGGCGGCCAGGATGACGACCGTGGTCAACGCTCGGAACGGGATGGTGAGGCTTATCTCACCCTGGTCCCGCAATGCCAGCACAATTGCGTAGCCAAAGAACAAGCCGAGAGCCACGCCGAGCATGGCGCCGAACAGGGCGGTGATAACCGCTTCCCACCGGACGGTCGATCGGACTTGGCTTCTCGTCATGCCAACCGCTCGGAGTAGTCCGATTTCTCTGGTCCGTTCGATAGTTGAAAGTCGCAAGGTGTTTGCGATGCCGAACGCAGCGATGATGATGGCCAGCCCGAGCAACCCGAAGATCAAGTTCAGGATGTTGTCGAGCTGGGCGGATTGGGAGTCGATGAATTCCTGTCGGTCCTGCACCTCGGCGTTCGGGTAAGCGGCGGTCACGCTATCGATCGCCGCCCGACCATCTTCGATATCGACCCCATCGGCCAACCGCACGTAGGCGGCGAAATCGAGTTGCTCGGCTGCGGTCGATTGGTACAGATCTTGTCCGACCAGCTGATTCCCAGCGAACGATGCGTCTTCGTAGATGCCGACGACGGTAAGGTCCCGATCGATACCGTCGGTGAATTGCACCGCTATCGAATCTCCGATGCCGACTCCTAAGTCTTCGGCGTTGTTGTCGAGGAGCATGATGGTCTCACCGACGAGGTCTGTCGGGGAACCCTCGACGATGCCGACATCGAGTATCTCGAACGCGACCGGTTCAACGGCGATAATGAAGTCCCCAGATCCCTCGACCTCCCCAACGCCAACCCTCAGCGATGTGGCGACGTCGACTTCGTCGAGGGCTTCAACATCGGCGGCGAGCTGCGGACTAAATCCGCCGCCCGGTCCAAACGAGCCGGAGTCGATCACAACGTCACCGGCGAAGTTCTCGGCCACGGTTCCTTCGATAGACGACTTAAGCGACGCGGCAAGGACGGTCACTCCGGCCACCAGAGCCACCCCGATCGTGAGGGCCGAAGCGGTTCGAGCGGTCCGTTTCGGGTTCCGCATCGAGTTGTCTCTCGCCAGGTTGCCCGTCGTTCCACGGAATGCGGCAATGGGGGCCCCGAGCACTCGGGCCACCGGTTTCGCTATCGTCGGACCGAGAACGAACACGCCGATGAACATAAACCCGGCACCAAGCCCGGCCAGGGCGATCTCGGGTGCGAGTAGACCGAACAGAATCGAAACGCCACCGAGCGCGGTGACGACAAGGCCGATCGCCAACCGGATGTTGTTGCGTTTCCAGGTCTCGGCCGAAGCTTCCCGCAGCGCCTCGATGGGGGTGATGCGAGCGGCCCTGATGGCCGGGAACAGTGCGGAACCGACCGTCACAATCGTACCGATTACGAGGCTGACGATTACCGTCCTCGGGAGCAGGACGAGACCTTCGGATGGAAGCTCCAATCCGGCCAGCCTGAGCAGTGCCTGAAGGGCGTATGACAGCGCAGCCCCGAAGAGGACGCCAAGCAACGAGCCGACCACTCCGATCACAACAGCTTCGAGAATGACCGACCGTAAGATCTGGCCTCGCGCTGCGCCGAGAGCGCGGAACAACGCCAGTTCTCGGGTTCTCTGAGCAATCAGAATCGAGAACGTGTTTGCGATAACAAAGGCCGACACAAAGATGGCGATCACCGCGAATGCGGTCAAAAATATGTTGAAGAAGCTGAGCCCATCGGCAATCGCGGACTGGGCCTCTTCGGTGGCCTCAGAGCCGGTGATGACCTCGGCACCGGCCGGCAGGATCTCACCGATCCTGGCTGCGATATCCGCCTCATCGATACCTTCGTCAGCTCGCACGCCGATCGCGTCGAGCGTGCCCTCGGCCCCCAGTACCCGCTGGGCCTCGCTCAGCTCGAACAGGGCGCTGGAGGCACCACCGATCGAATTGGACGTCCCGAATCGGGCGATGCCGACGAGTTCGAACCGTTCCGACCCGGCGCTCGACAGGATCTGGACCTGCTCACCCACCTGTAAGGTTCCGGTGGTGGCGGTGTTTTCGTCGAGTACGACTTCACCTGGGCCCACCGGTTCTCGCCCATCGATCACGTTGAACTGCGAGAGTTGGTCGTCTTCGGTCCACGAGAATCCAAAGGTCGGTGGACCTTGGCCGGGATTTCCGATCGGCTCACCGTCGTTGCCAACGACGGTGGCCGTCCCTTGGACAAAGCCGTCGACACCAGAAACGCCATCTACGGCTGCGACGTCGTCGACGAGCGATTCGTCGATGCGAGATCGGACCTGAATCCCGAATCCGGCGTCGACCACTTCCGATGACCGGACTTGAGCATCTGTCGTCTCGAAGACGGTGGCGAAGAGATTGTCAAACGCTCTCTGGACCGAGTCGGTGAAAATGAGGGTTCCGGCGAGAAACGAGATGCCGATAATGACGGCTGCCGCGGTGGCGATGGTGCGGCCGATGTGACCGCGAATCGATTTCAGAGTTGCCCGATACATGTGGCGTGGTCCTCCCGCTCAGTCACCGAGGCTGCGCATGGTGTCGAACACCAGGTCAGCCGTCGGGTCGAGAAGTTCGTGAACGATCCGACCGTCGGCCAGGAACAGGACACGATCTGAGTAGGCGGCGGACACGGGGTCGTGGGTGACCATCACGATCGTCTGTGACAGGTCGTCGACGGCCCGACGCATGAAGTCGAGGATTTCCGCTCCGGTTCGGGAGTCGAGGTTTCCGGTCGGCTCGTCTCCGAAGATAATCTCCGGTCGACTGGCCAGGGCGCGGGCCACTGCCACCCGCTGTTGTTGCCCGCCGGAGAGTTCGGTCGGCCGATGTGTTTGACGATCGCTCAAACCGACCGTCTCGATGACTTCGTCGATCCAGTCCGATTCGCCTTTCCTCCCCGCGAGGTCGAGAGGCAGGGTGATGTTCTCCCTTGTCGTCAGGGTGGGGATCAGGTTGTAGGCCTGGAATATGAATCCGATCTTGTCCCGCCGAAGGGTGGTAAGCGCCTTGTCACCGAGGGCCGATAGAGCCTGAGGTCCGATAAACGCTTCGCCTGAGCTCAGTCTGTCCAGCCCGGCCATGCACTGCATCAGCGTCGATTTCCCCGAACCCGATGGGCCCATGATGGCGGTGAACCGGCCCGCTTCGAACGACACATCGACGTCGCGAAGGGCGTGAACTTCGGTATCGCCCATGCCGTAGACCTTGCTGGCCGAACGAGCGCTGGCTGCCGATCCGTTCGGTGCTCCGGTCGATACCGGTGGCCCAAGGTCGTCCGCCGCCGGGCGCGGGGGTAAGTTGTCGGTCGTTTTTGACATTGTCGGTCTCCCTCGACATTCGTACCCTGGAATCTACGCCAAACTTGAGGTCACCCACGTCGGTCGAAGTGAGGATTTCGGGATCATCCTTACGGCGGATCCACACCGCGTCCCCAACCGATGGGCTCGCCGAGCCGTTGAGCCGGGTGTCAGTTTTGACCGGGGCGCACGATACCCGATTCGTAGGCTTGGACGACCGCTTGGACCCGGTCGCGCACCTGTAGCTTGGCCAGGACTCTCCCGACGTGTGTCTTTACGGTGGTCTCGCTGACAAAGAGTTTCTCTCCAATCTCTGAGTTCGAGAGGCCCCGGGCCATCTGGACGAGGACCTCGGCCTCGCGGTCGGTCAAAGAGGAGAATGGTTCGGTGGGTCGGTCGACATCGTCGGCCTCGGACCGTGGCCCGGCGGCAGCCGCTATTTGGAATCGCTCGATGAGACGCCGGGTCACCGATGGTGACAACAACGCCTCCCCTGAGGCGACAACCCGGACCGCTGACACGAGTTGCTCCGCCGGCGCGTCCTTTAGAAGGAAACCGCTCGCCCCGTTCCGGAGAGCCTCGAACACGTACTCGTCGAGTTCGAACGTCGTGACGATGATGACTCTCGTATGTTTGTTTGTCGACAGCCGTCGTGTTGCCTCGACACCGTCCATGATCGGCATGCGAATATCCATGAGAACGACGTCCGGCTTGGTCGTGCGAACGAGCGTCAGTCCTTGAGCACCGTCCCCCGCCTCTCCGATCACTTCGATATCCGACTCGGAGTCGAGGATCATGCGAAATCCGGTTCTCACCAACTCCTGATCGTCGACGATGGCTACGCGAATCATGGCTCGATGCGGCTGCTGTCGCGTGGCGACCCGACCCCGCGGTCACGGTCGAAGGGCAACGTAGCTGATACCGAAAACCCGCCGCCCGGTTGTGGTCCGGCCACCAAACGACCGCCGAATATCTCAACCCGCTCCTGGATGCCTCGAAGGCCGTGTCCGCCCATGTCATCAGCATCGCTGCCCCGGCCGTTGTCGACGATTCGGAGGTCGAGCGATTGCTGCCGTTGCACGATGTCGACGAAGGCCCGCGCTCCAGGGCCACCATGTTTGAGGACGTTTGTCAGGGATTCCTGCACGATCCGGTACGCAGTCATGTCGACAGTCGCTGGCAACTGTGTGGCCGTGTCGCCGGAGGGAGCGTCAACCGGTTCATTGGTGACGTCGAGTCGGACGTCGAGGCCTGTGGTCGCCAGTTCGGATATCAAGTTCTCCAATGCCCCAAGACCGGGAGCCGGTTGCCAGCTCTCCGATGGCTCGGTCCGAATGGCTGACAGTACATGGCGCATCTCGTTCAGGGCGTTCCGGCCCGTTTTCTCGATCTGTTCAAGCGCAGTCGTTGCGCCGTTGGGATCCCGATCGATGATCCGTTGGGCGGCCGCTGCTTGAACGACGATGACCGAGATCCCGTGCGCCACCACGTCGTGGAGCTCTCTGGCGATTCGGGCCCGCTCCTCGACGACGGCCCGCGCCCGGTCGGAGGAAAGTGAACGCTCGGCGTGTCGGGCGCGGTCGAGAGCGGCTTCGGTGAATGCCTGGCGGTCTGCGGCTGCGATCCCGATCGCTGCGGTGGCGGCACTGAAGAATCCGACCAGGGGCAACGCGTATGGTGGAGCCTCGCCGACGAGCACACCTAAACCGGTGTAGGCGGTGAGCATCGCCGCGACAGCGATACTGGACCAACGACCGCGGCGTCCGCCGTGGGCTGCTGCCGAGTAAATCATGAACCCCGCGGCTAGGAAACTGTTCGGAAGCGGCACCGACCATACGATGGCCTGGATTGGCACACTGGCCAGAACAGCGGTCGACGGCGCAAGCCGGCGGAATGGCACGACGAGCGTCGGGCCGATCAAGACTAGCCAATGCCAGGTCTCGGTCGGAACCGTGACCTCTGACGACATCTCGGCATCATCAAACCCGATGCCGACAACGATGGCCTCGAACGCGAAAAGGACGGCAACGATCGAGTCGACGAGATGCGGATGGCCGCGAATCCACCGATGAAGGGTCGTGCCACTGAAGACTCGGACCGGCCAAACCACGTTTCTACGGTATCGACTACCACGGTTGCTGTCGTCAGCCCACTGGATGACCGGGTCATCCTCGGGGATGACCCGAGTCCCGGCGCCGCAAGTAATCCGCCGTCGACCTAGTACCCGTGGGCAAACCGAACACCAAGAGTTTCGGCCGAGCACGAACTGAAGGCGACCGGTTTGGCCGCCTTCAGTCGTTGCGGAAGCGTGTCGGCACCGGCTCCGCCGAACCAGGTACTTGATCGCTTCCGACTACCCGCTCGATTTAGTGAACCGCGTGCCTCGGGTGTCAACAATGGGCCATCCGGTCCAACGATGCTGCGGTGCCGGCAACAGTGCCCGGAAACGCCGTCGGTGCCTAGAGCCGCCGGAGCCGAACCTCAGAGACCGAATGATCTGCTTCCTTGATCAGGATCAGGTCGGCCCGTTCCCTGGTTGGGCGGATATTCTCCACCAAGTTCTTCTCGTTGATCCTGACCCAAATGTCGGTGGCGGTGGACATGGCGTCTTCGTCGCTCAACTCCGAATAACGCTGAAAGTAGGAGCGTGGGTCGCGAAACGCCGTCTCCCGTAGGGTGAAAAACCGTTCGACGTACCAGTCTCGGATGTACTCGACCTCGGCATCGACGTAGATGGAGAAGTCGAAATAGTCCGAAACGAACAATGGCCGTTCGTCATCGAGAGACGCTGACTGCAACACGGTGAGCCCTTCGACAATCAATATGTCTGGTTGCCGTACGACGGTCTCTTTGTCGGGGAGTACGTCGTATGTCAGGTGGGAGTAGATCGGTGCCATCACTTCCGGTTGACCCGATTTGACCTCGGCTAAGAACTGCAGAAGCCGGCGCCGGTCGTAGCTTTCTGGGAACCCCTTGCGTTCCATCAGCCCTCGTTCCGACAGCACGGCGTTGGGATACAAGAAGCCATCGGTGGTTACAAGATCTACTTGCGGGTGGTTGGGCCAACGAGCCAGCACGGTCTGCAACACACGAGACGTCGTCGACTTTCCGACAGCCACCGAACCGGCGATGCCGATGACAAACGGCACCTTGGCTGGGAGTTTTCCGAGAAAGGTGTCGCTGGCGCGGTACAGGTCTTGCGAGGCTCCGACATACAGGTTGAGGAGCCGGGACAGCGGAAGATAGATCTTGGCTACCTCATCAAGACTGAGAGTGACGTTTAGACCGCGCAACTTCTGCAAGTCTTCCTCGGACAGGCTCAGCGGCGTCGATGCCCGAAGCGCACCCCAATCTGCGTCGGAGAAGATCATGTATGGCTGCAGCTTTAGCTCATCAGACGAACCGGTCACCGCTCCGCATCGTGCCATGCGATGCGTCGTTGGGCAACCAGGCGGTCACCGTTGGATCTTGGCCAGGCGAACCGGTTCACCTGCCGGCGGGATCTTGGAGCCGTCGAGACCAATGCCGAGCTATGGTTCGTGCCGTGAACCCATGGGGACTCCGGCGCACGGCGGCACGGGTAGTGTTGCTCAACGATCTCGATGAGGTGTTCTTGATTCACGCCCGGGATCCGGCTGATGGTTCGAAACCGACGTGGTGGGAGATCCCCGGTGGTGGATTGGAAACCGGTGAACCATCGGCCGATTGCGCGGCCCGAGAGCTGTACGAAGAGGCCGGTTTCGAAGAGGTCGAGATCGGTCCTGTCGTCTGGGTGCAACACGTCGAGTTCGACTTTGGCGGATATCACTTCGATCAGGATGAGGTGATTCACGTCGCCAGAACTCGCCAACGGGCCATCGGCCGGCCACAGGGTTTGGAACTGTTGGAATCGTTGGCTTTCCTGGACGCCAAGTGGTGGTCTCTCAGCGATGTTGTAGCGGCCAGCGGCACATCGTTTCTGCCACCGCGGCTTCCTGAACTGCTCCCGCAGCTGATCGATGGCCCACTCCCCGACCCACCGATCGACATTTCCCCTCCTGGGTAACGTCGGTTGGGCCCACGGTGTACTAGAAGTCTGAATTCTGGCCGAGGACGACGATGACGTCAGCGCCATCGGTCACGACACCCGGGTTGTCGAGGAGGGGTCGCACCCTTGTCTCCTCTATACCGAGTTGGCTTGCCACCTCGACCGCATCTGCCTTATACCCGTCGATGTAGTACACGGCGCCATCATCGATTGGTTCGCCTTCTTTATTCTGCGGATCGAGCGTGCCGTACCCCAGACCTTCGAGTCGTCTGGTGGCCCGCCCGGCGAGACCTTGCCGCCCGTCCGACCCGTTACCGACACGAATCGTGACCTCATTGGCAGGCCGGAGGCCGAGCCCTGGGGCGATCGGGTCGACAACCGGTTCCTCTTCTCGGCCTTCAGCCTCCCAGAGCCCGTCGTCGACGCTTTCCGATAAAAATCCGAACGCCCTGATCAGCCCAAACCCGAACACCAGGAGTGCAACGGCCAGGGCGACGGCGTTGAGCACGTCATTTCGTTCGACCCTGTCTAGCACTACTTACTCCGTGTTCCTTTCCTTGCCGCCCGAGCCGTTCAGCCTAGAGCACCAGCGCAGCCAATTGGTGGCAAGACGGCCGCGATCCTCGTATCGCAACGTGGATTGATGGAGCGATGATCCGAACCGGCTCGCCCACGAGGCGTTTGGGATGGAATCTCGCTCAGGTGGCTAGCAACCTGGCCCTGGTCAGGAAACCGGTATGAGCTACCATCCGATGATCGGGGCGGACTGCCGCACCTTCGATGTGCCAGGTGCGATGCATGACCTCGGTGGTCGAAAGTTCGGAGAAACCGGCCGACTCGAGCGCGGTCCTGACCTTCATCACCTGAGTAATCGACGGGCTGTATGACACGAGGATCCCTCCGGGCCGCAACGCCGATCTGATGTGGGGAACCACCCGCCACGGTTCGGGGATATCGAGAACGGCCCGATCGAATTGGCCGTCGGCGTGTTCGGGGGCGAACCCCTCGTAACTATCGCGGCTATGAACGTCGTAGCGATCGAGGGCTTCGACGCCAAGAAACTCCGACACGTTTTTCTTGGCTTTCGCTGCGAAGTCGTCTCGCAGCTCGTAGCCGACGATGTCGGCGCCGGCCCGCAACATGCCCATCGAAAGTGCCCCGGATCCAACTCCGGATTCGAAGACTCGGATCCCTGGTTCGATGTCGGCGAGGAGAAGCAGTGGGCCGATGTCCTTCGGATAGATGACCTGCGCTCCTCGGGGCATGGCCAGTATGTAGTCGCTTAGCGTTGGCCGATAGGCCGTAAACTTCTGCCCCCGTGTCGTCGCTATGGCGGCCCCTTCGGCCTGGCCGATGATTTCACCGTGGGGCGCGACTCCGGCATGGGTCTGGAACTCGTCTCCGTCGGCCAGTCGGACGAGGTATCGGCGCTGTTTGTGATCGATGAGCAATACCAGATCGCCCTCGGCGAGCGGCTTTGCCACTGTGGTTTCACTGTCGCTCATCGGGTCGCCTTCGCTCGGGTGGAGAGTACATGCACTGGAACCGGTTCGGCGCCGGCGGTCCGGTCGACGAGCCGACAAAAACTACAGATCTCCCCGTCGCATGGGCTGCCGCACCGCCCGCACGGAGTCGGCCCGTCTCGCCGGGCACCGGTATCGCTTGTGTCGCTTGAGTCGTTGGTCGGCTCATCCTCGAGCCGGTCGGCCATCCGGGCCAGGAACCCAAAGTAGAACTCGGTTTTTGATCCCGGTGATTGGACCTCCAAACCGTTGAGTGCCTCTTTGTATGCCACATGCTTGTTGCCGGCCGCCATCGGACACTCGTCTACGAGGTAGTCGATGCCCCGCAGTACGCAATACGCCGCCGTCTCGCGCTCGGTAAGCCGGACCAGTGGCTTGACCTTTCGAGGAAAGCCGCGCCCCGCTGGTAGCACCGGCCGCTGGCGTTGCAGATAGTCGACTTGCCAGCGCAACGTGTTGCCGTAGAGTACCGCCGCCTCGTCGTCGAGATTGTGGCCGGTCACGAGCGCGTCGTAGTTGCCGTCGACGGCGGCCCGGTCGAACAGGTGGCGTTTCGACAGTCCACATGCCGAGCAGGGAACTCGACCGGTCGTGGCCGCCGCGGTGGGGATGTCGTAGTCATACCGCTGGCGTAGGTCGACTTCGACCAGTCGAAGTCCGCGATCGCTGGCGAAACGCCTGGCGTAGTGTCCGGCCTGGTCCGAGTAGTCACCGATGCCGAGACCGACGTATAGCCCGTCGGTGTCGTATCCCAGTTCGACGAGGAGATCCCACATCGCAAGGCTGTCCTTGCCCCCAGATACCGCGAGAAGGGGTCGTTCACCGGGCGACAACATCTCGAATTGGTCAATCGTTCGCTCGACCTGCTGTCGGCAGTATCGCACGAAATGGTCGGCACAGAAGTTGGCGTTATGTCGACGGAGGTCGATGACGGCCCCGTCGCCGCAGACACGGCACTTCAACCTACGACCTCGGTTCCAACCGCAACCGCGCCGCCGCTGATGACCGGACGGATCTCGACCTCTTGATCATCGGCCAGAATGGCATCTCCTGGCACCAGCGTGCCGGCGCTGATAACCAGAACCGATTCCCGGTGTAGCTCCAATTGTCGCAGCAACTTAACCACCGACATCGGGCCGCGAAATTCGAGTTCGCGGTTGGGGTTTCGCAGAATTACTTTCATCGTCGACCTGCTTCAGCCGGTCGATGCGTTGCGCCGGCTTCGGCGGGCGGCGCGCTTCTCTCGCCGGAAGTCTTTGAGCTGACGCTTGTGGGAGATGGGAAGGTGCTCGATGAGGACCGTCTGGCCTGGCTTGATCGGCGAAATGTCTATCAGTTCTCGACGGCCTGTCGATCGTTGGACGAGTCGGAACAACAGCATTGCCGCCGACGTGAAGACCCACGAGCGCGCCGGGCCACCGATGTATGACCGAACGGCCCAAAAAATCGCGCGTTTTACCATCAGAACCGGCGAATCTCCAACACAGAACTCTTCTTCTTCCCTGCTCGTCGGCCGAATACGTAGACGAGGAGGAGGATGAGCACGGCGGCCGCAGCGCCGCCGACCGCCAGCTTTTTCTTGCTGTCTTCTGCGACGACATCGACCTGTCCCTGGATATCTCTGAACTTGGCCTCTATGTCGGCGGGGGTGATGCCTGCGGTTTCGGTCATAGCAACTCTTTCTCTCACTCAGTTCAAACTCGGTGGGCGTGCTAGGCGATCTTCTTTTTTGCGTTGGACAGGGAGAGGTAGATCAACGCGATAGCGACACCCAACACCACGATGGTGATCAGGTATGGCAGCATCGACATCCACGACGAGCCTCCGAACGCATCTATTGACTGCAGCAACCTGAGCGAGGCCAGGCCGACGAAGAAACATCCTAAGAACATCAAGATCGAACCGCCGAAGCCTAGGCCTAGATAGCGTCCAAGGCGTTTGAGCGGTTCGACAGTCTCTTGCTTTGCGTAGCTGATCAGGAGTTGTTGCATCTCCTGGGCGCCCTCAAGCGGGCTGGTTCTCGACACCGGTGGTCCCTTCATCCGTCACCCGTAGTGTGGACCTTGAGTGTAGATGGTCGCTGCCTCGCTGTTGCTCGACCGGCCAACGAATCCGGCCGATTCCGGCTGCGAGGTCAGTCTCCCCGTAGTTTGAGCTCGATCAGCTCGAGCGTGTCATCGATGGCGATGTCGAGAAGGTCGAGTCGTTCGGCCGTCGTCGGCGCCCCGAGAAGCTTCTGTTTGTCGAACTGACCGACTGGAAGGGTCGCCGCCATCTGCATGGTGGCGATACTTGCATCGTCGGCTGGCTGCGGCACGGTCCCGACGTCCACTCCGGCCTCCGACACCAGGGCCATGCACCGGCGGAATTTGGTCGACACCTCGTCAAGTCTGCCTTCGGAGACGAGATCGCCGTCTTGGTCCGGCCAGAGGTCGATCTCTGCCATTGGGTACGGCGAATCGGGCAACCACCGGTTGATTCGGAACCGATCGATTCCGACGGTGATGATGGCCCATCGGCCATCTGGCAAGGGTTCGGCCTCGATAATGCGGGCAATCGTTCCGAGCGAGGATCGCTGATCTTGACCTCCGGTATCGAGGCCCCGTTCGATCATGACCACACCAAAGCAGCGGTCGCTGTCCAGCAGATCGTCGACCAGGGTGCGGTATCGGAGTTCGAAGACGTGCAGTGGCAAGACCATCGACGGAAACAGCACGGTCCGTAGCGGAAACTGGGGTAGCACGCGAGTCATCTAGACACGACGCTAGCGATCGAGGCCAAGTGACGGCTGGTCAGGCGTCAGATTGCCCGCCCGACCAGGTGTTGGTGGGTCGGTGCTAAAGGCGGTCGACTAGTTCGGCGTGATCGGAAGCGGACTCAGCTCTTCGATGGCGGGCCCCGACGGGTACTGGGCCAACGAGGCCATGAACGTGTCCTGAATCGCCAGGATCTGATCGGTCTCGATGACGTCGTCGTTGACGATGTATGCAAAGGAGACAAATTCGTCATCGTTGCCAGCAACCCCCGACGCCACATAGCCCGTTAGTGCCAAAACCTGGCGAAGAGTCCCCGTCTTCGCCATCACCCGGCCATCGGCCGGCGAATCAACAAACCGGTTGGCCAACGAGCCCCGGTTGCCGCCGATCGAAAGCGACTGTCCGAGCTCGTCATCTGGACTGCCTGATGTAAGAATCGACGCCAGCGCATCGCATGTGACGCGGTTGGTCTCGGCCAGGCCGGATCCGTCGAAGATCTGGACGTCGGTCATCGGAATCCCCTGGTCGATGAGATAATTCGTAACCGCTGACGCTCCGGCCGCCGTCGTTCCTTGACCGGTGGTCTCCAGCCCGAGTCGCTTAAGGATGAGTTCGGCGCCGATGTTTGAGCTGAAGCTATTTACGTGAGTGAGGAGGTCGCGTAGCGGTGGTGAGTCGACTGCCCCAAGCTCTACCACATTGGCTGGCGCCACGGCTGAACCTGCCGGACCGGCGACGGTCACGCCCCGTTCTGCCAACAGTTCGGCGAACACCGCCGCAGAATGAACTGGTGGATTGTCGGTCTCGGACCGGTTGCGAGATGCTCCCGGGAAGGTCTCCGGCCACTGGGTAAAGCCTTCGTTGACCGTCATTGCCGACAACGGTCCCGATTGTTTTTGGTCGATGAGCCGCTGATCCCATGGGCCGGTTCGCTCGGTGTCGAGCAATGACTCGTCACCGACAACCGATCCGGTGATCGACGTGATGCCGGCCGCGACAACTTCGTCAGCGAGGTCCTCCAGCCGGGTATGAAACCGTCCATCAACGTCTTCGAACTGCGTGAGCCAGTTCTCGGTGATGAGGAACGGGTCGCCATCACCGATGAGGATGAGGTCGCCGTCGAGCACTCCGTCTTGAGGTGCACCAAGGGCCACCGCCCGGGTCGTGAACGCGAAATCGGCACCGAGAATGCCGAGGGCAGCGTAGGAGGTGAGAACCTTCTGATTCGAGGCGGGGATCAACCCGCCGGGGATATCGGTCGGCTGTCCGAGGATTCGATCACCGTTGCGAACGACGACACACGCTTGACCGGGCGAACCGGCGGACACCGTCTCGATCTGCGGTGCTATCAAGTCGTCGCTGATCGGCGCTCGCAGGGTCCGCGGAACGCGACGGGCCGACAACATCGGCGTGCCTAACGAGGCGTCGTAACTCTCCGGCACCGGCGTGACTCGATCGAAGTCCGCTCGACCGGCTGTCTGCCACGCAATGAGAGCAACGATGACAAGCAACGTGGGGGGTAGCCATCGGAGAAAAGGTCTCAGGCGTAGTACGGAAGCCATCACCGATCAAACTAGCTGGAACACACCGATTCGGGGCCAGGGTCGTTCGAATGCCCCATCAACGGGCGCTGTCAACGGGCCCATTCGGAGGTTCCAGTGCAGACCGCACAAAGGCCCGAATATGCTCGAATCTCGCTTCCAGCGCCTCGGGCGAGAACGGGTCGCGGTTGAGTAACCCGTTCAACATCCAGTGATCAGAGAAATAGCTAAGCAGTGCGCCATACCCGGTCACGACGAGATGCTCGGGATCGTGACGGCGAAAGTTTCCTGCGTCCATTTCGCGCTCGAAGAACGCTACGGCCCGAAGAAAGTACGGCCGAAGCGCAGCTCCGAGATCGAACCCGAGATGACCCTTTTCGGTCAGCGCTTCTCGGCGAACGATGGTGACAAGTTCGGGGTTGGCTCGGAAGAATTCGAAACTGACTTCGAGGATGTCTTCGACAAGTTCCCACCCACCGAGCGTCGGCAGCCGGGCCTGAGTGATCCGAAGATCCCAGTCTTCTAGCGCGTCGAGTAAGACCTGCTGATAGATGGCCTCCTTCGACGCGAAGTAGTGGAGCAAGCTCGGCCTGCGAATTCCAACACCAGCAGCGATGTCGTTAAGGGACGTACCTTCGTAACCCTGGTTGGCGAAGCAACGGCGCGCCTCGTGGAGTATCAAATCTCTCGTCGATGGGTCGGGCACGTCACAGAACATACTCATTCATTCCGTGGTCTCCAGGTGTTGGTAGCAAGTTGTCTCTTTACCTGGTTGTGGCATGGTGTTCTCGCTCTACGACTTCCTGACCGACGAGACCTCGGCGTGACTCGATACGGTTTGTACTCGAATCGGTTGGTCTGCCGTGAGTCTTCTTCCGAAACGTCGCCACGGCTCGTAGAAAGGCTGGATGAGTCATGGAGATCATTGCTGCGTTGTTCCTGGATGACATTGAGGCTCGTCAGGTGCCGGGTCCGTCGACCAGGCTCGACCTCTCTGGCGTTCAGTTCTCGGCGCCGGCACCCGCACCGGTTCCGGTAACGGTCGCCCCCCACCTCGTCGTCCTCGTATGGAACCCACCAGATGGCAACGACACCGGGGCCCTCGAAGTCGTATTCACCTCCGACGATGCCACCGAGGCGCCGTCAACAATGGAAGAGCCGATGGCTCGCAACGTACAACTGATGCAGATCGAACCCGGTAAGTTCAACTACCGACTGGTTCGCGCCGAGCTCGCCTTCGAAAAGTACGGCACGGTACTCGCCCGGTGTCGAATCGATGGAGGACCGGAGTCTCTGGTGCCTTACACCCTCCTCCCCCCTGTCGAATAGCTACCGATTCGATCGTCGGCCGAACTCCGATGCGCTGGTGATGTCTGAACCATCTCGCGTTGTCGCTGTGAAGCGATGACGGAGACCACCCGCTGCGCGGCAGCTCTGTCTACCCACCTCGATCCGGCGGTTGCAACCGGCGAAGCGGTCGGATCGATCGGGGATCAGCTTGGGAACACCCCGGAGATAGTTGTCGTGCTCGTCTCCGGCGCCCATCGTGCCAGGACCGATGACATCTTCTCCACCATCCGGTCGCTGTTGTCTCCGGGACTGCTCATCGGGTCGACGGCCACCGGAGTTCTCGGCGGTTCACAAGAGGTGGAAACCGGGCCTGGACTCTCGGTCTGGGCCGCTACCGGTCCGGGGGTGGCCAGGGCACAACCGTTCCGAATCGAGGCCGACCCGATAGATGCGACGAGAACGATCGGCTTTCCCCAAGCGGTTGAGCCGGGGAGCCTCGCGGTGGTTCTGGCCGATCCGTTCACCACGCCGATCGACGGGCTGATCACTCAGCTCGACCATGCCGATGCCGACGTCTCGCTTGTGGGTGGGCTGGCCTCGGCGGCGAGAGCGCCCGGTGGTACTACGATGCTGCTCGACAACCGGTCATTCGATTCCGCCGGTGTCGGGTTCGTTCTGCCGCCCGGGGTTGCCCGTCCCGTCGTCAGCCAGGGTTGCCGTCCCGTCGGCTCTCCGTGGGTGGTGACAGAGGCGAACGGAAATCTGATTACCGAGTTGGCCAGTCGACCGGCGATCGAACGTCTGAACGAGCTCCTCGAATCGTTTGACGCTCAGGATCGGATCGTCGCATCTCGAGGGCTCAATATCGGGATAGTGGCCGAAGATCGTAACGACCATTTCGGCCAAGGTGACTTCCTTATCCGGACCGTGTTGGGCATCGACAAGCGTTCAGCTGCCATCGCGATCGGCGACCACATCGAGGTCGGACAAGTTGTCCAATTCCAGCTCCGTGATGGGGAGTCGGCCCACGCCGATCTAGAGAGAACCCTCGAAGGCGTCACGGGCGGCGGTGCCATCGTCTTCACCTGCAACGGGCGTGGGGCACAGATGTTCGGTGAAGCGAACCATGACGCGACGATAATTCACGGTGAGGTAGCAGGCGCCGTCGGCGGCATGTTCTGTGCCGGTGAGATCGGTCCGATCGCCGGACGCAATGCAATCCATAACTACACGGCGACGCTGGCGGTGTTCGAGTAGCGCGTGGCCCTCGGCGAACCCGTGTCGGCCGGTCTCGGCCAATGGCAGGGCTCAGCATGTTCATCATCTGAGCGGCGGACGGCCCGAACCTGCCCGGTACGGTAGGTTTATGAGCCAAGAGCCATCGTCGCCTGCCGCCTCCGCTACCGAGCTGACCGGTATTCACACAGTTCGAGCTCTCGCTCTCGATGCGCCCCGGGCCGCGAACTCCGGCCACCAGGGAACGGCGATGGCGTTGGCTCCGCTGGCGCATGTGTTGTTCACCCGGGTCATGACCTACGACGCTGCCGAGCCTGGTTGGCCGGACCGCGATCGCTTCATCCTGTCGGCTGGCCACGCTTCGATCCTGCAGTACTCCATGCTCTATCTCACCGGTCACGGCCTCACGTTGGATGACCTTCGCCAATTCCGCCAGTGGGGCTCGGCTACCCCTGGCCACCCCGAAGCGGGCCATACCGCAGGAGTCGAGGTTACTACTGGCCCGCTCGGTCAAGGGTTTGCCAATGCGGTGGGGATGGCGCTGGCCGAGCGGTACCTACGTTCGGTGTACGGCGAAGAGTTATGTAATCACTTCACCTACGTCATTGCCGGCGACGGTGATCTGTCCGAGGGCGTCAGCCATGAGGCCGCATCGTTGGCCGGCCACCTTGGACTCGGAAAGCTGATCGCGGTCTACGACGACAACCACATATCCATCGATGGACCGACCGATCTGGCGCTGTCCGACAACGCCCCCGAACGGTTTTCTGCCTATGGCTGGGATGTACTCGAGCTCGGACGGGCATCGGAAGATCTCGATGCCCTAACCGACGCCTTTACCGAGGCCAAGGCGACCACCGACCGCCCGTCCCTCATCGTGTTGCGGACCGAGATCGGATTCCCCTCCCCCACGCTTACCGGTCATCACAGCGCCCACGGTTTGGCTTTCGGGGACGACGAGATCGCAGCCACAAAGACGGTGATGAATCTTCCCGCCAATGAAAGCTTTCACGTACCGGACGACGTCCTGTCGATGTACCGTACCGCCGGGTCTCGCGGCGCAGAGGCTCGGGCCGCCTGGAACGATCGACTGGCGGCATCACCATCGGCCGACTCGTGGCGCCAGGCATTGCGCCAACAGTTGACCTTCGATGACGCCGAGGTCGCCGCTCGGTTCGAGGTTGGCGCATCGGTGGCTACCAGGAAAGCGTCGCAGGCCTGTGTGTCGGCATTGGCCGACGCCAACCCCAACCTGATCGGCGGGTCGGCGGACCTTACCGGCAACACCGGGACAGAAATTGACGATGTGCGCCAGTCCGCAGAACAGGGCACGGGGCGACAGATATATTTTGGCATTCGGGAACACGGCATGGCGGCTGCCCTGGTCGGCGCGGCGAACCACGGCGGTGTCGTACCCATCGGAGGAACGTTCCTGGTCTTTGCCGACTACATGCGGCCATCGGTGCGGTTGGCGGCGATGTCGGGAGCCCGTTGTGTGTTCGTGTGGACCCACGACTCGGTGGGCGTCGGTGAAGACGGTCCAACTCATCAACCGATAGAGCAGGTGATGAGCCTTCGGGCCATCCCTGGTCTTCGGGTGATTCGTCCCGCCGACGCGGTGGAAACCGTCGGAGCCTGGCGCTACATAGCCGAGACCGATGGCGCGGTCGGGCTCGTGTTGAGTCGGCAAGGTCTTCCGGTTCTCGCCGGCAGCCGTGTCGATGGGGTTGGCGATGGAGCATATGCCGTCGTAGACGTTGAAAATCCTGAGCTGATCCTCATCGGTACCGGCAGCGAGGTATCGGTTTGTGTGGACGCCGCGAAGCGTCTCGCCACCGATGGCACTGCGGTGCGGGTCATCTCGATGCCATGCTGGGAAACCTTCGAGGAGCGGCCCCAGCACGAGCGGGACGCATTGCTCGATCCTGCCGTTCCCCGTATCTCACTGGAAGCGGGGGTTACCCTGGGCTGGGACCGATACGCCGATGTGACCATCGGAATCGACCGATTTGGGGCATCTGCTCCGGGGGGCACGGTGCTGGACAAACTCGGAGTCAATGTCGAGAACGTCTGCGGGGCAGCCAAGAATCTGCTTGCCGATCGATGACCTCTTCCCTTTCCGCCAATCTTCAAAGGAGCGATTGATGGGCCGCCTACACGACCTGCACGATGACCACGGGCAGAGCCCCTGGCTCGACAATCTTCGACGGGGTTGGATTGCCTCCGGCGAACTTCAGGCTTGGCTCGACCGCGGTGTGCGTGGTCTGACGTCGAACCCTTCGATCTTCGCTAAGGCGATGATCGAGACCGATGATTACGATGATGAGTTCGGCCGCTTGATCGCCGATGGGACGTCTATCGAGGACGCGTACTGGGAGCTGGTGGTTGGCGACATCAACCAGGCGCTCGAGTTACTCAGCCCAGTCCACGCATCATCGAGCGGCGAGGATGGGTACGTCTCGGTGGAGGTTTCGCCCACTCTGGCCCACGACGAGCCAGGCACGGTCGCCGCGGCCCGGGTGCTCGACGATCGAATCGAAGCGCCGAACCTTTATATTAAGGTGCCGGCGACGGCCGAGGGCGTACCGGCTATCGAGACGCTCACCGGTGAGCAACGCTCGATAAATGTCACCCTCATCTTCGGCCTCGAACGATACGCCGAAGTGATGGAAGCCTACCTTTCGGGTCTTGAGGCGGTCGTCGCTTCCGGCGGCACCGATCTTTCGTCGATCTCATCGGTTGCATCGTTTTTTATCAGCCGGGTCGACGTCGAAGTCGATCGTCGGCTCGATGAAATCGGCTCCGATCACGCCCTGGCCCTTCGCGGTAAGGCGGCTATTGCCCAGGCTCAGCTGGCCTACCAGCGGTTCAACGAAACGTTCTCTGGACCGCGGTGGGAGGCGTTGACGGCTATGGGAGCCAGAGCACAACGACCGTTGTGGGCATCGACCTCCACCAAAAATCCGGCGTACCCCGACACGTTGTACGTCGACTCGCTCATTGGGCCGAACACCGTCAATACACTGCCCGACGCCACCCTTACCGCCTTCGACAACCACGGTTCGCTAGCTCGCACGATCGATGGGGACCCGGGAGCAGCGGCAAAGGTCGTCGAGGAGTTAGCATCTGTGGGTATCGATCTTGAGGAGGTCGCGACCAAGCTAGAGGTCGAGGGCGTCGCCAGTTTCGCCAAAAGCTTCGAGGAGGTCCTCGCCTCGCTTGAGGCCAGGGCCCGCGACATGACAAAAGAATGACGAGGAAACCCGCGTAAGTAGGCGGATCCGAGGCCTGCCGACATCACAACGGAATATCCAGGTGAAAGGATCGGTTCCTATCACTCAGGGAGTGTGATCCTATTGCCAACTGAAATATCCGTATCTTCGGGTCTGGGCGACCTCGGAGATGTCGATCGGAATTCTGAGTCCACCGCACTATCGCGCGCCGATGCAGGACTGGTCGAACGGTACCTTGACGTCCGCGGCACGACCGAACGTCTGGCCGCGCCGCTATCGGCCGAAGACCAGGTGGTCCAGTCGATGGACGATGTAAGCCCAACCAAATGGCATAGGGCGCACGTTACCTGGTTCTTTGAGACGTTTCTCCTGGCCCCCTACCTCGAACGGTGGGATGCCGACCCGACCCTTGGCTATTTGTACAACTCGTACTACGAGGCCGTCGGTGATCGACATCCGCGCCCCAAAAGAGGGCTAGTGACGAGACCATCACTTGAGGAAATCGTCGACTACCGCGCCCGCGTCGATGAGGCGATGGTGGAACTGCTCGGCGGCTCAGCGATGGAGCAACCCGGTGTTGCCGACCTCGTCGTTCTTGGACTCAACCATGAGCAACAGCATCAGGAACTGCTGCTCATGGACATCAAACACGTGCTGTCCTCCTCGATCGTACGCTCGGCCTATCGGGGTCCCGCCGAGACGGACGACCGATCGAACCCGGCGTGGAGCTGGGTCGATTTCGATGGTGGGATAGGCAAGATCGGATACGAGGGCAACGGCTTTTCGTTCGACAACGAACGACCTCGCCACGAACTACTTATTCAGCCGTACCGGATGGCCGATCGCCTTGTTACCGCTGGCGACTGGTCGCTGTTTATAGATGACGGTGGCTACGAAACAGCAGAACTCTGGTTGTCCGACGGCTGGCATCATGTTCAAGCCACCGGCTGGAACGCACCAGATCATTGGAGGCGAGCCGACGACGGCAGTTGGCTGATCTACACCCTCGACGGTGAACGGCCGGTGTCGCCGGCCGAACCGGTGGTCCACGTCTCGTTCTATGAGGCAGATGCCTTCGCCCGATGGGCCGGCGCCCGTTTGCCGAGCGAGGCAGAGTGGGAGAGAGCGGCCACCGGCGAACCCGTCGCCGGTAATCTGTTGGCCGCCGACAACCTTCATCCCACCGCAGCCGATGAGTACGTCGAAACCTGCTCACTTCGCCAGTTGTATGGCGATGTGTGGGAGTGGACCTCAAGCCCGTATATCGCCTTCCCCGGTTTCAGTCCGGCCGCCGGGGCGGTCGGCGAGTACAACGGCAAGTTCATGATCGACCAACAGGTTCTTCGCGGTGGGAGCGCCATCACCCCCGGGGGGCACGTCAGGCCCTCGTACCGGAACTTCTTTCCGGCTCGGGCACGGTGGCAGTTTGGTGGGCTCCGGCTCGCCTCCGACCAATAGCCGTCCGCCCGTAACCCTCCGACCGATACCAGAGAACGGAGCGATTCTTGAACGATCGATCTACCGACACTGTGCTGGCCCCCACGATCGACGTCCACCTTGGATCGGACGACGCATCGAAGGCGCTCCGCGAGGATGTCACCGCCGGCCTCACGACCCAGCCGAAAGAGCTCCCTCCGAAGTGGTTTTACGACGAGCGAGGAAGTGCACTATTCGACGAGATCACCAGGCTGGATGAGTATTATCCCACCGAGGCCGAACGGGAGATCCTCCTGCAACGAGCACCGGAGATCATCGATCTCGTCGCCCCGGAGACGATCGTCGAACTTGGTTCTGGCACATCGGACAAGACCAAAGCCGTACTCGACGCTGCCAGGGTGCGGGGAACGATGCGCCGATTCGTTCCCTTCGATGTGTCCGAAGCGTTCCTCCGAACCTCGGCTATAGACCTGGCGGAGCGATATCCGGGTCTTGTCGTCCATGGGGTCGTCGGTGATTTCGACCACCATCTCCCCTACCTCCCGACCGGTGACCGGCAACTTCTCATGCTGTTGGGTGGCACGCTCGGCAACTATCGACCAGACGACCGATTGGCGTTCTTGTCGGCTATCGCCAGCCGCCAGTCGGCCGGCGACCATGTACTCATCGGCATCGATCTGGTGAAAGACGTCGGTCGTTTGGAACGGGCGTACGATGATGCCAGCGGGGTAACGGCGGCGTTCAACAAGAACGTGTTGCATGTCGTGAATCGCGAGCTGCAGGCGAACTTCGACATCGACCGGTTCCAGCACGTGGCCCGGTTCGACCTTGAAAACGAATGGATCGAGATGCTGCTTCGATCCGATGGCGAGCAGGTGGTCGAGGTTTCAGATCTCAACCTGGCGGTGACGTTTTCCGATGGCGAACTGATGCGGACCGAAGTATCGGCCAAGTTCCGACAGCCAGCGTTCGAGGCCGAACTTTCTCAAGTGGGGCTAGATCCGGTGGCTTGGTGGACCGACCAGGCCGGTGACTTCGCCGTCAGCTTGTCCCGTCAGTCCTAACCGGTTCACGTCGCTACAACCAGCATCGCCGCCAGCGGGATGTTCGGAAAGATCGGCGACCCTGGAGTCGGCGACTCCATCCGAACGATCGAGCCATCGAGATACAACGCATTCGGCGCTGCGTGAGCCAGAAAGAACTGCGCGAATTCCCAGAATGTGACCGGGCCCGTCGATTGGGCGAAGAGCACAGAGCCGTCCGTCCGAACCCCGACCCCATTCCGAACGAATCGTGACGTCGATGCTGGATCGAATGCTGGGTGGACGTCGCCGTCGATGAGCAGCATCGGACCTGATTGGACCGCCAAACGTGGTTGAATATCGGCCGCACCGAACGCCGTGGTTTCGGTAACGGCCGCCACGCCATCGACGACAGAAAACACACCGTTTGGAAGAAGGTGGAAATTGCCCGGTGCGTCATTGAGGTTCAACGGGCGGGCCTCGGCTCCGTTCTCAACATGCAGACCGGCCGGTGCTAACCCTGGGGTATAGATCCCGGCATTGAGAATGAGGTGGACGGTCCGGCCATCTGATTCCACCGCTTGCCTGGCCCGTTCGAGCTGGCCGTACGGCTGCTGATCAGCGTTGCGCCAGACGAGGTCGATCTCGTCTGGCTCGGCCACAAACATCCGAAATTCGCCATCGTCGACGATCTCTCGTTCGCCAGCACCGACCCGCTGGTCGCTTTCGGAGGTGTCGGTTTGGACGGCGTCTTCCCGTTGACTGGTGTCCTGGCCGTGGCGACCTTGCGCTGCACCATCTTCATCCGGTTGCTCGTTCAGTGGAATGCTCGTCACAACGGTTGTATCAGCCGCAACATCGGTGTCATCGACATCGGTGTTACGGGCTGAAAGACCGCCGCAGGCGGACAAGATGATCGCCCCGCAGAAGAGCACCCAGCACACCACCACCGGTGGATGGCGTCGGCCAACCGACGATCGCTTGTCGCACAGCAGTAACCGACTCGGACGACTCGGGGTTGTTCGGGAGTACTCGGCGATCATCGTGAAGATAGTGGATCCCCGGCGGTGGCGGTGGCCACTCTGGCCCACTACAAGGTTTTGTGGTTGAGCCGTGTGGCCCGGAACCCCTGAGAACCGCTGAGTTGCAAAAATAAACCCACTCTCCTAAGTTGTTGCCCGTTATGACTATCGATCATCGAGAGCGGCCGGCGACGGATCTGTCCGCACCGAACACCAGCACGTCTGGCGATACCACCGCTATGGATCGGTGTTCAATCGAGGTAACCCTCGATGTGATCGGAGACCGCTGGTCGTTGCTCGTTCTGCGAAACGTTTTTCGCGGCCGCCACCGATTCTCGGAGATCCAGGCCGACCTCGGAATCGCCAAGAACCTCTTGTCCGATCGGTTATCGAAACTCGTGACTCATGACGTCTTGGAGCGGGTGCCCTATCAGGATCGCCCCGTGCGCCACGACTACCGCCTCACCGCCAAGGGCGCCGACCTTTCGCCGGCCTTGATCGCCTTGATGGGGTGGGGAGACCGTTGGTATGCGACCCAGGGCGCGCCAACGGTGCTGGTTCACCAGAGCTGCGGTGAACCACTTGAGCAGGCCGTCCGCTGTCCGGCCTGTGACGAGATTGTTTCCCCCGGCAAGATCAGGAGCCGTCCCGGCCCAGGGAATAGTTCGATACGACCATCGAGCGATCGACAAGAGATAGATAGCGATCGACAAGAGATAGATGAGGACGTCGATGACTGACACCGCGAAGCTGCTCTCCGAACAATCGACAGGCGAGCTGCTCGCCGCGGCCACCGCCAAGCGATCGACTTCCTTTGGGACGCGGGTCACCTATTCACCCAAAGTCTTCATTCCCCTAACCGCGCTATGCCAAGACAAATGCGGCTACTGCACCTTCGCCCAACCTCCGGCCCGGCTTGAGAGCCCCTATCTGACACCCGAAGAGGTGTTGGCCATCGCTCGACGTGGGGCACGGGCCGGCTGCCATGAAGCCCTGTTCACGCTCGGCGAACGGCCGGAGCTGCGATACCCCGCGGCGGGGGAATGGCTAGCAGAGCGAGGCTTTGCATCCACGGTCGACTACCTGGCGGCAATGTGTGAGCTTGTCATCACCGAAACCGGCCTCCTCCCCCACGCCAACGCCGGTGCCCTCTACCACGATGAACTGGCCAAACTCCGAGCGGTGGCCCCGAGCCAAGGGATGATGCTCGAAACGCTCCGAGCCGACCTCGACTGCCACCGTGGGGCGCCCGACAAGGAGCCAGCCCGGCGGCTGGCGACCATCGACACCGCAGGTGAACTGGCCATTCCCTTCACTACCGGCATTCTTGTAGGAATTGGTGAGAACGAGCTGGACCGGATCGCGGCCCTGGAATCCATCGCCGACGCACACCGGCGACACGGCCACATCCAAGAGGTCATCGTTCAGAACTTCCTACCAAAACCAGGTACGGCGATGTGGCGCCACGACCCATGCCCCGACGAGTCGTTTCACCGAGCGATCGCCATCGCTCGCCTCGTTCTGCCCACCGACGTTCACCTCCAAGCACCGCCAAACCTCAGCGAGGACTTCGGGGCCCTTCTCGACGCCGGCATCGACGACTGGGGTGGAGTTTCCCCGGTCACCGCTGATCACGTGAACCCCGAACGGCCATGGCCCGATCTCGATCGACTCCGATCGGTGACCGAAGCATCAGGCTTTTGTCTTGCGCCCCGGCTCACCGTGTACCCCGAGTTCGCCACGAACCCTGACCGATGGTTGTCGGAAGAGACCCGGTTCCCGGTTCTCGATAGGTCTGATGCCGAAGGGCTCGGCCGGGACGACCCGGGGGCGGTATTCCCTGAGAAAACGAACCTCGTCACCAAGGGCGACGATGGCGCCGACGTCATTCTCATCGGTGATCGTTCTACCCAGTGGTATTCGGGCGCAGCGACCGACCCAATCGACCTGATCGATCCCGACGCGGTGTGCGGAGGGGCGGTCGGCGAGGTGATCGACGGGGTTCGCCTCGGTCAAGAACCCGGCTTTGACGAGCTGTTGACCCTGTTGCGCTCCAGAGGGCCAGAGGTTTCGGCGGTGGCCAACCTGGCAGATGAGTTGCGGGCCGAGATCGTCGGCGACTCCGTGACGTACGTGGTTAATCGGAATATCAACTACACCAACGTGTGCACATTTAAATGCAGATTCTGCGGATTTTCGAAAGGGCCGTTGAGCCTCAACCTTCGGGGCAAGCCGTATCTGCTAACGCTTGAAGACATGCAGGCTCGGGTTCGAGAGGCCGAGGAACTCGGAGCGACGGAAGTCTGTCTCCAGGGCGGGATTCATCCCGACTTCGATGGCGACTACTACATCGACGTCTGTCGCGCCGTCAAAGAGGCGTCGCCCAATATCCACGTTCACGGTTTTACCGCCCTCGAAGTCACCGAGGGAGCGAAGCGGTTAGGTGAGCCACTCGCTGACTACCTTCGACGCTGCATGGCAGCCGGGCTTAAGTCGCTCCCGGGAACGGCGGCAGAAATCCTCGACGATCCGATCCGGGACGTACTCTGTCCTGACAAAATTACAACCGAGGAGTGGCTTGAAGCTCACCGAACAGCCCACGCGGTCGGGCTTCGGTCAAACGTGACCATGATGTTCGGAGCGGTCGAGCACCCCGAGAGCTGGGTCAAGCATCTGTTGGTGACCCGCCAGCTCCAAGCCGAAACCGGCGGATTCACCGAGTTCGTTGGCTTGCCATTCGTTCACATGGCCTCGCCGATCTACCTGCAGCGCAACGCCAGACGAGGACCGACGTTTCGGGAAAACCTACTCGTGCATGCGGTAGCCCGAATCGCGTACCGCGGATACATCGACAATATCCAGTCTGGTTGGGTCAAGATCGGGTTTGCCAGTGTACGTCAGCTGCTGCAGGCCGGGTGTAACGATGTCGGCGGCACGTTGATGGACGAAAACATCTCCCGCGCTGCTGGAGCCAAACATGGTCAGGTCGTCACCGCCGACGACTTCCAAGCGGTGGCGGACTCGATCGGTCGGCCGCTTGTCCAACGAACGACCCTCTACCGGCCGGTCGCCGGCCAACCGGTCGGCGTGCACGGAGGCTAACAAGATCGATCGCTCCGGTCGATACGATCAGATGGTGAATGCTCCACGCGCTCGCTCCCACTACGGAAACGAAGACGTCGACAGGCTGTTGACCGAGATCGTCACCGCCGTCGGGCACGATGCAAACGATGATCTTGTCCGCTCACTGATGGTGACAGCTCTTGAGATGGACGGTGCCGACATCGATCGGCTTGAGCTTAAGATCGCCAATCAGTCACTGGCGGAGATGCTTAACGCCTGGCGTGTGTTCTCTCCATATAGCGACAACGCCAAAGTGACGATCTTTGGTTCGGCTCGAACCAAGCCCGACCACCCAGACTATGAGCTGGCCGTTGAGTTCGGCCGGCTCATCGCCGCACGGGGATGGATGGCCATCACCGGGGCCGGACCGGGCATCATGACGGCCGGCATCGAAGGAACCGGCATCGACAACGCGTTCGGCGTCAACATCGTGCTGCCGTTTGAGCAAAAGGCAGCCAACATCATCGACGGCGACGAGAAACTCGCTACGTTCCGATACTTCTTCACTCGCAAGTTGACGTTCATGAAAGAAACGGACGCCTTTGCGTTGTTCCCCGGCGGCTTCGGCACCTTGGATGAGACCTTCGAACTTCTCACTCTGGTCCAAACCGGAAAAAGCTACCCGGTCCCAATCGTCATGCTAGATCATGGCCAGTCCGGCTACTGGGCGGCGGTCGAACGATTCGTCGAACATGAACTGCAGGGGGGCGGGATGATCTCCGAGCACGATCGTGCGCTGTACCTCCGCACCCACGATCCAGCTGAAGCGGTGGAGTACATCTGCTCGTTCTATTCGTGCTACCACTCGCTTCGATTCGTCGGCAAACGGCTCGTGCTTCGGCTACGAGCGCCGCTCGATGACGACGCATTGGCTGCGATCAACGTCGAGTTCGCCGATATCGTCTCCGCCGGAGAGATCGAACCGATCGAGGCGACGAGAGCCGAGGTTCGTGATAACGATCAACTGGACCTTCCGCGGATTGCCTTCCAGTTCGATAACCGGTCGTTTTCTCGACTCGTGGCCCTAATTCGTCGGATCAACCAGGTAGGCGGCGACAACGGTGTTCACACCGCGCCGCGCCTTAGCCACGACGTCGGTCCCAGCCATGACGAAGACATCGTCGGCGATAGTTGAGCGATGATGGCGCTAGGTCGGCAAACCGACCGGCGTTCCGACTCGCGCCAGATAACGTCGCTCCAGCATGGCCACCAGCGGCCAATCTTCGCCGATAGGGCTATTCGTGACGGCCTCGATCATCGATGACCAGCACGCCGGCCGCCTTCTCTACGGCCCGTCGGGCCTGACTCAATCGCTTGTCGAACGCCGGTCGGCTCGTCTCCCCCGCCTCAACAGCATCGGCCAGCAGAGCAATAGATAGATCGGTGAGCTCGTCGCCGATGGCTTCGAGCCGAGAGCGTATGTCTTCGATCTTGTCGTTCAATGGGGGCCATTTCCTCGGAGCTGGTAGCGACACAGGCTACCCTTCGACGGGTGCGACCATCGCCAGACCAACGCAACTGGTTGTCGATCGAGGACGCTGGTGATGACGACACCACCTGGCTCTTCGACATCACGTTCCTCTTATCCGATTTCGGATGCATCTACGGATCGGGCTGTCCATCGATCGACACCGAACCGGATCCGACCGGCACCCTCGGGTGTTGCACCCACGGGGCCCATTTCGTCGACGCCGAAGACCGGCAAACGGTTCTGGCCAGTGCCGCTCTCCTCACCGACGAGGAGTGGCAATTCCGGGACCGAGCGACGGCCAAGGGCGGGCCGCTCAAGAAACGGAAGGGTGATTGGGTCACCCGAAAGGTTGACGGTGCGTGTATCTTCCTAAACCGCGACGACTTCGCCAACGGCGGCGGTTGCGCGTTGCACATCGGAGCCTTGAACCGAGGTAAACGCCCACTCGACTGGAAACCCGACGTCTGCTGGCAAGTGCCGATCCACCTCGACGTTCATCAGAACGACTACGGCCACGAGACGATTTTTGTCCAAGCGTGGGAGCGTCGGCATTGGGGACCAGGTGGCGCCGACTTCCATTGGTGGTGTACCGAGAACGACGAACCATATATGTCGTCATCGCCGTTGTATCTGACGGCACGGGATGAGTTGGTCGAGATGGTCGGCCAACAGGTATACGATCGACTAGCTGAGGCGTTGGATCGCCGCAGGGTCGAGACCCCGGTCGTCCTCGGTTGAATACGGCCACGGCACAGCATCAGTGCTGAAGGAGCGCCTGTTCTCTCTTCTCCCGGAGGGTCGGCCGAGTCGACTCCTAGTCGCCGCTATAGGACTGGGGATCATCGTTGGGCTCATCGTTGCCGCCCTTGAGGTTCTCATCATTGAGGTCGTGCTCGAAAGTGTGCTCCACTGGCCACTCCCGCTCCAGGTAGTGGCGCCACTTGTTGGTCTCACCGCTACCACGATGTTGTTACGGACACTTGGCCGGGGGTGTTCGCCGTCAACTTCCGAAGAATACATCACCGCCTTTCATGCCAGGTCTCCCACTGTGCCGCTCGGTCCGGTACCGGCGAGACTTCTGGGCGGATTCATGACGATCGGGCTTGGAGGCGCCGTCGGTTTGGAAGGTCCGTCGATCTACGTTGGCTCGGCAGCCGGCCTGGCCGTCCAGAAACGACTCGACCGATTCCTCGGAAAAGACTCAGCCAGAATGTTGTTGACCGCAGGAGCGGCCGCAGGTGTGTCAGCGCTGTTCCAAGCGCCGGCGACCGGTCTCATTTTTGCCCTCGAGTCGCCCTATCGCGATGACGTTGCCCACCGAGCGTTATTGCCTTCTCTGATAGCTTCGGCGGCCAGCTTCCTCACGTTTGTATCAATGCCGTTCGTCGAACGGCAATCGGTGTGGGGATTCGCGTTCCAAAACGACCTTGGCGCTGGCGAACTCGTTGGCGCCGTGGCCATAGGCGTCGGGGCCGGCTTCGGTGGACGAGGTTTTGCTTGGGCGACCCGGCGGGCCAAAGCGCTCGCCGCTCGGTCATCTCATTGGACGATGACCATAGCTGGCGGCGTGGTACTCGGCGTGCTTGCATACCTGTCGAACCTCGTGTTCGACGAGCCGTTGACCCTTGGCCCTGGCTTCGCCGTCGTCGAATGGCTCGACACCCAACCCGGTATCGCCCTTATCGTTTTCCTCTTCTTTTTTCGCGCCGCGGCGACACTGTCGACGGTCGCTGCTGGCGGAGTGGGTGGGCTGTTCATTCCGCTTGCAGTTCAAGGAGTTCTGCTCGGCAGCATCGTTGGTAACGGACTGGAAAACCTCGGTTGGGGTACCGACGGTGTCATCTGGCCGCTGCTCGGACTCGCCGCGTTCCTGGCTGCCGGCTACCGGACACCGATCGCCGCCGTGATGTTTGTTGCGGAATCTAGCCGTGGCGCCGCGGTCGTCCCGGCGCTGGTGGCGGCCGCCGTGTCACAGCTTGTCGCTGGCAGCTCATCGGTGTCCCCCGCCCAGCGGGTCGAACGGCTCGGCCACCTCGAGGGGCGATTCGCCCTGCCGTTGACCGCGGCGTTGACGACCGACGTGATGACCGTCCCGTCGGACGCCACCATCTCCGAATTCGTCTGGGTCCATGCCATCGGCCGCCGTCAGCGGGTTATGCCAGTGGTCGATGGCTCCGACTATCTCGGATTATGTTCGATCGACGACGTCGCCTCGATCGATCGCGAGAGCTGGGAACAGCAGTCGGTGTCCGACATCGTGGCAAACGACGTGCCATCGGCCCACCCCTCGTGGACACTGCGTGACGCGGTCGCGGCCATGGATTCCGCCGGCACCGACGTCCTCGCCGTGGTCGACCACACCGGGGGATTCATCGGTGTCGTCTATGAGTCGGAGATCGTCAAACTCGGCGAGATCCTCGATGAAACCGAAGGACGATAGCGGCAACATCGCATCAGAAGCGAATTTGTAGAACTGCGAGAGCCGGGACGCGACTCTCGAACGAGACGGCCGACGTCAGTCGACGGGCTCCTCCTCCAGGTCAGGGTCGACCTGGCTCGCCTCGGGAGTCGTCGGGAGATCAAAGGGGTCGTCGTCAAGACGATCCATGAGGGACTCAATATCGTCTCCGTCACGAGACCGTTTCAGCGCTCTAGCTTCTTCGTACCGACGATGACGCCCCTTCTTCATGGGACTCTCCTGCAGGTCGCTCGGCTGAGGACGATTTTCCACCGGAGCCTCAGCACATTCGTTGTCGTGTCATTCTACGCCATCATCTTCGCCTTCAGCGAAATGGCGTTCAAGGGACCATTCTAGCCGTTCCAAGGCGGCTGCGATGGGCACGTTGCACTGATCTCGCCAAGAACAGCAATCAATCGGGCGGGAGGGCGGAACGACTTCTCGCTTCGAGCACGAGATGGCCATCCCCATCGAATGCCACGGCCGCATCTCCACCAACCAGCTGAGCGATTGGCTTTCCAACAAGGTCTTGGCGCCACCCAGTGGTCAGCCGGCATTCAGAATCACCCTTCAGTAACGCTTCTACGTCCGCTCTGGTAGCGAGAAGCGCGGGGTCCAACCGGTGGTCTCGCGCCAGCTGAGCAATCCAGGCGGTGACGAGAGTCACCACTGGGCGAAGGTGGCGGGGCAACTCTGGAGCCCGTGTGTGATTTCGCTCCGCTGGACTCATTCGAATGCCAACCTGAACCGCAGTGAGGATCTCGGCGTCTGCGCCATCTCGAAGATGCCTTTTCTCGACTCCACGAAGATTCCGGAGCTGCTCGGTACGTGTCGGAGCCTGTTGAGCCACCGCAACGACGCCGAGGTCCGGCAGCACCTGACGAACAGGGGTATTGGCCTCGGCAGCTCGCCGTTCCCGCCAGGCGGCAACGGCGGTCGCTACCCGGAAGGCGTTTCCTTTCAAGGACCGGGCCTCTTTGATCCGAAGAATGGCTTCCTCCGGCACCCTTCGGCCGCGAGGACGGCCATGCAGCAACTCGCACTCTTGGTATACCCACTCGGTTCGATGTTCCTTTTCGAGCGCTGCGTGGAGAATGTCGGTCAACTCCAAAAGATGCTCGACGTCGGACGCCGCATACCGCAATTGATCGGAAGTAAGCGGGCGACGCAGCCAGTCGGTAAGCCGGTCTCCTTTTGGCAGGCTCACGTTGAGGTACCGGTCGAGCAGAGAACTGAGCGAACCGGTAGAAACCCCTAAGAACCCGGCGGCGATCTGGGTGTCGAAAATGCGGGTCGGGATCGTTCCACAGGCCAGGTCGAGGACCTCAAGATCTTGAATCCCGGCATGAAAAATACACAGCCCATCCCCGTCGAGCAATTTGGCGAGCGCCTTCAAATCGACCTCGAGTGGGTCGATCAACGCGAGTTCCTCCTCCCATGCCAATTGAATAAGCGCAACCTGGGGAAAGTAGGTACGTTCCCGATGGAACTCGGTGTCGATGGCATAGCGGCCCGCTGTTTGAGCGGCAGCTACGACATCTTCTAGTTCGGTCTGCTCAGTTATCAGAGGTGGATCAGATGGGTTAGGCACGAAGAGGTAAGGAATCTGTCGGTGGGTCGCCACGAAATCGGAGCCGATTTCCCCGGGGTAACAAACTACCACCATTGAAGAGGTTGCCGGGTTTGGGCCAAAGGTTCATTCGTCGATCAGGGGTTCGGCGAGCAGCTGAGCGAGTTCATCCGGACTATCAGCGTCGAGCACCGAGGTAGGGTCAACTTCGACCGGAACCCACTCGATGTCATCGAGCGCCGACCGGAACGACCGGTGACCAGCATCATAGTGGGTCAGCAGTCGCCTCCCGAGATCTGCCGGCCAACAACCGAGCGACAGCGCCGGACGATCATCGACAAGGGCTATGGCCGGACGGCCTTCGGCCTTGACCGCAGCGTCGACGGTGGCTCGAACGTCTCGGCCCGACAACAACACGAGATCGCAAGGGACGACGACGACCAAACCCGAGCGGGCCCAGAGAAGGGCGGTTGCCAACCCGCCGAGCGGACCCCCACCAGGTCGCCGGTCGGGCACGGTCGGAATTCTCAGCGCGTCTCCCGCGGTTCCCCCGATGGCGACCACCGGGTCGACGCCACCGGTCCGCAACCCGCTAATCACCCGCTCGCCGACGAGCTGATCGCCTGCTGCCGCCAGCGCCTTGTCCGACCCAAACCGAGTTGACCGACCGCCGCAGAGCACAGCGCCGATCACCGAGCAGGCAGCATCGACTTCCACTATGACCAAACCGCCACGGTTGCCGTACGACGGGCGCTGCTACTCATAGAAGGAGGTCACGGGCTAGCTCAGCCATCGACCAGTGAAGAATCCCAACCAGGATCGAGCTGGGCCAGGAAGATCTCGCATCGCTCCTCTTCGGCCCGTTCCCCAATCTCCGCGGCCGCCCGCCGAAGACCGTGCAGGGCCCGAAGAAATCCACGGTTCGATTCGTGGTCCCAGCGAACGTACCCCGAGCCACGCCAGCCGTTCTGTCGGAGCCGATCAAGACCCCGGTGGTATCCGACGCGATACGCGGCGTACGCCTCGACGTGGTCCCGGGCGAAGTCCCCAAGGCGGGCCCAACCATCCAGGAACGTTGGATAGTCGGCAACGACGGAGGAAATGGCGGCTCTCCGAGCCTCACCATCAAGCGCTAACGCTTCTGTCAGCCGACTCCGGGCATCGGGCGGCTCTTGATTGAGAACGGTTTCTGGAAGTCCGCCCGTGCTGAGATCGATGTTTGACATGCAACCGAGGATAGGAGGTCAGAGGCCGGCATCAGCGGGCTCCGTCGTCGTATGTGGTTCCGACGTTGCCGCTTTGCTGTGGTCCCACAGCTCGGCCTCGTCGGCAAACGTCTCGGTCGGCTCGATATCGACAGCCGGATCTGACTCCGGTCCGGCAACTGGATCAGGAGCGAGGCCGGTTCGCAGGTACTCCGCGCTTGCCTCGTAAGCAATGTCGGCCAGTTCCGGGCCCCGGGTGAAGTCATCGAACCTGACACGGGGGTTACTTCCCGCAGGGAGCCGATGGACAACGCAACGAGCTGGGACGCGACGGAGATCGTCTTCCAGCCGGAACTTGCGAGCTGTCCAGTAGGCCTGCACCACTCCGTCGAATGGCCGTTTCAAATCGCGTTGGCGACCGTCGAGGTGGCCGACGTGGAGCACATACAGTTCGGTGGCGCCCATCGCCACCGCCTTGTCGACATGAATTTCGTTGAGGACACCGCCGTCGATCAATGTACGCGATTGGTATTGCACCGGTGGGTATACGGCCGGTAACGCCGCCGAAGCCATAAGGGCGGGAACGAGACGACCGCGTTCGAACCAGCATTCGTCAGCGGTTTCCACATCCGTGGCGACGCAGGCGAAGGGCACCGCCAGCTCTCCGAAGGTCTTGAACACCAGCTCATCGTCGAGAAGGGACTCAAGCGACGCCGGGTCATGCAACGCATCGCCACGACGGGCCAGCTGCGCGACGAGGGGCATAAGTCGGGCCGCTGGCATGAGATCCGGATCGCCGTCGGCGATGCGACGCCAGATTCGGTCGAGGCGTTCGACACCTTGACGGTTTGGCTCGGCCGCGAAACCGGCTCCGTTAATCGCGCCGACCGAGCACCCGACGATGAGGTCCGGCACGACTCCGGCGTCGGCCAACGCTCGAAGCATGCCGACCTGCACCGCGCCAAGGTTGCCGCCGCCGGAAAGGACAAACCCAACCGTCGAACGTCGGCGGCCGAACCGGATCCGTCGCACCGGTGGCAACCGCTCGAAACGGTCTGCCAGCCGGCCTCCCAGCGATCGTTGCCCTAGGGGCACCGGACCATGCGGAGGGTATCGGTGGCTGCCACCGTGCCGGAGCTTCCACCGAGCACAGCCACGATGTCCCCGGTCCGAATGTGGCCTTCGGCTTTCGCCCGTTCGAGCACGGTGTGAACCGTGACGACGTTGTCGTCGATACGGTCGATCTTGAGCGGTGTAGCGCCCCAACTCATCGTCAATTGGCGCATCGTGCGCTCCTCAGGTGAAAAGCCGAGGATCGGGGCCTGCGGGCGGAATCGGGCGATCGCCCGGACGGTGAATCCTGATCGCGAAATGCAGATGATCGCCTTCGCATCGATTTCTTTCGCCGCTTGCCAGGTGGCCAACGTCATCACGTCGGTCACCTTGAGGTCCGCGCCCTGGCGTTCGTTCAAATGATCACGGCGAAGCTGGCGGCCCCAGCCCTCATAATTGAACTCTTGGTCGGCGCGGGTGGCAATGCTCGCCATCGTCGCTACGACATGGGCTGGGTCTCGCCCGATCGCCGTCTCTGCCGAGAGCATCACCGCGCTGGTGCCATCGAACACCGCGTTTGCCACGTCGGAGGCCTCGGCCCGAGTTGGGGCCGGAGCGCTAATCATCGATTCAAGCATCTGGGTGGCGGTAATCGCTGGCCTACCGAGCGAGATGCAACGAGCGATGATCGACTTTTGCAGGTGCGGGAGATCCTGAAGCGACAGCTCGGTGCCGAGATCGCCTCGGGCCACCATCACGGCCCCGGACTCGGTAATGATCCCATCCAAGTTTTCGATGGCGGCCCGTGTCTCAATCTTGGCTACAACCAACGGCCCGCGAGGCGCCGGTTCAAGCCCAACTCGACGAACGTCGTGAGCGGAGCGGACAAAGGAGAGCGCCACCATGTCGACGTCGGCCTCGACCATAGCGTCGAGAAGTCGGAGGTCTTCCGGTGTAGGGGTCGTCAGCTTAAGCCGGTCGGAAGGGATATGAAGTCCCGGCCGTCCCTGAACTGTACCGCCGAACAACACACGGGCTTTGAGAGCGTCACCGGTGTGGTCAACGACTTCGAGCACGATTGAGCCGTCGCCGACAGCCAACCGATCGCCTTTGTGGATGTCGGTGAGCAGGCTGTCGTATCCGACGGTGAATCGTTCACCGGTCGATGGGCCCTTGCCCGGTTCGAGCAACAGCTCATCGTCGACGTCCAACTCGACGGGACCATCGAAGGATCCAAGCCGTACCTTCGGCCCTGGGAGGTCGGCCATAACGCCTACCGGACGCCCGACCGCGTCAGCGATCCGTCGCAGCCACCCGAGCCGTTCTATCTGCTCCTCTAGCGTGCCGTGCGAAAGATTGAGACGGGCAACATCCATGCCGGCCTCAACCATTGCTTTCAGGGTGGTCTCGTCGGCGCAAGCCGGACCGATGGTGGCGATAATCTTCGTTCGACGCTTCACATGAGAAAGGTTATCCACTCCCGACCCGTTCCCCCGTACAGCGACAACACAGCTACTTGCCGTTCACCATTTTGTCCGGTCAAACTCCATCGGCTCGATGCACCTCATCGTGAGCCTGCACAACCAACAACACCGCAGCTGATCAACCGCCCGAGCGCTGATCCGACCTCCAAAACGCGGTCATTCTTCGTCGTCGAGCTCGGCCACCCGGGCCAATAGCTGATCGCGTACCGATACGCCTTTTTCTCGGGCGTTCCCGCCGGTGGCTCGCCAACCGTGGCGTGCTGAGTACAAAAGCGGGGGTTCGCCAAGCCGGCCCTCTTCGACCGAGGTCACCGTGGCCAGGAACAGATCGTGGTCGAACCGCTCGATCCGATCAAAGGTTTCACAGCGCATCCAGGCGATCGAGTGAGGAACAAACGGATGCCCCTGCTCATCGTGTTCGATGTACTCCGGTGCGGCGTAGCGAAACTTTCGGCCAGGGTAGGAGAAATATTGACCTTCGCTGATCTGGTCGGCGGCCAACATCGACACCGTGAACCGTCCGGCGTCAATCATCACCGGGTACGTGTCGTGTTTCGGACTTACCGAAGCCATGACGATCGGTTCCTCGAACGAGATCTGCGACACCCAGTGAGAGGTGTACGCCCTCGTCAGACCGTCGTGGCGTGCAGCGACGACCTGAACGCCCTTGATCATATGTCCGAGGCTTCTCTTGATCTCACGATCGATCAACGTGCATCCCCAAGGTCGGTAGCCGATTCGCCGCCGACCACCATAGGTCACAGTCGTCAAGTAACGGCGAGCCGACCGGGGAGAATCAGCCCAAATGGGCCCGAGCGAGTCTCAGTTTCGGTGGGCGCGAAGCGCCCGAGCAGCGTCAAGGTGAGCATCAGCACGTTCAGGGTCGATGCTCACCAAACGCTCGTACTCATCGGCCGCCCGATCAAAACGTCCTACCGCGGCCAACGTGTTAGCTAGCTCAACCCGATCGCGGAGTTCGGCCGAGGCCATGCCGGCCCGTAGTTCCAACACCGGAACCGAGTCGGTTATCCGCCCCTGACGGCCGAATGCCACCCGTAGATTTAGGAGTACCCGCGAGGTCACCATTTCCGCCGTTAGCGGATCCAACATCGATGGTCGGAACGCCTCGATCGGATACACGCGGGCAAATAGCGCTCGGCACTCGTCGAGGCTGAGAAGCCGACCGCGGTCGAAGGGATCGAACCGGTTCGCCGAGTTCGCTCCCTCTCCGAGCAGGACGTGGCCCGGCATACCGAGGATGACCAGTTCGTGGCCGTGGCGGCGGGCGATTTCAGACGCTACGACACCGAGTGTGATCGGAATTCCCCGACGCCGAGCGAGCACGAGATGAATGAGCGAGTTTGCCGGGTCGTAGTAGTTGGTGACGTCGCCAGCGAACCCCAAAGTGTCAAAGACCAACGAGAGGCAAGCGCCAACACTTTCGACCTGTGGTGATCGTTCGGCTAGGCGGTCGAAGTCGGCAACGACCTCATCCTCGGTCGGACCGCCGGACGGATCGACCGAAGCGATCACCGCCAGGATCTTGTCGAGACGAGGTACCGGCGCCGCCAGCAACTCGTTGAGCCGGTCGACCGGCGCGACGTTGCGACCCTGGTCGCCATCGCTCATCGACCGTGAAACCTCGGTTGGCGTTTTTCCAAGAACGCGCCAACCCCTTCGAGATAATCGGCTGATCGGGCGCAAGCGTCGGTTGCGGCAGCGACCTCGTTCGGCCTCCGATCCTCTGGCCGCATGAGATGATCGGCGATCGCCAACTTCGCCGCCCGTTGGGTGAGCGGTGCCCGTTTCGCCATCGTGGCCACCGCTCCAGCAACGAACCGATCGAGTTCGCTCTTGGGGAGCACTCGGTTTACCAGCCCCCACCGCTGCGCCGTCTCGGCATCGTACCAATCGGCGGTGAAAACCATCTCCTTCGTGGCTCCGGGACCGATCAGATCGACGAGTCGGCCCAGTCCTTCCGGGCTGTAACCGATTCCCAACCTCGCCGGTGGGAGACCAAAGCTCGCATCGTCTGCCGCATACCGGACGTCGGCAAGAATAGCGATGGCCAATCCCCCACCGATGCAATGACCGTGGATCAGCGCGACCACGGGTTTCGAAAGCTGTTCGACCGCAGAAAACGCCTTCTCGATTAAGACGTCGTACTCGTCTCCCCCACCTGGTCGGGACTCACCGAACTGAGAGATGTCGGCACCGGCGACGAACGATGTCTCGCCGGCACCGCGTAGCACCACAACGCAGATGCTGTCGTCGGCGTCCAGCTCGGCGCAACGATAGGCGAGCGCACGCCACATCTCGGCCGTCATCGCGTTGCGTCGAGCCTGGTGGTCGAACACGATGGTGCCGATTGGACCATCTCGTTCGACGGTCACCGCCGGCCCTATCGAGTCCGTCACATACGCTCCTTCTATCGGCTGGCCAGGCACCAGTATTCCAACCAAGTCTCTCGTCTAAGCGCAGGCTACGTCCAGCTTGCCTTCGACGGGCGGAGATCGACGAGTAACGCTACGGTCGTTGTCGATGGACCGATCGTTCCTCGACTTTCCGACCCCGTTTGGCATGGCTCACCGCGGAGGAGGAAACTCTGCACCGGAGAATACCGTCGGCGCGTTTTCTCACGCCGTGGACCTTGGCTATCGATACCTTGAGACCGACGTACTGCCGACCGCCGACGGGGTGCTCGTGGCATTCCACGACGATGACCTGGAGCGGGTGACCGGACTTCAGGGTCGAATCTCCGATTACCGGTGGGCTGAGCTGTCCGAGGTTCGTATCGAAGGTATCCATGGGATTCCCAGACTCGATGCGCTGTTCGAGCTGTTTCCCGACGCCCGGTTCAACGTCGATCCAAAAGCTGATGATGCAGTCGATCTGTTGGTCGAGGTGATACGGGCCAATGATGCGGTTGACAGGGTCTGTATCGGCTCGTTTTCTGAAGACCGAGTCAAACGGGCCAGGGCGGCGTTTGGATCCCGATTGTGCACGTCACCTGGCCCACTCGGGTTGGTACAGACCTTCACGGCAGCGTTGCTGTGGCCCCGTTGGCAACCACCGTACGGTTGTGTCCAGATGCCGACTCGTCGCTATGGCGTGCCCCTCACGGGACGGTGGCTGATTCGTCGGCTGCAACGGCTTGGTCTCCAAGTCCATTATTGGACGATCAACACCGAGGCGGAGATGATCGACTTGCTCGATCGAGGAGCCGACGCCATCATCACCGATGAGACCGAACTGTTGAAACGAGTACTCGAAGACCGTGGCCAATGGGTCGCTTCGTCGGGAGACCAGCCGAGAGAATCACCATGAACGGGCCACGGTTTCTCGAACAAGCCCGGCTCGCTGCTCGAGGGATCGTCTGTTCGGTAGATCATTTGGCGACAGCGGCCGGCAGCACCATGTTGGCCACCGGAGGGACTGCGGTCGATGCTGCGGTCGCGGCCTCGGCAGTGTTAGCTGTCACAACGCAACACATGTGCGGCATGGGCGGCGACCTGTGGGCGCTGGTCCACGACGGTCCCGGGAGCCCAGCGACGTTGAACGCATCCGGCCGCGCCGGCTCGGGGTCTGATGCCGGTCAGCTCAGAATTGAAGGCCACCGTTCGATGCCGCTTCGGGGGGACATCCGGTCGACCCCAGTCCCCGGGTGTGTCGATGGGTGGTTGACCATTCACGAACGCTACGGTCGAGCGCCGCTGCTCGATGTCTTGACTCCGGCAATCGAGTTAGCCGAACTTGGCTTCCCGGCATCGGGTTCGTTGGCTGCGGCGGCGATCGGTATTACCACCGTCGAAGGCGCAGACGATTTCCTCGTCGACGGGCGAGCGGTCACCGTTGGCCAGCGGGTCCGTCGACCGGGACTGGCCAGAAGCTTACGGGCGATCGCCAGCGAGGGCCGCAACGGTTGGTACCAAGGTGAGTTCGGCCACGCGTTGGTCAACCTCGGCCATGGGGTGTTCACCGAAGATGACCTCGCCCGTTCTCAGGCGGATTGGGTCGAGCCCTTGATGATCGAGGCATGGGGCCACCGCATCTGGACCGTGCCGCCGAACTCTCAGGGGTACCTGTCGCTAGCCGGCGCCGCCATAGCCGAGGCCACCGGGCTACTACCGGCGGACCCCTCCGACCCGGTCTGGGCCCATGTGCTGATCGAGGCGGCCAAACAGGCCGCCTACGATCGAGCGACCGTGCTCCACGAACATGCAAATGGATCCGGTCTGCTTGCCGAGGACCGCCTCAGGCAACGGGCGGCAACGATCTCGCTGGAACGAGCGGCCTCGCTAGTTCCCCCGGCTCGCGGGGGCGGGACCATCTACCTCTGCGTCGTCGATGAGGACCGTATGGGCGTGTCCCTCATTCAGTCGAACGCCGCCGGATTCGGAGCCCACCTGGCGGTTCCAGGAATCGGTGTGTTCCTCCAGAACCGGGGTATCGGATTCTCGCTCGATCCTGGTCACCCGGCGGAACTCGGCCCGGGACGTCGGCCGCCCAGCACCCTGGCCCCGGCGCTTGTCACCACCCCCGGCGGCGCCCTCCGTAGTGTGCTGGGAACGATGGGGGGCGACGGCCAACCCCAAGTTGTGCTTCAGATGTTGGCCCATCTCCTCGATGCCGGCTCCTCGCCGGGCACGGCTGTGACCCATCCTCGGTTCACGTTGACGGTGCCCGAAGCCAGTGGCTTCGACACGTGGGGCAACGCCGATCGTCTCGCTGTCGCCATCGAGTCCGGCGGGTCGTGGGCCGATGGGCTCGTTTCCCGTGGCCACCGCCTTGAACTCAAGTCGTGGGGGGAGTCGATGTTCGGCCACGCTCACCTGATAAACGTTGGTGACGACCACCTAGCCGGGGTTGCCGAACCACGAGCGGCAACGTCTGCTGTCGTCGGTCTGTAGCTGACACGGGTCGAAGGGCGCACAGCCTCGGCGACTACAGTTCCTTCGGATCGGTAAACCGAGGCTCCCGCTTCTCGAAGAACGCGGCGACCTGTTCGACCTGATTTGGTGTACCGATCAACTGGGCCATCTCCCGTCGTTCATTGGCAAAACCTTCGGCCGTCGATGCTCGGGGCGCGGCGAGGAACAAGCGCTTGGCCGCCCGGATTGCGTCTGGCGACTTGCTCGCTATATCGGCCGCGAGGGCCGATGCCGCGGCGTGGGGCTCTTCGGAGACATGGGTGCAGAGGCCGAGCGCCACCGCTTCTTCGCCGCTGACGGAACGGCCGGTAAAGGTCAGTTCTTTGGCTACGTCGAGACCGACAAGATCGACGAGCGATTGTGTACCGGTCATGTCTGGTATCAAACCCCACCGAATTTCGAGTACCGACAACTTCGCGTCCGGTGCCACGATGCGTATGTCCGCACCGAGAGCGAGCTGGATGCCACCACCGAGGGCATGTCCCTCGATCGCCGCCACAACCGGGACCGGCAGCTCGGTCCACCCGTAGACGGCCTGCTGCCATTGGTGGGTGATCCGACCGTCGCCGGCGTTCACGATCGAATCGACAGACGGCGTGCTCCCGGACGACCCGGTGTTGTCGGCAATCGCCTGGAAGCTGCTGAAGTCGAGTCCGGCACAAAACGACGAACCTTCGCCAGACAACACCACGCACCTCAGGGTGGCATCATCGCGCAAGGTGTCGCTCGTATCGACCAACGCAGCCAGCATCTCTGGATCGAGGGCGTTCATCTTGTCGGGCCGATTCAGACGTACGTCGGCGACTCCCCCGTCTCTGGTCACCAGGACTCTGGTACTCATCGTGGGTTCTCCTCTCGATCTGGTGCCCCGACGTAGGGACAGTGTCGGCACCCACGATCACAGCACCAGCCCCGGTCGCGCAAATGGCTGGCGGTCATCACGAACAGGCCAGTCGATGGGTCTCGGTAGCCCGGCGAGTCATTGTCGACCGCCAGCCGGTGACTCGTGAGGCATCGGTCGCGGTCCGGATGTTCGGGGCTGAGCCTGGACGGATGAGGGGTGAGCCAATCGGGGCGCGTTTGGTCGGGCTCTGATGGATCGGATTGTGGATAAGTTTCGCAATCCACAGGGTTACCCCTCTAGCACCGCACAAGCGTCTGGCCATATGTTGGCTTGTAACGAAGTCGCTCGGACTTACAACATCACCAAACGTAGCGACGCAGACCTCAGAACAGACCGACACCACCAGCTTGAGAGGAGCAACGCATGATGACACTATTCGCAGTAACCCTGACCGACCAAACAACCGACTTCGTCGAAGGGGCTGACGCCTACCAGCAGGAGGGTCCGCTCACCACGTTTTTTCAAGTCCGCGATGAGCGGGCGGTGATCGACTCCTGGAGCGTCCGCCTTGCCAGCTACCGAACGGCCGACATAAGTGCGATCCGTCGTACCAACCCGAACGTCATCCACGACTCGCCATCGACCGAACACGACCTCGGCACTAGCGTTGCCAGCTCGGTCGCCTGATTCGTCTGCGGGCGGAGTCGGCTAACCCACGGTTGCGGTTGCTCGACTCATCGCGTGACGCACCAATGAAATGATGCAGTCTCGCACGGCAGCTTTTGTCCGGGCATCGGTGACGATGATCGGTACATCCTGGGGGATGTCGAGCGCTTCCCGAACAGCCTCCGGATGGTGCATGAGTTTGTTGTCGAAGGCGTTGATGGCCACTATGAACGGCACGTTGGCTCGTTCCATGTAGTCGACGGCGGGGAAGCAAGCATCGAGCCGGTTCGTATCGACCAGCACGACCGCGCCGATGGCGCCGCGGATCAACTCATCCCACATGAAGTGGAAGCGGTCCTGGCCGGGCGTGCCGAATACATACAGCACCAGCTCATCTCCCAGGGCGACACGACCAAAGTCCATGGCGACGGTGGTGCCCGCCTTGGAGGTAGCGTCGCCGAGGTCATCGACGTCCTCAGACGCCTTTGTCATCTTCGCCTCAGTGGTGAGGGGATCGATGTCGGAGATGGCGCCGACGAAGGTTGTCTTACCGACGGCGAATCCGCCGGCAACGACGATCTTCACGGGGATTGGGTTAGTCATCTCGTCTCCCGGGGGGTTTCGATCATCTTGGTCACGGGCGATCCCTCCATCACAGATCGTGCAGGCCGTGGAGCACACGCTCCAACAGCGCAATGTCGGGGCGGCCGTCGCCCTGGGTGGCGCCGACGCTACTGCTGGCATTCCCGCCAGTAATGAGGTCTCCGGCGAGGACCTTTGCCACCTGAAGCGGCATTGACAGGTGGGCAGATATTTCTGCAACCGACTGGGGGGTTTCGCAAAGTTCGGCTACTTCCCGCAGCTCGGTCTTGAGGCTGGCCAATCCGTTGCGGCCGGCCGAGGTGGTCTGGATCATGGCCTCCAACCCCAGTTCGACCTCGCTGCGGGTTCGGCCACCGGTAACCGTGTATGGCCGAATGCGCAGCGACGAGGGCCGATCTTCGGCCGCGGCGGTCATTGAGGCAGCGCCGCCTGAAGCTCAGCTCGAAGCTCTGGCGTTAGAGTCTCTCCGGCCTTGTCGACCAGAACAGCCATTTCGTATGCCACGAGACCGATGTCGGCCGAAGCGTCGGCCACAACAGCGAGCAATGAGCCGTCGCTAATTCCCGTTACGAAGATGAACGCGTGTTCCATCTCGATGATCACTTCGGTCACCGCGCCACCGCCAAAGCGATCGGCCGCACCGTAGCTCAGGCCGATAAGCCCAGAAGCGACGGCAGCGAATCGATCGACAGCATCGCGGTCGAGGCCGGCCGAGGTCGCGATGGGTAAACCATCGGATGAGACCACTACCGCCTCAGATACACCTGGAACCTGCTCGACGAAGTTATTGACGAGCCAGTTGACATTGCTGGCTCCTTCACTGAGTCCACTCATTGTCAGGCCTCGTCCTTCCCGTTGTCCTCAGTGCCGCTCGGTGCGGCATTCTTGCGTCCGTCTTTCAGACCATCCCGGTACTTCGAGAGCATCGAGCGGACCTCCTCCGGCTTCCTACTACTTGGTGCCACCGCCCGGGTTTCGGCGATCGGGGTTTGGGTTGCGCCGCGGGTTCGTTGAACCAGCTTGCTGCCCTCTTGTTCCCCAACCGAGACTTCCGGTGGGCTCCAAGTCGCATCTTCGTCGCGACCACCGCCGGCCAGGATTGTGGCCATTCCGACGTCGTTCGTTTCGGCCGCGTTGGCATCGTTGGCCTCGGTTTCGGTGGAGTCGTCTCGTCTCTTTCGTTGAGACTTCTTCTTCCGCTTCGGCTCGTTCGAGGCCGCATCGGATGACGTTCCGTCCTTTGGGTCCTGACCGTCATCGCTCGACCGCCGATGCCGGGCGGTCTCCAACGGTTCGTCGGCCGAGACCGTGGGAGGAGTCCAGCCTTCGGACTCCATGGAACTGGACGTCGGGTCGATTCCCAGCAACTTCGACAACGACTCGTTGTTCTGTTCGGAGTTGAGCCGATCCCGATCCGCCCGGATTTTCGTTTTGGGCCGCCGATCGGTGCTGTCGTCTTCGGCCGGGGCAAACTGCGGCTCGGTTTCAAGGTCGACCGGCTCAGGGGTCGGAGCCTCTGCCGGTTCGGCCGCTCGAAGCGACGGTGGGGTGGACGTCGTGTCCTCAGCTTCTTTTTGGGCACCGATGAAGTGATTCTTCGGTAGGTCCACTACAGCGGTCAGGCCCGACGATTCGGACTCCCGCAAGGCCACCGTGGCTTGGAGTCGCCTAGCTAAACGCCCTATCACCGCGAACCCAAGTGAGCGTCCGATAGCAAGACCGAGCTCGGGAGGGTTGGCCAGCGTCTCGTTTGCTGCCGCCAGCTGATCGGCGCCCATCCCTAAACCGCTGTCGGCGATCGTGATCTGGAAGCGATCCCCGGCGAACTGTCCTTCGACCTTTACCTGGGTTTCCGGAGGCGAGAACTGGGTTGCGTTCTCCATCAACTCTGCGATCATGTGGGCCAAATCGACAGCAGTTCCGGAGCTGACTTGGCCATCGGCCATCTCCACAAGCTCAATATTCTGATAGTTCTCTACCTCGCCCATGGCTACCCGCAGGACGTCGGCGATTTCTACCGGTCCACCTCGACGACGAGCCGGTTCGGCATCGGCGAGCACGAGCAGGCTCTCGGCGTTTCGACGCATCCGGGTCGCAAGGTGGTCGACTTTGAAGAGTTCGTGGAGCCGATCCGGGTCCTCTTCTGAGACCTCAAGGCTATCGATGTATTCGACCTGACGATCGAGGAGAGACTGGTTGCGCCTTGCCAGGTTTACCACGATGCCGGACAACCCGGCCCGAACCGCGCTCTCGCTGGCGTCGTTGAGTCCGGCGGTTGCTTCCTGAGAGGTATTGAGGGCGATGGCCAACGGCCCAAGCTGAGGATCTCCCTCGTTCACCGGCACTGGTGCGAAATCGGGCGGGGTGGTTCCGTCCTTCGCCAACGCCGACTGGGCCTTAGCGATGGTCTCCGCTGCGGTGGTCAACTCCCCGATCGAATCCAGGATTGAGCGGCCGACTATCACCGAAGCGACAAGTCCAACCACCAACCCGATGAGGGCGAAGACCCCGAAACCTCGAATTCCGGTATCGGAGTCGAGGAACAGCAGCGAACCGACGGCCAACACGGCCACGATTAACAGCTGAACAGCGACCATCGCTACCAGTCGATCTCTGAGCTTGAGTTGACGAAGCATTGACCCTCTCACATCCGGTCGGCGCGATTTAGGAGCAACCGTTCAATCGGCGTCCCACCGACAGAGTTGAGAACGAGCTTCGAGATTTCCCGAATGGCGTGTGGCCATTTGAATCGTCAAATGTGTTGACGGTACGGCCTCAACTTCACCCCCAATAGGGCGATGGAAGAGCGTGGCTTCCGTGACCTCTGATCAAGCGACCAAGCCAGTACAAGACCTTGAAGGGAACCTGGCGAACACTCCATTGCCTGTGTTGTGCCAGGAACTCTCCGAAGGTGGTCGTACCGGCGCGGTGAGTATTGTCGGCGGACATGAGATTTGGTTCTCGGCCGGCGACATATATTTGGTAACGACGGCAAACGGTCCCGCCCTGAGCGACGTACTATTTGGAGCGGGCATCGGTTCGCTCGACGAGATCGAGAGCCTCTTCGCTCGGGCCGCTGAGCTGGGCTCGGTCACCGATCGGATCGTCGCAGTCCGACCAGAATCCGAAGTCCTGATCCGACGGCTCATTCATGAGTACAACCTCAACTCGCTATTCGAGCTGCTCGTCCCGTCCACGTCCGCTTTTCGATTTGAGGATGGTCGCCGACATTGTCTCGGCGACCAGTTCGCGGTCGAGACTCAGTCTCTGATGGACCAAGTCCAGCGTCGCCTGGAAATCTGGCGAAAGATCGCCACGAGAATCTCATCGACCAACACCACGTTCCGGCTGTCGCCATCGTTACCAAACGACACCTTTGATCGTGTTGTCAGCTCAGACGAATGGCAGTTCTTGGCCCATCTCGACGGCCGAACCACCGTTGCCGATGTCATCACCGCAACGGGCGAAAGCGCGTTCAGGGTCACCTCCACGCTGTACCGGTTACTCCTTGAAGGCCTCATCGCCGAGGTTGATTGATCGAGGTCCCTCTTCGGACCCCGATCGCTACACCAGCGGACGATCGGTCGGTTTGACCGGTCGAGGCAACAGTGTCGATCCCATCAGTTCCTCGTCGACCGACGATGCACAGGCTCGACCTTCGGCAATAGCCCACACAATCAAGCTCTGACCACGGCCCATATCTCCACAGGCGTACACGCGCTCGTGAGATGTCGCCCACCGGTTGTCACGAACGACGTTGCCGCGATCATCTAAGGCGAGTTCGAGTTCTGCGATCGCGGTGTCACGTTCTGGCCCGACGAATCCCATGGCCAGAAGCACAAGATCGGCCTCTAGTTCGAATTCGGACCCCTCAACTTTGGAGAAGGTCGGACGCCCGTCGACCACTACCGACTCCACCTCGTGGCCTCGAAGATGGGTCACTCGACCGTCTTGGCCAACAAACTCGGTCGTCTGGACCGAATAGACGCGTTCGACACCTTCCTCATGGGCTGACGCCGTTCGCATCATGAGCGGCCACGTCGGCCACGGGGTCGAAGGATCCCGCTCCTCCGGGGGTCGTGGCATGATTTCGAATTGGCGGACCGACCGGGCTCCCTGCCGGTTCGCCGTACCCAAGCAGTCCGCTCCGGTGTCGCCTCCGCCGATGATGACCACCGCTTTGCCTTCGGCGGTGACCTGCGGGCTGTCCATGTCGCCATGCTGCACTTTGTTCGCCGGGGGCAAATACTCCATTGCCTGGTAGATGCCGTTGAGTTCGCGGCCAGGGAATGGCGTTGGCATCATGTCTCGCCAAGCGGTTGCACCGGCCGAGAGCACGACGGCATCAAAGTCTTCAACCATCTTCGCCGCCGACATGGAACCATGGTCATCGGGTGCTCCCCCGACGTTCGCGTTGACTTCGAACCGGGTTCCCTCGCTCTCCATTTGCGCTAACCGGCGATCGAGAACCGATTTTTCCATCTTGAACTCAGGGATCCCATACCGCAGGAGTCCCCCGATCCGGTCGGCGCGCTCGTAGACGGTTACCTGGTGACCGGCTCGCGTCAATTGTTGAGCGGCCGCCAATCCCGCCGGCCCAGACCCAACAACGGCCACAGACTTGCCCGTAGGTTTCGAGGCGATGACCGGACGGACCCAGCCTTCATCCCATGCCCGTTCGATGATCTGTAGCTCGATGTTCTTGATCGTGACGGCATCGGTGTTGATACCAGCGACACACGCCGACTCACAGGGAGCCGGGCACAATCGGCCAGTGAACTCGGGAAAGTTGTTCGTTGCGTGAAGAGACTCGATGGCCCGCTCCCAGTCCTCCCGATAGACCAGATCATTCCAATCCGGAATCAGGTTTCCGAGTGGGCAGCCGTTGTTGCAGAACGGGATCCCGCAGTCCATGCAACGCGATGCCTGGGTTACTACCTCTTCTGTTGAGAAATGGCCATCTTCGCCGCGCTCGGGATAGACCTCTCTCCAATCGCGGAGACGAACGGGGACGGGGCGCCGGGTTGGAACGCGACGCTCGTGTAGTAGAAATCCTCTTGGATCACCCATGAGCAGCCTCCATGATTGCTTCGACAGGATCGAGGCCGAGCTGTTCGGCTCGTGATTTGGCGTCCAGTACCCTTCGATAATCGGTGGGCATGACCTTTACGAAGGACTCGACGGATCGATCCCAGTCATCGAGTAGCCGTTCAGCTACTACGGAGTCGGTCTCGACATGATGAGTGCTGACCAAGTCGTGAAGTCGCCGACGATCATCGTCGGTCATGTCTTCGATCTCGACCATCTCCTTGTTGAGGTTTCGGTCGAACGACCGCTGCTCGTCGAGGACGTACGCGATACCACCGGACATACCGGCACCAAAGTTTCGGCCCGTCGAGCCAAGAATGACTGCGACGCCACCGGTCATGTATTCGCAGCCGTGGTCTCCCACTCCCTCCACAACAGCCTCGGCCCCGGAGTTTCGAACGCAGAACCGCTCGCCCACGACGCCGCGAATGAAGGCTTGGCCGCTGGTGGCACCATACAGAATGACGTTTCCGGCGATAACTGTTTCTTCGGCGACGAACGGCGCTGTCTTTGGTGGTCGAAGCGAAAGCCGACCACCGGAGAGACCCTTCCCGAAGTAGTCGTTGGCGTCACCTTCCAAACGAAGCGTGACGCCCGACGGTACGAACGCCCCAAACGATTGGCCGGCAGACCCTTCGAAGTCGATGACAAGGGTGTCGACCGGGAGGCCTTTTCCTCCAAATCGCTTAGTCAGTTCATGGCCGAGCATGGCGCCAACGGTTCGGTTGGTATTGGAAATCGGGTAGCTCAGCTGCAGCGGCTGGACCGCGGCACGACTCGGAGCTTCCAACACCCCCACCGCGTCGGCGATCAAGGTGTTGTCGAGGGCTCCGTCAAGGCCGTGGTCTTGGCTCGAGGTACAGTACCGGTCGTCGTCGGCCTCCAGCGCCGGCAGATGGAGAATCGGCGTGAGGTCGAGACCGTCTGCTTTCCAATGGTCAACCGCTTCTTTGGTGTCGAGGCACTCGGCATGACCGACGGCCTCTTCCAGTGTTCGGAATCCGAGTGCCGCCAAGTGCTCGCGAACCTCTTCGGCGATGTACTCAAAGAACGTTTCTACGAACTCAGGCTGACCGGAGAATTTGGCTCGCAGCGCCGGGTTTTGGGTCGCGATGCCGACAGGGCAGGTGTCGAGGTGACAGACTCGCATCATCACGCAGCCCGACACGACAAGCGGTGCGGTTGCGAATCCGAACTCCTCTGCCCCGAGCAACGCGGCGACGATCACGTCGCGGCCAGTCTTAATCTGACCATCGACCTGTATCACGATCCGGTCACGCAGGTCGTTGAGAAGCAGCGTTTGCTGGGTTTCGGCCAGACCAAGTTCCCAAGGGCCACCGGCGTGTTTCAGCGAGGTGAGCGGCGATGCGCCGGTGCCACCGTCATGGCCGGAGATAAGAACGACATCGGCCTTCGCCTTGGAGACCCCGGCCGCCACGGTACCAACGCCGACTTCGGCCACCAGCTTCACATGGATCCGGGCCGACGGATTAGCGTTCTTTAGGTCGTGGATGAGCTGCGCCAGGTCCTCGATCGAGTAAATGTCGTGGTGGGGTGGTGGCGAGATGAGCCCAACCCCGGTGGTCGAATGTCGGGTTTTGGCGATCCATGGGTAGACCTTTCGGCCGGGGAGTTGGCCACCCTCGCCCGGCTTCGCCCCTTGGGCCATCTTGATCTGAATGTCGTCGGCTGAGGTCAGATACTCCGACGTAACACCAAATCGACCGGACGCCACTTGCTTAATGGCCGACCGTTTTGAGTCGCCGTTGGGGAGGGTCACGAACCGTTCGGGGTCTTCGCCACCCTCACCGGTGTTCGACTTCCCTCCGAGGCGGTTCATCGCTATCGCCAGTGTTTCGTGCGCTTCGGCCGAGATCGAGCCGTAGCTCATGGCGCCAGTGGCGAACCGCTTGACTATCTCGGAGGCGGGCTCAACCTCGGCGATCGGTATTGCCGGTCGGTCCGTTCGAATCTTGAACAAGCCGCGCAGGGTGGCCACTTGTTCGGCGTGCCCGTCGACGAGGCTTGTGTACTGCTTGAATATGTCGTAGCGCTTGGTCCGGGTGGCGTGCTGCAGTTTGAATACGGTGTCCGGGTTAAAGAGGTGGTATTCGCCCTCTCGACGCCATTTGTATTCACCACCAGCGTTTAGTTGCCGGTGAGCCAGCGATTCCGGTCGATCGGGGAAGGCTTGCCGGTGCCGACGGCTGCACTCCTCTGTCAGCTGGGCCAATCCGATGCCCCCGAGTTTGGAGGTCACGCCGGTAAAGAACTCGTCGACCAGTTCTTGGCTGAGGCCGACCGTCTCGAATATCTGGGCACCGGTGTACGAGGCAACGGTCGAAATGCCCATCTTCGACATGACCTTGATCACCCCGTTGGACGCGGCAACGATGTAGTTCTTCTCGGCTCGATCTCTCTCGGCGTCGTCCGGATCGGATCCAAGTCGGGAATCGATCGTCTCGAATACGAGCGACGGGCAGATAGCGGTCGCGCCGCAACCGAGGAGGAGGGCCATGTGATGGACTTCCCGGGCGTCCGCCGCGTCGACAACAATGCCGACCTGCGTTCGAAGTTTCTCGCTGGTGAGGAAGTGGTGAATCGCTCCGGTGAGCAGAAGCGACGGAATAGGGGCGAGATCGGCGGTCGCTCCTCGAGTTGACAACACCAGGATTTTGGCGCCGTCGGCGATAGCGGCCGCCGCATGGGCCCGCAGCGCTTCCAATGAGCGACGCAACCCGGCTTCGCCTTCAGCGATGGGAAAGAGGCCGGTAAGCGTCTCGGTTGCAATGTGGGGGAACCGACCGTCATCGTTGGCAGCACGGATTCGATCGAGCGTGCTCTTGGTGATGACCGGATAGTCGAGCACGAGTTGCCGACACCAATCGGGCCCGGGCTCTAAGATGTTGGCCGATGGGCCGAGCACCACCCGGTGGCTGGTGACCAATTCTTCCCGAATGGCGTCGAGTGGCGGGTTCGTGACCTGCGCAAACAGCTGCGTAAAATAGTCGAACAGCATGCGGGGTTGTTTTGACAATACGGCGACTGGAGTGTCGGTCCCCATCGATCCGATGGCTTCCTTGCCGTAGTCGGCCATCGGGTCTACCAGGAGGTCGAGCTCTTCGGTGGTGTATCCGTTGGTGGTTTGCTCTGCGACCAGGTCATCGGCCAGTGGGGCCGCGCCACGACTATCCGTAGTGTTGATCGGTAGGTCGTTCACCTCATGGAGGTCACCTAGCCACTCTCCGTAGGGGTGTTGGGCCGCGAGGTCGGCCATGAGCTCGTCGTCGTCAACGATCCGACCGAGGCTCGTATCGACCAGAAACATCTTGCCCGGTTCAAGGCGTCCCTTACGTACAACCTTCGCCGGGTCGATGTCGATCACTCCGACTTCGGAGGCCATAATGACGAGATCGTCGTCGGTTACCCAGTAACGACTTGGCCGTAAACCATTGCGGTCCAGAACGGCCCCGACGACTGTGCCATCGGTAAAGGTGACCGAGGCCGGCCCATCCCACGGCTCCATGGCTACGGCATTGAAGTTGTAGAAATCCCTCACGTCGGCCGGCAACGACGGGTTCTTCTCCCACGCCTCGGGAATCATCATCAACACCGCGTGGTGGAGCGGGTAGCCACCGAGATGGAGTAGTTCCAGCGCTTCGTCAAAACTTGCGGTGTCGGACGCTCCGGGGGTGCAGATCGGGAACAGCTTGTGTTCGTTTTCGGCCCAGTGAGGTGCCCGGAGCAGTGCCTCTCGTGCTCGCATCCAGTTGCGGTTTCCCATGACCGTATTTATCTCACCGTTGTGCGCCACGAAACGGAAGGGGTGGGCCAGCGGCCAGGACGGGAAGGTGTTCGTGGAAAAACGAGAGTGGACGAGGGCCAGGGCGCTCTCAACCCGTTCATCGGACAGATCGACGAAGAACGAACAAAGCTGGGGCGTGGTGAGCATGCCCTTGTACACCAAGGTCCTGGCCGAAAGGCTTGGGAAATAGACGTCGTTCAGTTCGTGCTCTGTTCGCTTTCGCGCCAGGTACACGGCCCGGTCTAGTTCGATGCCGACAAGCGGCTCGGCCGCATCTGACGGCGACGCGACAAAGATCTGCTCGAATGTGGGCATCACGGCCAGTGCTTGCTCGCCAAGCCCTGTCGGGTCGACCGGGACGCTCCGCCAGGCCAAGGTGGCCAGACCTTCCTCGGCCACGATCTCTTCGATGCCCTTTTTCGCCGCGCTTCTACGCTGCGGATCGTTTGGCAGAAACGCTATGCCGGTGGCGTAGCGGCCGAGCTCGGGAAGGTCGTTCACCACCGACCGCAAGAATCGATCAGGGATCTGAATGAGCAGACCGGCACCGTCACCGGCGTTTGGCTCGGCATTGGTTGCCCCTCGGTGTTGGAGGCAGGTCAGCGCACCGAGGCCTTGCTGGACGATTTGATGGCTTCGACGGCCGCGCATGTCAGCGACGAACGACACACCGCAGGCGTCGTGTTCAAATTTGGGGTCGTAGAGACCCTGTAGGGGGGGCGCACTATTCACCGGGTTCTCCCGTAGTTCGACTTGCGTGCAACAGATCCCGCAAAAGGCTTCGGGAGCGACGTTGTCCTCGCAACCTCACGCAGAGAGCGTCGGGACGTCGGTGGCCCGGGTTAACCAGTGTATCTGACTGAGAGGTCTGTCCTCAATTGCAATCGCTGGTAACGATGACCGGAGACCGTGGCGAGGCTAGCCTCTGGCCATGAACGTTCCCGCCGAACCCAACGAAAACCGAGCCATCCCGTCGGTAGTCGGCGACGTCCTGGCTGACATCTCCGCGTCCCCCACCCCGTACCACGCCGTGGCCAGAGCGGTGTCTATCCTCGAACCCGCTGGTTTTAGGGGTGTCGACCTGGGGCGAACGCTCCCGGTCGAACCGGGCTCGTATTACGCCGCTCAAGGCGGTTCGTTGGTGGCCTGGCGCCAACAACAAGAACATCGGGGATTCACCATCGTCGGCGCCCATACCGACTCGCCCAACCTTCGAGTGAAGAGCCACCCGGACGTCGTCAGTGCCGGTGTCGCCCAAATCGGAATGGAAATCTACGGCGGCGTACTGTTGAACTCGTGGCTCGACCGTGACCTTGGCCTGGCGGGACGGGTGTCGGTGGCGACATCCTCTGGCGTGGCGGAACAGATGTTCTGCGACGAGAGGCCGCTCATGGTGGTGCCTCAACTCGCCATTCACCTCGATCGCGACATCCTGTCGAATGGCCTCAAACTGAACCCCCAGAAACATCTCGCCCCGATGTGGGCGCTCGCGCCCCCGACCGATGACCGGGCCGAAGCAGATGGCACCTCATCATCGGTGGGCGCGTTGCGACACCATCTCGCGACGGTCCTGGAAGTACCGCCCGAAGACATCCTGGCCTGGGACCTTATGGCCTTTGACGTGCAGCCGCCGTCGATCATCGGCCGCGATGGTGATCTTTTCTCCACCGCCAGGATCGACAATTTGTTATCGACGTTCTGCGGGGTTAGAGCGTTGGTTGAACTCGAACCAGACCACTCGAACCGCACCTCGGTATTGGCCCTGTATGACCACGAAGAGGTCGGCTCGGAGTCAGCCACCGGGGCGGCCGGGGCATTCTTAGCCTCGGTCCTTGAACGAATCGCCACCGCTGAAGGAGCCTCTCGCTCCGAGTATCTCACCGCGCTCAACCAGTCCATGGTCGTCTCTGTCGATGGCGCTCATGCCACCAACCCCAACTACGTCGACCGCCACGAGCCATCGCACCGGGTAGCGCTCAATGGGGGGATCGTCATCAAACGAAACGCCAACCAGCGATACGCCACCGACGCTCGAAGCGAAGCATTCATCGTCGATGTGTGCCGGCGAGCCGACGTGCCACTGCAGTGGTACATCCACCGGAACGACTTGCCGTGCGGTTCAACCATCGGGCCGATCACGGCCGGGCGTCTCGCAATCCCAGCGGTCGACATCGGCGCACCTCAATTGGCGATGCATAGCATTCGCGAGACCGCTGGTGTCCTCGATGTAGTGCACCTGCTGGCAGCGATCGGAGCGTCCTGGACTGCACCATAATATTTCGGCCGTCGGACATCGGTCGGTGGTTGTTGCTGTTGGCGGAGGGGCTGACTACCGTCACACGGTCGCCCCTGCTTCCGCGTATGTTCGCAGGGCGGTGAGCCACAACGTTTTGAGGAGTATCTCGTGGGCGTAGTCCCCTATCTTGCGTTCTTGTCCGCCGTAGCCGCCCTTGGGTTGGCCGGGTTCTTCTATGTCGACGTCCGTCGGGCTAGCCCCGGCGACGATCGAATGGTCTTCTTGATGGACCAGATCAATGCCGGCGCCCGCGCCTTCCTAAAGCAGGAGTACACCTGGGTCGCCGCCTTCGTCGCGGTACTCGCCGTGTTGATCTCTGTCCTGATCGGAATACCGGCCGCCGCGACCTACATCATCGGAGCTGTTCTTTCAGCCGCCGCCGGATACGCCGGTATGACGGTGGCAACGATGGCCAATGCCCGCACTACCGAGGCGGCAAAGGAAGGACCGGCCAAAGCCCTTCCGGTGGCCTTCCGGGGTGGAGCGGTCATGGGCTTCTCCGTCGCCGGGCTTGCCCTGGCCGGTCTGATGCTTGTCTACATCGTATTCGTCCTCCTTCTCAAGGTTGACAACGCCTTCCAGGTCGTCACCGCCTATGGGCTCGGTGCCTCATCGATCGCCTTGTTCTCCCGTGTCGGGGGTGGCATCTTTACCAAAGCGGCCGACGTTGGCGCCGACCTGGTTGGCAAAGTCGAAGCGGGGATTCCCGAAGACGACCCCCGAAACCCAGCCGTTATCGCCGACAACGTCGGTGACAACGTCGGCGATGTCGCCGGAATGGGTGCCGATCTCTTCGAAAGCTACGCCGGATCGATCATCGCTCCGGTTGCACTGACCGCCTTTAGCTTCTCGCTCGTCGCCGACGCCGATATCGCCGATGGCCAGATGTCACTGTTGTTCTTCCCGATGTTCATCGCGTTTATCGGCATGATCGCTTCGATCATCGGTTCGTTCCTGGTCAAGGGTGGTACCTCCACCGACAGCCAGGCGTTGAGTCGAGCGCTCCACATGGGGACAAACGTCGCCATGGGCCTCACGGTTCTTGGCACGCTCGCCGGCGCGTTCTGGTTCTTCGGCGACTCCAACTCGTTCGCAAATCCGCTTGGTCTTGCCGTTTCGGTCATCGGTGGTTTGGTCGTTGGCTGGGCGCTGGGCAAGACAGCCGAGTATTACACCTCCGATCATTTCGGCCCGGTTCGACAGATCGCCGAGCAGGCCGAAACCGGCCCCGCTACAACCATTCTCAAAGGCATCTCGGCCGGCATGATCTCTGTCGCCGCTTCGGTGCTTCTGCTTGCACTCGGTATCGGTATCGCGTTCTGGGGTGGCGAGTGGGCAGTCGGTGATGCCACAGGCCTCGGAGCCGACCTTCCGGAAGGCTTCGGCGGATTGTACGGCATCGCGGTTGCCGCCATCGGCATGTTGGCCACCACCGGCGTGGTCGTCTCGGTCGACGCCTACGGTCCGATCGCCGACAATGCTGGCGGCATCGCAGAAATGGCCGAACTCGATCCGTCGGTTCGCGAAGTAACCGATGCCCTCGATTCCCTTGGAAACACAACCGCTGCGGTTGCGAAGGGGTTCGCAGTCGGTTCGGCTGCCCTTACCGCTCTCGCATTGTTCAAGAGCTTCGAGTTCGCCATTCGCGACGCCGCTGCTCGAGAAGGTAAAGACATCGAGTTCGCACTGGATATCGGCCAGGTCGAGGTGTTCCTCGGGCTGTTCGTCGGCGCGATGCTGCCGTTCCTGTTCGCCGCGTTGACCATCGACGCCGTCGGTCGAGCAGCGAACAAGATGATCGAAGAGGTACGCCGACAGTTCCGTGAAATCCCCGGTCTGCGCGAGGGCAAGCCTGGCGTCAACCCGGACTCAGCTCGCTGTGTCGCCATTTCCACCCAAGCCTCGTTGCGGGAAATGGTCATCCCCGGTGGTCTGGCCATCATCGTTCCCCTCGTCATCGGATTCCTTCCCGGAGGTATCAACGCCCTCGGCGGGTTCCTCGCCGGCGCATTGGTCTCTGGTTTCGCATTGGCCATCTTCATGGCCAATGCCGGTGGTGCGTGGGATAACGCCAAAAAGTACATCGAGTCGGGCCACCACGGCGGAAAAGGATCGGAGCCCCACAAAGCGGCGGTCGTCGGAGACACCGTGGGTGACCCATTCAAGGACACCTCGGGTCCGGCGATGAACATCTTGATCAAGGTGATGACCATCGTCAGCCTGGTATTCGCCTCAGCCTTCGTGAACGGTCCGTTCGCGTAGCGGGCTCCGTCCCGGTCTAGCATTCGGCCTGTGGCCATCCGTGCGCTCGATTCAACCGACGCTTTCGTCGTCACCGATTTCGGTGACGCTCCAGCAACCGGTGTCGTTCGTCGAGGGCGCAAGATTCTCCAATCGAGTGCTACCGACCTGGCCCGCTCAGCGAGTTACACCTTCGCCAATTTCGAGATGACACGGAGCGGCGCGTCGGCCGGGATCAACGCTGAGGGTGACGACGCCGAAGGAGCGGTGGCTGCCTTCTGTGCCGAGCTGGTCGATGACGCCGAGTCGGGTGCCCTTCATCTCCGACCGGGTAAGGGTCTGACCGCCGACCAGCTCGCTCCGCTTTCATCGGTATCCGCAAGTGGCCACGCTGATCCCGAGCGATGTCTCGTCGCCGGGATCGTGGCCGCTGCGGCATGGGCCGTAGGTGGTTCTCTCGATGGCCGACGGGTGGCGATCGAGGAGACGACGGCCGGTCCAGCACCATCATCGCTGGCAACCGCAATCGAACTCGCCGGCGGCGTGTTGGTCACCGTCCCCGGTCTGGTCGACAAGCCGTGGTCGATTTGGGCGGCCGACGCTGACATCATTCTCACCGGTTCGAAGCCAGGGGTGTTAACCCACAAAGGCGCGCCGTCCATCTCGGCCTCGGCCATCGTGCCGTGGGGTCAGATCCCTGTCACCACGAAGGCGCTCGCCGGGTTGCTGACAACGGGGCACACGACCGTCGTACCCGATTTCGTATCGATTGGTGGTGGTTTGGTTTGTGGGTACATGGACGGAGACGATGACGCCATCGTCGACCAGATCGAATCGACGGTAACGGAAACGCTCGACGCAGCGTCCGCTCATGACGACGGCGTACTGATCGGCGCCTGTGTCCAAGCCGAAGCGTTCATGGGTACCTGGCGCGATGAGTTGCCGTTCGGACGACCGCTCGCCGCATAGCCTCGTTGCGGCGCCGCGCCCCGTGCCCGGGTACGATACCAATCGGTATGGGCGACAAACGCTAGGAGTGGGGCATGGTTCGGTACGACAAGAGCACGGCGGATCGAGGCGCGAAATACGTTGAGGACCGACGCGGTCGGGGGCCCCGCCTCAGACGGGGCGGAGCGGGGCGAGGTTTCGGCGGTGGCGGCGCCCCCCGAGGCCGGACCGTGGGCGGAGGACTAACCGGCTTGATCATCGTGCTACTTCTCGGTTTTTGTGGCGTGAACGGGCTCGGCGGTGATGGCAGCGGCCTCGACCTCGGAACCGAGGTCGGGTTCGATCAAGGTCTTGGTGCCGGGCCCGTCGAGGTCGCCCAAGACGAGGTGGTCGACGAGGTCGATGGGACCGAGGAGTTCATGCAGTTCCTGATGGTCGACATTCAGGACACGTGGGATCTGTATTTCGATGAGGCTGGCCTCAACTACGAGCCAACAACACTCGTGATCTTCGAAGATGTGGTCGAGAGCGGTTGTGGTCAGGCCACCTCGGCTGTTGGGCCGTTCTACTGTCCTGCGCCGGGAGACAACAAGGTCTACATCGACTTCGCCTTCTACGAGGAGCTGAGTAGACGCTTTGGTGCCCCCGGCGATTTCGCTCAGGCATATGTCATCGCTCATGAGGTTGGACACCATCTCCAATCGGTGCTGGGCATTAGCGAAGCCGTTCGCAGCGCCCAAGCACGCGATAGCGACAACCGCAACGCCTACTCCATCCTTCAAGAACTCCAGGCCGATTGCTTCGCCGGGGTCTGGGCGTTTTCAGCGAATCAACGGCTGACCGAAGACACCGGTTTGCCCATCATCGAAGAGGGCGATATCGATGAGGGGTTGGCCGCTGCGGCATCGGTCGGCGACGACCGAATTCAAGCCCAGGCTGGGATGCAAGTCGATCCTCATACTTGGACCCACGGCTCGGCCGAGCAGCGGGTCAAGTGGTTCCGGGTTGGGTTCGACAACGGCGATCCCGAGTTGTGCGACACGTTCGCCGCCGACGACGTGTAGCCACCCATCCCTCTGAAGGAGTGATGGCTAGCTCATTGGTTCCGTCGACGACGCGAACCGCCGCCCGGATGGTCATCCCCATCGCCAGGGTGATCGATCTCGCGGATAACTCGAGCCGGCACTCCGACCGCCACCGTGTGATCCGGTAGGTCACTGGTCACGACCGAACCGGCACCAACCGCCACATGACGTCCTATTGTGACACCGGGCAGGACCACGGCGTTTGTTCCCAGCCACGAGCCGGCACCGATTCGGACCGGGTGTTCGGGGCTAGCTTGTCGTCCGATCGGGGTATCGAGACGGTCGAAGGCATGGTTTTGATCGGTGACGTAGACGTTCGGCCCGAAGAACACATCGTTCTCGACCACGATGCTTTGATGGCCGACGATACTGGTGTGTCGTCCGATCACACAGCGATCACCGATCACGACGATCCGGTCTCCGGTGAGAACCTGTTTGGGGTCCATTCCCGCGCTCAACGAAGCGTGAGGCCCGATAACGGTATCGGTACCGACTCGAATCGCTGACTCGCCAAAAAGCGCTGTGGGCGGGAAACAGATGACCGATCCCGACCCAAACGCCGCGAATCTACTGGCTCGTCGGCTGCCCGATCGAATGGCTGCTCGGGTGGCGAGCCATTCGTACCCCGACAGAAGCACGTCGGCGTTCACGTCCGATCATCTCCCCAGCGGCGCAACTGAACGACGCCTAGGTACGGTCGCTGGTCGACATCAGGGCCACAGCGATCTCCGCTGCGATCTGGGCGTTGTGTTCAGCAAGGCTGAGATTGGCGTCCAGGGTGCGACCGTCGCTCAACTCGGTCAGCCGAGCGAGAACAGCTGGCGTAACCGCCGCGCCAGACACCAGCTCCCCGGTGTCCAACAAGGCCTCATCTACCAGGTTTGATAACTCGTCGAAGGCGATGGCGTCTCCCTCCGGTACTGGGCAGGCGATCACCAACCCTCCCCCACCGAGCGACCAGTGTGCTTCGGCCACGGCAACGATCTCGCCGACCGTATCGGCACGAGCGGCGAGGCGAAGCCCGCTCGATCGAGCGTAGAAGGCGGGGAATTCATCACATTGCCAGCCGACGACAGGTACTCCAGCGGTCTCCAAGTATTCGAGGGTTCGTGGCAGATCGAGGAACGCCTTTGCCCCTGCCGTCACCGTGATCACCCGATGGCGGGCAATAGCTTCAAGGTCTGCGCTGATATCGCCGGTGCGTTCCGCTCCTCGGTGGACGCCACCGATGCCGCCGGTGGCAAACACCGGGATCCCTGCCGCCGCGGCCAGCGTCACGCTGGCCGAGACGGTTGTCGCGCCATACGGCCAAGCCTGGGCGATGGCAACCGCCAGCTCGCGGTTGGTCGTCTTGCGGGTCGGTCCGCAGATCCGCTCATGGTCTGACGAATCGACGCCGACTCGTGCCCGTCCATCGAGCACGGCGGTCAATGCGGGGACCGCTCCGCCGTTGCGCACCGCGGTCAGCGTTCGGCTCAGGGCGTGACGGTTGTGTGGAGGTGGCAAACCGAGGTCGGAAAATATGGTGCTCTCGAGCGCAACCGTCGGCTGACCGTCGGCTACAGCCCGAGCAACGTCATCGTTCGCTTCCCAGAACTGGGGGGTGTTCATCGAGACAGGCCGGTAGTCGCCGAGCTACTCGATGCACTCAGCGGCCGCCGTCGCCACGGCAGGTTCGACACGGTTGACTTCGGCGGCTAAGACTTCCGGGTTGTCAAAGTCAGAAGCCAAACCGGACATCGTCGTGTCGGACAGGTCGCTGGCCAGAAGCTGGTCTGCGATACAACTCGCCTGTTCCGGAGTGACGTCGATCCCAGCATCATTCTCCGCAGCTCGAACAATCGACTCGCTTAGGTCGGCCGTCGTGGGACGATTGGCACAGGCGACCAACACCAACGTCACACAGACGAGACAGCCATATGTCGTTGCCCGCCTTATGGCCTGAATCCGCCCTACTGAACTCCGCAGCATGCACTGACGATACCGGCTCGCCGCCTGACCGTGGCGTATGACTCCCCATGACCCGATCCTTGGATGACACCAGAGCCCCTGATCGGACAGCCCCGAATGAGTGAACGCTACGATCGACGCCATGAACGTCGACCAGGGTCGGCTGCGGTGAGCGGCATCGACGACCTCGCCTATTTCTCAACCGCCGACCTCTCAGCTGCGTTAGCTACCCGGACACTCTCAGCCGTGGAAGCGCTCGACGCCACCGTGGCACGGGTCGAAGAGCGAAACCCCGAACTCAACGTTGTGGTGACACTAGATGTTGAACGAGCCCGGGCCGCTGCGGCGGCAGTCGACGACGCGCGAGCCGATCGGGAGCGCTCGCCCAACCTCGGGCCGCTGGCCGGGGTCCCGATCACGGTCAAAGATTCATTGATGGTCAGCGGTATTCGCACCACCGCTGCTTCGACGGAGTTCGGTGGCTTTGTCCCAGACGTCGACGCCGCTACCGTTGCCGCCCTCAGCTCGGCCGGCGCCATCGTGTACGGGAAGACCAACCTTCCTCGTTTCGCCGCCGACGTGCAAACCTTTAACGACGTGTTCGGTGTCTCGAATAACCCTTGGGACGTCGATCGGTCGGTCGGCGGCAGCTCCGGTGGGTCGGCTGGCGCATTGGCTGCCGGGTTTACGTCTTTGGAGATCGGTAGCGACATCGCCGGGTCGATTCGAAACCCGGCCGCTATGTGCGGCGTGGTTGGCCACAAACCGAGCTATGGGGTCGTGTCGGTGAGGGGCCAGATCCCCGGACCGCCCGGCACCTTGACACGAGCCGACATTGCAGTCGTCGGGCCGATGGCTCGGACCGTTGCCGATTGTGCTTTGGCGTTCGACTTAATGATCGGCCCCGATCCATGGGACACGCCAGCCTGGTCGCTCGACCTCCCACCGGCCCGCCGTGTCGACCCCGTTGGACTGCGGGTGGCTGTCTGGGCCTCCGACCCCTACTGTCCCGTCGACCCGGAAATCGAGCAAGCGGTTCTCGATACCGCAACCCAATTGGCCGGTGCTGGCGCCATCGTCGACACCGACGCCCGGCCATCTGGATTCGATTTGGCCAAGGCCGACCAGACCTTCTCCACGTTGCTCGGTGGGGCGATGTGTGGCGGGTACACCATGGCAGAGATCGAGACCATGGCGGACAAGCTCGATGCCGGGCAGCCGATCGAGGGCGGCCTCGGCGTCCATGGTGCAACGATCCGGCACAGAGAGTGGCTAACCGCCAACGAGCGTCGGCTTCAAATGCGAGCCCGCTGGCACCAGTTTTTTACCGAGTGGGACGTGCTGCTCGCTCCAATTTCGCCAACGGTTGCCATTCCCCACGACCATTCGCACCCGCTGACCGAACGTACGATCGATGTGGCCGGCCAGACTCGCCCATACCTCGATCAGGTGCGATGGATGGGGTTGGTCGGAGCTGCCTGTTTGCCGGCAACCGCGGTTCCGATAGGACAACATTCGAACGGCCTGCCGGTGGGACTACAAGTGGTCGGACCGTTCCTCGAGGATCGGACCTGTCTGGGCGTTGCGGCGATGATCGAGCGGCTGGACCATGGCGGGTTTGTCCGCCCACCTGGCTACTGATCGCTTGCTGTCTTCTCCCGTTGACCTTCGAGTAGATATCGTCGGATGCGAGTTTGGAACTGTTGCTCAAAGCGGTCGTACCTGTCCCGCAGCTCGTCAGACGGCCAACGCTCAGGAAGCCGCTCAGAAAGCCGCTCAGAAAGCCGCTCAGAAAGCAATGACAGCGGCAGCAACGGTTCGGTCATCAAGAACCTGACGACATCGGCCGAGGCGGCGAACGCTTGGGGAATGATGTCGTCGGGGCCGTCGAGTACGTCCGGTGTCAATGCCTGTAGCTTTTCGAGATGTTGAGTCGCCTGGGCGGCGAGTTCATCTAACGGCCAGAGACGTCGAGTCAGGCTGGCCGTATCGTCACTATCGAGCCGTCCCGTGGTGGCGATAACCCCGTCCGGCCAGACCTCGGTCGGTAGATTTGCCGGGCGGAGCCAAATGTCGGGCCGGAGCTCACCGAACCGTCGGCCGGTCATTTCCGTACGAAACGATCGGCGTTGAGCCATCGTCCGAGCGTCAGCTTCGGGGATCACGGTCCACCATGAACCGTCCCACTCTCGATCCGGTGGCCGGCGCCCGAGATCCTGTCGGTGTTGTCGTTCGATAAGGCGGCCGACCAGATAGAGCGATCCATCCCGTACCTCGACCTCGTTAGCGGCAACCATGCGGGACACTGCGGTGCGCATCGTCCCGGTCGGTATGCCAAATAGGGCGCCAAGTGACCGGGCGGCCGACTCCGGCATCCGAGGCGGGTGGCCGCCAAGAAGCACCGAGAGGACGAGCGACCGAGCCGAAAAGCCGCGACCGGCTCGGTCGTCACGCCCCCGGCCAATGCCCCGCTGGTCACTATTCGATGGAGTGCTCGACTTTCTACTCGACGCAATACTTGGCGCGGTACGCAGTTCGTTCGCGGTACGCAGTTCGTTCATGGTGAACAACTATTGTACCATTGTGTCATGGTCGGCTCGGCAGCGAAGCTCACGACGATGGTGCCACCGGTTTCGGCGCTGCCCGACGTACTGCCAACCGCCAAGCTCACCGAGCACGCAAAGTTGAAAGCTCCCCGACGAGAGGAGCTTCGACGCATCGACAACCAGCGAAACATTGCGACCCTGCTCGGCGCACTTCTCCAGTCGGTCGGAGTGGTGGTAGCCGCCGGCATCGTACATACCTGGTGGGCTTACCTCCTCGCGCTGGCGCTCATGGCCCGAGGCCACGCGGTTCTAAATATCTTGGCCCATGAGGCCGCTCACCGATTGCTGTTCACCCGAAACTCGTCGAACGACTTCGCCGGCCGTTGGCTCCTCGGCTACCCCAGCTTTCAGCCAACACTTACGTATCGGCGAATCCACTTTGCTCACCACAAAGATGAGCTGGGTCCGAAAGAACCCGACATCGGCCTCTACCGCGGGTATCCGATCTCTGGCGATTCGATGGGCCGGAAGCTGACCAGAGACGCCCTTGGAATCAGCGCGGCAAAGAACTTCCGCGGCCTTGGAAAAGCGATGCGCAGCGGTCAGCGCGAGGCGTGGCAGATCATGGCCACCCAACTGGTGTTACTTGGCGCGTCGGTCGTGGTGGGTCGACCGTTGATGTATCTCGTCTGGATCGTGTCCTGGTCGACGGTGTGGAAAGTTTCCAACCGTTTGCGGGCCATCGCCGAACACGGTGGCATGAAACGATCGGTCGATCGACGGCAGACAACCCACGTCGTCCGTCAAACCTTGCTGGCCCGCTATTGGATCGTTCCCTACAACACCGGGTGGCATTTGGCCCATCACGTCGACATGGGCGTACCGTGGCGACATCTTCCTGAACTGCATCATGAACTCGTCGCCAGCGGTTGGGTAACTCCCGAAATCGAGTACCGCACCTATCGAGCGCTTTGGCGGCAACTCGCGTCGGGTGAACAGCGGCGGTAACCGTGGAACCAGCCGGTCAGCTTGCTCTTGGCACCTGGTCGAGTGCCCCGGTCAGACGCCCAACGAATTCCTCCGCTCCCCCTTGGAGATCGGTTCGTTTGATGGCGTAGCCCCCGACAACATCGCCTCCGCGGCGGCTGACGACCCGTTCAAGCTTCGTTAGAGTCTTACCAGCGTTGATGGCGTACGTGCAGTACACCGCAGCCAACTTGCCATCGATGACCGGCAACTTGGCCAACCGGCCGGATCGGCCTGGCCGCTGCCCAAAGAAGAACAGTCCGTCGGTCCAACTACCGACGACGACCAAGTCGGCCTCGGACAACGCCTGAAGATCGATCTGGGTGATCGGACAAGCCACGGACTCAACGCCGGCATCGGTCAGCTCGGCCGCGATCATCTGGCCGGCCGCTTTTGTGTTGCCGGTCAGACTCTCGTAGATGACGATGGATTTCATTGACGCAAGGCTAGCTGTGATTTCAACGACAGTGAATCCACTGAGGAATCCACTGAGGAATCCACTGAGAAATCCACTAGGGAATCCACTGGCGAATCCGCCGGGGAATCATGAATGGCTATCCAGGGCACTACGATCGATCTATGACCCACAAAATTGGAATCACATACTGCGTTCCGTGAGACTACTCAGAGCACGCCGTGAGCGTGACGAACGACCTGTTGTCGAACTACCAGCACGTGATCGAAGAGCTCCGGTTAGAAACCGGGAGCCGGGGCATCTTCGATGTCGTTGTGGACGGGCAACTTCTCTACTCCAAAGCCCAAACGGGCCGACATGCTGAACCCGGTGAGGTTCTTCAGCTTTTTACCGATCTTGTTGGACCGGACGTCAAACGCTTCGGCACCTGACGTTCCACGGCATTCGATCGGGATCGTTGGCGAGAAGCTGTGGGCGTAATTCTCGTCGACGACCCGGTTGATCCTCGGATCGCCGTCTTCCAAGGTCTTCGCGATCACGTGCTCCGCCGCCGCAGGGAACAGCCTGATGGCGACATGGCGAGCGTTTTCGTCGCCGAGGGCGACATCGTCGTCGAGCGAGCGATCCGGGCCGGCTACCACCTACGATGCGCACTGGTCGACGGCAAGCGAAAAAAGCCGCTGCCGGATTCGATCGACGATGACGTCCCGGTCTACTCGGTAGGCCCGGAGGTGTTGCAGCGGATTACTGGGTATCACCTCCATCGCGGCATGTTGGCCTGTTTCGATCGCAAACCTCTGCTCGACGTCGAGACGGTGATCGACACCACCCGCACCTTGGCCGTGATGGAGGGCATCAACAATCCAACAAACCTCGGATTGATCTTGAGGGCTGCTGTCGCACTTGGGGTCGACGGATACGCCATCGACCCGACATGTTGCGATCCGCTCTACCGCCGCTCCGGTCGCGTCTCCATGGGTGAGGCCTATGGAACCCCGTACACCCGCCTTGAAGCATTCCCCGATGGTCTCACCCCGATCCGGGACGCCGGTTTTCGTCTTCTGGCGTTCACACCAGCAGCCGATGCGGTAGACATAGGCGATATTGAAGTTGGACCTAACGACCGTGTCGCCCTTGTGCTGGGAGCCGAAGGACCAGGGCTTACCGCCACCACCATGTCGGCATGCGACGCCAGGGTCCAAATCCCCATGGCCGGTGACGTCGATTCGATCAACGTCGGCGCCGCCGCCGCGGTGGCCTTCTACGCCATCGGGCAAGCGAGACGCCGGGACCACACACGCTGACGGCCGTTCACTTCACGGTAAACGCTCGGTGAGAGGCGGCCATCGCATGGCCGACGGCAAGAACGGCCATGCGATGGCTAGGGACGCGGCACCGGGAGAGGGACATGCCGGCCGCGCCCCAACGGCGGTCAAAGTGGATCGGCGTAGACCACCACGTTGTCGTCGTACGATCGAAGGTCCCGATTGAAGTTGCCGCCGCAGGTAATCAGCACGAGCTGTGACTCCCCATCGCGAGCAAAAATGTCATCTCGGGGAAGATCAACCTTGTCATACTGCTGCTTGTCGGAGGCGACGAAGCGCCGCTCGGACCCGTCGTCGTAGGTGACGGACATTTCAGCCCCGATCGGGAGCTGGTCGAGGTGGCGAAACACTCCGTCCTGACCATCGAACGCTATGTGAGCGGCCAACACCGCCGATCCCGTCTGGCCGGGGCTTGGGCCGAACTGGTACCAACCGACACGATCGGCGGGTGGGACCTCCATGTCACCGTTGTCCTCGACCCCAACGGCCAGAACCGATGCGGTATCGATACCGAGGTCGTCGATCCGCAGACCGACGGGAGTCGGACCATCAGAGGTAGTTTCAGGAAAGCCGACCGGAGCCGAAGGTAGCTCGGTCACCAAATCGGCCAGGGAAGAGTCCGCATCGCCACCTGGCGAATCGGGAGTCGATCCAGCACCATCGCCGCCATCATCTAGCTCGGTGACGGTCTCGGCCTCCCCGGAGGGAACGGCCTGTTCGTCGACCGACAACGCGGTCGACGAACAGGCGGTAAGTGCGAGCGCCCACACAAGCACGGCCGTCCAGGTAAATCTCCCAGGGTGGTTCACGGAGCGCAAGGTGTGCACAGCTGTTAGGCCTGGACCCGCCGAACGGCGAAGACCGAACCGCCGAGAACGGCAACCCCGGCCAAGGCCACGAGCACGAACAGGGAGTTGTTGGATGCGTCGCTTGGAAGGCTATTGCCGGTATCGACCCGATCCGGGTTGGTGTGAAGCCCGGTGATCGACTCGGTGACGACCGTCAACGTCTCGTCTTCGAGGGAGCCGACAGCGTAGACGAGCAGGTGCTCACCGTCTTTGATCTCCAAATCGGCCGGTCCGATGACGACCGGTTCGGTCTCACCGGTCGGCACTACCGAGGCGGAGATCGTTCCGACGTCAAGGTCGACCGTTCCACCGGCACCATTTTCTACGTTGCTGAACGCAACGTCGCCGTTGGCCAAGATGTCGACCGCTGGTGCCGCTGCCCCGTGACGTACGGTCAAGCGGCCCTTTGCCGCCTCGATAGTTGAGTCGTCGTTCTCGAATACCGACAATGTCGGCGTGCCCTCACCATCGAGATGGGCAACAACAGTGAAGTTACCGTCAGCCGGGAGGCTCACGTCACCGGCCTCGATGGCCGCCGTGTCGGTACCGGCGAGCGTGACGGTAAGGTCTTCCAACGTCGAGCCGGCCAGTGCCGATAGGTCTTGGGTATCTCCAAAGGAGAAACCTTCGAATACCACTTCACCACCAGCACTGACGTCTACGTCGGTGTCGGGAATGCCGTGTATGAGATGGATGCGGGCGCCATCGTCGGCACTGGCAGCCTGAACCGTGAGCGCCGTGAGGCCAGCCAGCCCCACTAGCGCGGCAATGAAAATCCGAATCGTACTGCGCATGGCAGGTACCTTTCAGTCGAGTGCAATTTGGAGCGACTCCGGCCGGTGTCGACTATCGGTGTTCTACGTTTCAACAAGCAGCCTGGATGCACCTTCTGCCCTATTTCGTTGGGCGGCCGACCTAACCCAGGCGACTCAGCCCCGGCGGCCGCGCCGCTACCGTCTTGGGATGACCATCTACCACGCCGCCGTTGCCGCCGACTGGACTCGAAGAACCGACGACGCCTACGAGCCGTCTGGCTTCGCTTCCGAGGGGTTCATCCATTGTTCAACCGGCGACCAGCTACACGAGGTGCTGCATCGCCTCTACTCAGGCCGTCGAGACCTCATCGTTCTTACGATCGACGAGTCGGCGGTTAGCCGACCCCTAGTTTGGGAAGACCTCTACGATGCCGGCCAGGAATATCCCCATGTCTACGGTCCGCTCGATCTGGCGGCGGTGATCAACGCCAAGCCGCTGACACCAGACGGCGACGGTCGCTTCGATCATTGGAGACCGTCGACCTAGGCAGCGGTGCGCAACCAAACGATGGGTGACGCCCCGACCACGGTTCCCAGTTGGGAATCAATCATCGCAGAGCGCCACCAGTTCTCGTTCGGCGTCTCGCTCATCAAGGAATCCACGGAGAACTCCTTCGACTCGGCCACACCATCGCCGTGATCGAAGTTTCGTTGACCCCACGTTTAGCGACCATGTTGATCTTGATCGGGCCCAGTCCTGCGTCGGTGGCGGCGCCGATTCCGTCGAGTACCTTCTGGACGGGAAACGAAACGTCGTTCATTCCCATGAAGACGGAGTCGTCGAGCGAGTCGCGACTAACGGTGACCCGATGTAGGCCCGCAGCCGCCAGGTCCGTGGCCATACGTCCGAACAAGGCACCGTTGGTGGTGGGTGCGAGATCATCGATCTCTGGAATCGCAGCTAGTCTGGCGACAAGTTCCTCGATGCCGTGGCGCAACGTTGGTTCGCCACCGGTGAGGCGCAGCTTGGTGACACCGTGACGGGCGGAGGAGCGAGCGACTCGTTCGATTTCTTCAAACGTGAGGAGCGCGGCTCGTTAAAGTAGCGATAGTCGCTGTTCAAGATCTCTTTGGGAACAGGAGGTGCAGCGGAAGTTACAGCGAACGGTGACCGAGATGCGCAGGTCTTTTGGCCGGACCATCGAGAGTTTCGGTGGGGGCAGAGGGCATGGTCACAGCCTCCCAGTGCCGTGGTCGTGTGAGGTGCTGCTCTTGCTGCGGCGGTTCAGGGGACTGCCGACGCTCTGTGTGGTCGACCGAGTGGGATAGAAGGGCGCGGCTCCTGCGGAGTGGTTGGTGGTGTCGACGATATGGACAAGTTCCGGGGCGACGCGGCGAGCCATTGTCTCGAAGCCGTCCCGAAGCGTGGCGGTCGAGGACGCGCATCCTTGACAACCTCCGCCCATGGCTATTGACAAGACACCGTCGCTGAGATCGACGACCGTGATCACGCCGCCATGCGCAGCGATGGACGGGTTCACCTCCCGCTCCAGCAGGCTTTCGATGGATTCGCGAACTTGCTGGTCGTTGCGCATCATTCTCGATGGTTTGACAATGCCTGGTTGGCCAGTTTGGAGTTGACTCCTGATCTGGGCGCCGATCGGTTGTCGAAGGTTGCCCCACGATGCCGCTGGCACTTTCGTGACTGAGACCGTGCTGCCGGCGACCACGATGTGAGCGACGTCATCGAAGGTGAACAGTCGAGCGATGAGCGGCGATGAACCGACGGGTTGTTCACGATCAAAGGAGAACGGACCTCCGGGCTCGACGACTCGGTCGACGGTGAATCTGCAAGTCTCGGGGTCAGCCATGGAGATCTCGGCACGGATCTTGATGGACGCCTCATGACCCGATTCAGACATCTTCGACCATCTGCCCGTCCGCGTGCTCGGTCAACGCCCGCAGGCGATCGAAGGCATGGATCCCGGTGCTGTGGCCGTCACTCCAGGTGATCGTGATCGCATAGTTGCCGATGCTCGTGATCGAGCGCGGTGCAACATCGTAGGCGATGGTGGTGGGGTCAAGAAGCGGTCGGCCGCTCATCTCCTCGACGCATGCCGCGCAGCGACACGCCAAGCGGAGATCTCGCGTGTTGACCTGGTCCTGACGACCGTCCGCCCACAGCACCGACAGGGTCATTTGGTCCCGCCGGGCGAGCCCGATAGGTGTTGTCGGTGAACCGGCAGGGTTGGTGGCGGTGTCGAGCCATGGAGGTGAGCCGTGATCGGTGTCCCAGGTCCAGTTGAACGAACCCATTGTCGCCGTGTCGAGCCCTTGAAGTTGGGTGTCGAGCGCTTCGGCGATTTCGAGGTAGATCGCTGTGGCAACAGACTTGGGCCGATCGATGACAATCGGTCGGCCGCCATCACCGCCGGTGACGATGTCGATGTCGAGTGGAATGGCGCCGAGAAACGGTACGTCGAGGTCGGCACTCATGCGATCTCCCCCGCCCTTGCCGAAGACGTCGCTATCGGAGCCACAGTGTGGGCACGTGAACGTGCTCATGTTTTCGATAATGCCGAGGATCGGCACGTTCACCGTCTGGAACATGCGCAGTCCTCGTCGTGCGATCTTGAGGCTCACATCTTGGGGTGTGGTGACGATCACGACGCCTGAGAGCCGGAGGCTCTGGGCCAGCGTGAGTTGGGTGTCACCGGTTCCCGGCGGCAGGTCGAGAATCAGATAGTCGAGTTGCCCCCATTCAACCTGAGCGACGAGCATCTGGAGGTACTTGGACACCATGGGACCGCGCAGGATGGCCGGGTTGTCGTCGTTTCGCAGTAGGCCCATGGAGACAGCCTTGATGCCGTGCCGCTCGGGGGGAACCATCCGACCATCGTCGGTCGCTACCGGTGGTTCATCGACTAGAAGACCGAGCATGCCAGGAACGCTCGGTCCGAGGACATCGGCGTCGACAAGACCGACGCGACCGCCGCGCTGCGACAGGGCAATTGCGAGGTTGACGGCCACGGTCGATTTACCGACGCCGCCCTTGCCGCTGGCGACTGCGATGATGTCTTTGATTCCAGGCAGTTTCTCGTTAGCGGACTCCGCTGGCTGATCCGCTGGTTTGCGGGTCAACGAAATCGACTGGGCTGGCGTGGCGGTCATTGTTAAGTCCTGTGGGTCGACGGCTTCGTCCTGCTTTAGCTTCGTTCGTCTCAGGCGTCGGTTCACATCATTCCGAGCTCGAGCCGAGCGACATCGGACATCCGCGACGCATCCCACGGCGGGTCGAAGACGAGAACAACATCGACCTCTTCAACGTCGGGCAGCGCAGCGACAGCGTCGTGGAGATCTTGGCGCATGATGTCGCCCATGCCGCAAAAGGGAGCGGTGACCGACATGTCGATGTCGACCCGCTTGTTGCCGCTCGGCAAGTCGGATGGTGTGATGCGGTAGACGAGGCCGAGTTGCACGATGTCGACGGGGATCTCCGGGTCGTACACAGTGGCCGCTGCTACCCATACCGCCTCGATGCTGAATCCGCCGCTAGCCGAATCACCGGCCTTGTCGCTTTGCTGCGGCGGGTGAACGAAGCCGAACTCGACCGAATCCTCGGGCGACAAGCGGGCCATCTCTCCATCGCTGGTTGTAACGGTCGCCGTGCCTCCGAGCGCCTGCAGAACCGTGACCCCATCCCCCTCAGCGAGCACGACAAGGTTGCCGGCGGGGATGATCGTGGCCTTCACGTCGCGCGGGAGTGTGAACGGCTTCGTTCCGCCGATCTTGACCCTTGCCTCACGCATCGTCGTGTCCAAGTCGCTCGGTGATCCAGCTTCGAATCGCGTCGCTCTCGAGGTCGTCCATCATTTGGTCGGCGAAACCGTTAATCAAAAGTCGGCTGGCTTCCTCGTTGGGAATGCCACGGGATCGAAGGTAGTACAAGGCCGCGTCGTCGAGCTGGCCGACGGTGGCACCGTGCTGGCACGACACTTCATCAGCCAAGATCTCGAGCCTCGGCATCGTGTTCACTTCGGCCTTGCGGGACAACAAAAGATTGTCGTTGGACTGCTCGGAGTCGGTGCCGTCAGCGCCGGGGCGGACGTCGACACCGCCGTTCCAGATACCGGTGCTCGAGTCGTCAAGTACACCCCGATATGACTGGCGACTCGTGCAGTTCTTCGCGCTGTGGACCACCGTGATCTGCTGGTCTAGGGTCTGCGTGCCGAACCCGAAGTAGAGCCCCGACAGGTCGGCATGGGCGCCCTCGCCGTCGAGGTGCACGTGGTAGGCAACCCGCCCGTAGTCGGATCCTAGGTTGAAGAGTCGGGCGCGAAGCGTGCTGCCAGCTTCCTGCATAACATCGACCCGTCCGAGATGGATCTGCGTGGTGGGCAGATCTTGGAGAATCATGTGTTCGAGGCTGGCATCGGCCGCAAGTGAGATCTCGGTGCGGACGTTGGAACCGCCGAATGCGTCGCTGTGACCGATGCGAGTCTCGACGACGGTGGCCGAACTCTCGGCTTCCATAGCGATGACGACGCGGCTGGCCGAGGCATTCTGCGACACGTCAGGAACAGCGATATCGACGATGTGGATAGTCTCAGCCGGCCGGCCGTCGACCATCAACAGCGCGCCACCTTCGCCATACGCCCGGTTGATGATCGAGAACGCGTCGTCGATCGTGTCATGTTGGCGGTCGAGCGCGCTTTCGACAAGATCGGCGGGCATGCCGGCAAGACTGACCAGCTTCACCCCCGCAGGCAGCGTGTCAAGCTGCGATTGCGCGCTGTCGACGACGCCGTTGACGATGACGATCCGCGGACCGTCGATGTGGGGGATCTGACTATCGATGTCGCCGAGCACAGCGTCGGTGGCGGTAGCCGGTCCAAACGTGAGCTGGCCCAATGCCTTGTGTGGTGCGTATCGCCACGCTTCATCTCGTTTGGTCGGCAAGGTCAACGATGCCATCTGTTCGAGCGCGGCGGAGCGGAACGCGAGGGCGGCCTGGTTCACGCTGGTGCTCCTGTCAGGGGGGCATCGTCGAGGTCGTGATTGACGAAATCGGCGTAGCCGTGGTCTTCGAGGTGGAGGGCGAGCGTATGGTCGCCCGATTTGACGATCTTACCGTCGACCAGCACATGCACAAAGTCTGGCTTGATGTAGTCGAGCAGCCGTTGGTAGTGGGTGATCACGATCATCGACCGGTCGGGTCCACGCAGCGAGTTCACGCCGGCTGCGACCACCCGCAACGCATCGATGTCGAGACCGGAATCGGTCTCGTCGAGCACCGCCAGCTTTGGCTGCATCACAGCCATCTGTAGAATCTCGTTGCGCTTCTTCTCGCCTCCGCTGAAGCCAGCGTTGACCGATCGATACAAGAAGTCATGGTTCATCTCGACCAAGTCCATGGCATCTTGGGCCCCCTTGAGAAAGTCGCTCGCCCCGATCTGCTCGTCGCCTCGGGCACGGCGAACCGAATTGAGTGCGGTGCGCAGGAAGTACATGTTGTTCACGCCGGGGATCTCGACCGGGTATTGAAACCCCATGAAGACGCCGGCAGCAGCACGATCCTCTGGGACCATTTCGAGAAGATCGACGCCATCGAGGGTGACCGTGCCACCAATCTCATAACCGTCGCGACCAGCGAGCGCATGTGCGAGTGTGCTCTTTCCAGACCCGTTCGGGCCCATGATGGCGTGTATTTCTCCGGCGCCGACATCGAGGTTAAGCCCCTTGAGTATCGAGGTGTCCCCAATCGAGGCGGTCAGGTTCTCTACATGCAGCATCAGCCGACACTTCCTTCCAAACTCACGCTCAGCAGGCGCTGAGCTTCGACAGCGAACTCCATCGGGAGCTCGTCAAAAACTTCACGACAGAAACCGTTGACGATCATCGCCATGGCATCTTCTTCGTTCATGCCGCGCTGGCGGCAGTAATACAGTTGGTCCTCGCCCACGGTGGAGGTGGAGGCCTCGTGCTCGACTTGGGCGGTCGGATTCTTCACCTCGATATAGGGCACGGTGTGCGCTCCGCACTCCTTACCGAGGAGGAGCGAATCGCATTGCGTGTAGTTACGTGCGTTTTCCGCTGAGCGCAAGATCTTCACGAGTCCGCGATAGGTGTTCTGACCCTGCGCGGCGGAGATTCCCTTCGAAATGATGCTGCTGGTGGTGTCGGCACCGATGTGGATCATCTTGGTGCCGGTGTCGGCCTGCTGATGTTTCGACGTCAGCGCCACCGAATAGAACTCACCGACCGAACGATCACCCTGCAGGATCACACTCGGGTACTTCCACGTGATGGCCGAACCAGTCTCGACCTGCGTCCAGGAGATCTTGGCGTCGGTGTGGGCCCGGCCTCGTTTGGTGACGAAGTTGTAAATGCCTCCGACGCCGTTTTCGTCGCCGGGGTACCAATTCTGGACGGTCGAGTACTTGATCTCGGATCGGTCTTTCGCCACGAGCTCGACGACCGCTGCGTGCAGCTGGTTCTCGTCGCGCTGTGGGGCGGTGCATCCTTCGAGATACGAGACATGAGAGTCATCCTCGGCCACGATGAGCGTGCGCTCGAACTGACCGGTGTTCATCGAGTTGATGCGGAAATAGGTGGACAGTTCCATGGGGCAACGAACACCCTCAGGGATGTAGCAGAACGACCCGTCGGAGAACACCGCCGAGTTGAGCGCAGCAAAGAAGTTGTCTCGAACAGGCACGACCGACCCCAGATGCTCCTTGATGAGCTCTGGATAATCCTGCACCGCTTCAGAGAACGAACAGAAGATGACACCGGCCTCAAGAAGTGTTTCCTTGAACGTGGTCACCACCGAGACCGAGTCGACGATGGCATCGACGGCCACGTTGCTGAGGATCTTCTGCTCGTGCAGCGGAATGCCGAGCTTGTCGAACATCTCACGAATGTCGGGGTCGACATCGTCCATGCTGTCGAGCACGGGTCTCTGCTTCGGGGCTGCCCAGTAGCTGATCGACTGGTAGTCGATCGGAGCGATCTGAAGCTTGGTCCAGTCGGGCTCGTCCATCTCCTGCCATGCCAAGAACGCCTTCAGTCGCCACGCGAGCAGCCACTCAGGCTCGTCTTTTTTGGCAGAGATCAGACGCACGGTCTCCTCGGTCAGCCCTGGAGGTGCGATATCGGTGTCGAGGTCGGTGCTGAAGCCAAATTCGTAGTCGGCTTCGGTCAGTTTCTCGATGCCTCGCATCGTTTCGCTCATTACGTATCCCTTCGTGTGCCGACTGCGACCCTCGAGGTCACCGGTGACGGCGTGTCGTTTGTATCGTTCCTGGTTTCTGCCTGTTCAGCTGAAGGACTGTCCACACCCGCAGCTGCGCTGCGCATTAGGGTTGTCGATGCTGAAACCGGCACCTTCCAGTCCGTCGCTGTAGTTCAACGTTGCACCGAGCAGATGTTCGGCACTCTCCGAGTCGACTCTGACCGTGACGGTGCCGGAGGTCGTGACACGATCGTCAGGGTTCGATTCGCTATCGAAGAACATCTCGTAGGAGAAGCCTGAGCATCCACCAGCCCGCACGGCTACTCGAAGGCCGAGCCCCTCATCGCCTTCCTCGGCGAGCAGCACGGCCACCTTGGCGGTTGCCGCATCGCTAAGAGCGATCACTGGCTGCGTTTGTTCGGTCGTTGTCATGTGTGATGAACTCCTCTACTCGTACCTGCGGGTCGGTCCCACAGGCCACAACGCTTCCACTTCTGGCAGTCCGACTAGCCGTCGACTTCGATGAAGATGCACTCGCCAGCACATTCTTCTGCAGACTCGACGACACCCTCCAAGCCACCGTCAGGGATACGAGCCATACCCTCGACGCCAGCCGGGTTGGCCTCGCCGTCAACCTTCGCCGTGGTTCCTGTAGTGCTCGCATGGTTCGGCGAAACAAAGCGTTCTGTCGTTGATACGGCATGTTAGCATGGTTTTACAAGTTTTAAGTTGCGAAACTCCGAGAAGGCAGCGACAACTGCTACCATCGAGAAATGGCTACCCCCGGCGTCGCTCTTTCGTCAACTCAACGCCGAGTTCTCGTCGCCCTGAAACGACATGGTGAAGCGACCGCCGAAGAACTCGCCGCCGCACTCGACATCTCCTCAAGCGCCGTGCGACAACACCTCAACGCGCTCCGGTCTGCCGGCTTCATCACGGCCCGTCAAGAACGCGGTCACACAGGACGGCCCGCAGACCGATACCACGCAACCGATCTGGCCGAACCGCTCTTCGTGACCACCGACGGCAGCCTCTCGCTCCAGCTCCTCGAACACATCGAAGAAGAAGACCCCGAACTCGTGAGCCGAGTTTTCGAACGGCGACGCCGCCGCCTGGTCAAAGAAACAAAAGACAAACTCGAGGGCAAACCAATCGACGAGCGAGTCGCGGTCCTGACCGAACTACTCGACGATCAGGGGTACCTCGCTGACTCCGACGCACTCGACGACAAGCACTACCGAATCAACCTGCACAGCTGCGCCCTCTGGGCTGTCGCCAACCGCTACCAACAAACCTGTGCCGCCGAGCTCGACTTCATCCGCGACCTCATTCCCGACGCAACGGTCGAACGTGTCACCCACAAAACAGAAGGCGCCCACACCTGCGCCTACGAAATCACCGTTCAGAACTGATCGCCGTGTCCGCGGATGGCCCGGAAGTGGTGATCTGGTGGACCACACAGCAGGCGCACAGCTCAATGACGAACCACGATCTCGGCCACCGAACCGAGATCCACCAGAAGGGCAACATGCCATGAGACAACAGCCAACTGCGGGACACGAACTTCGCCCGCTCGCCCGAACCGTTCTCAGGCTCGAGAACTCCGGCATGCCGATCGCAGAAATCGCCTGGCGGCTACGCCGAAGCCCCGGCCACATCAGCCGCATTCTCCACTGGACCACATTGACCAGACCGCCCGAAGACCCGCAGCAGTTCTCCGCCTCGACAAACTCGACGTCGGTTCTGCGACCACTCGAGCGAAGGGTCACCCGTGCGCGAGAAGCAGGAATCGATCGAGCAGAAACTGCCGCCAGGCTGCGTCGCTCCCCCCAACACATCGCCAAGATCGAAACCTACGCCGATGCCAAACTCGCACGCCTCAGCTGATGCTGCTCGCCTGAGGGTGCGGTAAAGCGACTCAGCACTCAAGACCTCGACGTGCCCTCGGACTCGCGTACCCCGGCTACCACACATCGCGCTATGTCCCCCACGGACACCAACCGTGAGTATGGTCTACTCCCGGCCACTATTCGAGGAACGGATCCCCCCGATGGACGAACTTCGTCTTCAGTCCACCCAGGCGTCGCTTGCTGTCGCCCCTCGCTCCGGCGGGCGGGTTTCGTCGCTCGTGGTCGATGATCGCGAACTGTTGGTAACCGACCATACGCTCGGCGACTTAGCGTGGGGGATCTATCCCATGGTCCCCTGGGCCGGTCGACTGGCGAAAGGTTCGTTCTCCCACGACGCAACCGACTACCAAATGCCGGTGAACTTGCCGCCCCATTCGGCTCACGGCATCGGCTTTACCTCGGAGTGGACCATCGCCGGACCTCAAGAGATCGACCTCGAGCTACCCGAACCGTGGCCGTTCGGGGGACGAGTTCGGCAACGGTTCGAGTTGGCAAACGATCGTCTGACGATCACCGCAACCATCACCGCAACAGAAACGATGCCGTTCATGGTTGGCTGGCACCCATGGTTTCGCCGTGATCTGTCTCGTGGTACGGCTCCCGCCGAGCTGGACTTTGGCAATGCGGCAATGTACGAGCTCGACGAACACGCAATTCCCACGGGACAGCTCGTCGAACCTCCACCAGGCCCGTGGGACAATTGTTTTACCGCTCTTGACGTCGATCCGACTATCCGCTGGCCGGGCCTTCTCGAACTAGAACTGTCCTCGAGCTGCGACCATTGGGTGGTCTATACCGAACCGATCGATTCGTTGTGCGTTGAACCCCAAACGCATGCTCCTGACGAGTTCAACCGTAAACCGACCGTGCTGGAGGCGGGCGACACTCGGCAGGTCACGTTCGAGATGAGGTGGCGGCGCCTTTGACAGGCTGCTGACGACCTCGCACCTGCGATTCTACAAGGGAGGCGGCAACGGGCGCTTCGCTCGGTGGGCCGGCGGAGGATGTGAAGACGAGCCACTCCGGTTCGACTCATAGCCAAACTCTTCTGGCTCTTGGGCATACTCGTACAAGTAGTCGTCATTGTCGCCGAAACCGTGATCGCCGTTGCGTTCATTGCCGCCGAAGCCGTGATCGCCGTAGCTGTCGTCGGAAAACAAGAGCGGAGCGGCTACTGGTTCCGTTCCGATCCCGAGATCCTCGGTCGAGTAGGTGGCCGAGATACGTGCCATCGGTTGGAATCGTCTGGCCTCAACCGGCTGCCGTTGTGGTGGAGCGACCGTTCTCGGGCTCCACTGCCCCTCAGACCAGTCACCTTCACCGCCCGATGGTACGCGTGTCGCCGAAGGACCGGTCCACAGACCGGCTTCCACTGGTTCCGCCGGCTCGATCAACCTCGTCTGGTCCATATCCCAACCGTCCGCCCGGTCTGAATACCAGCCGCTGTCAGTATCGGTCTGCAAAATCGGAACGTTCGGTTGGGTCTGATGCGGTTGTTGGTACTGGACGGAGGGAGTCGCCTGGTGTGTTGCGACGGCATCGTGCCGGCTGGTCGTCGTGATGGCCGACGAGGGTGCCGCCATGCTGTGCTGTCGGTAGCGGATGATCCGCCCAGCGGTCGCGGCGGTGACCGCGGCCAGCATCGATACTCCGATGCCGAGCACGATTGGATTGCCAACATCTGAACCGGTTTGGATGGCGTGGATTGTGCCCATCACCAACACGCCGTACGAGCCAAGGTGGATGGTTCGCCACGTCCGCGGCGGCATTCGATCCTTGAGATACGAGGTGACCTGCACCAGCGCGACCAACCAGGCGGCCAGCACACCAAGGGCAAGCGAAGTACCACTCAAACCGGGGACCGACGCCTGCCACGGCACCAACAGGTCACCAAATCGAAAGGCGACGAAGGGGTCGAGCCAGAGGGTCGCCATGTGGACCACCAGAAAGACTATCGACATGGCAGAGAGGTAGCGGTGGAGGTCGACCAACCACGGGATGGTCGGTCGCCGGCCGAGGAGCCGTGATGAGGTGAGAAGCCCCGAGAGCATGGCCGCCGCAGCGGCAAGCCACGAGATAAGCGCAGCCGATCGAGTGATGTACCAGAAAATCTGTTCGGACATCTACGATCGCCCGCCAACGGCCGGTGCCTGGGCGGCCTCGGCGAACGGAACGAATCCATCATCGACGATGATCCGACCGTCGCTCGCCACCGCGGCGCCGGTGGTATCGGTCGATCGGAACACCTCAGACATGCCAACCGATCCGGCGGCCAACAGTACTTTCGTGAGCACTTCGGCTTGAGCAGCGCTCGCCGCTACCACCGTTGTCGATAGCAGATCAGACTCGAGGGGCCTCCCATCGATCGGGTTCCGAATATGGTGCTCCTCACCTCGCGGGCCGGGCCACCGTCGCCGTAGCGTGGTAGACGTACACACCGCGCCGGACTGGATGCCGATGGCCAGCGATTCATCAGAACCTGGGCAATCGAGTTCGATCAACCAACCCTGCGCTCGCGGAGTGGCCCCGTCGACGCGAAGGTCGCCGCCGATGTTGATACAGCAGCCCTCAGCCCCACCGGCTCTCAACTCAGAGACTACGAGATCCGCTGCTGCTCCTTTGGCGATCCCGCCAAGGTCGATCGTGACATCGTCCGGCAGCTTGACCGAACGGGTATACGGCGCCAATTCGATATCGGCCGGGGTGGGAGCGGCGCGGTGAGAAGCGGTTCGTTCGGTGACCGCGGAGTCGATCTCGCCGAAGCTGCGATCGTAACCGGCCGCAGCCATCGTCGCTTCGATCGTCGGGTCGAAGAGGCCGTCGGTTTTGTGCCAAGCCACGACAGCGGCGTCGATGAGCCGATATGTCTCCTCGCTTACCACAACTGGACTACCGGAGGATCGGTTGAGCTGGGATACCTCCGAACCGGGTAAAAACCGGCTCCAACGCTGCTCCAATTCAACGAGGCGTTCGAATCCGTGGTCAAGTGCGCCATCGACGACGGTTTCGTCGCCGATCACCGATATGTGAGCCGACGTTCCCATAATCGGAAACCTGCGGTCGGCCACCGCCACGGCTCAGCTACCGCCGCTGGTCGTATCGGTCGTCGGCGGAGGCGCCGTGGTGGTCGTCGTCGCCATCGTGGTGGTCGTGGTGGCCACCGTGGTTGCCGTCGTCGGTGCCTGCGTATTCGTCGTGCTCGGCGGCAGGGTCGTCGCCGGTGCCGCCGTTGTTGCCGCGGTGGATGCAGGAGCGGCCGTGGTCGCCCCTTGGCTCGTGGGAGCGGCCGTGCTTGGCGGAGCGGTACTGGCCGGCTCGGTTTCCGGTGGTGCGGTACTTGCGGGAGCCGAGGTTGTCGTCTCCTCAGCGACAGTCGTATCGCCGTCGGCAACCGTCGTATCGGGATCAGGGGTCTCCTGCGGCGCCGACTCGCTTGTCGCAACCTCTGGAGGCACTTGAGTCGTCGGAGCGTCGGACGCCGTGGTCGCTTGACTGCCGGCCACCGCAAACTGCGCCGGTTGACCGGGTTCGGCAGCGCCGTTCAAATCGAACTGGTCCGACGACGTTGCGCTGTCGGCTCGAAGCGCGACCGACGGTTCAAGCTGAAGTGTTCGTTTTGAACCTTCAGCGATCGTCGTCGTCATCACTAAGAAACCCGCAGCACCAGCTGCTCCCGCAGCCAACCGTGCACGATGAGCCGGATGGGATCGCTTCGCCAAAATGGTTACCCCCGCTTGACCGCAATTCCCGCCCCGGGAACGGCCAACGCCGATATCTGCGCTTCGCTGGTTCGACTAGGTGTCGAGCCGATTTCGAATAGGTTACAGCCTACTACACCAACCGCACCACCGTGTGGATTGATGTCGAACCGGCTAGCTCGACTCTGGGCGGCGCCGTTTGACTACAAGTTTTGGTTCGCAGAGGCCGGGGCCCCGCTGTGGCCGCCTACCGCGCTGTTCCCGTCCGACAGCAGAAACGCAGCGACGATGCCCAACGCGACCACCACGCCAACAGCCAGCCATTGAATCAGGGCCTTTCGCCCATGGCTGCTGCTGCTCCTGGACGTCTTTGAGGTCTTCGTACTCATGGTTCTTCTTTCTCGTTCTCACCGATCGGTTTGTCTCGATTCGCCGCGGTCTTGATCGATAACAGCAGTGGACAGCGATCGAGTCGTAACCACCGTAGCCGGCCATCGATTCCCCGTCGTGGCGAGCCGTCGCTCAGCTGAGGAGATCGCACACCACGTCGGTCCACAAATCGGTGGTAAGACGAAGCGAATCAACATCGATTCGCTCGTCGTTTCCATGAAACCGGCTGGCAAAATCGCCTCGGTCCAGGGATGGGCTGAACAGTCCTGCGCCATAGGCCACCGCCCCCATCGCCCGGTAGATGCGAGCGTCGGTAAAGCCGACGGTCATCTGCGGACTGAGCCGCGCTGACGGGAACGGTTTACTCACCGCCCGCGACAGACTATCCCACAGCGGGTTGTCAGTCCTACTGATCGAGGCCGGATTGCTGGTGATGACCTCCACGTCGACGCGGTCGGCAAGCTCCCCCAACGCTTGTTGCAGATGATGCTCGACGTCGGCGTCGTCCTCCCCCGGCAATGTGCGAATATCGACTTGGATCTCAACCACCCCGGGGATGACGTTCGCCTTCATCGCTCCTCCGTCAACCACGTTGGGAGAGACGGTTGTATGAGTGCAGGCGTGAAGATACCCAGCCGTCCCGGGGTGTGGAATCTCGCTCAATAGTCTGTCGATCTGTTCGGTGTCGAGCATGGCGGCCTTTGTCGCCGCGTCGACCGGCAGCGTCTCGACCTGCTCGGTCCACAATTCGTTAAAACGGGGAGGCGGCGAGTACTCGGCGAGGCGTTGCACGACAGCGGCAGCCGTAACCAGCGCATTGTCCGATCGAAACGGCATCGACCCATGACCGGGACGGCCGGTCACCCTGAGCCGCCGCCACGCCACACCCTTTTCGGCGACGTTGACTCCGATAGCTGGTTGTGTTGCCTCACCGGAGTGAAGACCCCCGTTCTCGGTCAAGACGTAGTCGGCTGCGATGACATCCGGATGGTTTTCGGCAAGCCATTGAGCACCATAGGCCGAGCCCGCTTCCTCGTCGGCCACCGCGAAATAGATCAGATCACCGGTCGGTCGGAATCCGGAATTCGCTAGATGTCGGAACGACACCGCCATAGACGACGTGATGTTCAACATGTCGACCGCACCTCGCCCCCAGACCTCGCCGTCGACCAGTTCACCACCGAAGGGATCTCGCGACCAGCCGTCGGGATCGGCCGGCACAACGTCGGTATGGCCCATCAAGCACAATGACGGGGCGTCCGGATCCGAGCCATCGATGCGAGAAACGATCGAGACCCGACCGGGAGATGGCTCAAACCGTTCGATCGGTGCGCCAGATCCGTCGAGGAACTGGGTGAGCGTGTCGGCATTACGTACCTCCTGACCCGATGCCGCGGTCCCGTCGTTCACACACCGGTTTCGAATCATCGTCTGCAATAATTCGACGGTTTCATCCTTTGACCCAGTCCGTTCACGTTCACTACTCATTAGAGCTACCTATCGTTGTTGGGACGGGCGACCACCGCGCCACCGGTACCCCACAGCGTCTCACAGGCCGCCACACCATGGTTTCCCTTCTCAAAGTGAGAGGAAACCGAACGGTGTCGAGCCGAACAGATGAGCAGGAACAAACAGCTGGCACTACATTGATGGTCGGGCGGCCAGCAGAACCAGCTGAACGCCCTCTGCACCGCCGCACCACACGGTCCGGCGATTGACAATCAGGATCAACTTCACCGCTCATGGTCACCGCCGCGACCCGCGCAAACTCAATCGATCTTCGCCTGCTCGGCCCCCTGGTCGCAGTTGTCGACGGCGCCGTGGTGGCCCTCGGTGGGCCGCGCCAAAAAGGGGTACTTGCTCGCTTGGCCCTAAGCCGCGGCCAAGTCGTCTCGATGAGCCAGTTGGTGGCGAGCGTTTGGGACGGTGATGAACCGGCTCGACCCGAGGTGGCGGTCCGCAGTTACGTGTCTAACCTGCGGCGGGCCATCGAACCTCACCGGCGCCGCCGGTCGGCCGAGAGCTGCATCGTCAGCTCCGGCGCCGGCTACATGCTCGATGTCGAACCGGAGGCCATCGACCACATCCGATTCGATTCGTTCGTGCGTTCCGGCCGTCGAGACCTGTCGGCAAACGAACCGGCCTCGGCGATCGTTGCGTTGCGAGATGCGCTCTCGCTGTGGCGCGGCGAGCCGTGCACCGGTCTGTCAACCTCCGAAACCTTCACCGCGTATCGCAGCCAGTTCGAACAGGTACGGCAGATGGCCCTCGAGCTTTTGTTCGAGGCGCAGCTAGCCCGCGGCGATCACTTGTCGGTTGTGGCCGCAGTCGAGGGAGCGATCGCCGAGAGCCCGCTGCGGGAACGATTGACCGAGTTAGCGATGGTGGCGTTCTATCGTGCCGGTCGTCAGTCCGATGCCCTGGGATTTGGGCGACGGCTACGGTCCCGGTTGCGGGATGAGTTGGGTGTCGATCCCAGCCCTGACGTCAGTGAACTGGAAATCAAGATCCTCAACCACGACAAGAGTCTGAGTGCAACCAGCATCGCTGGACCGGTTCGCTCCGGAGCCGCCCTCAGCTCCGGCCAACCTCGAACCATTGACGGTGTATCTCAAAGCGGTGTATCTCAAAGCGGTATATCTCAAAGGTCAGCCCCTGGGTTGGCGTCCATAGACGAGGACGAGCCAACCGCTTCGATGTTGTCTTCGGCTTACCTAGACGCATCCGAGGGGTCGGTCGAAGTCGACATGTCGACCACCGCCGATCTGCCGCTCCAACGGCGGTCTGACTCCAACATTGTGGCCGCCCGACCGGTCATCGCCACCGTCGGGCGGTCAACCGAGTTAGAAGCGATGTCTTCGGTTCTCGCCGAGGTACTCGATCGGCGATCCATCGCAGCTGTCATCACCGGTGAGCCTGGGATTGGCAAGACCCGGTTGGTCGAGACGATGACCGAGACGGCAGAGGCCAACGGTGTCGCTGTGGCTTGGGCCCGCTGTGTCGAGGGGGAACAGGACGCCATGTGGCCGTGGTCGCAGCTGATCCTGGACCTTCTCGACAACGAGCTAGTCGGTCGGCCATCATCTGAGCGGTGGACGGGGCTCGAACCGCTTCGGGCCCTCGGTCCGTCGGTGGTCGCCGCTCTCGGTCTCCCACCGATATCTGAGGTCGCAAGCTCGTCAGCGTTCGAGCAGCCGAAATCCGGCGACTTGTTGCTGGCGATGACGCTTCTGCTCCACCACGTAGCCAGGACCACACCGCTGACGTTGGTGTTCGACGACGTCCATTGGGCCGATCCTCAGACCATTCGAATGCTCCGATTCGCGGCCCGGAGCCTAGCCAACCTCCCGATCGCCTTCGTGGTGACGTGGAGCCTTCACGAAATTCGAGACGGGGCCACAGTGGCGTCGGAGCTGCGAAGCCTGTCTCGACTCCCGTCACTCGTCCGGGTTGACCTCGAAGGTCTTGACACAGGAGCCGTGCAACAACTCGCCGAGAAGTCCGGGCACCGATTCTCGGTTTGCCAGGCCGATGATCTCCGGCAACGCAGCGCCGGCAACCCCCTCTATGCCCTCGAACTGTTGAACGCCGTCGGTGCCGATGGCGCGTTGGAGTCGGTCGAGATCGGGCAGTGTCCGAAATTGGTCGACGCGGTGATAAACCGAGTTGATTTCGTTGATCTTCGAGCCCGGCGACTGCTCAGCGTTGCCTCGTTGTTCCGCACCTCGTTCAGCGCGAGCCAACTGGCAACGGTCTGTGGTTTTACCGTCAGGGACACCGAAGACATCCTCAACGCAACGGTTCGGGGTGCTCTGGTAGACGAGGTCGACTCGGCTTGCGGTCAGTACCGGTTTCGGTGCCCACTCGTCGCCGAAGTTGTCCAAGATGGCTTGCTGGCCGGCGAGCGAATCGGCTTTCACCGAGCTATCGGGCAACACCTACTCTCGCTGGAAGGGCCGAGCTATGAGGTGGCATACCATCTCGTGGCCGGTCGTCGACGAGAAGATCAGATCCTGGCAGCGGAGATTGCTCTCGAAATATTCGAACAACGTCCAGACTACGGCAGCGTGGTAGACGTCGATCCGATTGTCGAACAGCTCCTCGTTGCTGAACGTTCCGGCGGTGAACCCGATCTTCCACCAAAACTGGATATCGCCGTCCATTTGTACCTTAGCTGGCGGGCGTGGCTCGACCGCCGATGTGAGGATTGGGCAACCGCAAACAGCAGAGCACTTCGCGGTGCGTTGGAGCTGTTCAGCAAAGATGGTGTTGGGGATGGGTCACCTGCAGATAGCGCAGCCCTCGCTCGGTTGGCTCGCAGCGCAACGGCTCGTGTCGGTGTTCCGGTGTACTACCCCGGTCCGGTTGCTGAGCCATACGTCGAACAGGCGACGGCGAACGACGTCGCCGTGCTGGAAGGGGTCTCAGCAGCCTTGCCAGTCGATCAACCGAGCCATTGGGTCGTTGAGATTCAACTTGCCCACCTTCGAGAACGCGACACCAAACCAACGGCCGCCGCCACGATGCGCGGCGTACGAGAGGCTAAGCAAGCACTCAAAAAGGCCGAAGAAAAGATCGACTCCGACCATATTCCGGTCGTGCGGAGCATGCTTCTCAACCGTTTCGGTGACCGCCTTTCGTCCGAAGAACAGCTGCAGATCGTCGATCATCTTCGCTCAACAGAGCGTTCGCTTGTCTGCGACCTCTTTGCCACTCGTTGGGCCTATCCGGCGCTTATGGCCCTCGGCCGCCGAGCCGAGGCCGACGAGCGCATTCAGTCGGCTTGGAATCGGGCGAGGACTACGGGTGACCAAGTACAGGTTGCCGAGGCACGGGCGGTGAGGATCACCCATCTGTTGTGGACCGGCCAACTCGATGAGGCGGAAAGCCAGATTCTTCGAGGCATCGCCGATTGGCGGAAGATCGGCGGCCGGGGGTTGGCGGCCTTCGGAAATCAGCTGTATCAAGTTCGGCGCATGAAGGGCGATGATGTCGATCCTGGTGGAAAGATCGTGAAACAGCTACCGAGGCGAGAGCACTCGTTGCGACCGGTTCGGACGGCCATGGTGCTTGCCGACACCGGCTACCACGACAGGGCCTTCGAGCACCTCGATAGCGCCGTCGAAGCGATCTCCGGTCGAATTACTCCAACAGCCGATTTGGCCGAGCTGGCGATGGCCGCTGCGCTGCTCGACCACGCTGACGCTGGCCGTCTGGCCTGCACCAGGCTGGCCGGCCGGAGCAACCGGCTTTTGACTAACGATACTCAGGGCGGGTCCGACGTTCCTGGCGACCGCTTGATCGTGTCGGTCGATCGGTTCTCCGTCTTTGGACCGGCCTCATACTTCGCGGGACTCGGAGCGGCGGCCAGTGGCCAGCGAGCCCGGGCGACAGAGCTGATCGCCGCAGCGGTCGGCCTGGTCAAAACGAGCGGTGGATCGCTCTGCGGCATGCGAAATCTCCTCTCCCCTTTTCGCGATCGGCTCGATTTCAGCGAGATTGGCCTCGACCAGTAGCGGACGCTCCAACTCCGTTCCAATCGAGCTGCAACAAGGGTTGGCAAGACTGTAAAGACATGCCGCCGGCCTCCCGATGAGGCCGACCGGCATGTTGGGCTCATCGGACGAATGACCGAACGCCTGATGATTCAGAGCCGGTCCTAACTGCTTTCCGACGGCGGTGGCGGTTAGGGCCGGCTCCGAACGCCGTTTTGCAGACACGGCACCGGTGGACCGATCATGGGCACGATGAGAGATAGTGACGTGACGACCGTCGACTTCCACTTTGATGTGATGTGCCCTTGGGCCTACCAGACCTCGCTGTGGATGCGCGATGTGCGAGATCAGCTTGGCCTCACCGTGAATTGGCGATTCTTCAGCTTGGAGGAGGTCAACCTCCAGAAAGGAAAGAAACATCCCTGGGAACGCGCCTGGTCCTACGGGTGGTCGATGATGCAGGTCGGGGCCATCCTTCGTCGCACGAACATGGCTGACCTTGACGCGTGGTACGCCCGGGCGGGCCGTGCCCTTCATGTCGAGGGCTATAAACCCCATGAACCAGATGTCGCCCGCCATCTGCTGACCGAACTCGACCTCGACCCAAACACGGTTGACCTCGCTATGAGCGACTCATCGACACATGCCGAAATCAAGGCCGAACATCAGAGGGTCATCGATGCTGGCGGCTTCGGGGTACCGACGTTGTTCATTGGCGAACAAGCGCTGTTCGGGCCCGTTCTGCTCGACCCACCGACCGGCGACGCCGCACTTCGCTTGTGGGACGCGGTAACCTCCTGGCTCGAATTCCCTCATCTTTATGAGATACAACGCCCGAAGACGGGCGTAGACCAAGACAAGATCGTCACCACCTTTCGGCCATACCTCGAAGCCCGTGACTGGGTTAGCATCGACCGCGGCGCAGTGGTCGATCTGGAACCATCCAACTCGACCCAGGGCAACCGATGAGGTTCAACAACCGCTGACCAGTACCGGCCAAACCTGTCCGGTTTCTACCGGCAATCTGGGGTCGCGGCGTACCGAGCGAGACCGTGAGTGTTAGTGGTGTTCGCCCGTGAGGTCTTCCGCTTCGATCATGTCACCGGCGGCGGCCAGAGCGGCGGCCAGGTTGACCGCTCGGTCATACACCGCGGTGAAGTAGTGTTCGGCCGCGTTTTGTTGTCCTGACAGCGGCGGCCGCCCAAGAGAGCGAATGACCGCCGAGGGATCGGTCGTCATGGCAGCGGTTGCGTTTTCATCGGTTGGAAGCGCTTGAGGGTCACCCCAAAAGACCTTCGGGTCGACCTTCTTTCGCTTCGGTCCTTTGCGGCGTCGACCGCCGGGCCGACCGCCCTTGGCACCACCGTTCTTATCGCCGTTGTTTGAACGGCGGGCGCCGTCCCGCCCAGTGTTTTTCTTTCGACTGTTCATCGGTTTTCTTCCAGTACTCATTCGGCTTCCACCGTCACCGGACTTGTTGCGCCGGTGACCGATTCAGTTCCAGCCGGATTGGGATCTCGCTCCTCCGGCTCATCGAGCTCGGAGATAAGTAGGTTGGGGTCGATACCGAGGGCGACCTGTAGCTGTTCGGCGTCGAGGTCACCAACCGAACTCGACTTCGGCAATACCATGTCAGCGATCTGTCGCTTGCCGGCGACAACTTCTTCGACCCGCTCATCGACCGTGCCTGGGCACACGAGGCGGTGACAAATCACCGTGTTGCGCTGACCTATCCGCCACACGCGGTCGCGGGCCTGATCCTCCACCGCCGGGTTCCACCACCGGTCGTAGAGAACGACGTGACTGGCAGCGGTGAGGTTCAACCCTGTCCCGCCGGCCTTGAGCGACAGCACCATCGCTCCGGCCTCGTCGCTGGCTTGGAATTCACTGACCAGCTTGTCGCGGGCGCCTCGGCTAAGTCCGCCGTGGTAGCAGTGAATTCGCTTTCCTGTCCGTTCGGTCAGGTAGGCCGCCAGTTTCTCGCCCCACGACGCGAAGTGAGTAAAGATAAGAACTCGCTCATCTGCGGCAAACACGTTGTCGACGATCTGATTGAGCCGAGCGAGCTTGCCAGATCGACCATCGAGCGGTTTGTCGTCTGTTTGGTAGGCGGCGGGATGGTTACAGATCTGTTTGAGCGCAGTGATGGCGGCGAGGACCGCTCCTTTACGTTGACTCCCCTGCTCAGCATTGGAGGTCTCAGCCGCCAAGCCGTCTAGCACAGCTTGGTAGAGGCCAACCTGCTCCGGTGTCATCGCGCAATGATCGAGTTCGTCGATCCGGTCCGGCAATTCGGCTGCGATCTGAGGCTCGGCTTTGGTTCGGCGGAATACGAGGATGCCGTTCAAGGCACGCAGCGCGTTTTCCGCGGCGTCTCGGCTCGTCCCTTCGTTGGATAGCTGAGCCACGAAAGCGGCCCTGCCCCCGACGAGGCCGGGGTTTGTAAAGTCCATGATGGCCCAGAGGTCGCCCAGCCCGTTCTCGATAGGAGTGCCGGTCAACGCCACCCTGGTTCGAGCTTCGAGCCGACGCAGCTGCTGGGCGGTTTCCGAAGTCGGGTTCTTGATGGCTTGGGCCTCGTCGAGTACGACTTTGTCCCAGCCGACCTTTTCCAGAGCATCCATATCGCGAACGGCGGTTCCGTACGTCGTGATAACCAAGCCGGCGTTGGATGCCATGCGCTCGATTTGCCCCGCCGGTGTGCGGTTTTGGCCATGATGCACGACGACATCGAGATCGGGTACAAACTTCTGGGCTTCGGCATGCCAGTTACCAACCACCGCTGGCGGAGCGATAACGAGCGCTGGACCGCTGGCCTTCGTCAACTCGATATGAGCCAACATCGTTGGGGTCTTCCCCAACCCCATGTCGAGTGCCAAGCAGCCGCCAAGACCGGCCGAATCAAGAAACGACAACCACATGCGGGCATCGGCCTGGTAACTGCGGAGTTCGCCAGCGAATCCCTCTAATGTGGTCGGAGGGTTCTCAGGCAACTCACCGGCCGACCGCAGCAGGTCGGCCGCCCAGCCGTCGCCGGCGATCGAGATCCCACCGGTAAGCGGCGAGCCTTCGAGCCCAAGCGCATGCCGGAGCATATCGGCCCCGGTAAGTTGGGTCTTGTCAGCCCGTTGGGCCAACGCCGCCGCCGCCTCGACGAGGTCGGCTTGGTCGAGTTCAACCCACCGGCCGCGAGATTCGACGAGAGGCCGAGCCTCCTTTGCCAGCTCAGCGATCTCGGAAGCTGAGAGTTCGATATCGTCGAACAACACGCTCCACCGGACGTTGGCGAGCTGTTGGGCACCGACGACGCTCTCTTGCGCTTCTTCCGAGGTGAGTCGAAGCGATGGGGTGGGCTTGCGTCGCGACAGCGACGGAGCGCGCACTTCGTAGCCGGCGGCGATAAGAACCGGCCCTTGGCGGGACATGAGTTTCCACGCCTCGTCCTGGCTCAACACAACTTCCCCGCGCCGACGAGCGCCGGGCCGGAGCAGCTCGGGATAGAGCCGCTCTAGGCGGACGAGCTCCTCTTCAACCTCCTTGCGACGGGTATTGGAGGAATTGACGATGACCTGCTCAACGGGGAGCAGCCGATCCTCGTTGTTTGGAGCGAGTACGGCCAAGTACCACGCTCCGGCGTCGTCTGGCGGGTCGAGCTGTATCACCAGTTTGAACTTTTTCTGTCCGCTCACCGACCTCGACCACTGGTCGATCCGGCGGCTCAGCTCCGACCCGAGCCGGCTGGGAGCGCTGAACGGTTCGCCGTCGAGGCGGCTGAGGAACGACTCGGCGACATCGCCTTTGGTGTTCGGATTGGGCGGAACGGCCGGCACGTCGAGCCGGTTTGCCGCTTCTCGGCATATTGCGGTGACCAAGTCGGACAGCACTGCGGTGGTCATCGACCGACCGTCGGGGCGGTTTTCGAGGACCCCGACCGTGCCTGGCACCGATTGGCTGAGCCCGTTGTGTTCGTCTTGGTCGACGATGGCTGGCACCCATCGAACCTCGAATGCGGTCGCCTTGTCTTGTCCTTTTCCGCCGCCGTTCGGCAGACCGGCCTGACCGTCATCTTTCTGAGGGTTCCTCGGCCTTCGAGCCTTTTTGAGCTGAGGCACGGCCCGTCCTTGCACGACGAGACGAACGGCCATCGCCGTCGCAAGACCAAGCCATGCAACACTCGCCCCAGTCTGATCATCGTCGGTGGTAGTGCCGAGGGCGACGAGCCAACCGAGGCAGGCCCCGATCGGCGCTGAGACGGCCGGCGCTCGACCCTGACCCGGCACTTTGACCGTATTGTGTGATTCCCATCCGACCGAACCGGCACCTGCGGCCTTTAGCCGCTCGAGGAGTTGCTCCTCGGAGGCGGCCGGTGCATTGTGGCCAGAGGCCCATGCCACGACCCGGCCTGGGGTCCACGACAGCTGCAGCTGCGTATCGCCCACCTCGGACGGTGGCGGCTGTTCCTGAGTCGAGTCCGGACCCTTGGATGGTTGCGGATTCCGGGGCGTCGGCGGGCCGACGAGCTCGGTGAGTACATCATCGATGCGCTGATACTCCGACTCGAAATCGGCGAGCACCGTTGCCCGTTCTGGCCCCTTTATCTCACGTGCCACCTCATCGATGGCAAGCTCTGCGGTGTCCAGCATGCGAAGCAACGCGGCCACCCATGCCGGCTGGTGCGCCTTAAGCAACTCAACGTCTGCCGCGTCAGCGGTTCCGTCGAGGTGATCCTGGACGATCGTTAGGAACTCGTCTTGCGGGACCGGAAGCGGCCTCGCGGTGATCGTGGTAATTTCGTTCTCCAAATTGAGTACGTGTGCCGCAGCCTGTGCGGAACGTCCTGCGAAAGGCGATTCCTGCGGACAAATGGTTATCTGGCGGTTTGCCCCTGAGGGCGTCGCGTGGCGAGGGCGATTCGCTTCGCTCAAAGGGCTAGGGGCCACCCGGTCGGATTTGCCGCCGGCAAGCTAACTATGAGCGAACGACCAGGGCGCTTTGTCCGCACGCCCAACGACCACACTAGCTCATGATCGGCCGGTTCGCCACGATCACCCAAAGAGCAACATCGACGGCATCAATCGTTCGGCACGAGCGTTACCGTCGGATCCGGTCGCACTGAACGGTCTGGGACTCGCTCCCCTCCCTCACCGCGCTGACGAATTCGACGTGCCAATGCTCAAAACCGTTGGTATCGCTATGCCACTCCCAGTCCGACGGAGAGTCGACATCGTCGGGTGCACCGAGCATCGACGTGTCGGCAACGAATACTCCATCAATGCCGTAGAAGACGTAGGAATCGGCCCATTCTGCTTCGTATTCGTATACTTCGACACCATCGGTTTCGGAGTTGCCAACATCGACCGAGCAACCGGAGGGAGGCGCTACTTGGAGGTTGTCAGAGACGATGATTTCAGGACCGATGGCACTGAATGTGAGCTGCGCATCGCTTTCATCCACGCTGAGGCAGATCTGCTGCCATTCGTCGGCATCTGTGACCTGCTGGCCACCGGTGCCGACGGCGTGGAGCATGTAACAGCCGTCTTCGATGGTAAAGCGATACAGCCCCGAGGCATCGACCGTCATCTGGTCATGCAGACTGCCAGGTAACCCGTCGCCGTCCCTATCGAGGAATATCTCGATGACGGTACCGACGGCGGCCGGGCCGCCGGCATCATCGAGCACAACGTCGCCGCTCAGGTTGACCACCGGTCCGGTGGAGTTTGGACTCTGTTCGGTTGTGGTCGGCGACGGTTCGGTCGGTCCAGTCGTTGTTGGGTCGGCTTCGGACGTCGATGACCCTGGCTCGGTGTCCTCAGTCTGGGTTGAATCGGTGGAACTCGGTGCCGTCGTCGCTTCCGGCGCGACTTGAACCTCGATAGGTTCTGCGCTCCGATTCGGGTCGTTGTCGTCCGGGTCGTTCCCCGGGCTGCCGCCCTCATCTTCCGGGCCAAACTCTGCTGCACCCTCATCGGCGACCCCGATCATGTCGGGGTTGTCGGTCGTCATGCTGGCTGGATCGTTATTGAGCCAAAGTACGCTGCCGGCAACGGCTGCGACGACTACAGCGGCGCTGGCCAGAACCATTGCCGCCCGACCTCTGCGCCGTGATCGCAACGGTTCCACGAGCCCCTTGACATCGGGGTTTGTGTTGGCCCCAAGGTCGTACACGGCGTCTCGTTCTTCGTGTTCGGCTTCGCCGCCCGATCCGTGCTCGGCCGGAATCTCCGGTACCGACACGGGACCCGTCACCAGCTCGCTCGCCGGGATCGCCTGATTTCCTTCGATGGCCTGATTTCCTTCGATAGAACGAGCCACAGGGAGGCGATTCAGGGGCTGGGACACCGTCTCCGACGGCGGCGAGACCATCGGGGTGTCGGCTTGGTCCGGCCCGTTTTGTCGCATGTACTCGCCGTTGAGAAGCTCGGCTGGTGTGATGTCGACGAACCGGCCGGGTGTGCCTGGCGCCACGACCGGCGGCTGGACCCGAATCCTACGATCCCGGTGACGCCCGACCGATCCCCCAGTTTCGAGGAAGTCGGCGAGACCAGCATGGGTGATCGGTGCATGATCAACCTCATCCAATAAGTTGCGCATGGTGTCGATCGCTCGAAGGCTTGGCGTGCCGCCGGCTTCGGTGTCATTGCCGGCCAGCGCCGACTCGAACGGGGTCATTGTGTCGGACTGGCTTAGCGCGTCGTCTGAGCGATGGCTGCCTCTGACCTCATCGGTCTGGTCGTCATTCACAGCACTACCGACCCGGAATCGACCAAACCTCGCAGCCGGGCCTCAGCCCGATTTTGCAGGGAGCGAACAGCGCCGACCGGCTTGTCCAGGGCGTGTGCGGTCTCCGGGCCGGTAAGGCCAAACAGGACACGGAGTACAATGACCTCACGCTGTTCTGGAGTAAGCACATCGAGCGCCTCATGCACCCGCCTTGCGCTGTCTGACTGCTCTACGATCTCCGCTGGATCGGCCTGTTCGTCGACCATTTCCTCGGTGGACTCATCGGCGAAATCGATTCGACGCCGTTTGGCTCGGCGCTCATCTATGACCTGAAACCGGGCGATTTGGTACAGGTAGCTTGCGAAGTTCGCGTGCGTGCCCACGAATCGATCGATCGAACGGAAGGCCTTGAAGAACACGGTGTTCACAACCTCGTCAGGATCGGGGCACGCTTCGGATCGAACGAGCGCCCCGACTCGGCGGTTGTAACTCTTGTATAGCCAGTCGAAGCCGTCGCTATTTCCTCGCTTCGCCTTCCGAAGGGCCAGCTCAAAATCTCGGGCGACGCGGGAATCGTTGGCACGCTGTTGTCTTGCCATAGAGTCCGCCTGAAATCCTTCACCTTCTACATAACGACAGCCAGATCAAAATGTGTCCGGGTCCCGACCAATCGTCTCCTGCCACACGCGTTCAGCTGCTTCAGACTACCCGATGGCTCTGGTTGCCGCTGTGGTGTGCGCTCCCTCGACCGACGAACGGCTATGCGCCGTTGCTTACGGCGACCGCCTGGGCCTCACAGGCCAGATCTGCGCCCCGCTGCCGGTGCTTGGTTATTTGCGTCAGTAATTCGAGTGCCTGGGCCCGAATCTGGGTCGCCCGATCGGGACAATCATCAACCGAAGCGATTGCGACCCGCAGCGCGTCGACTTCCTTCTGTAGACGCTCGTGCTCGACCGTTTGTTGGTTGACCCGGCGAGCGAGCCACGGCGCCTCGTGCTCAAGGCCATGAAGGAACCCGCGCTCACTCTCGATCGTGTGCTCCGACAATCTGTTGGCCGCGTGGTCGGCGGCCATGGCCACCCGGAGTCGCCACTTTGGCCTATCGCCTATCGGTGTTGCCAGTGCATCTTCCAACCCAAGCACGGCCTCGAATAGGGATTCGCTGCCGGTGTGGACGGCCTCAAGCTGTCCTCGGTCACCCATGCATGTCCTCTCGTCGATACCACCCGCGGCGTCGTCGATAGGCAAAATCATAGCACACCATCGAACCGATTCCCACTCTTCGGGATACTCTCACACGGAGAGTGACTTACAGTGTTCAGGGTACGCCAAACAGTGGGGACATTCCCCCTACACACTCGCCAGAAGAGAGAGTTGGCAGTCACCTAACTCTCTGGCCGGCCGACCCACTCCCTCGGCCCACGAAGCCGAATGGCAACGACAATCCAAACCGCGGCAACAAGAATCGAGGCGATGGCGAGGCCCCAAGCAGCCCCAGACACCCCGCCCACCCGGACGCCAATCGCTCCAACCGCCAAGGTGCCTGCGAGAAGTATCAGGCGCGCTCTCATCGTCAGCGTCGTGTCCATCTTGCCTCGGATAGTTGCGTCGCACCGGGCCTGCACCGCTCCGGCAACGATGGCAACCGCCAGCGGCGCCACCGCCGAATGGGCCGAAGCCCATGTTGCCCCTAGGATCGCCGGACCGTACGAGTCGGCCAGGTCGGTGACAGCGATGGCGATCGCACCGCCGACCAACACCATTGTGATCGCCGACCCGACGACCGAGCTCGATCGAATCGGAATGGCGTTCACCAGCCCAACGATCACCATCAGGGGATACACCATGATCAGGCCACCGTGGATTCCCGCAGATACCTCGACGCCAACCGAAGCGGCCAGCACGATCAAGGCCAAAGGGAGCGTGGAGCCACCGGTCGGGATGCGAGCGACCCTCCACCCTCTCCGGGGCCGAGGCAATGGATCGGCGGGATCCAATTTCGGAACAGGGCGGGCGGCCCAGACATGGCCAGCGAGTCCAGCCCCAGACGCCAACAACGCTCCAGCGCCAAGACCGAGTACGAAATCGCCACGGAACGTTCCATCGGCACCAACGTCGCCAGCCGCCACGATCCCGGTGGCAAACAACACCGTGAACGAGCCGGAGAAAACGATGGCAGCCCGGACAGTTTTTCCGCCGGAACCCGTGGCCAGGTTCACCGCCCGCACAGCGTCGAAACCGACAAGCGTCGGAGCGATGATGGCAAACAACAACAACGTGTCTTTCGCCACGCCGGTGGCCGCTGCTGACACGAGCCCAAGCAGTCCCGACAACGGGACTGCCACCTTCAACAGCAAGACCTTCCAGAGCGAGCGAAGGGCTAGGCCCGTCTCTCCGACCACACCGTTTTCAATGAACGGTTCGACTACAAACGCTCGCCACACGACCTGCGCGACGAGGAATGCGGCAAAGACAGCGCTGAACCGTCCAAATTCCACCAAATCGAGTCGCCGAGCTATCACTACCGCCAGCAGCACCGACACCAATTGAGACGCCATGCCATCGACCATGACCGGTGTCGCGGCGAGGGCCGGCGGCGGCGCCACGGTCGAACCGCCGGGCGCCTCTCCGGTTAGGCTGCCCGACGACGTCGGGACCGTGCCGGAGCCGGTGACCCTCGCCCGGTGGTTCGCTGTCACATAGAGGGAAGTACGCTGAGACCGAAACGGCGCGACCAAACTCATCCTGTTGACGTCATCGGACGACAGCGGCGGTCGCACCGACCGGAATGGTCGACAGGTCCCCCGTGCGCACCTGACGGTCGACCGGTAGTAGCGGCTTCGATCGCGACCTCACCCAATCGGTGATTGGCGAACGCGTTCGAGCCCGGAATCGTGAGCTGGCAGTCGATCATGCGGCGGAGTGCCCGATCGTGAACGGAAGTCCGAACCGTCAGGCGTTGATGAATGTAGGACACGCTCCGTGGCGACGCAACGACCCTCGCCACGCTGCGCAAGATTGACCTCGGAGCCGCAAGTATGGGCGCGGCAGCCATGTCCGACAACTCGAAACTACACAGATGCGGTCCCGTGATGTGACATTGGTACCTTGCTGAGCGTGTTGAGTCCGGCCGTCACCGATTCCTTGAACACTGGGATTGTTTCGTGTTGCCACCTAGGCCGAGGGGCGGCGACCGACTCGTTCCGGGTCGAGCTGGACGACGGGCGCACCGTCTTTGCGAAAACGGAACGAGCCGATGATCTGTTCCGCTCCAAATCACGGGACCATTCGGCTTCAGCGGTGGGAAGTCTTTGGGTGGAAGCAGCCAATCTGCGCTGGCTGGAGCGAGCACAAGCGTTGGCGGTACCTGAGGTGTTGGCGATCGGGACGACGGCCGTAGGGGCTTTCCTGATCCTCGAATGGGTCGACGAGGCCGACCCCTCTCACGCAGTGGACGGGGTCGGCGCAAGCCCCGATCGAGCGTCAGCGGCTGAACACCCCTCCGGTGATGACGAGTTCGGCCGGGCACTCGCACGGCTGCACCGGTCCGGTGCTCGATCGTTCGGGCGGGATGACGGAGCCGGGAACACCGATCCGGATCTCCGAGACGAATGCCTGAGTTCCTGGGCTGACTTTTATTCTGGAGAACGGCTTCAGCCGCTCATCGAGCTGGCGGGCAAGACCCGGGCCCTCCCCCACCCGGTACTTGCCAATCTTCAGCGCGTCGCCGACCGAGTCGATCTCCTCGTCGGCCCGAGAGAACCGCCGGCCCGGCTCCACGGCGCCCTTACCGGCCGACACCGCCTCGTCGACCGTTTTGGCCGGAGTTGGTTGGTGGCCCCCAAATCGTTCGGTGGCGACCGCGAGTTCGACTTGGCCGTCATGCGTTTGTCAGGCGGGTTCGATGACGATTGTTACCGGGCATATGACGACGTATTTCCGCTGTCCGATGGGTGGCAGCGGCGCCTCCCCCTCTACCAACTGGCACCCCTGATCGAACACGCTGTGCGCTCCGGCGGACACCACATCGGCCGGTTGGAACAGGCGCTGCTGCAGCTCCGCTAGCTCTGGACCGTTTGCCGAAGACCGGGCGATGCTCCACCGGCGCTACGGTGCGTCGATGCAGCGATTCGATGGCAGATTGGCCGTAGTCACCGGTGCGGGAACAGGCATGGGCCGAGAACTCGCCATTCTCTTGGCAGAGTCTCAGTGTCACCTCGCACTGTGCGATATCGACGTTGCCACGCTGGAAGACACTGGACGAGCCTGCCGGGCAGCCTCACCGAACATCACCGTCACCACTCACCGATGTGATGTCGCCGACCAGGCCTCGGTTGGTGAGTTTCGAGACGAAGTACTCGATCAACATCGAATCGATCACATCAATCTGCTGTTCAACAACGCCGGAATCGGTGACCTACCCAGTTTCGTCTTCGGTGACCGCCACGCATGGGAACGAACCTTCAACGTCTGTTGGTATGGGGTGTACTTTTGCAGCCGTGCCTTCATGCCACTTCTCGTGGCCGCCCAAGAGGGGCATATCATCAACACCAGTAGCGTTCACGGCTTCTGGGCCTCGTTGGGCCCGACCCGGACCCACACCGCCTACTCCGCCGCCAAGTTCGCGGTGAAAGGGTTCACCGAGGCCCTTATCACCGATCTCCGGATCAACGCCCCCCATGTCAAGGCATCGGTCGTACTCCCAGGCCATATCGGCACCGATATCGTCGCCAACTCCCAGCGGCACCTCGGCAGAACCCTCAACCCCAACACGACCAAGATGGCTGACGCCTTTCGAGATCACGCCCCTACGACGGCCAAGCAGGCGGCGGAACAAATTCTCGACGGTGTCAGGTCCGGGCGGTGGCGCATTCTTGTCGGCGACGATGCTCAGATACTCGACGAACTGGTTCGAGAGCATCCCGCCGACGCCTACGAGCCGGCGTTCTTCGATCGCCTACAACGCGAGGGTGTGCTACCCGATCTATGAACCGGGGTCCACCAGGCTCACGAGCTCAACGAGATAGAGGAAAGTACTTCACCGCCCTGTCACCGGCGACGGTTCGCTGACGTCGTTGTCAGCGAACCGTCTTCGGTTGGCGCTTGCTCAATCGGTGTCGAGCATCGAACGGTGGATGATGCCACCGAGGACCGCTCCGACGATGGGAGCGACCCAGAACATCCACAGTTGGGCAAGAGGCGTGGTCGCACCGTCACCGAAGACGGCAGCCACCACCGCCTGTGCGGTCGACCGGGCCGGGTTCACGCTGGTGTTGCTTATGGGAATCGAGATGAGGTGGATGAGTGTGAGCGCCAGCCCGATCGCCAAGCCACCCATGCCAGCCGCCGCCTTCTTCGCTGTTGCTCCGAGGATGACCAGAAGAAAGATCGCGGTCAGCACCACTTCGGCGATGAACACGGCAAACGCGCTGTATCCGTTCGGGGAGAACTCACCAAAGCCATTGGTGGCAAAGGTGCCTGTGGTGTCCCCGATAGCGAAACCATCTTGCCCCGAGGCGATCGCATAAATAACAAGACCACCGGCTAGACCGCCGAGTACCTGAGCCAGGATGTATGGCCCAACCTTCGCCGGGTCGAACTTGCCACCGGACACCAAACCGAGCGTGACCGCCGGATTGAAATGCCCACCCGAGATATGTCCGAACGCATAGGCGCCGGTCACGACGGTCAAGCCAAACGCCAGGCTCACCCCGAGGAATCCGATACCTAAATTCACTGCGCCATCATCGGTCAGCACACTTGCGGCAAAGACCGCTGAACCACAGCCGCCCAGAACAAGCCACATCGTGCCGAGAAACTCGGCCGTCAACTCTTTCGTATGCAACATTTCCCTCTCCTAGTTAGATACTCAGGTAGACGAAGCAAGAGTGGGAAAGTCGCGGATTTCAAGCAACCCACGGTTCTCTACCCCTTCGATCGCCTAGACCTTTCAGTCAGTGACGAGATCCATCCAAGACAGTCCGGCGTCGGTGCGACCGGCGGGCGTGTACTCGGCACCTACGTACCCCTCGTATCCAAGGGCGTCGATTTGTCCGAGCAACGTTCGGTAGTCAACCTCACCATGATCCGGTTCGCTACGGTCGGGCACCGCTGCGATCTGAATATGACCGATATAGGGCAGGTTTGCCTCGATCCGTTCGATCAGACGACCCTCGGTCTGCTGTGTATGGAAACAGTCGAGCAGGATCTTAACCCCCGGTCCGTCAACCTCGCCAACCTCTTGGATCACATCGACCGCCTGGTCGACGTATGTCAGGTAATACCCGGGCTGAACGGCCTGACTGACCGGTTCGATCAACACACCGACCCCAAACTCGTTTCCTCGGGCCGCGGCGTATCGTAGGTTTTGAATGTACGCGTCGCGGGCCTCGGGACCCTCCGACATCCCGGCCAAGACGTGAACGAAGCGGGCCGAGGCATCGGCGGCGTAGGCCATCGCCTTGTCGATGTTGGCCCGTGCCTCATCGGAGCGGCCGGGGACTGCCGACAGGCCGTAGTCACCGGCCGCCAGATCGCCACCGACGGTGTTGAGCGAGAGCAACGGGAGACCAAGTTCTTCGAGCACGAGGGTGATCTCGAACGCATGTGTAATGTACGGCCAATGAACCTCAACCGCTTCAAAGCCTGCAGAGGATGCGGCACGAATGGCATCCAGGAGGTCGAGTTCAGTCCACAGAAACCCAAGGTTGGCCGACAATCTGGTCATGATCGTCGACAAAAATTGGTTGCATCCACTTCCCTATACTCGGTCACCACAGCGCCCGTCTCACCCCTCCAAGTCACCCTCGATGTGGCGGCCAGCGGCCGACACCTTATCGGGTTCGATCATCACCGCCCGACGAAGGGCAATCCGTTCGTCTGATCGGTCCGGTGACAGCACGTTAGCATCCGGCAGCAAACTCGCCATGCACACGATGGCTCGGGCCGTCTGCGTTGTTCGACCCTTGCGTCACTGTCGCTCGGAGATGATAGCAATACTGCATGGCAACAAACGCCGACGTACTGGCCATGCTGGACGAGCTAGCTACCTTGACGACGCTGGACGAAGAAAGTCCGCAGTCGTTCAAAGTGCGAGCCTACGAAAAAGCGAGGTTGGGGATCGAAGCCCACGGCGCCGACATCACCGCGTTATCGGCGGCCAACCTGACCAAGATCGACGGCGTCGGGAAGTCGACAGCCTCGAAGATCCGCGAGTTTCTCGACGCCGGCACCGTCACCAAGCTCGAGGCGCTTCGGGCCGCATACCCTCCAGAGTTCGTCCGGCTTTCAAAGATCCCCGGGCTCGGCCCAAAGACCCTAAAGCTCGTACGGCACGAGCTGGGTGTCGAAGATCTCGACGGGCTCAAGCAAGCGATCACCGACCAGAAGCTACGAACGCTTCCTCGGATGGGAGCGACCAGCGAGGCAAAGATCGCCAAGGCCATCGAACGATTGGGGCTCACCGGCAAAGACCATCGAACGCCGATCGCCGAAGCGCTCCCTCTCGCCCGACGGCTGGTCGATGACCTCCGGGCGATGCCTGAGGTGCATGCCGCCGAGTACTGCGGCAGCCTTCGGCGTATGTCGGAGACGATCGGCGACATCGACGTGACCGTGGCATCAACCCAAGCGGCTGAGGTTATGGCAAAGGTCCGAGCCCATGGCGAGGTGTCAGAGCTCGTGTTGTCGGGGCCGACAAAGACATCATTTCTTACCCCGTCTGGCCTGCAAGTCGACGTCCGAGTCGTCGATCCATCGCAATTTGGGGCGGCCACGTTGTACTTCACCGGATCGAAAGCGCACAACATCGCGCTCAGGCAACGGGCTATCGATCGAGGGGTACTTCTGAACGAATACGGCCTCGTCGACGGTGACGAGGTGGTCGCCTCGGCAACCGAGCAGGACATCTATGCCGCACTGGATCTCCAGTATGTGCCGCCAACGATGCGGGAAGCGACCGGAGAGATCCAGGCCGCAGCCATCGATAACGATGACGCTCGTTTCCCCGACCTCGTGGAGCTTGGCGACATCAAAGGAGATCTTCACTACCACACCGATCGGTCCGGAGACGGGCGGTCGTCGCTAGCCGACATGGTGGCCCAGGCGGCGGCCAAAGGATATTCGTACCTAGCCATCACCGACCACGGTGAAGACCTCGCCATCAACGGGTCGACTGCAGAGCAGATGCTTGAGCACCGCGACAACATCAGAGAGCTTCAAGAGCAGTACCCCGAGATGACCATCCTCTTTGGATGCGAACTCAACATTGGACGAACGGGCGGCTTGGACTACGACGACGATTTCAGGGCACTGTTTGACTACACCGTGGCGTCGGTCCACTCCCACTACGACGAATCGCAGGCGGATCAGACGGCGCGGGTGATTCGGGCCATCGAGGATCCGACCGTCCACTCGATCGGCCACCTCACCGGTCGCTACATCGGCCGTCGACCCGGTATCGAACTCAACATCGACAAGCTGCTCGACGCACTGGTGGCTAATGGGGTCGCGCTGGAGATCAACGGCGCATTAAGCCGCTTGGATGCGGCGGCAGACGTCGTTCGTCGGGCCGTCGACCGGGAGGTCAAGCTGGTGATAAACAGCGACAGCCATCACGTCTCCGAACTCGGTCGAATGGAATACGGCGTGCGTACCGCCCAGCGCGGCTGGGCCCAGCGCGACTTGGTCATCAACACCTGGCCTCGAGCCGACTTGTTGGCCTGGGTGGCCGGTCGAGCTGACAACTAACCCGGCCCCTGGTCGATCCGCCGACCACACGACCACCGTAGTACCGTAACTTTTTGGGGGAGCAGATGAGGATTTCGTCAGACGATATTGATACCGCGTCGGTCGACGCCGCGCTATCCACTACCAGAGCGGTGCGGATTCGGCTCGATCTCGAACGCGACGTCGATCAGCAAACCATCCTCGATTGCATCGACATTGCCGAGCAGGCCCCGACCGGCGGAAACCAGGGGAGCCGGCGCTGGGTGGTCGTCCGAGATTCCGCACTCAAAGATCGGTTGGCCGAGCTCTACCTGGACTCGGCTGGACGGTGGATGATCGACGCACGAGACACCCTCGCCGGCTCCGGACATCGAAACGAATCGGTGATGACCTCGGCCGCCCATCTGGCCGAGCATCTCGCCGACGTGCCGGCCATCGTCATTCCAACCATCATCGGCCGTCATGATGGCAGCGGCCGACCCGGCCTCTTCGACTCGGTCATCCAGGCTGCGTGGAGCTTCGCGGTGGCACTTCGAGCCCGTGGTCTGGGCACGACATGGACAACCGCTGCATTAAACAAAGAAACCGAGATCGCCGAGCTGCTCAATATCCCGGCGGACATGACCCAAATCGCGATGTTGCCCGTCGCATGGACGATCGGCACCGACTTCTCCCCCGCCACTCGGTATCCCGCCCGCGACATCACCTACTTCGATGAGTTCGCCAGAACGTACGAATCGGGACCATCGAACCCAATCTCGATGGCCGACGGGCCCGGCACTCTCGTCGAACAAGACATCGACGCGCCGATCGAACGACTCTGGGAACTGATCTCCGACATCGACATGCCGGCCCAGTTCAGCACCGAATTCCTTGGCGCTACGTGGTCGGACGACGTGGGCGAGCGACCGGAGATCGGCGATCGATTCACCGGACGGAACGTCCACGAATCCCGAGGTGAATGGGAGGTCGAGTGCTTCATAGACCGATACGACGCGCCATACCAATTTGGATGGGCCACATCGGACGTCGATAGTCCGGGGGCTCGGTGGCGTTTCGAACTCGAACCGATTGCCGGCTCCACCCGAGTTCGATTCCGACTGATTCTTGGACCAGGGCCCTCCGGGATTACACGAATCATCGAGAAGCGGCCAGACCTCACGACCCGTGTCATCGACGCACGCCTGACCGACCTTCGGGCCAACATGCAACGGGTGGTCGACGGGTTGGCGACCCTGGTCTGAACGAAGCACACTGAAGTAACCGGAAGCCTCGCTAGTCGACGGAATAGCGAACTGCTAACAGAGGTTGGAAGTTGGGTGCGTGAGCGGCTGGTAGTGCATGGACGAGGCCTGAGCCTCAACGCAACCGTCACTACGCTTTGGGTGATACTGGCGGTGCGGAATCCTGTCTTGACCTACCATTTCGCGCCCCTCCTGGCGGCCCTGGCCTGGCCCGTGGCCGTCCGACGGTCGAACCCCCAGCCGGTCAACGTCGCCGGGCTCGCGGCCACCGGCTCGTTTCTGCTGGTGGCGGTGGTCGGGATAGTTCTCGCCGCCGCCGGCAAACTAGACGGACCGACGTTTTGGAACGATGGGCCGGCGCTAATCGAAGTGCTCCTCTTCGCTGCGATCGGCGCTGGGTTTGGCGCCCGAGTAGCGACAAGGGAACGACCGGGAATACTTGGCGGGCTCTTTGGGTGACGCGAGCCACCACCACCGGCCCTGCTCTCAAAACGTGAACCGGAGACCCCGAGCCGCGGTTTCCCCCCAGGAGGCGTCACCGGTCCAGGAGATTCGGCCCCCATCGATGGCCAGCTGCGGATCGATCCGACCGCAGGCCAGCTGCACAAACGTCAACGAATCGGCGCTCACCTCGACCGACGCAGCATCGAGCTGATCTACGGCAACCGCACGACCATCTACGACCACCAAGATGTCGCGCTCAACCGGTCCGGTCAGATGGAACGCGATACTCATGCCGTCAGGAAGCCCGATCTTCTTGCCGACTATGTATCCAATAGATCGCTCTATTTCGTCGACTGCGGCCTCGGCCGGCGGCCCGCCATCGTCTGTCGACCATCCGAGAGGCGTCGTTATGTCACGCTCGTGGACCCAGAAGTCGAACGTTCTGATGTCCATGAATCGTTGGTACGAGCCGGGCCCCACCGGGGTCGCCGAGGGAGCGTCGAACTGCTCGTCGGTTAGACCGGCGAGTTCGGCCCGGCGGACGGCGAGTATTTCGCCGGTCTGCGCCCCCAGTTCGTCATCGGTCCAACCTTCCGCCGTTCGTTCAAAGGCTGCAATCCGGTCGAACGGCAACGGAGTGTTGGCATCGTCGGGCATCCAGTCGATCAGCATGTTCTCCACACTGGCCAGATGGCCGACAACGCCCCGGACGTCCCACTCGGGACACAACGACTGCACCTTCCAGTCCTTGGCCGAAAGTTTTCCGATCAAAGACTCGATCGACCGATAGCACTGTTCAAGATTACTGGCGGTCTGCTGACGGGTACTCATCGATACGTCACCTCTCTACACAAGATCGACCTGATCCTTGCAGGTTGACGACAACGACAGCAACTACGACCATCTGTAGACCCCGCTGACCGGGCTGGTCACGTCCGGCGGCCGGTTCGATGGTCAGCGAGCGCTGGCGCCGCCATCGACGGTGATGGTCGTGCCCGAAATGTGTCCACCCCGATCCGACGCGACAAAGGCCACCACATCGGCGACCTGGTTGACCGTCGCCGGTGGCGGGTTGGTGGGAACGAGTTCACTCCACCGCTCCTCGTTTCCGAACCGCGTACTGGCTTGAACCCGCAGGAGCGTTTCGAGGCGATCGGTCATCGTGGCCCCTGGGTTGATTCCAACAACACGAACGCCATGTTCGGGCGATCGACTGCCCAGAGCGGTGGTGAGCCCAACCAGGGCTGCGTTACCGGCGGCGCCGGCCACATACTCCGGGCTGGGCCGGTCGGCGGCCGCTCCGATGATATTGATAATCACGCCCGAACCTTGCTCTACCATTCGTGGCAGCACCAGTCGGCAGAGGTTGATATAGCCAAACACCTTCGAATCCCAGGCCGCCCGCCACGCCGCATCGCCGACGGTCGCTATATCACCTGCCGGTATACCACCTGCGTTGTTGATCAAGATGTCGATCGGTCCGACGACGTCGATGAGGGCCTGTTGGTGCTCGATCCGGGCCATATCACAGGAGTGACTGGTCACGTCGACGTCATGGGCAGCCCGCAACCGCCGCGTCACGTCTTTCAACGGACCAACGCCTCGGGCTGCGATAGAGAGGTGAACTCCCTCGGCGGCCAACGTCTCGGCGCACGCCAACCCGATGCCCTTTGACCCTCCGGTGATCAGGGCGCGCTTGTCGCCGAGATGCAAGTCCATGGTGAACCCAAGGTAGCGGGCCTCTACCATCGGCGACTATCGGCCACGAGGAACGTCATCGGACTACATGACAACTCGCCGTTCTAAGCAGAGCTCCTCACGCCCTTGAGTCGAGGGGATGATCAAGCTCGACCGACCTCGTGTCGATATGGCTATATGGCCGATACATCCGCAGCACAACCAACGGCCGGTGCGCTGGCGATCGCCGGCATCGACCTTGACTATTGCGATCAGATACATGCAGCGTTCCAGCGTCCGGAACCTATGTGTTTGGCGTTGGTGCGGTTCGACCCGCCGCCAAACTCAGGCGGACACAGAAAAGACGACCGAGACGCAAACGGGCTACGGGCCGAGTTGGAGTCGAGGCTCCGGACGACGTTGCGGGGCTACGACCTCATGACCTCGGTCGACGAATTCACGCTGCTGGTCGTGCTTCGCACCCTCGCTGGGACGCTCGACCTGGAGAAAAGGATCGCGTCGCTATTCGCCGACCTTACTGCTCCATACGCGGCCGGTGGTTCGACATTTCATCCCACCATCGCCCTTGGTGCGGTCGTGCGCGAGCCGGCTGAGAAACCAACCGATGTACTGCGTCGAGCGGAGGAAGCCTTAGCTACTGCGGCGGCCGACGGAGCCGCGGCCCCCGTTCTCTTTTAGAGCCCGTGACCGGTTACCCACCGGATCGGCGGGTCGAGCACTCGCATCTTCGCAGTGTTCGACCCGCCGTCGTGGTACTACCGGTCAGATGCCGTTCCGGCCACCGGGCGCTGCCTATGAACTTTCGCTGTCATCTCCCGAAGAGCGAAGAGCGGCGGTCCCACCACTGGCCCGGTCCGCTAGCTGCCCAAACATCGATGCCAGGTCCACTCCCATCACGTCGGACGAGAGTTGCATTCCCTGGGCGATGTTGTCGGTCAACGTTTTGGTCAACGCGGTAGCACCGTCGGTGGAAATAACCGTGACTTTGTCGATACCGGCCATTGGAGCCGACGCCTCGCGCACTACCTCTGGCAGCATCGAGGCGAGAAGGTCGACGATGGCCGCATCTCCGTACTGTTCATAGGCTTCAGCCTTGCGGGTCATGGCTTCTGCCTCTGCGTCTCCCCTGGCGAGGATGGCTGCGGCCTCGGCTTCACCTTCGGCCTTCACCGCGGCAGCAACGGCTTCACGGCGGGCTCGTTCAGCCTCACCTTCCGCTCGGCCTTCGATTTCGGCGGCCTTGGCCAGTTCCTCTCTGCGCTGACGTTCACCGGCTCCTACCAAACGGGATTCCTCAGCTTTGGCTGACGCCGCTTCCACGGTGGCGGCTCGTTTCGCCTCCGCCTCCCGTATAGATCTGCTCTTATTTCCCTCGGCCTCTTGCTCAACGGCGTAGCGCTCGGCGTCAGCGGGCCGCCGAATTTCAGTGTCGAGTTCACGCTCTTTGAGCTCCGATTGCTGCTCGGCCACCTTCTGTTTCGCCGAGATGATCTCCTGGTCTCGTGCCGCCTTGGCGATCGGGCCCGATGCCTCCGCTTCGGCTGCGGCTGCGTCTGTCTCAGCTTTGATCGAGGCTTGACGGAGGGAGAGTTCACGGTTGGCTACCGCAACAGCTTCCTCGGCTTTCAGTCGAGCCTCTTCCGCTTCCCGCCGAGCGATGGCCTCGGCGATCGCCGCTTCTTTCTCGGCCCGAGCTGCCTCGGGGCGACCAAGATCGTGCAGGTAGTTACCTTCGGTTTGGATGTCCTGCAGCTGAAATGTGTCGAGGACCAACCCTTGGTTTGTCAGAGAGGCCTCTGCTTCCTCGGCCACCTCTCGGGCGAACGCTGCCCGGTCCTTGATGATCTCTTCAACCGAAAGGCGGCCGACGATGGCTCGTAGCGAACCGGCGAGCACCTCCTGGGTGAAGTGATCGATTTCCGATTGTTGTCCTAGGAATCGTTGGGCCGCCGCTCGAATCGCGTCCTCGGTGCCACCTACTTTGACAACCGCCACCCCTTCGAGAGAACACTTGATGCCATGAGAGGAAACCGCTGAGCCGACGGTGATCGCAATCTGACGCGACGACAGATCGAGGATCGCCAACTTCTGAACGAAGGGAACGATGAACGCGCTCGCTCCCATCACCACTTTCTGTCCCGAAAGGTCGGTGCTGATCGCCCCGGTCTCGGGGTTGGTGACCGCCCTACCCTTGCGCCCAGTAATGATGAACGCTTCGTTTGGTCCGGCCACCTTCAATCTGGTCAGGACGAGTAGTCCGACTACCGCCAGGAGTCCAATGACTCCAAGAACGACAATGACGAGCGTTGGCATGTTGGTTCCCTCTCTCTGGTCTTTCTAAATTCGCGCGATCGGACAGGTTCAGCCGGCGTCGGAGTCGGCCGGGCCCCAAAATTGATCGGCTGGTTCCACCGAAACTTTGGTCGACGACAGCACATCGACGACGACGACTTCGGTGCCCCGATCGATAGCCGTGGCGGCGACCGCAGTGAGTTTGACGGGCTGGCCGCCGATTCGAATGAGCGCTTCCCCCGTTGAGCCGGCGGGAATGGCGGTGACGAGACGGCCACCGCAACCGACGAGATCGGCAGCGGTTGGCGTGGCGTCGGTCGCCATCGTGGCCAGCGATCGGCTCCATCGAACCGCCACCGCCCCGAGCGCGATGCCGGCCGCAGTTCCTCCGAGTACCGCCACCGGAGTCGGGGTGTCGAAGCGAGCGGTCAGAATCCATCCGAGCAGACCGAAGGCGCTGAGGAACGTGGCGATGGAGGTGAGGGATAGCCAGTCGCCGCCCGGCAACAACCCATCGAACACGTCGTCGACCAGAAGGCCGAAAAGAAGGACGGCTACGCCGATAATCCCCACTGCCACGAACACACCGCCACCTCCCTTCTTCCCAGATGTATCTCTTCCGACCCACCGAAATACGACGTACTGCTTGTCAAACGCTAAACAATCGTATCGAGTTCCCAGATTTCGGAGATGTTAGGTGGCGGCGCTCTCGTGTTCGGCTCCCAGGTCGAACCGCTGACCATCGAATCGATCGATCGTCGTGAAGCTCTCGACCGGCTTTCGTCGGAGTCTGGTCGGCTGTCTCACCGGGTGTCCAATTGGGACCATGGCAGCGACGGCGTGATGCGATGGGATACCGAGCATGGCTTGAACATCGGGTTCTCGCCCTGCCAAGTAGGTGGTCAGTACCCCACCGAGGCCTTCATTTCGAGCGGCGAGAAGCACGTTCCAGACGAACGGATAAATCGACGCGCCGCTGATTACTCCGACTCGATCTAAGTCTTTGTCGATGCTGGCCACGACGCTCAAATCGATGGTAATAACCAGAACCACCGGTACGTCGACGAGCTGAGCAAGCCCAGGAAAGTCGGGGTCGGCGTCGATAGCTGCCTCGACGTCGATCGAGGTTTCGTGCACGCTGTTCCATGGCGACTCGCCAGCCTGGCGTTGGGCAAGGTACACCGACGTCGTCGGCTTGATGAGCGGTATCAGACGTTTTCTGATGGACCGGTCGCGGAGCACGATGACATGCCAGCCTTGGCGATTCCCGCCGTTGGGAGCGAATCGGGCCACATCGAGGATCCGGTGAAGGGTCGCGTCTTCGACCGGCTCATCGGTCCAGTCGCGGCAGGCGAAGGTGGTACGCAGTACCTCGTCGACATCCATGTTCGATGCCCTACCGACCGTCGAATTCTGGGGTCCGCTTCTCAACAAAAGCGGCGATACCTTCGCGGCCGTCGTGTCGGCCCATGGCGGTGGCGATGACCGTGCCTTCAAACTCCCCGGCTTGTTCGAGCGGAGATTCGAACCCGGCGTACACCACCCGCTTGGCGTGGCCGATCGCCCACGCCGGACCGGAGGCCAGCTGCGTCGCCAGCTCCGCTGTCGCCGTATCCACCTCATCGTCGGGCACCACCCGATTGATCAGCCCCCAGGACTCGGCCTCGGCGGCCGACAAGACCCGATTGGTCAACGTCAGGTCGAGCATTCGCCGCAGACCGATGTGGCGGGCGAGAAAGTAGCTTGAGGTGCCGTCCGGCGTAACCCCGGCCCGGGTGTAGGCCATGGTGAACTTGGTCGATTGGCCACAGATGACGAGGTCGAATGCGGAGACGATCGACAGCCCCGCTCCTCCGGCCGACCCCCGAACGCCGGCGACCACCGGCTTCGGCATCCGATTCATCTTGTAGATCGCACCGTGGAAATCGACCAGCATGTCGGATGCCAATTTTGGCAGGCCGTCGCCGGCAGCATTGAATTCCTTCAGATCTCCACCGGCACAGAACACGTTGCCTTCAGCCGTGACCGATACCGCCTTTACCGCATCGTCGTGGTCGATCTCCAACATGACCGCTCGAAGGTCGGCAGCGAACGCTGGGCTGACCGCGTTTGCCGCTTTTGGTCGGTTGAACCGTACGTGGGCCACGCCGTCGGCGGCCCGGTAGTCGATTGTTGAGAGCTCCATCGGTGTTCCTTTTTGCCGTTTGCCTCGTGAGATCTAGGTTCTTGGCCGGCGTCTAATCGTTACCCGACCGTTGTATCTGTCCGCCTCCAATAGTCGTCGCGAAGGATGCGTTTATAAAGCTTTCCGGTTGGAAGCCTCGGCAGCTCGTCTAGAAAGTCGACCGATCGCGGCGCCTTGTAGCGGGCGAGGTGTTCTCCGGCGTATGCCATGAGTTCGGTGGCCAGCGCGGCGCCCGGTTCGCAACCGACCTCCGGCTGCACGACCGCCTTTACTTCCTCTCCGAGGTCCGCGTTCGGAACACCGAAGACGGCGACATCGGCCACCTTGGGATGCATGATGAGACAGTCCTCGATCTCTTGCGGATAGATGTTGACCCCACCGGCGATAATCATGAACGCCTTACGGTCGGTCAGATACAGGAAACCGTCATCGTCGAGGTAGCCGACGTCACCTAGCGATGACCAGGTGGGAAACTGAGGATGTTGGGCGCCGCGGGTCTGCGCTGGATCGTTGTGATACTCGAAGGACATCTCGTCTCGCTCGAAGTAGATGGTGCCCGCTTCGCCGTTCGGTAGTTCGTTGCCCGCTTCGTCGCACACATGGATGGTGCCCAGGATGGATTGTCCCACGGTTCCCGGATGGTCAAGCCACTGCTGCGGGGTGCAGAAAACGAACCCGTTGAGCTCGGTACCGGCGTAGTACTCGTAGATGATCGGCCCCCACAGGTCGAACATCTGTCGCTTTACCTCCATCGGACAAGGAGCAGCAGCGTGGATCGCCACCTTATGGCTCGACCAGTCATACCCGGAGCGTTCCGCTTCAGGGAGCTTCAGCATCCGGCTGAACATCGTCGGCACCCACTGAGAATGCGTCACCTTATAACGGTCGATATGGCTGAGAGCTTGTGCCGCGTCGAACCGCTCCATGACGACCGCCGTCGCTCCCTGACCTTGGGTGGCGGTCGTGAATGCCAACGGTGCCGAATGGTAGAGCGGTGCAGGAGACAGGTAAATGGCGTCACCATCCACGCCGAAGAGGGCGGTCAATAACAGCGCAGCACCGCCGATAGCTGCCGGATCATCGATCTCGGCATCGATCAACTGGCGTTTGACTCCCTTCGGCCGTCCGGTCGTGCCCGAGCTGTAGAGCATCGCCTCGCCCCGGGGCTGACGATCGAGTCGGCTGGCCGGGAACCGATCGATCGCCGCATCGAAATCTTCGAATCCGTCGACGCCACCACCGACCGACAACAAGATCTCGACGTCGGGTACAAGGGCGGGAACCGACGTAACCCGCTCGGCCATCGCCGCCGACGAGAACAGGGCCCGAGCGCCCGAGTCTTTCAGAATGTACGCCGTTTCGTCGGGCTGGAGGAAACTATTGATGGTGGTGAAATACAACCCCGAGCGGATGGCTGCCCAATAGCACTCGAAGTACCGAAGGTTGTTCTCCATGAAGATGGCAACGTGGTCGCCTCTTCGGAGGCCTGCTGCGTAGAGCAGCTGGGCCAACTGGTTCGATCGAGCGTCGAGTTCAGAGTAGGTAAGTATCTCCCCGGTGCCGGCCATGATCGCTGCCGGCTTATTTGGCATGGTTTCGGCGAATGTGCCTGGATACATGAACCCGTCCCTTCTTCCATCGTTGCGGTGCCGCCGTCCGACAATAGGTCGTACCACTAGCATCACTCCAGACCACCAAGCCGAAATCGGCTTTCTGCCCGACCCGGTTGACGACTACCGTCGCCGTGTGAGCACCCAGACCGACCGGACGACCGTCAAACGAGCTGCCGAACGAGGCGTCTACGACAGGGCCACCGTCGATGCCATCCTCGATGAGGCCATCCTCTGCCACGTCGGGATCGTTCTTCACGACGAGAAGCCTCCGACACCGATGGTGATCCCCACCCTTCACGCCCGGATCGATGATCACCTACTTCTCCACGGCTCGGTCGCCAGCCGGATGCTTCGTGCTGCGGCTGCTCAGGAAATCTGTGTCACGGTGACGTTGGTCGACGGGTTTGTCCTCGCCCGGTCGGCGTTCCATCATTCGATGAACTATCGATCGGTCGTCATCCTCGGAACACCAGAGGTTGTCCCCGATGACCAAAAACCGGCGGCGCTCGACGCCCTGACCGAGGCGCTGGTGCCGGGCCGACTTCCGTTCTTGCGGCCGATGACCGACAAAGAGGTCCGAGCAACCTCGGTCCTGCGGCTTCCGATCACCGAAGCGTCGGCAAAGGTCCGTACCGGCCCGCCAATCGATGATGAGGAGGACTACGAGCTGGAGATGTGGGCTGGTGTACTTCCCGTCTCGACAACGTATGGGAAGCCACTCATCGATCCCGGTAGTCGGTTTCCCGAGGCCGAGGTACCACGCCACGTCTCTGGGTACCAGCGACCGGGGCCGGGTCCAAAGCCGGCTACCACGTGACTTCGTGGCAGCCCCGGTGGCTTTCCGGTTCCACCTGGAAGGTGCCGTGTTCGATGCCATATTCCTCGTGGAGCAGTTGACGGGCACGGTCTAGAACACCGTGGCCGTCAACGTCTTCACCGGTAACCAAATGGGCTGAGGCAGCTTCCATTTCGGAGGTCAATGTCCAGACGTGCAGGTCGTGTATGTCGACGACACCAGGAATCCCGGCCAGCTTGTCATGCAACGCATCGAGATCGACGTTTTCCGGAGCCGCTTGAAGCAGAATTCGAACCGCGTTCCGGCCAAGACGCCACGTTCGGGGCAGAATCCACAGGCCGATAAGGGCACCGATTACCGGATCGACCCAATTCCAACCAAGGGTCTCGATCAGAATGGCCCCGATGATGACCCCGACCGAGCCGATGAGATCGGCCATCACCTCAAGGTAGGCGCCCTCGATGTTTATCGATTCTTCGGCTCCATCCCGCAGCAGCCAGAACGCGACCAGATTGGCCACAAGGCCGAACACGGCGACGGTCAGCATTTCGGTTCCAAGGAGCGCAGGAGTGTTTCCTACTCGCCTAACCGCTTCGATAATGACCCAAAAGGCCACGGCGAACAGCAGAAGAGCGTTGACGAAGGCGGCCAGAATTTCCAAGCGATAGAGCCCAAAGGTGTGCTGGGAACGCCCAGGTTCGCCGGAGCCTTGGTCGCCAGGTACGGCAAAGCGATTGGCCAGTTGAATGGCGGCCAGAGCCATTCCCAACCCGATGACGTCGGTGAGCATGTGGCCTGCGTCGGACAATAGGGCCAAGGAGTTGGTGAGCACTCCGGCAACCGCTTCGACAACGAAGAACGTACCGATGATGGCGAAGGCGCCGAGGAGTCGATTCCGATGCTTCGCCCCGGCCCGAGCGAGGTTAGGGCCATGTTGGTGTCCGTGGTTGTCGCTCACAGAACCACGCTACTGGACGTGGCCAAATAAACCAAGAATCAGTGAGAATGGGTTGGCCGTCGGTTACAGATCAAGCTCGTTCAGTGTGTCTTCGATGCCCTTGTGGAAGGTCGGATAGGCGTAGATCATTGAACGGAGGGCGACGATAGGGGTTTCGGCGTGGACGGCCAATGTCAACAGCCCGAGCACCTCCCCACCGACAGGGCCGACAGACGTCGCACCGACCAAGACCCCGCGGTCGACGTCGGCCACCAGCTTTATAACCCCCTCGTTGCCGGTCGAGTGCAGCCAGCCTCGGGCCGTATGGCCGACCTGTTTGGCCGCCACCGCCACGTTCAGACCACGCTCCCGGGCCACCGCTTCGGTCAGCCCGACGGTGCCGGCCTCTGGGTCGGTGAACGTCACCGCTGGGAGAGCGTCGAGGTTGAGCGGTTCGACATCACGGCCGAGGATGTCGTCGGCCGCCACCGTGCCTTGACGGACCGCCAGGTGGGTGAACAATCCGCCGCCTGCTATGTCGCCGACGGCCCAAACCCCATCGGTCACCCTCTGATGACCGTCGACCGAAAGGAATCGCGATGAGTCATCGATGCCCACCGTCGCCACGCCGAGCTCCTTCAAAAACGTTCGCCGGCCGGCTGCGACCAGCAGCTTGTCACCTTGCACTTGTGTTCCGTCGCCAAGGCGGACGGTGAACCGTTCGTTCTCGTACTCGACCGCCGCCGCCGGCTGCCCGGTATGGACCGAGATGCCCTCGGAGGCAAAGACATCGGCGAGAACCTCTCCGGCCTCGGGCTCATAGACCGGGAGCAGTCGATCGAGGGCCTCGACGATCGACACCTGTACCCCGAACCGTCGCATGACTTGGGCTAGCTCCATCCCGATTGGCCCACCTCCGAGGACCACCAAGGAGTCAGGTAGTTCCTTGGCCTCGATGATGTCATGATTCGTCCAGAACGGCGTGTCTGCAAGACCGGGGATCGGTGGGACCGCAGCCAGCGTGCCGGTGGCGATAACGATGCCCTTCGATGCTTCAAAGACCTGCCCGTCGACGGTTACCACCCCAGGACCAGTTATTTCGCCATAGCCTCGGACGAAGTGACCGCCTTTGTTGACAAACCGGTCTACGGCAACGGTGTCATCCCAGTTGTCGGTGGCTTGATCACGGATTCGTTTCGCCACCGGAGCCCAGTCTGAAGTCACCGTTGAAGACCCAGCAAGATCGGACACACGGCGGGCTTCAGCCAGCAGATCAGCGGCCCGAATCATCATCTTTGACGGGACACACCCCCAGTACGGGCACTCACCACCAACCAGGCTGCCTTCGATCCCGGTGACGTGGAGTCCGGCTTCGGCCAGGAGGCCTCCAACCGTCTCACCAGCCGGTCCCATGCCGATAATGATCACGTCTGTCGCAGTTGCGTCGCTCATCTTGTACCCCGGTCTCTGTCTTGTCGTTCGTCTATTCAGGTGGAAACCCTGCGACCCGGTTCATCGTCCCGGACTGTCGCAAATGGCACAATCGGGCGTCCTGCGACCCAACCTCGACCAAGCAATACTCAGTGAACGGCGTGTAGCCGCTCACGATCGAGCACATCGATACGGCCGTATCGTTTCTCGATCAAGCCCTGTCTCTGAAGGTTGGCAAGACTTCGAGTGACGCTGGTCCGGCGAACCCCGAGCAGGCGAGCGAGAAGCTCTTGACTGACCGCTACGGTCCCATCGGCATCGACGGCATGGCTGAGGAGGGTAGCCAACTGGAGGTCGAGGGGACCTGCCAGCAACTGTTCCAGTCGATCTTGTGAGTCGGCGAGCCGAGCCGCCATCGACACCATCCACCGAACGGCCAAGCGCGGCCTTGTCGACACCAGGCGTACGAGGTCTTGGCCGGAGATGCGAAACACTTCGGCGTCGGCGATGACCAGCGCCTCTTCGGCCGTGCGGCGACCAAGAAACAGGGCGATATCGCCGAACACATCACCGGGGTGAAGAACTTGCAACACCGACGCTTCGGTGCCAGCCTGACCGGTGCCATCAAGCGATGGGCGGCTCAGCGCGACGTTGCCCCGTTCGAGAATGTAGACATCACCGACGTCGTCGCCCCGGCCGAAGAGCACGGTGTTCACCGGCACCGTCTCGATTGCGGCCACATCGAGCAATGCGTCAATATCATCCTCACCAAGCGGCGACGCCGGCGAGTTACCGAGACACCGAGCCACCCATGCCGATCGGTTTTGCGCGGTCACCACTACCTCTAAACCACTGATGAGGTCATACAATTCCGGCCGTGAACGATCAGCCATTGTGTGGTAAGAATCGTCGATGGAGACACACTTCGCCACGATTTGGGAATCGATCGCAGATGTAGTCCCAGACCACCTCGCCATCGTTCATGGGAAACGGCAAATCTCGTGGAGGGAGTATGACGACCGATCGGCCCGGCTCGCACACGTGTTACTCGATGCCGGCCTGAGCAGCGGCTCGAAGGTCGCCATGTTTATGTACAACTGCCCCGAGTATGTCGAAACTCAATTCGGGGCGTTGAAGATCCGAGCGGTTCCGGTCAACGTCAACTACCGCTACCTCGACGATGAGCTGTTGTATTTGCTGGACAACGCCGACGCCGAAGCCATTGTGTTCCACACCAGCCTCGGTGATCGGGTGGCCAGAATCCGAGATCGGTTGCCGGATATCAAGCTCTTCCTCCAGGTCGATGACGGCGGCCAGGCCATCGATGGAATTTCCCACTATGGCGACCTCATCGCCACCGCCGAACCGGCCGACCGCATGACGCGCTCGAACGACGACATGTACATGTTCTATACCGGTGGGACCACCGGTATGCCAAAAGGGGTGATGTACGAGATCGGCCAGTTCACCGACCGCTTCATCCAGCAGACCGCCCCGACCTTTGGCGTCGATCCGGTGAAAGATGCCGCAGCGATTGCGCCGGCGGTGAAGACACTCGTCGAAGAGGGCAAGACTACGGTGGCGATGTGTGGGCCGCCGCTCATGCACGCCACCGGATGTTGGCTCGGGCAGATGGTACCTCACCTGTTCGGTGCCACGGTGGTACTCAGTACCTCCAAGAGTCTCGATGCTGATGACCTGATCGATTCCGTCAGCGACAACGGAGTGAACCTGTTGGTGATCGTCGGCGATGCCTTTGCTCGGCCGATACTCCGTCGGCTGGAACATCGGGCCGGGAACCGCACCATGCCAGACCTCAGCCGACTCCAGCTAGTCGTTTCCTCAGGGGCGATGTGGTCCACCGAGGTAAAGGAAGGTCTCTTGTCGCTACTGCCCCACACCGCTCTGCTCGACACCCTTGGATCGACCGAGGGGTCGATGGCGGTCAGTATTACGACCTCTGACGCTCCCACCGAAACGGCGAGGTTCGAAGCCCAGCCGACCACCAAGATATTTGACGAACACGACAACGAGATCACCGCCGGTAGCGGGAACGTCGGCATGGTGGCGACCAGCGGGCTCGTCCCGACCGGCTACTACAAAGACCCCGATAGGTCGGCGCTGACCTTTCGGACCATCGGTGGCGTTCGGTGGTCGTTCCCCGGTGATTGGGCCACGGTCGACGCCGACGGCACGGTCAACCTCCTCGGTCGCGGGTCACAATGCATCAACTCCGGCGGTGAAAAGATCTTTCCTGAAGAAGTGGAGGAAGCCGTCAAGACCCACGACTCGGTATTCGACTGTCTGATCTTTGGGGTCACGGACGAGCGATTCGGCGAGCGGGTCGCCGGTGTATTCTCCTACGAAGCCGATGTCGGTAGCGTCGCCAAAGCCAACAGCGACGACACGACTGCACAAGACCCGACTGCCAAAGACGCTGCCCAATCGGTGCGAGAACATCTTCAGCGTCGATTATCATCGTATAAGTTGCCGAAGGAGCTGGTGGCGGTGACCGCCGTGCCCCGCTTACCGAACGGCAAGGCTGACTACGATCGGGCCCGAGAGCTGTTCGAAGCCGAACGAACGAGCGGTGCGGTCTGATACTGCCCTACGCCAAATTCGACTGCACTACGCCAAGTAGCGGCGTTCGTATCGTCGGCCGAGGCTGGTCAGCACCTCATAGGAGATCGTTCCAGCCCGTTCGGCTACGTGGTCTATCGGACAGTTCGGGCCAATCAGTTCGACCGGTGAACCGGGAACGATCAACCGTTCTTCGATGCCCGTCACGTCGATGGTGATGAGGTCCATCGAAACTCTGCCGACGATCGGCACGAGCTTGCCGCCGACCGCTACCTGACCGGTGCCAGATGCCGAGCGAAGAAATCCGTCGGCGTACCCGACCGGTACCGTGGCCAGCCGACCAGGCCGGTCGACGTGGTACGACGCACCGTATCCCACCGTCTGGCCCGGTTCGACCGACCGAACCTGCACGACGGGCGCCTCGACGGTGACGGCGGAGACCATGGGGTTTGGTCGACTCAAATCACCGAACGGCGAACCGCCGTACAGGGCGATGCCGGGGCGCGCCAGCCCAAGATGAAACCGGTCGCCCCGAAACACGCCCGCCGAGTTGGCTAGCGACGCGGTCCCCAATGGCAACGCCGTTCGGAAGCGCCTGAAGAAGTCCAGTTGCTCCTCGGACTGGGAGCTGTTGGCATCGTCGGCCGACGCCAGATGACTGATCACTAGACGAATCTCGAACCGGTCGAGACGCGTTTGCTCGGCCGCTAGCACCGCCGCCTCAGCCGGTGGGAGCCCGAGACGGCACATGCCAGAGTCGAGATGGATCGATGCCGGTAGCGGTCGTCCACTCTCGGTCGCCGCTGTCCGCCAACGGCCGATCTGGTCAAGGCTGTTCAGCACGGGAACGAGGTTGTTCTCGATCAATTCCGATTCGGTTCCCGGCAGCAGACCGTCGAACACGTTGATCTCGGCGTCGGGCAGCGTTGCCCGCAGCTCAATGCCCTCGTCGACCCTCGCCACGAAGAACCGGCGGCACCCTTCGTCCCACAAGGTCTGGCCGACCGGTGATGCACCAAGCCCATAGCCATCGGCCTTGACTACTCCGGCGGCCGGCACGCCGGCCAACTCGTCGAGGACCCGTCGATAGTTGGCTGCGATCGCCGCCAGGTCGATCGTAGCCCGAGGCCGATTCAGCGGTGGAAAGCTCATAGCGGTCACGGCGTCAACGGTACTTCGGGCGCCAGCGCCGCCAAGCCATGGCAACCGCGGGTCCTATTCGGTGTCGCCGCCCACCTCCTGTCACCTGTGCCTAATTGCCGAAACACTCTGCTCCAAAGTCTCGATAAACCGACCGATCTCGTCATCGGTTACAACGAGCGGAGGACAAAAAGTGATGGCGTCCCCCACGCCGCGGACGACGACACCATCGGACAGCATGGCGTTCTTTACATCGGTCGAATCGCGGCCGAGATCGGCCGCCCACACCGCACCGATGCCCCGATAGCCAGTGATGATTCCATCGGCGACCAGCGCCTCAAAACCCTCGACGGTCTTGGTTCCGATACGTTCAGCTCGCTTGAGTAAGCCCTCAGACTCGATGAGTCCGATATTGGCAATCCCCGCCGCACACGACGCCGGGTGGCCCGAGTAGGTGTAGCCGGTTCGCAACAGAAATCCAGGTTCGTTCAACAGCTCGGCTACTTGGCCACCGACGATCACGCCGCTCAACGGTTGATATCCGGACGTGACCCCCTTAGCGAAGGTCACCATGTCGGGAACCACGCTGAACGTTTCGGCGCCGAACCACGCACCGGTCCGACCGAACCCGGAGATTACCTCGTCGAAAATCAAGAGCGCGTCGTGTTGCGTGCAGAGTTTGCGTAACCCCGGGAGATAGCCATCTGGTGGTGGCCACACCCCACCGGCACCCTGGATCGGTTCGGAAATGACCGCAGCTATCCGCTCACCGTAAGTGATGAACACGTTGGCCACCTGTTCGATGTCATCGTTCGATACCTCGACGACGTGCGGCATGAGGTCGCCCCAACCGTCCCGATTCGCTCCGATGCCTTGCGCCGACGTTCCACCGACGTTGGTTCCGTGGTAGCCGTGGGTCCGGCGAACGATGATCTGCTTGTCCGGCCTTTTTCGGCGATGCTGTACGAGTCGTGAGATCTTCAGAGCGGTGTCGACCGCCTCCGACCCCGAACAGGCGAGAAAGACGCGGGGATTGTCAAACGGTGACTTCTCGGCGATCAGCGCCGCAACGTCACGAGCCGGTTGGTTGGTGAACGGATCGAACGTGTTGTAGGTTGCGAGCGTTTCGAGTTGGGCCGACACCGCATCGATGATTTGTTGACGGCCGTGTCCGACCTGGCAGTACCAGAGGCTCGCCATGCCATCGAGGTAGGTCTTGCCAGTGTCATCGGTCAACGTCGAGCCTTTGGCGGAGACGATGTTTATGAAATCTGTCTCGGGCTTGGCCGGCTCGGCGAATGGGTGTAGGAGAACGTCCGGTCCTGACATGCTCCAATTCTGACAGACCTCGCTCAATCTCGGCGATGTGGTGGTCGCGACGGTGCGAGGAGCGACCGGCGCACCGTTAGCATTGATGGTGATGTCAACGTCTCCCACCTCCACCATCGTGTACACCCACACCGACGAAGCCCCAGCACTCGCTACCGCCTCGCTTCTTCCCATCATCCGCTTGTTTGCCACTGCGGCCGAGGTTGAGGTGGGCATCGCAGACATCTCGCTGGCCGGCCGAATCATTGCCAACTTCGGCGACTACTTGACCGAAGACCAGCGGATCCCCGATGCGCTCTCCGAGCTTGGTGAGCTCGCCCTGACCCCCGGGGCAAACATCATCAAGCTGCCGAACATCAGCGCCTCGATACCTCAGTTAAAGGCTGCGGTAGTGGAGTTGCAGGCCAAAGGCTACGCACTCCCCGAGTATCCCGACGAACCGTCGTCTCCCGAGGATGAGGACGTCCGGGCTCGATACGACCGGATCAAAGGCAGTGCGGTCAACCCGGTGCTACGGGAAGGTAACTCCGACCGGCGAGCCCCCAACGCGGTGAAGAGGTACGCGAAAACCAATCCTCATTCGATGGGTGAATGGTCGAGCGAGTCGGCCACCCACGTTGCCACGATGTCGAGCGGCGACTTCCGATCAAACGAGCGGTCGACCACCATCGCCGCCGACGGTGAGCTGCGGATCGAGCTTGTGTCTTCCGACGGAGCGGCCATGGTGCTACAAAAATCTGTACCGGTGGCCGCCGGCGAGGTAGTCGACACCGCCTTCATGAGCCGGGCCGCCTTGCAGTCGTTCCTGGCCGAACAGATCGCCGATGCCAACAAATCCGGTGTGCTCTTCTCACTTCACATGAAGGCCACCATGATGAAGGTGTCCGACCCGATCATCTTTGGTCATGCCGTCCGGGTGTTCTTTTCGGAAGTGTTTGCCCGTCACGGCCAACGGCTCGATGCGGCTGGGGCAAACCCGAACAATGGGTTGGGTAACGTGCTGGCCGCTATAGATGGGCTGCCAGATGCCGAGCGGGCGGAGATCATTGAGGCCATCGAGTCGACCCTGGCCTCTGGTCCAGATCTGGCCATGGTCAATTCCGACAAGGGGATCACCAACCTCCACGTACCGAGCGACGTAATCATCGATGCCTCGATGCCGGCCATGATTCGCTCGTCAGGTCAAATGTGGAATCCGTCCGGAGAGCTACAGGACACCAAGGCGGTAATCCCCGACAGCAGTTACGCACCGCTCTACCAGTCCACAATCGACGATTGCCGGGTCAACGGTGCCTTCGATCCCACAACCATGGGGACCGTGCCGAACGTGGGGTTGATGGCTCAGAAGGCCGAAGAATACGGGTCCCATGACAAGACCTTCGAGATACCTCACGCCGGCACGGTTCGCGTCATCGACGGGGCCGGCGAGATGCTCTTTGAACACGTCGTCGAAGAGGGCGACATTTGGCGGATGTGCAAAGTGACCGACGCCGCGGTCAGCGATTGGATCAAGTTGGCGGTGTCACGGGCGAGGGCGACCGGCGCTCCGGCCGTGTTCTGGCTCGATCGGAATCGGCCGCACGATGCTGAGCTGATCACCAAGGTCGAGGCGTATCTTTCGAACCAGGACACCAGCGATCTTCGCATCGAAATCATGGCCCCGGCAGAGGCGACGACCTTCACCCTGGCCCGCATTCGGGCTGGCGAAGACACCATTTCGGTCACCGGGAACGTCTTGCGAGACTACCTGACCGATCTCTTCCCCATCCTGGAGCTTGGTACCAGCGCGAAAATGCTGTCCATCGTGCCGTTGATGAATGGTGGAGGATTGTTCGAGACCGGTGCTGGAGGGTCGGCACCGAAACACGTCCAACAGTTCGAGCAGGAGAACCACCTTCGATGGGATTCACTCGGTGAGTTCCTGGCACTCGCGGTCTCCTTCGAACATCTCGCCCAGACGACCGACAATCCACGAGCCCAGATCCTGGCCGACGCCCTCGATGAAGCGACAGGCCGTGTCCTGACCGAAGGGCGGGCGCCGTCTCGCAAGACAGGTGAACTCGACAATCGTGGCAGCCACTTCTATTTGGCTCAGTATTGGGCTCAAGCGGTAGCGGCTCAGACGACGGATCTCGATCTAGCCGCAGTGTTTGCTCCACTGGCCGAACGGCTCGTGGCGGCGGAAGCCACCATCGTGGAAGAGCTGATCGACGTGCAGGGAACGCCCATGGAGATCGGTGGCTACTACTCCCCCGATCCGGCGAAACGCACGTCGGCTATGCGACCGAGCCCGACGTTCACCGCCATCATCGACAACGCTGCGACCACTAGCTGAGCTTGGCCTGCCGATCATGTGTTCGCTCGATCTTGTGACCGGCGAACATGGCCGGCTGTCTTAGAAGTCTTCCCATTCATCTTCTGCACCGCCCTGGTATTCGGGTAGCGGTTCCGACGGATCAGGCGCCGGTGCTGCGGAGAGATCGGGGGCCGACTGAGGTGGCACGAATCGAGGCGTTCCAGCGGTGCCTCCGGCCCCGGCGGCCGCGCCGTTGCCGGTAGGGGCTGGTTGATCTCCCTCCTCGTCCGGTCCATAGCCGTAGCACATTTCGACACCATCAACGTCGAACGGCTTTCCCAGCGAAGCCACTCGAAAACTCGACCAATCTCCAGACTTTTTCTGTACCTCGATCTTGCCACCGGCCGACAAGGCGCTCTCCAGGTCCGCTACCGGGGCCATGACGGCCCACTTGTCGGATTTCGTCTTACGGAAGCGAGGTGGGATCTTGTCGGCCATCAGAACAGTATGTCGTGGCTCTGAGCCGGCGAAAACCGAACCCGTTGAGTCGTCGTTCTGACGTCAACGGTGAGTCTGTAGTTGGTCTTTGATCGCTGATGGAAGCGGCGGAAGATGTGTGCCGGCACCGGTCACCACGGTAGGCACCGTCTCGTTTCCGTCGTTGTACGAGGCGACGAACGCTGCTGCCTCAGCATCCTGCCAGATGTTGACCCAGGTGATGTCTTTGCGAACTCGACCGAGCCCCGTGCGCAACTTGGCGCAGTGGATTCAACCAGGCCGCCAATACACGACGACGTCGCCATCGGCGGCCGCTTGTTGGGCCTGGCGGTGATCGACGTGCGTCCCACTCCGACCAGGCCAGGACCACCACACGAACGCCCCGAGCACAAGCCCGAACACGACATCGAAGACGCCAAGTGAACCGGTGGTGACGACGTTGACGACCATGGTCCCGGCGACGATCGCCAACACCAGCAGCGGCAGCCAACGGTTTCGGTGTACGGCATCCACGCCGCAAGTCTAGGCATGTCGAACCGCCACGACCGAAGTCGCGCATCTCTGAGGAATGCCTCGTCACTTCGAGATGGCAGCTAAGGCCTTGCGGGCTTGGCCGGCCACCGACTTGCGGCGGTCGGTGGCGTGCCGGTCCAAGTGTGGACGAAGGGCATCCGGGTCTGGGTCCCGCTTCACCAATACTTTCATCGAGTTATTGAGCACGATCCAGTCGTCGTGATGAGAAAGGTTTGCCCGCATGATGCTGAGCGCCTGAGTACGTTGAGTCGTTGACAATAACTGCCACGTCAGATCGAAGATCAAAGCCAAGGTCCATTGGGTGGAGGGCTGATCGATACCAGCCACCTCCGACAGCAGACGATCCATGTGGTCGACCGTCCACTCGGGATGTTCGATGGTCACCCGCTTGAGGGCGCTGGAGACCCGAAGTCTGACAACCTCGTCAGCGCTCCCGTAGGTGTCGATGAGCTCCTGAAGCCTCCGCTCATCGGACAACACCAGCTCGACGACATCGAGCGTATTCCCAAGGGAGTTCGGGTGCCCACCGGTGAGCATGGCCTCGAACGTCATCATCAACCCTTAGCAGGTTGTTCGACCTGTCGGGAATAGTTGCTCAGCTCTGGCGCCATGGCAGCTGGTCTTTCCAGCCTCCATGGCGGTGACCGGTGGCATCGAGGTCGCCTTCGAACCCGGCGACGACGTTTCGAGCAGCCGTGAACCCGTTGTTGGTCAGCGCGGCCGTGGCCGCGGCAGAACGGGCTCCCGACCGACAGAGCAAGAGCACCGGCCGGGAAGGGTCGATGCCGTTCGTTGCCTCGGTCAGGAAGTTTGGGTTTGGGGCACCGCCGGGGAATCTCGACCACTCGACCGTGCGGAGCTCACGCCCGATCGAAGATAGGTCGGGCACCCCGACGAAGGTCCATTCGGCGGCGGTTCGAACGTCTATCAGCACCGCCTGATCGTCGTCGCGTAGCACGTTCCAAGCCTCATCGAGCGAGATGTCGGTCATCGCGGTAGTTTACGGCTTCGCTGGGGTGCTGCGAACGACACTGCGTCGCTCGCTCGATGGCTCCGTTCGCTCAGAGACGGGGTCCTCGCGGCAGTCCAAGCACGCGCTCGCCGAGAATGTTTCGCATAACGTCTGATGTCCCGCCCATGATCGTGTAGCCCGGTGCATACAGCAGACCTTTTGTCACATCATCGAACAGGGTGGCCTCCGGACCCATAACCCTCGACACGAACTGCGCCACTCGCCATTGGTGCTCGGTGCAAAAGCATTTCGTGGCCGCGCTAAACCCGGGTGGCGCTTGCCGTAACACCTCGCGGTACACCAGTAGCCGACCCACCCGGTAGCCGATCTCGAGTTGGGCAATCTCTTGGCGAACGAGTGGATCGTTGGTGTCGGCTCGCTCTTTGGCCAGTTCATACAGTGCCTTGTTCGACACCAGCCGGTCGATACCACCCCGCTCGTGTTCCAGCTGTCTCATCGTTTGGGTGAAGGCGCCTCCTTCCACCCCCACCAGATTCTCGATCGGTACTCGCACGTCGGTGAAGTAGACCTCGCAGAAGTGACGGTTAGTGGTCATGTCGGTAATCGGGCGGACCTCGATGCCTGGTGTATCCATCGCAACCACGATCTCGGAGATACCTCGATGGGGTGGACCGTCGGCGGAGGTGCGGCAGATGAGGTAGCAATAGTCGGCGACCTCACCAAAACTGGTCCAGATCTTTTGGCCGTCGATGACCCACTGGTCGCCATCTCTCACCGCAGAGGTCTTGAGAGAGGCCAGGTCCGATCCGGCATCTGGCTCGCTCATACCTATGCACCAAGTGGACTCGCCCCGCAACATCGCTGGAAGGTAGCGTCCTTTTTGATCCTCGCTGCCGTACGCGATGAGGGTTGGTCCCATCTGCCGGTCAGCGAACCACATTGCGGCGATCGGGGCGCCGACGGAGATCATCTCTTCAGCCACGATCACTCGTTCAATCGGGGGCCGCTGACGGCCACCGTATGCTTCGGGCCATCCCATACCGATCCAGCCCTCGGCCGCCATCATCTGAGCGAACGGCTTTGAGAACCCGTTGATCCACGAATCGTTGTGGCGACCGAACCGGGCGACACCGTCGGCGGCCACATCCCGAGCTCGCTGACGCAGCACCTCCAGATCGTGGTCGAGGCGGAAGTCGAGCATGCGTCGAGAGTAGCTGGGCGCCATCCGTCGGTCCCAATGGCCCGATAGCCTCATCCCGGTGAACACCTCAGAGCGACCAAGCATCACCGTGCCTGAAGGCGCGGCACCCACCGACCTACAGATCGAGGACCACCTCGTCGGCGATGGCCAGGAGGCCGAGAAAGGCGTCAAAGCCAACGTCGACTATGTCGGGGTCTCCTGGAGCACCGGTGATGAGTTTGACGCGTCATGGAATCGTGGCGAACCGTTGTCCTTCACGATCGGAGCCGGTCAGGTGATTGCCGGATGGGACCAGGGTGTCGCCGGCATGCGAGTGGGCGGTCGACGAACGATCACCATTCCACCCGATCTCGGCTATGGCGACACTGGCGCCGGCGGCGTGATCGCTCCCGGAGAAACGCTTATCTTTACCGTCGATCTACGGTCGATCGGTTAGCCATCCGCCGACGGCGACGGACCGAGGTATCGGGCGACCGGCCGGAACCGAAGGGGCTGTTCTTCGTATTCCTCCATGGCGTGAGCTAGCCAGCCGGTCGTTCTGGCGATGGCGAATATCACTTCGCCAGCATGAGGCGGCATGCCGCCGAGGTAGGTCAGCGCCCCGAGGGCGAGGTCCACGTTGGGGATGGCGGCGCTGCGTTCACTGACGAGGTCCCGCACCCGGTACACGTGTTGGAGCCGAGGGTCATCGACCCACGCCTCGACGACCTGTGACATGAGTGCGCCATACCGGGGATCCTGTTCCCGGTAGACCAGGTGGCCGAAGCCGGGTACCGCACCGTTATCTCGTTGGCAGGCGCCGACCGCTGCCGCAACGTCGGCCCGCTGTTCGATGTCGACGTACAGCTTGTGGACCGCGGCGCTAGCCGCACCGTGGAGGGGACCTCCGAGCACGCCGAGGCCGGCCGAGATGACCGAATAGGGGTCGGCACGAACAGAGGCGGCGATTCGAGCGGCAAAGGTCGAACCGGCCAAACCGTGGTCGGCGAGAAGGGCCAACGCCATGTCGAGGGCGCGGTGCTGAGGTGCGGTGGCCGACCGGTCGGACAGCCGGCGCCACAAAAACGCATCGATCTTCGGCGGCGCGGCCCGATCGATTTCGTCGCCAATTTCAAGCCGGTGCCGTATCGGTAGTTCGGTGGACATGGCCAGCACCGTCCGTCGGCCGGCGGCTCGGACGCTGCGTTTGCTGAGATCGTGGCGGAGGGGGTCGGCCGCTGAGACGTTGGCGACAATGGCTCGAAGCGTGTCGAGCAGTACTGCGGATTCGTCTTGTAGCGATGTTTGGAGCAGCAGCGGCGTGTTGCCCAGCGCTTCGATCGCCGGCCATGCTTCATCGTCTGGACTATCCCACAGAAGGTCGGCCACGTTCGGAAGGCCGGCACCAGACCTCACGAGCTCGATCAAGTCTCGTCCCCGGACCCATAGTCCGTCGTCGGCGACCCGGGTCAGTCGAGTTGTCAGAATGGTCCTGAGTTCGCCGGCTTGGTCGCGACGTCGACCGAGACGCAACTGTTCGACGTCGGCCCGATCGAATCGACTGGTCCGGCCGTCGAGTGCCACACGCCGGTGGAGAATACCCCGGCTCACATAGGCGTAGACCGTTTGTTGTTTAACGCCGAGCAGCTCGGCGACCTCGCTGGCGGTTAGGCCTTCATCCTCGTTCATTGGTTCCAGTACTCATCGGTCGGACGCAAGTCGGTTGTAGCCCGGCACGAGGCGAATTGGAGAATCCAAACGCCTCGATGTGGCCCAGGACAGCAGGCTCTTGGTCTGAGTGTGCCGCCATACGGCGCGATACTTGCCAGATGAACGCCCTTGAGTCTGTCTCAACCTGGAGGCAACCGATGCCTCCACCTGCATCGGCTCGTCGACGTCGGCTACTCGCCGAGATCGCTCACCGGGTAAGTGGTCTCAGCCAATCGAGACTCCGAGTGGCCGTCGATGGCCCCTCGGCCAGCGGCAAGACGAGCTTCGCCCACGAGTTGGCGGCCGAGTTACGGGCCCTTGGCCGTCCCACGCTGCGGGCATCGTTCGATGACTTCAAGAAGCCGTGGCGTGACGCTCGGGAGCATGGATACGACCGTGTCAGCGGCGAAGGTTACTACCGAAACGCGCCCGACTTCGTCTCGGCCCGTACCTTGCTGCTCGAGCCTGCCGGCCCGCTCGGGTCGGGGGTGGTTGCGCTTTGTGGCCATGACCCGCTGACCGGGCTCGACCACCGAGATGTCACCGTCGAAGCTCCATCGAATGCGGTTCTGGTCGTCGACTCAATGTTCGCCATGCGACCGGAATACAACCGGTATTGGGACTTCCGGATCTGGATAGCGGTGCCGACCGACCTCTGCCTCGCTCGTGGGATCGAGCGCGATTCGGCAAGCGAAGGTTCGGATGAGGCCGAACGTCTTCACCGAGACCGATATCTCGTCTCGGAGCAGATCTACAGAGATGAGGTCGATCCAATGTCACGGGCCGATGTGACCATCGACAACACCGATTTCGCCAACCCCGTAGTCGTGCAGACAAAAGGCACCGCCACTGACGTTGACATTGATATTGATCAACGTTGACGACATCAAGCTTGTCCTCATCCCATCCACTTGCCATGTTGGGTGTATGCCGACCGACCAGTTGATTGCTCCCCCCGGCCTCAAAGGGCTCATCGTGGCCGAAACCACCGTCGGAAGCGTCCGCGGCGAGGAGGGATTCTTCCACTACCGCGACCATGACGCCATCGAGATTGCCCGACACCAGACGTTTGAGGGAGCGGCACATCTCCTTATCGACGGAGGATTGCCCGATGCCTCGCAGGAATCCTCATTCCGGTCCGAGCTGTCACAAGCCCGTCGCGTCGATGAGCAAGTCTTCAGCGCTCTGAAACCATTTGTCACCGCCGGGCTCGCACCGATGACTGGTTTACGGGCTGGCCTGGCGCTGACAATCGACGACACTCCCACCATCGACCTGTCGACCGACGAGCGCCGGTCGATCGCCATCTCGGCGATCGGCGCAGTGCCGGTCCTCCTCGCCGGTATTCACCGTATGGCAAACGGAACGACGCCTCTGTCGGCCGACCCGGGATTGGGCCATGCCGCCGACTACGTCCGGCTGGTAACGGGAGCGACGCCGAGCCCTCGACTCGCTCGGGCCGTCGAGACGTACCTGCTGGTCACCGCCGACCACGGTTTCAATGCATCGACATTCACCACCCGGGTCGTCACCAGTACCGGGGCCGGTATCGGCAGTGCGCTGACCAGCGCCGTCGCCGCCCTCTCCGGTCCACTACATGGTGGCGCCCCTAGCCGGGTACTCGACATGATTGATCGCATCGGCGACCCGACCAATACCGAACGGTGGGCTCGTGACGAATTGGCTGCCGGACGAAAGATCATGGGTTTCGGCCACGCCGTGTACCGGGCCGACGACCCTCGATCCCTACTGCTCAAAGAGACGGCGATCGGCCTCGGAGGCGACCTCATAGATCGGTTCATCGAAGTTGAGGAACGCATGCTGCGATTTCTGGAACGCTGGAAAGCCGGAGCCACGATCGTGACCAATGTCGAGTTTTATGCCGCCGCGGTCCTCCACCTGGCCGGAATCGACCAGCCCATGTTCACCCCGACGTTTACCACCAGCAGGGTGGTCGGATGGGCAGCCCACCTACTTGAACAGGCTGCCGACAACAAGATCATTCGCCCTGCAGCCCGCTACGTTGGCCCAGATCCGAAACCCGATGCCTGACCAGTTTCGCTATTCGGATTCCTTTTGCCGGCTGGCCATCGTGGCGCGAATTTTCATTTCGGCGAATCCACCGGACGTGACCGCCAAGCCACCAACGATGGCGACGGCCCGACCGATGCTGGCTTTTGGCTGACGGGGGATGCCGGCGATGGCGTTCACCGTCGCCTTCGGGAGTACGGACGTGACATACGAACGCTCGCTCGCCAACCCATCGTCGGATCCGACCAGCCCCACAACGTATGCCTTCGAGTTTCCCTCAGCCCGACAGCGGTCAAAGAAATACCGCCATCGCGTGCGAGCTTGCGGTACACGATGGTTGATAACCGCCGACGGCTCAAGCAAGACGGTCGCCGACGGATCAGCTTGCCGAAGACGGATGCATAACTCGGTCTCCTCGCAACCGAGCGGCCGGTTGGCGGTGCGTCCAAGACCGGTGTCGAATCCGCCGGCGTCCAGGACAGGCTGACGGCGGAATGCCATGTTGCAGCCGATGACATTGCGAACTTCGGTTCGGGTGGTTGGCAGGCCGCGATGGCTGCAGCCGACAACCCAGTTGTACTCGGGTGGGAACCAGTCGGGTTCGGCGGTATCCCAATGCGGTACCGCCCAGCCGCCGACAGCGACGACACTGTCATCGGCAAAAGGCTCGACCAACGAAGCAAGCCAGTCTGGTTTGGCGGTCGCATCGTCGTCCAGATAGGCCACGACATCGGATGACGCAAGTTCGGTCCCGGTGTTTCGGGCGCCCGACAAGCCCTTTGGTCCGGCGTTCGGCACCACGGTACATTTGGCCACGCCGTCTGCGATGCGCTTGGCTTCAGCAAGCAGTTCGTCGTTGTAGTCGATGATGAGGAGCAGTTCATCGGCCGGTCTTGTTTGGGCCGTAACCGATGCGACGGCCGCCTCGATATCGTCCCGCCGGTCCATCGTATGGGCGCATATGACGACGCTTACGGTGTGAGAGGTCATCGGCCGGATCGCCCAACCAAGGCGTCGCCGGCCGTAGGTGTTTGTTCGGTGATGATCACTACATCCATCCTTGTGTGGTCATGCCTGGTCGCCCTATTCACCACCTGGAGAATGGGATTGCGGCGAACCTGCGGTGGGGTCTCACACTACAGGCACCGCGTTTGGCCTAGGTGCATAGACAATGGGTCATCGGCGGGAGAACGGCCGCAGCCGGATCGACCGAAGTTGATCCTGGCTGCAACCATCCCCATGCTTCTGCCACGACCGAGCCCCAACCATAGCTGATCGACGACCAGCCCACATACCGAACATTTGCCTAACGAACGGGCGACAGTGGGTCGTTTAATTCGGAACGACTTCAAGCCGTGCCGGTACATGTTTATGCCATGGGGTGCCGGCGATCGGGTCACACCAGTCGGTGGTCGTCAGCTCGTTTGGTGCGACACCGGTGATCTCCGGGTTGCCGCCGGCCGGAGAGTACCCAAGGCCGAGACCGTTCGGCAGCGCGATGTGGCCGTCCATCATCGTGTCGTTTACCTCGGCCACGGTGACGGCGGTTCCGCCTGGGGTCGTGACCCGAATCCGGGCCCCGTCGGCCACCCCGAGCGACTCAGCATCACGAGGGCTAAGGCGCAACGCTCCTTGCGGGTCCCGTTTTCGCCACGACGGATCTCGGATGATCGTGTTGGCGGTGAAACTACGCCGCTCCCCCGCCGACAACACGAAGGGAAACTCGGCGCTGGTAAAGGTCTTTGGGGCGTTGGGAAGGGCGTCGAGTTCGCTGAGCAGTTCGGGTATGGCGAGATTGATCTTATTCTCCGGGGTGCGGAGTAGGTCGAAGGCTTGCGATGCGTTATGGCGGGTGAATACCACGCCGTCGGGGTTCGACAACATGGCGGTGAATAGGGCGTTCCCCAGGGCTGGTCCGTCTTGGTCGCCTTGACCGTGTCCGGCCGCCTTTACTTGGTCGGGGAACCGCATGGCCACCTGGTGAGCACTGAACCAGAGGGCGGCGGCCGGCGCCATGCCCGACGGCAGTGTTCGGCCGAGGGTCTCGTACAGGACTACAGCGCCGACGCCGGCCATTCCTGGATTGCCGATGGTGGCCTCCATGAATGCCTGACCGAATGCTTCGAGACCCTCCTCGGCGGCGGAACGAAGTGGCTCCAGGTCTTCGTCGCTGATGACACCCATGGCCTGGAGTAGCCGGCTGTGTATTTCCGCTTCGGTAAGGGTGCCAGGAAGCGGGTCGAGAATCGGTGGGCGGATGCAGCACCGATTGTCGGGGAAGCTCATGCTGAAGAACGTCGTCTCCACCTTCTCATACTGTGACGCAGCCGGAAGTACGTAGTCGGCCTCGGCCGCGGTCTCGGTGAAGGCAACGTCTATGACAACCGAGAAGTCGAGCGCCCTCATGGCTTCCCGGAATCGGGCCGACCCGGCGAGCGAATGGACCGGGTTGGCGCTCTCGATCAGCATCGCCCGGCTTCGCTCGTGGTGGTCGCTGAGGATGCCGTCGGCGATCTCGTTACATGGAATCAGGCCTGAGATTATCTGGCCGCCAGTCACCGGGTCGGTCGGTTCGTTCCCGGCTGCCCCATAGCTAAACAACGGCACCATGGCGGTGTGGGCGGTCATCCCACCCGGCTTGCCGTAGCTCCCAACCAGAACCCAGATAGCCCGCTGGAGGTAGGAGACCAACGTCGAGTGTGGGCCCATCTCGACCCCCAAGTCCTCGTAGACCGACACGCTCTTGGCCGCCGCGAGCCGTCTCGCCACCTGACGGATCGTCTCTTCGTCGATCCCACATCTCGCCGAGTACTCAGCGATCGGAACCTTCGAAAACGCGGCGACCGTCTCATCGACACCGGTTGCGTTTTTCGCCAACCAGTCGGTGGCAACAGCACCTTCGGTGACCAGTACGGCGCCGATGGCCGCCAAGAGAAAGGCATCGGTTCCCGGTGTTACCGGCAACCAGGTATCGGCGAGGGCTGCTGTTTCGGTTCGGCGCGGATCGATGACGATCATGGTGCGATTGGCGTCGGCCGAGATTTCCTTGAGGACCCTCCGGGCTTCGTCGAACCCGTGAGAATGCCACGGGTTCTTGCCAAGAAATATCGACACCTCGGCCTCGGCGAATTCACCATGGGTGTGGGTGCCGAACATCCGGCCCTCAACCCACGCTTCGCCGGTCTTCTCCTGGGCCAAAGCGTTCGAGCGACGGGTGATGCCGATGGCCTTTCTTGTCGCCGCGCCGAACGCTCCGACAAGATGGTTGCCTTGACCCCCACCGCCGTAGTACATGATCTTGTCCGGACCGTGTTCGGTAGCGACCCGCTGGAGGCCGGCCGCTACCTCGGAGATGGCGGTATCCCAATCGACCTCAACGTATGTTCCGTCGTCCAGACGTTTCAGCGGAGAGGTTAACCGGCTCCGAGCGTTTTGGTAGTGGTCGATCCGAAGCGCTTTCTCGCAGGTGTACCCCTTGGACGACACATGCGCTTTGTTACCTCTAACCCTGGTAATGGTGCGGCCATCGAGGCGCACCTCGACCCCGCAGTTGGCGCTGCAGAGAATGCACGCCGTCTTGTGCCACTCCTTGGTCGGATCAGATTCTTCAGAGGAGGCAGTAACCCCAGTGGCCGATCGGCTGGCGAGATCTGTCATGTCCAGAAAACTACTCGTGGTGAAGAGTCCGCTGCGAAAGCGATCGAGATACTCGGCTAATTCACGCCTGCGCTCCACATCGCGTGTGCTCTACTTAACGTGTTGTGGCAGACCAGTCGGAATTCGATAACAGACAGCGCCGCCCGCTGTTCACTGCGACCGCCGAGCAGTACCGAGACGGTCGGCCCGGTTATCCGTCGATGGTCTTTCAGTACCTTTCATCTTCGTGTGGCCTGCGTCCCGGGTTCCTCTTACCAATGGCTACCAAACGATCATGACCCGGTTGAAACGTCGGTTGTACCTGTTGTCGTTTGTCGATGAGTTCGGTCCGATCTATGCGGTCTACACGCTGTGGTTTAACGACAACGGCATCTCGACATCCCGAGTGTCGACGCTGTTCTTAGCCTGGGCCTTCATCGCCCTCGTCCTCGAAATCCCGAGCGGCGCGTTGGCCGATCGGGTCGACCGCCGGTACTTGCTGGCCGTCGCGTTGGGTATCCGTGGCGTGGCCATTTCTCTGTGGCTGCTGTGGCCAACGCTGCCCGGCATTCTCGTTGGTGTCGCGTTGTGGGCAGCCCACGACGCTCTCGCCAGCGGCTCGTGGGAAGCGATGATCCACGATCAGCTCACCGCAGCCGGAGCTGCCCATCGCTACGGGCCGATCATGGCTCGCGTCGGCCAGTTCAGCAACCTCGGCCTAGCCTCTGGAACCTTGATCGGTGCCGGTCTGCTCCGTGTCGAGGTGAGTCTTCCGATCCTCGGATGGCTCACCGTCGCCGTCCACGTCTGTTCCATAGGATTGCTCGCAACGTTGCCGGAGGCGAGCACGTCAGCTTCGGACGCCTCGGATCTTGAGCACTCACCGGATGGCCAGTCACCGGTTGCGGCCTGGTGGGCCACGCTCCGAGCCGGATTGGCTGAGGTTCGCCACACCCCAATCTTGGTGCGCCTGGTCGGGGTGAGCGCCATCCTCGAAGGCTTGTTCCTCATCGACGAATACCTGCCGTTGCTAGCCCGCACCCGGGGTGGATCCGACGCCGACGCCCCCTTGCTGGTCCTCGTCGTCTGGGTCGGGCTTCTCATCGGCGGTGAGGTGGCGGCTCGACGACCGTCACTTTCAGATTCACTGCTCGGGTGGAGCTTGGTTGCCGCTATGGCGGTCACCGCGTTGGCTTTCGTCGGCCGGGCGGTGTGGTTTCTTGGATTGGTCGCCGTGGGGTACGCGGTCTTGGAGTTGGTGTGGGTAACCACCGACGCCCGGCTTCAGGAACGCATCAGCGATAGCAACAGGGCAACGGTGACCAGCGTTCGGGGCTTCGGGTCAGCCATCATCAGCATGGCTTGGTTCGCCGCTATTGGCGGCCTTTCCAATGGAGACGATCCAACTCCTGGCCTGTTTCTGGCCATCGGGCTTCTCGCCATCGCCGGACTGTTACTCGCCCGATGGCTTCCGTCGGCACCAGCCGATCCCGGCATAGAGAAAACCGAACCTGTCGTGTAGTGGCCCAATCAGGGGCCGGTCGCTCCACCAGCATGTTCTCCTTGGGCCACCCGGATCTGAGAAATCCCTTCCTGGATGAGTGAGAAACACACAAACCAGGCTGCAGCACCGAGCACGAGAAACTTCAGGTACAACAGGTTCGGGATCGGACTGTTCCAGATGGTGTGGAGAACGATGGCCAGAACGAGGACACGCCAGAATCTCGAATCTCGCAGGTGGGCGATGCGGAGACGATCCCCTCCCTTTACCCGCCACAACGCTCCGGCCGCTATCGCCGTCCACACCACATGGCCAAACGGCGACAGCACCCCTCGGAGCAAGATTGTCTCTACCAGCAGTTCGTTGTCGAGCGAGAGCAAGGCGGCCACCAACGAGAACCCGGCAGACTCGAACGCGGCGAAACCGGCACCGATGGCGGCGCCAAACAACATCCCGTTGAGGATGAAGCGGTGCCGCGCCTGCCGTGCGACAACCACCACCGCCAACAGCTTCGCCGGTTCTTCGACGAGTCCGGCGACCATAGCTCCAAGCCACGGAGCATCGACCAAGCTGAAACCGATCAATGAAAACAGCAGCGATGCGGTGCCGCCAAGAAACACCATTCGCAACACATCGATGATCGACACATTTCGGGCGATGTTGTTCTCAAAGAAGAAGATCAACACCGCAACCGGCATAGCGAACGAACCGACGATGATCAGACCGGGAAGCAGATTCGGGTTGTCGCTGACCGAATAGCCGGCGAAAAACATGGCAAAGATCGTGGCGGTCGCCAGAAGTGTCCGAGCGAACAGCCACGGTTGCGGCCACTCTGCCCGCACCGAGGCCAACGGTGGCGTCGTACGAACGGTGCCCACCATCAGTTCCAGTTCGACGTCTTGCTGGGTCCGTCGATTGAAGGTGTTGCCGAATAGGTGTCGGAGGCTGAATGAGTCGTCCAGCTTCTCTACTTGGGCCGCCCCGGTAAGTCGTTCAGCCATCGATTCGACCCGGTTTCGCATCGATGGGGCCGATGAGGCACCGCTGGCGGGTCCGAGTGGTGGCTCATCACCGGGAAATGGCGGGTCGGTACCGAATCTGGCTTCTGGTCCGGGCGGAGGTGGCCCACCGGTGGGTCCCGGTTCACTATCGCCAAGAATCGACGGCCGATCTCCGGACGGACCGGCGGGAGAAGGGCGATCGATCGATCGATCCGACGGTCCGTGCTGTGACGGTCCGTGCTGTGACGGTGGTATGGCCTCGGTCGCGTCTTGGTTGGTCGGGAACCACGAAGATGCCGGCCGATCGTTGCCCGACGTCGAGCTTGCACCCGCCGATGGGGGTGCCGAGGTCTCGTCATCCTGGCGCGGATACCGCCGGGTGACTGGAGGGACGGGGTTCGTTCCCGAACCTTGCTCCGGTTGGGCCGAATCGGGCCAGCTCGATGAACTCCAGCCTTTTCGACCGGTCGGAGGGTCGATCGGTTCCGTCGGTTCATGTTCGCCGTGTTGGTCGTCTGACCGAGGTCTCACCTACAACAGGTTACCTACCAGACGTTCCCGTAGGTCGTCGGGCCGTTCGCATCCGACTTGGGTCATCGTGTTTATGAGGCCATCCCGCAAAATTTCGTATGCGTGGGCCACCCCGGCGTCGCCCAGTGCGCCGAGCCCAAACATGAAGGCCCGCCCACAGAACACGAAGCTGGCACCAACGGCAAGCGCCCGGGCAACGTCAAGCCCGGACCGGATGCCGCTATCGAACAGGACGGGTACGGAACCGCCGACCTCGTCGATCACCGGCCCTAACGCATCGATCGCCGCCGGGGTCGCGTCCATTTGTCGCCCGCCATGATTCGAGACTTGGATGGCGTCTGCACCGTTTTCGACACAACGACGAGCGTCGGCCGGGTGGAGAATGCCCTTTACCACCAGCGGGCCTTCCCACTGCTGACGGATCTCGGCCAAGTAGTCGAACGATAGTGTCCCGCCTAGGTTGGCGCCGACAAATCCGGCCGTCGATCGCATAGTGGCTTGGTCGACGTATGGTTCGAGGGCGCGAAATCGAGGGAGCCCGTGTCGTAAGACTCCAGCGGCCCATGCCGGATGGACGGCCGACTGAAGCAGCAGCGCTGGGCCGATTACCGGCGGAACCCGGACCCGAGCCTTGCGTTGACGCTCCCTCCGGCTCGCAGCCGGAACATCGGCCGTGACGACCAGGGTAGTGAAACCCGATTGGGCCGCTCGGTCCAACAGGTCGCTACGGATGGAGAGGTCTCGGGGCGGATACAGCTGAAACCAACCCATACCCGCGGCCATTGGACCGGTCACCTCGGGGGCTTCGGTCGCCACCGTACTCATGACGTAGGGGATCCGGCTGACCGCAGCCGTCCGAGCTAGAGCACGATCCGCGCCCGGCCAGATGAGCGATGTTAACCCGATGGGGGCGATGCCGACCGGGGCGTCGTAGGTCACGCCGAACAGATCGGTTTTGAGAACGGGAGCGAGCGGGCCCTTGAGTAGTTGGGGCAACAGCTGAACTGCATGCAACCGATCGAGGTTTCGTTGCACCGCGTATTCGCTGCCGGTTCCCGACGCCAAATACTCCCAGGCGAAGCGCGGAATTCGTTTCTCGGCCCGAGCCTCCAGGTCGTCGATACCCGGTAGGTCGTCCATGGACAGCTGGCCGATCACTCTGCCCGATCCTATGGAGGCTGATAGGAACCGTCAAAGACCGCCGCCGGTGATCAATCCTCTTCGAGCCCCTCGACCACCTGCTGCAGCAAACCGAGATCTTTGGTCAGCTCGTCGCCGGCCGAGGTAGACGAGCCGTCGACGTCGGCCTGATCGTAATCTGCTGGCCGGCCCGACGCGTCGCCAGCAACGTGACGACGAGTTGGGAGCCGACCTGAGGCGTTCTCTGGTCTAGTCGTGGGCTCCATGGTTGCTGTATCGACACGTTCGGGCCTGAAGTGAAGACAACAATCTTGCTCATCCGGCGGGCTCGGATGGACCGGTGGCGCCAGCTAGGTAGCGCAAGGCGTCGACGGTGGAACGTCGCTGGGAGGAGGTGCCGATGTTGACTCGATGTCCACCATCGGGCTGGTAATCGAAATCGGCTGAAGCTCGGCGCCCCGTCCCGGTAGAATGCGAGATCCCCTTCGCACTCCCATTTCTGGAGACCGATGAGCTACGAGATCGAGACCCGGCGCCATTCCTGCGCCCACGTTATGGCGGCCGCTATCGCCGAGCTCTGGCCAGATGCCAAGTTCGGCGTCGGCCCCCCAACCGCCAACGGTTTTTATTACGACATCATGCTTCCTACCTCGATAGGCGAAGAGGAGTTGCCGAAGATCGAAAAGGTCATGAAGCGCATCCGCAAGAAGGGCCTCAGCTTCGATCGATCCGATGTTCCGATCGACGAAGCGATCTCTGTAGCAGCAGAGTCCGGTCAGGAGTTCAAGGTCGAGCTGCTGGAGCTGTTGAAAGATAAGGGAAGCACGGCGGTCGCCGCCCAGACCGGGGACACCAACGCCGTTGCTGCCGGTGACGACGCCGCTGGGGTCGATTCAGTGTCCTTCTACTCGGTTGGTGAGTTTCAAGACCTTTGCCGCGGACCCCACGTCGATTCGACCAAACACATCGGTCAATTCAAGCTGCTGAGCCTTGCCGGCGCCTACTGGCGAGGCGACGAGAAACGTGAGCAGATGCAGCGCATCTACGGTCTTTGTTTCGAGAGCAAGGACGAGTTGGCGGCCGAGGTATCTCGTCTGGAAGAAATCAAGCTCCGCGATCACCGACGGCTCGGCAAAGAGCTCGACATCTTCCACATTTCACCCGAGGTTGGTTCTGGTCTCCCGCTTTGGCTTCCAAAGGGGACGGTCGTTCGCGATGAGCTTGAGTATCTAGCGAAACAGAGCGAACGAGAGGCGGGCTACGATCGTGTAGTCACGCCACACCTGGCGAACGAAGATCTGTATCTCCAGTCGGGACACCTGCCGTATTACGCCGAGGATATGTATCCGCCGATGGAGATCGGTGGCCGCGATTACTACTTGCGGCCCATGAACTGCCCTCATCATCATCACGTCTACCTAAGTCGCCCGCGTTCGTATCGCGATCTTCCTATTCGTCTAGCCGAATACGGTCAGGTCTACCGCTACGAAGATTCGGGCACATTGTCTGGCTTGATGCGGGTCCGCGGGTTCGCCCAGAACGACGCCCATATCTATTGCCGATATGAGCAAGCCGTCGAAGAGTTTGGCCGAGTCATGCAAATGCATGCTGAACATTACAAGCTGTTTGGCATTGACGACTTTTTCATGCGCCTCTCGCTCCCCGATATGGACAACATCGACAAATACGTCGATGACCCTGAAGGCTGGAAGCGTGCGGTAGATGTCATCTATCAGGCAATGGAGGCCAGTGGCCTGCCATATGTGGAGGCCGAGGGTGAAGCAGCGTTCTATGGCCCAAAGGTTGACTTCATCATCCGGAGCGTCGTTGGCGTTGAGTACGCTATTTCGACGAACCAACTCGACTTTCCAGCTAGTCAACGGTTCGGTCTCACATACACCGCTGATGACGGGTCAGAGCAGCCGGTCTACGTCATCCATCGGGCACCGCTCGGGTCTCACGAACGTTTCGTGGCCTTCCTATTAGAGCACTATAAGGGCGACCTGCCGTTATGGCTGGCGCCAACCCAGGCTGTGGTCGTTCCGGTTTCAGATAAATACAACGAGTACGCCGCCCAGGTCGCTCGCGAGTTTGGTGAGGTCCCGGTTCACAACGGCTCGATGGGTCTTCGAGTTGCCTCCGACGTCGGCTCGGAACGGATGCAAAAGAAGATTCGTACCGCAACCGTCGGGAAAATCCCGTTCCTCCTGGTGGTCGGTCAAGCCGAACAGGACGCTGGCACCGTCGCAGTCCGCTCTCGGGCCGGCACCGACTATGGCGCCATCGACCGGTTAGCGTTGCGGTCGAAACTCGTCGAGGCGGCCGAGTCACGGCGCGTCGACGAGCTCGAATCCTGGCTCGCCGCCGCTAACCAGGACTGACCGCCATAGTCAACTCGAAAACCGCAGCGGACGATCGAGCACAGTTCAAACCGACCGACTTCTTCAACGATGTCGGTAATGCGACAAGGTTGTGAGGGTTGTCCTAAGGTGTCGGCGTGCGCTACCTGATCCGTCCTCAGTCGATCGAGAAGTCGAGTCGACGGCGTCGCCTTACGGCCTCGATTCTTGCTATGGCCGCCGTGGTTGGGCTGGCCCAGCCGGCCTCGGCTGAGGTTGTGTCCGATCGGTCCGATGAGGATCGGATCGAGTACGTGGTCGACGAGACCACGCTGCCGTTTGACCCGGTGCCGGGGTTCGAGAACTCGAACCGGTTGTGGGGAGTCCATCTCGGCGCTGGATGGCGGATCGAGGTTCCGGAAGATTGGAACGGCGATTTGGTCATGTGGGCCCACGGGTTCCGTGGCACCGACACCCGTCTCTTTTTTGAAGCTGAGGAGGTGCCGTTTCGAGCGTGGTTGTTAGAGAACGGGTATGCGTGGGCGGCGTCCACCTACTCAAGAAACGACTACAACGTCGGTACGGCGACCGTCGATACTCGACGTCTCGTCCGTCACTTTCGGCACCAGACAGACCTTCGTCCGAATCGAACCTATATTTCGGGAGCCTCCATGGGAGGCCATGTGACTGCGGCATCGATCGAGCGGTACCCGTCGCTCTACGACGGGGCGATGCCGGTCTGTGGGGTGCTCGGCGACTTTGAGCTGTTCGACTTCTTTCTCGACTTCAACTTGGCCGGTCAACAATTGGCGCTGGGTGAGTCGACGTTCCCGGTAGCGCCCGACTATCCCGTCACGACGGCCCCGGCAATCAAGGCGGCCCTGGAGCAGGCTCCGGGAACGTGGCCAGTCGGACTTAACGATCGTGGCCAGGCGTTCAAACAATTGGTGGAGTTGCGATCCGGTGGGGATCGGCCGAACTTCGACGAAGCCTGGGTGTTCTGGAATTCATTCCCCGACTTCGGATCCGGCATCCCAGGCAATTTCCTTTTCGACCTTGGCCTCGGTGACGGCTCGATCGGCCCCGATGACAAAGTTGCGGTGGACAACCGAAAGGTTTTCTATGAAACAGACCTCGTCGCCGGCCCGAGCAACGAGACCGAGGTTGAGCTGAACGAAGACATCGCTCGGATCCAGCCTGATAGACGGGCCCGGCGCAACACCCGGCGGGCACCATCACCGGAATTGACGGGACGGATCCGGGTACCGGTGCTGACGATGCACAACCTTGGCGATCTGTTCGTACCGTTTCATATGGAAACCGAATACGAATCGCGTGTCGCGAAACGAGGCCGAAGCGATCTGCTCGTCCAGCGAGCCATTCGAGGATCGGCCCACTGCGGATTCAGTACCGCTGAGTATGAGCAGGCCTTTGCCGATCTGGTGGCTTGGGTGGAAGACGGCACCCGACCGGAAGGAGATGCCGTCGCCGACCCCTCAGCAGTAGCGTCCGCCGACTTCGGATGTCAATTTACCGACCCGGACCCGGCCGCCCATGTCTTCGCCGCCCCCTGTCCTTCCTGAGCCTGGCGCCTATCGCGGTCGGATCCCGTCGAGGAGCAGGTCGACGAGCCCGTCGAGCAGCTGGGTGAGTTCGAGGGTTCGCACGTCGCGCCGTTCGTCGAGGGGCCCAAAGTCGGAATGGAGGGTGACGATGCCCTGGGCAGTCGACCACACCAGCTTGCACACTAGTTCGACGTCAAGATCCGGATTGTAGGTATCGCGTATGGCTTCGATCGTTTGTTGTAGCTGACCGTAGGAGTCGAGGCCGCAGGCGGCGAAGAACTCGTCGTCATGATCGACGATGTCGGAGCGGAACATCACCGCCGCATGGCCGGCATTTCCGAGGCTGACCGACACGTACGCCCGGCCGACCGCCCGGAGCTGATCCGCCGGGTCTTCTACACCATGGCGAGCCTGGCGCATCGCCGCGGTGAGTAGCTCGAATCCCTCGCTTGCCACCGCGGTAAGTAAGCCCTTTGTCGATCCGAAGTGGTGAGCTGGAGCCGCATGGGACACTCCGGCCCGACGAGCCACCTCCCGTAGTGAGAATCCGGCCGGGCCGCTCTCCTCAACGAGTCCAGCGGCCGCTTCTATGAGGGCGCGGCGGAGATCACCATGGTGATAGCTCGACCGGTCGGTCGCGTTTTCGTCCCCCTCGGCTGGTGCCGTGTTTTTGGTGGTTTGGTTTGAAGCGATGTACCAGCGTGTCATCGGCTGCAGCGAGAAACAAACATTGTCATCTTTCTTGACAGTGCCCAGATGCACACCTGACACCAACCAGATGGATCTTGACATCATCTAGATAATCTTTACACTGCCATGAGAGTATATCTTGACACTGACAACCAGCAGCCCGGGCTGCTCGCTGGGGACGGAGGGGTCCGATGACCGAACGAACGACAAGAATCTTTCAGGCGCTGTACGACCGCAGCGGGAGCGTTGTGGCCGCCGTTGTCGCCGTTTCCGCCCTGCTGGTTATTCCACTGGTGGCGATGGCACCGACCGAATCGGCATCGACCGAGCCGACCGGCCCGGTGTTCACCGCCCGTAACCGAATCGACGAAACGTTCGTCTCCTCGGTACATCCCACCTTCTTCCTCATCGAAGATGATGGTGGTGGTGGCGATCTCCTCCGCGCCGAACCTCTTCGTCGACTGGCCGCCACCTCCGAGGCGCTCCGGAACGATCCGACGATCGGGCCGAACCTGTTTAGCTACTTCGACGTCGAAACGGAACGTGACGTCACGGGCATGTTGACCATCGCCGACATCGTCGACGCTGAGCTTGGCGGCGGGCTCGACACCGCAACCGATGACGACGTCAAGCGGGTCGGCGGAGCCATAATTGAACGTCTTGGCGAAGACTCCCAAGCGCTCGGACTCTCAGCCCAAAGCACCATCGATGCCGATGGCCGGTGGGTCGTACCGGCGGTGTCGGCAGTCGTGTTGAGCGACAACGAGATCTTGGGGTTCGGCAACACGTCGGTCAACCTGGGCGGCTCAACCGACGTCGAGGAATACGACCGCTCCGTTCAAGACGTCCTACGTGACGTCGACGGTCTCTCGGTCTTCGGTATCGCCATCGATGTTAACCTGACCTCTCAGGAGCAAGGGGCTGTCGCTGGACCGTTCATCGGGTTGACCGTGCTCGCCGTCCTGCTGATCGTGGGCCTCACGTTTCGTAGCTATTGGGTTCTGGTCACGGTCGCCTCATCGCTACTCCTCCTGATCGTGTGGCTCAAAGGCATCACCAACCTCATCGGGCTTGAAAACGATCTCGTACTCTCGTTGATTGTTCCGATCGCCATGATTTCGTTCGGCGTCGACTTCGCCTTCCACGCCATCGGCCGATACCGGGAGGAACGGGCCGAAGGCCGAGGCGCCGAGCGGGCATTCGTCGTCGGGCTCGGTTCGGTGTCCACCGCGCTGATTCTCGCTCTCACGTCCGACACCGTCGCCTTCCTCTCGAACGTCAGTGCCGGTATCGAATCGATCGTCCAGTTCGGTCTCGGGGCCGGGATCGCCCTCGCTGCCGCCTATCTGCTTCTGGGTATTGTGAGTCCTCTGGTTGTGGCCCGGGTCGAGGCCGAGGTCCCAACGCCGACACCCGGTCTGCGATCGACGGTGTTGCGGGCAGCGGCCGCCGTCGGCGCTTCGGCGCTCACCATGGCGTCGGTGCTTTTGCTGGTGTTCATCGCCCCCGCCGCCGGGGCGGCGCTCGGTGCCGTGACGATTGCCGTCATCTTGGTACTTCCCGTCGTCGTACGGCGGCGGGCATCCACTGACCTAGCGGCATCCGCCGGACGGTCGGTTCCGGCATCGACCGGTCACCTCTCCGTCGTGATCGGTCGAGTCGTCGGAGGGTTGGCCGCCCGACCTCTCCTGGTTCTCCCGGCGGCGGCGGTGATCACGGCGGTTGCCGCCTCGTTCGCGGTGCGGGTACCGGCCGCCTTCGACGTCGAGGACTTCTTCTCCCAGGACACCGACTTCGTGCAGGGTCTCGACCTCGTCGACCAGCACATCGGCGACCGTGGCGGCGAGCCGGCCATGCTCTACGTCGAGGGAGACCTCACCGACCCCGACCAACTTGGACTGCTCCGCAACCGGATCGAAGAGCTTCGGGCTCTCGATACCCGACTGCTCGGCCGGGACGGGGACGGCGTGCGGGTGGATGGAGGCGTGTTTCACGTCTTCGATGCCGTCTGGGAGTCGCCGACGGCACTCGCCGCCATCGGTGGAACCGCAGGCGTCGAGCTCACCGACGACGACGGCGACGGGATCCCCGACACGTCGGAGCAGGTCGTGGCCGTCATCGAAACCGCGGCCGCTATCGGCGTGCCGTTCGACGAGAACCGTTTGTCGCTCACCCCCGACGACGTGTCGACGTCGGTCGTTCTGGCCGATGACGGACCATCGGCCACCGTCTTCGAGGTCGCCGTGCCGAACAGCCGCTCTCAGGATGCGGTGACGGCGGCCGGCGACCTGCTCAATCCGGTGGCCGAGTCGATCAGCGAGGATCTCGGGGGCTCGTTCGTGCAGGTCACGGGCAGTCCGTTCGTTCGTGAGCAGTCTCTCGAAGCCACGAACCGGGCCCTTCTCGTTTCCCTTCCGATCGCCCTGACGTTGTGCTTTGCCGTCTCGACGATCTTCCTCCGGTCCCTTCGCTACGGCGTGGCGTCGATCGTTCCGATCATCATGGTTGTCGCCTGGTTGTACGGGTTCATGGAACTCGCCGGATATGCCATCAACATTGTGACCGCCACCATCGCCGCGGTATCGATCGGTATCGGCATCGACTTCGCCCTCCACTACATCGCCCGCTACCGGGAGGAGCTGGATCGTCACGGCAACCGAGGTGACGCCGTCCGTATCGCAAGCGAAGGGACGGGCACTGCGTTGGTCGCCTCAGCGTTCAGTTCGGCGGTCGGGTTCGGCATCATGGCGTTGGCCCCGATGCCGTTGTTCGCAGCCTACGGTCTCCTGACGGCGCTGATGATCATCATGGCCCTGGCCGCAACCCTGGTGGTGCTCCCGGCCTTGCTGACGGTCATCACATCCGATCGGATTCCCGACGAGCTCGACGTTGGCCCCGCCCCGGGCGCCGGTGTTACCGACCCGGGCGTCGGTGTAACCCAACCGGAACCGGCCGGTCTGTCGTGACCGAGGTCGGCCGTGGTGGCCGGTGTCGGCTCAACCGTTTAGCGGAGCCACCTGACCGAAGACGGGAAACGATACCAGAGGGTCTCGTTCGACTTGATCGACGAGCCCGACCTCCCAGGCCAGGTAGTTTTTCATGTGCTCGGTCGCTTGCCCGTCGTCGTGGTCATATGGCTTGTACCACACATCATCGGGGTCGGTCGTCGCCCGGTCGAAGCCTTTGGTCATGTCGTGGCCGGTGTGACGCCACGCCTTGTTTCCCCCGGCCAAGGCCATCACCTCGGCGTCGGGCCATAACGCCGACGCGTCGTTGACGGCCAGCTTGGCCAGTCGGCCGTCCGTCGAGGTCAGGACCAGGACCTCGGCGGCTCCGATGGTCGCTCGGGCCTGTTCGAGCCTGCTTCGTATCCCCCACCACGCCCCCGGGATGTGGCCTTTGGTCCGAAACTTGTAGCTCGTCCCGATGTCGAGCACGGCGAGCCCCTTCTCCCCCAGCCGACGGGCCAGTTCTGCAATCTTCATCGACGGCACCGGGTCGACGGCCACCCGTTTCGATTTGCCTCGAATTAACTCCTGGTCGGCATCGGCGGCCTCTACGCCTCCGGCCAGGACGACGGTGTTGCTCAGTCCCAGACGGCGGAGCCACGCCGCGGTCATCGTGGCTCGCACACCATCGTCGTCGATGAGCACGATTCGGGCGTTTCTGGTTGCCACATACTCATCGGTTGCCTGCACCAACTGACCGCCGGGCGCGTTTCTACTCGCGGGCACATGCCCGGCCTCGAACTCCTGGGGGGTGCGCACGTCGAGCAGGTAGGTCGTACGGTCGGTCTCGTCCATCCACGCCGCCACCGTTGTCGAATCGACCTCGGCCACCCCGTAGGTCCGGCCAACCGTAGCCACCGATGCCTTCGCCCACCGGCGGGCCGCGGCGGTCGGGGGCCGAACGACGTCCTCGCGACCGTGATCGAGATCCAGTCCGGCCAGCGCCCACCCCATCGTTCCGTTCTCAAGTGCCACCACTCGATTCGGCACTCCGGCGTCTCGCAACGACTGGGCGCCGATGATGCTTCGGGTACGGCCGGCACAGTTTACGACGATGAGTGTTTCGGGGTCGGGGGCGGCATCGGCGATCCGATGAACCAGTTCACCCCCCGGGCAGTTGAGCGCGCCGGGGATGTTCATCCGCCGGAACTCCTTGGCCGGTCTGGCGTCCAACATCACCGGTGCGGTCTCGTCGTTGATCAGCGCCGCCAGTTCTTTGGCCGAGATGCACGGTGTCCGGTACTGGTGCTCCACGTACTCACCGAATGCCTTGGAGACCACATGCACACCGGCGTAGAGCTCGCCGCCCGATTCGGCCCATCCGGCGGCGCCACCGTCGAGCACCGACTGGTCGGTCCATCCAAGCTGTTCGGCTCGGGCCTTCGCCCGCCGGGCAAGCTCGGACCCTTCGCCGCCGTCGCACCACACCAGCGGCGTGGAGGGTCGAGGTACGAGCGCGGGCAGCCGCAACTCGAGCGACGACAGCGGCACGTTCGTTGCATGAAAGAGATGGCCTTTCGAGAACGTTCCCTCTTCTCGGGCGTCAAGCACCGCCATCTCTCGCCCAGCAGCCAGTCTTCGCCGAAGGGTGGCGACATCGATGGCGGTCACCGGACGTCCACGATGTCGCCGACGGTGCCGAACGGCTTCCACCGACGTTCTCGTTCGTTGAAGTACCGGCGAGAATCGAGTCGTTCGAGCGCCAGTCCGTAGCAGTGGAAATTGAGTGCCGGTTCGTCGATGTGGATCGAATGGAGGTCGTCTCCCAGCATGGCCACACCGGTTCCGGACTCGACCAGGTAGTGGCCGACCTCTTCCACATCACTGCCGGACTCGTCGTTGAGCCGACGGTAGAACCGATTCAGTTCCGAGCCGACGAATCCGACGATCACGGCCCAGGTTCCATGATTATGGACAGGTGCGCTGACAAGGCCTGCGCTCGATTGGGCGTAGAGCGCGAACCGGTCATCGGCGTCCTGGGCCAGTAGGTACAGCCGACTGTTCGACCGCTCCTCGGGCCCCGGTGGCGGGTAGGCGTCGGGCGGGAACAGACGCCGGTTGGCGGTCAAAGCCAGCAAACGCTCCCGGATGGCAGCGACGCCGGCGCGTGTGACGCCCTGTTCGGCCTCGATCTTTCGGATGTCGGCCATGGCCGCCGCAACTGCTGCTGCTCGGGCCGCATCGGTTTCGGTTTCAGCTTCGGGCCGGGCGTTGAGCTGCCAGATTTCCATCCATCCCTTTCACTGCTCATGTTCAGCAATCGTTCTCATCGTAGACGCCGTCGAGTGGACCGATACGATCCGGATATGACCGACGCCCACGCCCGTCCGTTCCGAATTCTCGGGGTTCAACAGATCGCAATCGGTGGTCCGGACCTCGGGGCCCTGAGACATTTTTGGATCGATCTCCTAGGCCTCACCAAGGTCGGAGAATCCACCAGCGAATCCGAAAACGTGGTTGAGGACATCCTTCGGCTCGGCTCTGACACGAAGGCCGTAGAACTCGACTTGATGCAGCCCCTCGACCCCGACCGGCGGCCAAGGGTCGATTCGCCGCCGTTGAACCACATCGGACTCTGGGTCGACGACCTCCCCGCGGCGGTGACCTGGTTGGGCCAACAGGGTGTCCGCTTCACCCCGGGCGGGATCCGCCAGGGTGCTTCGGGCCACGACATCTGTTTCATCCATCCGAAGGGGTCCGACGAGGCGCCTGTCGGTGGCCAGGGAGTGCTCATCGAGTTGGTACAGGCCCCTCCTGAGCGGTCGGCTTGACGGACGGTCTCGCAAGCGGTCGGGATTGCCGCCGCCGATGAACCGTCGGCCGTAACTCAGCACCGCATCGATCGCTCATCCATTCGCCTAAATGAGGTGTCGGCGATCTGTCCGAGAGCAGCCAGCCGCCGCCGTTCCCGAACCCGGATCGCCCCGGTGCTTCGACCGACGACGAGTCGGGCCGACGCAGCCGGCAGCGGAATCCAAACGGTATCGAGCTCCAACCCGAGGCTGTCGACGTCGACGGCCGGGGTGCCCGATACGAACGAGGTGAGCCAGAGATGATTCGGCCGCGCGCCCCATGAGGCCAGAACACCCCCGGATTCGGTGATCACGCAGGCCCAAGACAATCTGACGGCTCGGCAGGCGTGATCACAAAGCGCGGCGGCCAACTCGTTTCGGGTCTCGGCTCCGAGCACGATGGCCGCCACCTCCAACGCTTCGAGCTGGGGGTCGTGAGCCGAACCGTCAAGTTTGCGG
>CALIFY010000002.1 GCA_938021675.1 uncultured Acidimicrobiales bacterium
CATTACGAGGCTGACAAACAACCGATTCCGCTCAAAACGCCCAACCGTGGTGAACGTCGTCTATGGGTTTGTAGCTCTGGGAACTTTGATTTCTTGTCGTACGCCCCCTGGGACTTGAACCCAGAACCTGCGGATTAAGAGTCCGACGCTCTGCCAATTGAGCTAGAGGCGCTCGCGGCTCCGAAGAGCCACCGTTACTACACTTGCATAACTTTTCTTCTGAGGGTGACCGAGGGGATTCGAACCCCCGACCTCCTGGACCACAACCAGGCGCTCTAACCAACTGAGCTACGGCCACCAGGGACCTAGCAATGTTATCCCACCGCTGTCTGTTCCCCGCCGATTTTTGTCGATCCACGTCCGATCCGTCGGAACCGGCCCAGCCGATGCCACGCTATGTCTATCAACACTGACCCGGATCCGGAATTGCACGCCGAGCAGAGGGCCCTGGCCCGGATTCAGCGCGCCCAAGCGAACCACCTTGCCCGTGCGGCGTCACAGGCCGAACGGTTGGCCGCTGAGGTTGCAGAATTAACTGAAGAGGGCATACGCGACCTGGTCGATGAGGACGCCGAGGCCGACGCTGCCGTTCAGGCCGCATTCGTCCGTCAGGCCGCCGACCGGGCCATGCACGCCGCCAGGCGGGTCACCGAGCTACAGGAGGCCGGGTGGGCCCTTGCCTTCGGCCACACGACAGGAGAGGCCAGCGAGCGCCGCTATGTCGGACGGCTTACCGTGCTCGATGACGACGATGTGTTGTTGGTCGACTGGCGGGCCCCCGCTGCCGTTCCGTTTTACCAAGCGACGCCGCTGGGGAGGATGGGGGTAGATCGACGTCGGACGTTCCTGTATGGCGACGGCCAGAACGCTGACCAAGACCAACTGGTGAGCTACTCCGATGAGCTCTTCGATCCAGACGCTGCGGCCGAGGAGATGACCACCGGCGCAAACCTTCGGGGCGAGGCGGCGCTGCTCGCATCGGTTACCGCTCCCACCAACGACCATATGCGTTCGGTCGTCGCAACCATCCAGGCCGAGCAGGACGCGATAATTCGGGCACCGGCAGACAAGCCGCTCGTCGTTCAAGGTGGCCCTGGGACCGGAAAAACTGTCGTCGCCCTTCACCGGGCCGCCTACCTGTTGTATGCCCAACGTGAGGCGTTGTCCGATACCGGCGTGCTGGTTATCGGACCTACATCGGAGTTTCTCGCCTATATCGCTGACGTGCTGCCTTCGCTTGGGGAGACCGGTGTCATCTCGGTCACCGCCCCCGAGTTGTATCCCGGTGTCCGGCGGGGAAGGGAAGAGGATCCAGCGGTCGCGGCGATTAAGGGTCGCCTGGACATGGCGACCCTGTTGGCGAACGCCATCGATGATCGCCGTCGCCGTCCGAGTATCGACCTCAACACGTGGTACGGGGCTCGACGAGTCACCCTTGGATGCGTCGAACTTCAACGGCTGTTCGATCGGGCTGCTCAGTATTCGACCCACAATGAGGGGTCTGATGTGTTTCGTTTCGATGTGATCGAAGCATTGACCGATGAAGTATTCGATCCCTTGTTCCACAATCGCGATGATGCGAGGAGTCACTTTCGGGGATCGGACGTCGTTGGTGAGTTCCTGCTCCGCCAGTGGCCCTCTCTGTCTCCCGAGGAGGCATTGAACGATTTGTTTGGCTCCCCGGCGTTGTTGCGTTCGGCGGCCAGGCACACGCAGCTGAGCCCGTCCGATCTTCGCGCCCTCCACCGCCCCCGCACCCCGTATGCACAGGTTGGAGAGATCCGCTGGAGCCATGCCGATATTCCACTGCTCGATGAGCTTCTTGACTTGGTAGGAATCTCGCTAGACGCCGAACTCGACGATGAACGGATCGTCGAGCGGGACGCAGCAGATGAGTTTGAGCTGGCCACAGCGGCCGACGACTCAGACGACGAACCCGACGATGATCTCGAAGATGAAGGACTTGGTGAGGTGACATCGTTTGAGGAGCTGAGCCGAGGTGGCGATCCGCTCTTCGATACCTCTGTTCTGGACCATCGTTACGAGGTCTTTGAGTGAGCGCCCCGCCAGGAGGGGGTCGCGGCGAGCGTGGAGCGACTGGCCATGAGGTAGAAAGGGCTACGGAAATGACCGACTTCTCCGACCGGCTTGTCGAGTCGATCGAACGCGACGACGACGGTCCGATCGTGGAACTCGACGTCGATCGGCCGGACGAGATCGCCCAGCGGAGCGCGACCGTCAGACAACTTGCCGTCGACGAACAGGTTTGGCGGTTCGGGCATGTCATCGTCGACGAAGCGCAGGATTTGACTCCGATGCAATGGCGGATGGTTGTCCGCCGGTCGCGTCGGGGTGCGGTCACCATGCTCGGTGATCTGGCCCAACGTTCGGTGGGGGAGCCGGGTCGGTGGGAAGACCACCTTCCGCCGGATTTCGCTCTCTTCGATCAGCGGAACCTGACGACCAACTACCGTTCGCCGGCCGAGATCAACGATCTTTCAGCAACGGTGCTCAACTCGTTGGCCCCTGATTTGCCGACGTCTCAAGCTGTTCGTCACAGCGGAGAGGCGCCCCGGATCGTGAAGGTGAACTCGATCGCCGACGAACTTGCCTCAACCATCACGTCGGCGATGCCCGATGACGACGCAGGGGGGCAGCCACTCACCGCGGCTGTACTGGGGTTCGAACTCCCGGATGTGTCCCCGGTCCGTGCCCTCGACCCGTGGCGGGCCAAGGGTCTCGAGTTCGATACCGTGTTCGTCGTTGAGCCGGCCCGCTTCCTCGACATGGACAACGGGCTTAGCCTCTTGTACGTCGCGCTCACTCGCTCTACCAGGCTCTTGACGATCATTCACGAGCGGCCGCTCCCCGCGGTGCTCGACGGGACCCGCTCGGTCGACCCTGGGGCCGACTGAGCTTGGCCCCTCGTCCAGGATCTTTGCTGTGAAATATGACAGGTCGGTCGTAGGTAACTAGGTCGAGACCTGGAGCACCCGCTGTTAGGCTTGATTCGCCCCCGTAGCTCAGCTGGATAGAGCAAGTCACTTCTAATGACTAGGCCGCAGGTTCGAACCCTGTCGGGGGTGCTACCTGACCAGGGACACGCATCACGCGAATTCATCTGGCAGCCGAGACCCAAGAATTTGCCAAGAAGTACGCGATCGAGATCCGACATCGTCAGCCCTGGGCAATCAGCCGCCGTGCACGTCGAGTGATCTCGCGCCGGTCATGGACCGGGTGTCTCGGACAGGATGATGACCGGGATGTCGCGGTCGGTTGCCGCTACATGCTCTTTCATCCCCGGTAGTTCCTCGACCAGCCGGGCCAGCAGTGACGTTCGCTCGTCTCCCCGGGGGATGACGGCGACGGCGGCCAGAGACGCACCCGGCACCTCCACCGTTACCCGCTCGGAGGCTTGGATATTCCGGAACCAATCTGGATGAACGTCGGCCCCTCCGTTTGCGGCGGCAATAGCGAGGCGGCCACCGGCATCGATGAACCCGACCGGGGTGGTGTGGGGCTTGCCGCTCCGTCTTCCGGTTGTGGTGAGCAACAGAATGGGTGCGCCTTCCATCGGGCCGGACAGTGTTCCGCCCTTGCGGCGGAATTCCGTGATGACGCCCTCGTTGATCTCCCGCATGTCCATGTCGGTCTCCTCTGTTCGAATTGAGATAACTCACAAGGCAATGTTTGTACAAAGTAGTCTTTGTGGGAAAAATGCACAAGTAGTGGTTTGTGCGAGGGGCCGGGAGGTGGCACGATAGAGGAGTGGCTGCAGAGGAGATCTTTCGGGCGCTGGCGGCCCCGAAGCGTCAACAAATCCTCAGGCTGGTGCGAGACGAGCCGCTTTCGGCCGGCATGATCGCCGACCGATGCGGATCCTCCCAGCAGGCGGTGTCACACCACCTCCAAATATTGAAAGACGCCGGTCTTGTCGACGTCGAAGCCCAGGGCCGCCAACGCCTGTACGTGGTCAATCCCGACGGCTTCGACAGCGTCGAGCGCTTTTTTGCCGAGCTTTGGCCAAGCAGCCTCGACCGGCTCCGCAACCTCTTCGACGAAAGCGACCCGTGACGGCTACCTACCGAACGTCCCTCGAAATTCCCGCCTCTCGGGATGTACTCTTCGGCTACTTCACCAAGCCCGAGCTGATGCTCGGCTGGATCGGGGATCACGCGGTTCTCGACGCCCGACCCGGCGGCGAATTCACCCTCGACATCCAAGGAATTCCCGTCCGGGGCCGGTACCTCGAAGTCTCGCCACCAACCCGTGTCGTGGTTTCGTGGGGGCACGCCGGCTCGGACACTCTGCCACCCGAATCGACGAGAGTCGAGTTCACGCTGACCTCTGCCGGGCCTGATCGCACCGTTGTGGCCATCGAGCACCACGACCTGCCGACCGACCACGCCCAATCGCACAGCGTCGGCTGGCCGATGTTCTTGAACCGTCTCGCCGACCTCACGTACGCCGACGCCTAGATCTCACCACGGTGAGTCCATGGTCACCAGGTTTAGGACTGATCGCTGACGAGGGCGATATCGACCAGCGTGTCATGAAAGGCCGCCGAACCGAGATCATCGTCGGGAACCGTCGGATTTGTCAGAGCGTTCACTGCCCGGCCCTGTGGCGAGTGCGTATGGAGCCATCCGAACGGGATGGCTACCACGCCGGGAAGGACGTCCTCGGTCACATCGACGGCCAGGGTGAGGCGGCCGCGGTCGTTGAACACCTCTACCCGGTCACCGGTGGCGATGCGTCGAGGGGTGGCGTCGATCGGATGAATCTGGACCATGGGCTCACCGTCGGCCGGGAGATGTTCTTGGAATTGGGCGTAGTTGGCGTTTAGAAACTTCACGTGCTGTTTCCGCGTCATCAGGATGAACGGAAAACGTTCTGCCAGGTCACTGTTGCCGGCCGGTGATTCGGAGCCCGGCGTGTAGCGAAGCGGGCCGAGGTGGAGCCGCCCGTCGTCGGTTTCGGGTTTGGTATCGACAAAGGGGCGGGTTCCGGCGTCGATGTTCAGCCGGGCCCAGGTGTGCCGGGTCAGGTACTCAAAGGTGATCCCGTCGAGCCATGGGTGGTCGGAGTTGAGGAGGTCACGAATGAGCGTTTCGTCGTCGACTTGGAGCGATGGGTCTACGAGCCCCATGACCTTGGCCAACCGCCGGAAGATTTCGGTGTTTGGGAGGGCCTCGCCTACGGGAGTGATGGCTGGCTGGTTCAACGACAGATAGAGGTGGCCCCAAGCGATCCCCAGGTCGAGGTGCTCGATCTGGGTCGTGGCCGGAAGCACGATGTCGGCGTGGCGTGCGGTGTCGGTCATGAACTGCTCGATTACCACGGTGAAGAGATCGTCTCGTAGAAGACCATCGACGACTCGGTTCTGGTCGGGGACGATCACCGCCGGGTTTGAGTTGTGGACGAACAACGCCCCTATGGCAGGGTCCAGATTCGGGTTCGTCAACACCTCGCCAAGACGGGCCATGTTGAACGTTCGGCGGGGTGGGTCCGGCGGCGGTGGGTAATTGAGGGCCGTCTCGAAGTACACCTGGGTTGAACGTGCCAACCCGCCGCCAGGGTCCTGCCACGCTCCGGTGACCGCTGGGAGCATGGCGATCGCTCGCATGATGTTGCGGCCATCCTGGCGGTGTTCGGGGCCAACCAACGTTCGGATGGCGGCCGGCCGTTTGGTGGCGTAGACCCGGGCAAGCCATTCGATCCGGTCCGCCGGCACTCCGGTGATCGTGGCTGCAGTGTCGGGCGGCATGACCCGGGCCGAGCTAGCAAGGTCAGCCCACCCTGTGGTGTTGGACCGGATCCAGTCATGATCGATCTGACCTTCACGGTCGAGTACGTGGATCATGGCCAATACCAGTGCCACGTCGGTTCCGGGGCGGAGCTGTACGAACTCATCGGCCCGGTCGGCCGTCGAGGTCCGGACCGGGTCGATGACAACTATCGTCGCCCCCGCCTCCCGAGCCGTCTCAAGCACCGGCCACAGGTGTCGGTTCGTGAGATAGGTGTTCGTACCCCAGAGGATGATCAGGCGGGCCAAGCCAAGATCCTCGGGATCAACTCCAAAGGGAACGCCGGACACGTCGCTCGCCCCCAACCACGCCGTCACGCCGCACAGGTGTCGTCCGATGTCGGTCGCTCCGAGAGCGTTGAAGAACCGGTCGGCCAGTACACCCTTTTGGATAACTCCTTGGGTGCCGTCGAAGGAGAACTGCAGAATCGATTCAGCCCCCGTGGAGGCGATACGTTCGTGAAGACGAGATCCGATCTCGTCGAGTGCATCGTCCCATGAGACGGGAACGAAACTGCCGTTGCCCTTCGGCCCCGATCGCCGTAACGGAGTCACCAGTCGGTCGGGGTGATACACCCGCTCAAGAAATCGATTGACCTTCGGGCATAGCGATCCCCGTGTGGTCGGATGTGTCTGATTTCCCCGGAGCCTCACCGCCCGGCCACCGGAGACGGTCACATCCCAGACGCAGGTATCCGGGCAATCGTGATGGCATGACCCTCGGACGATACGTTCAGACACCGGTAGCACCTCGGTTGGTTGGACCCTGTCCCCGGTATCTTTCCATGGGTGAGGTGATCTTGGTGCTCGTTGGTGCGGCCTCGGTCCTTTTTTGGCACACCTGCCTTGGTCCCGACGTCGATGGACATGCCGTACGACACCGCCATGACCGACGAGCAGCTCGAATCCTTCGAGCAACTGGATCTGTCGCCAACCTCGCCACTAGGTACTCGTAAGCGTGTCTCCCTGGTCCGGGGCACCGGGCTTTGATTGGGATTCGGATTCGGATTTGAACCGGCGCCGTGGAATCATGTGCCTCTCACCTTGGAACGGTTGGCCAGCCACTTCCGAGACAGTTGTGGGCGGGTCCTTCCTCTGCCCGCCCGCTGAACCGGTGGCCAGCTGTTGTCCGGAGGTGCCGTGGGCCTCAACGGGGCCGACGGCAACTACTCCGCCCGGCCGGTTGGCTGTGTTGAGCAAAGACGCAATCTTGCCCCTTGGATAGTCGGCATCGGAATCGCCGACGTTCCGGGACTCACGAACCGACGTTCCTCCCGGCGGCGGAGTATCACCAGTGAATGACGGTGGATCAGGAGGCAACGGCTGGGGCCTCGTGCCCGAATCCTTTGCGCCAGATGCCCCTGGTCCGCCAGGGTTCGCCTTTTCTTCGGCTTGGGGGGCGGTGGGTGGTGTGGTGGGGTTGTTTTCGGCTCGCTCGACAGGGTTGTTGGCTGGAGCATCAACTGTCACTGGTCGCGGTTCGCCTTCGGTGCGTCCCGTCTCGATGTCGTCGAGTTCTATGTCCGGTGCAATCGCCGACCTACCAATGCGTCGTTTCCATAAAGTACGCTCATTGTTTAAGCCAGACGGCAAAGACACCCACGGTACGAACAATGGGTTTAGTCGGTTTTGCATCATCGGCATAGACAGGATGAAGGGTACTAGCGAAAGGCCCCACAAGAACTTAATGGCTCTGGGTATAAGTGAATCCAATTGCCAGCCGGCTTCAGGTTTTACCCAGTTGACTCCAAGTGCGGCGTCGGCAAAAAAGCCGCCAAGCGTCATTTCATAATTTGAGTTGGGTGAAAAATAGGGCAAGCCGTTGCCAAGTTCAAGTTTCAATTTGACGCTGACCTCTTCCACGGTCCAGTTGTGGCGACTAAATATCTGACGGATACCGCTCAGCGTTGGCCACTGACTTGGGTTGCGCAGGTCTCGGAAGAGTTGTATTGGGTTAAAATAGCGGTATAGCTGATTTAGATTCTGAGGAATGGCAAGCCGTACCGAAACGTCAAGACCGCCCCACGCGAACGACAAACCGGCAAACCAGTTCGGGGTAAAGCCTCCTAGTAGGGCATTAAATTGCGGCCCGCTACGAAGTGCCAAGAAAAGTTGCGGACGGGCGTCCGGGCCTTCGCTAAATGGGATCAAACGAATCTGGAGCGGTCGATAGTTTCCGCCGATCCGGAATCTGCTGAACGGAGTAGCACTATCTGAATTGACTGGGTTCGTAGCAGCCCTAAATGGCATCATCTCAGGCCGATTGATTCCGATAACACGAGGGTCGTTGATGGCTGCCGCAAAAAAGGACGCCCGGACCGAGGGCGCAGGCTGTGGAGCGCCGCCGACTCTATCTCTCGCTGCGGTGCCGCCGCTCCTTGAAGCATCAGCGCGATCAATTGCGGCCCCTGGCAAAATCAGACCTGAAGGTCGACGGCGTTCCCCTCCGATCCGTATTGGTGTACCAGAATCCATCCCGCGGTACGGAACCAATGCATCGACTCCGCCTGCAATAACAGCTCGACTATTGCCTTCTGCGCTGTCGATTGCCGATTCGTCTGTCGCCCTGCTCATATCGCCACCGGCAGAGGTCTCGGCGTCATTGGTAACGTCCGATTCTGACGGTGGTTTAGTCGCCGAATTCCGGTCCGGGGTGGATTCTGAGGCCCTGTCGGTAGCCAGGTCGGGGGCGGTGTTTGGTGCCGGGGTGGTGGCCGGTGCGGGTGGTGTCGTGTTGCGGGTGGGGGTGTTTTGTGTGCGGGGAGTCGGGCCTGGGCTGGTGGTTGTTGGTGTGCGAGGGGCGGTGGTCGGTAGGGGTGGTGTCGGGGTGGTGGTTGGTATTGGTTCGGTGGTTGGTGTCGAGGTGGAGGTTGGTGCGGGTGGTGACGGGGCGGCGAGTGGTGTTGGGGTGGTGGCCGGTGCGGGGGGTGGCGGGCCTGGGGTCGGCGTCGGGTCGCGGGTTGGGGGTGTAGGCGAGCGGGGAGTAGGAGCCGGGTGGGTTGGTTTCGGTTTGTGGGTGGTGGGCGGTCCCGTGTCCGGGGTTGGTGTCGGGTCGAGGGGGGCGGTTCGTGGAGGGTCGGGGGTTGCATTGCGTGCGCGAGTCGTTGGCGAGACGGGCGGTCGCGCCGGGGCAAGGTCCCGTGGCCGGCTCGGCCCGCGATCGCCTTGTCCGTCCTTCGAGGCAAACCGAGGCCGTTTGGCCGGCCAGACGTTCTCGCTGTCGGCTTGCCTGTGCTCAGATTCAAACCGAGATCGCTTGGATGAACGGCTCTGGTCGCCATGACCTTGCCCATCCTCGGAGCCAAGCCGCTTCCATCTGTCACTAGGTGGCCCACCAGTATCACCGATCTCCTGGGCCGTCGATGGTCCGCTCACCTGTTGTTGGCTCTGGGCAATGTTTGGGTTGGTGAGGTCGATCAATTTGCGTAGATTCGTTGGCGCTTCCGCAACTGTTCGGGGGGATGAACCGCGGAACGAATACCAAGTTGGTACCTCATTGGCGTTGTCCCGGAAGCGCAGAATACGGTTGGAATCTGGACGCGCCGTTTTCCTGGCCCATATCGGCACGGAAGGTGCGATTACCTCGTCACCGTCAAGCCAGCCGGACAGTTGTCGAGCGATTGAAGAATCACCTGCGCCTGTTGAACACGACAGCAGATAAACGCCCCGACCCAATCTGTAGCCGAGAGTCTTAAGCAGGGCGCGCAGAGCTTCAGCATCAACTCGCCGGCCTCCGACCACCACATGATCGGGTGTGCCTTCCACCATCAGCCCGAAGTAGTCAGTTCTGTCAGCGCTGGTTGAGGCCTCATTCAACCGACCGGACTCTTTTACGGAATCAACATTGATTCCGTCGTTTGCGGCTGGTCCCGAGGCGCGACCGGCCGAGTTTTGTCGTCCACGTCTATTTGGCCGCGACGCAGAATCAAAGCCGATGGCATCGGGCGGCACCTGCGAGTCAATAGCGGGATTGTCGGTGACCCGATTCTCTGTGTAGTAAGAGTTCGGAAGCGGGCCAGCGTTCCCGGGAGTGCGTCCATCCACAGCTGCATCGAAGCGACCGGCGTCGTTGCCACGGAAAATTGGCGGTGGCTCTTCGGTCAAGGACCGCAACGCATCGTCGCCCTCGGGCCAAAAGGCTCCAGGACGGTCGGGGGCACCGTGGCGCTCGCCGTCGAGATGATCGCCGTCCGAGTCTGTTGATAGCGTTTCGCTGGAATCTCCGAAGTGGTCGCCTCGTCGCGGCGGAACGCCCGGACGGCCACCACCTGGCGACGGTCCCCCGCCAGACCCGCCGCCTCCCAACGGCACCGGCATTTGCGTTGCGGCCGAGCCGGTAAATCCGTAGTCGGTTTGCCCCGTAGCAGTTTCGGCGGTTGGCGTTGCGACAAACGAATCCGCTCCGATGTCGGATACTGGTTCGACCGACGTTGGGGTGGCTAGGGAAGGACGGTCTGCATCGGACGAATCGGGACCAACGAACCCCTGAACCTCACCACTCTTCATGAGGCTCGTCCCACCTTGAGAACCAAACTGGCTCTGAGTACCCGCCGGAACACCTATCAGCTTCTTTGCTATGTAGCCATCGCTTCCTCCCGAACCACTCGGCTTGCCCGGGTCGGCTCCAGTCAGCAATCCGGAGATGGCGGTCGGCTGTCCAGGGGGTGTCGGTACGGCAGGTTGGCTACTAGCAGGACGGCCACCCCCAACCCGGTACCGATCGTTCGGTCCAACCGAGTTCCCATCCCGAGCGCTGCCACCAACCTCACCCCATACCGTTCGGTAGGTGGCGCCCCCCACTGCCTCCCCTCGATCATGTCCTGGCCAGTCGGACTGCAAACGTCGCGTGATGCTGCCGGTGAGCGGGTGGCCGCCCGACTGGCCATTACCCTTAGTAGCGCCACTCCCGGTCGGGCCATGACCGGTTCCTCCGTTGCCGCTTGTCGCCGAACCGTGACCATTGCCGTTGGTGTGCGGTGTAAGTCCGGTCGAATCAGTTAGTAGTGACCCGCCGCTTTGGTCTCGATCTCCACCAGTGGTTGGAGGCGTTAGCGGGGGCGTGAGCTCATCGTCATGTGCCCAGCTCCTTATCCTCGCATCACCACCACTGTCGGTGCCGGCCACGGTGACAGCACCACTACCGCCTGACTCGTTTCCGTTTCCACCAAAGCCAGGCAAACCTGGAAAACTCGAAGGTACACCGAGTGATTCCAAAAGCGCTTTCGGGCCACCTTTAGACCCATCTTGAACCGCGTCAGCTGCACCTTCGAACGTCCCCGACGTGGCCGAACGCCAATCAGCACCTTGCCAATCACCACTCAGCGCCCAAATTGACACCCCATCACTGAAATACCCCTCACCAGCGCCCGCCGCAGCACCAGTAACCAACTTATAACCAGGATTACCCGCCATCCTCCCGACCTTGCCACCCACCATCCCCCGGCCAAAACCGAATCCAAAACCGATGGCACCACCAATAACACCCGAAACGAAACTGTCACTCAGCATGCTCTGATCAAATGCAGTCCGACGCCCTTCTCCGATCTGAGCCAACTGAACAACCGCGTCCATGCCAACTTCAATAACAACTCCGAAAATGATCGCCTTAACCAACAACATGACCACATGCCTAGCAAACCCCTGCCCCATCGCTAGCAACGATGGGATCGCAGTCAAAGAAGCCCCAAGTGTCGCCGCCGCAACCGACAGCAAATACAACACCTGAGCCGCAATAATGATCAGCTCGCCAAGAATAATCCATTTTGAATACTGAACGTTCAACGCCACCTCATACAAATAGTCGCCCAGCTCTTGACACCCGACAGCTAAACCTTCGAGTAACGGCGGCCCCCCGTTGGCCCCGTTCACCATCTCCGAAACCGCCGTATAAAACTCCCGAGCCGCTTCGCCCTCAAACGCCGACAACGCCGCCGTGGCAGCCGCCACCACCTCATCGATCAGGCCATAGACATCCCGAGACGAGGTAAACCAGACCTCCGACAATTTCCACAATTCATCCTCATCAACCTCCGGCCACTCCATGCCGCCCACAACACCAAAAACGTCACGAACGGCAGGAGGTAACTGAATCCCCATCGGACTAGTTCGAAACCTTTCGGAAAACGCTCGACAACGCGCTCTCGATGGTGATCGCCGTCATTGTTTGGCCTCTGTGGGCGCCATGGATTTTCCAGAACTTCCTCGGTATGGTGATGGAGTTTTCGACTTGACCGGAGAGCTTTGGTGTTAATGTGAATCAAAAGATCGGTAGTCATAAAGTAGTAAGTTATGCGAAACCGATTCGAAACATCCGCAAAATGAACTTCCATCTCTAGTGATTTAGGAGTGCAGTTCATTCTGTTTTTCATAGTGTTATGCGTAGTCGCTGTCGGAGTCAATAGGGTGGGAGTCCGGGTAGGGCGTCTTGGGTTTCATTGCCTCGACGTGTTGTTGCTTTCGAGGTCGTTGGGAGTGAGTGTGAAGAATTGTTTATTCCGTTATGGGGGAAGTTCTCACTCGTATTACCCCTCCGTCGTTCAGGTATTTAGTTCGTGAATGAACTATCGCTTCGATCGACTCAAGCGACCGACCGTGGGGTGATGATGCAACGTGCACTCAGCATCGGTGAATTTGGGGCTATTCACGATCGATGCCGGCCGTCTTTGCTCTGGTCTGGCGGCGGCAGCCTCAGCGGTAGGAGACGGGCCGGTAGTCGCCGAATGCACCACGAACGGTTAGGGATGCCTCATTTTTGATGGGGGTGACTTCGGCGACCAGAGTGGCGGCCAACCGGCGCGGATCGGTGTTTGATCGAGTGCGCGGTCCGTCGGTGTCCGTTAGGCGGTGGCTTGTATCGATCCATGGTCGGGTATGTCGAGCTTGTCTTGCTGAACATGTTCTTGGCCGCGAATTTCACGTCACTTGTTAGGTGATCGACGTGATTTGGCAGCCGATGAGTTGCGTTTGCCCGGCCACCGGTTCGGCCTGCCAGGGAGCGGTGGACTGCGGGTCTAACTCGGGGGTTATCACCTGTTGCTGGACGACTTGGAGCGAACCATCGTCGGCTCGGTACTCAAGGTCGACGACTAGCTGAAATGCGTTCGGTTCGCTCCCGAGATTTGTGACGGTGCCCGTCGCCTGCTGCGCACCGGGGCACGTGAGAACGTCAGCAGAACCGAGCCCGGGTACTTCAAGAACAGCAAGTTTGTCGGGTGCCGAATTTTCCGGGATGGTGGCCGGCTCCGGTAGTTCGACGATCGTTGTTTCGGTCAGTTCGGGCAGTTCGGTCAGTTCGGGCAGGTCGGGCAGGTCGGAAGAATCGGGAAGTTCCTCATCGAACACCACCGGTGGAACGGACGGCGCTGGTTCGCTGTCACCGAGTAAGTTTGACGCGCAGCGGCTCACGATGAACAGAAAAAAGATAGTAGACCCCACACTGCGACATCCGCTGCGTTGGCTCTTTGGTCGGCCCATCGAGCTTCGGGTCCGGCCGGTCAGGGGCATTGGAGTGGAACCCCCCGCGTGTTGGCCGGGTGTGTGTGGCGGCGGGTGCGGCCCGGTGATCGGTGCCCCTGGCGCCCAGCTGTCGGGGGGTGGAGCGGCGTCAGGGGCGGCTGGGCCGGGGTCCGGCAACGCCGATGCCTTGGTCCGCCATCGTCCAGACTTCGTATTTGGTTCGCTTGTTCTGTCCATCGCCGGGTGTGGGTTCGCTGTGTCTGTTGTTGTCGGCGTGGACGGTGGGTTTGGTGTCTGTGGTGATGTGTCGCCGGCGTTTTGCTCGGGCCACCACCTATTGTCGGCTGCCAGGAACCAGCCTTGCGGCGGGCGGCCCTGGTACCGCTTGCCATCCCAAGCTATGTAGTGGTCGCGGTCGGACACGGGCCTAAAGTAGTCGAGCCAGCTCTCCTCGTAGGGCCATATGTTGTCCAAACCTGTAGCTCTGTTCGGATATGACATTAGTCACCTGACGTTGTGTAACGAGTCCGTAACACGACTATCGTGTCGTACTGCAGACAGATTTCGGAGCGTCCTGACCATCAGGGCGTAGTAAGACGGTTCGAACTGGTCGGTAGGCGGAGACCGGGCTAGGAGACAGCAGCCGAATGTTAGGGAAGCTCTATCCCCCCGCTGAAACGACGCGATCCGAGTACTTCTCAGATCTCGTCCCGAGTTCCGACAACGAGCCCGACGGTGATGGCAACCTCCTCAAACAGGCCATCATCCTGGCTGGGATGGCGGTCGTGGCCATAGCGGTGTTCGCCGTGCTCCCCGGTGATGAGGAAGACGGGTTCGCCGTTGAAGCCGCCCAGGAGACAACCTCAACGGCTGAATCAGAGGCGGAGTCGACGGCCGAGTCGAGTGGATCGATCGATGCTGAGCCGACCAGAGCCGAACTGGCTGCTGGCGCTGCGCTCGCCGCCGCGGAGTTCAGTTTCGCCGGCGACGACTCGATCGAATCGGCGGCCGATGACGCCGAGCAAGCACGGATCGACGCGACATCCACCACGACCACACGCCCGACGACAACAACTACCGAAGCGCCGACAACCACCGAGGCTCCAACGACGACCGAAGCAACGACGTCGACCGCCGAGGCGGTTGCCTCACCAACCGACGACGAGTCGACCACCTCATCGATGGACGATTCCACAACGTCGAGCTCCGATCCAACCACCTCGTCGACCGATGACCCGACAACCTCGACGAGCGTTGATGAATCGAGTACCACGACGACAGCTGATGGCGCATCGACCACCGTGCCAGACGACTCGTCGACGACGATAGATGACTCGACGCCGGCCGATTGGGTCGATAGTGGAAACGGCGTCATGGTGCCGCCCGTCCTCCTCGACATTCGGTGGTGTGAGTCTCGAGATGACTACACGGCCGCCAATCCGGCGTCGTCGGCTCGGGGTGGCTATCAGTTCCTTACCGGTAGCTGGTCGGGATATGGCCACGCCGACCGCTACGGCGTAAGTACCGCAGACCAGGCGACGCCGGCCCAGCAGGATGAGGCGGCGTTGATCACCTGGGAAGCCGATGGGACTCGCCCCTGGAATGCCAGCGCTTCGTGCTGGCAAAACCGCTAGCCGGTTGCACCAGTCCGGACGCGACGGTGGCGGCGCCCGCTCAAACTGCCGGACACCGCCACCTTTCACCCTTCGATTTTGACCAGACGGTTACAGTTTGCCCCGCCCATTCTGGAATTCCGGTGACTCGGTAAACCCGATCATGAGCTCGCCTCGAGTTACCCCTTGTGCGAGCTGTTGAATCCAGTAGGCACGTCCGGACGGGTCGGGAACCCGTTGGAGCACGTTGGCATATATAAGGTCGACGAACCCAGCATCGCTGGCGGCACCGTACCGAGCCTGGAATTCGGCCGACAGAGCGAATTGATCAGACACCGTGATGAGTGAGTATCCGTCGGCCCGTACGTTGGTCCAATAGTCCAGCCCGGCGTCGTCCGGCGTGCGACCAAAGTAGCCAAGGTACAAACGGTAGACCTCCGGCACGTACTGCGCCGGCGAGAGCTGACTCGGTGGAGCGAGGGGAGTGGGGGCAGGACCATTCGGGCCCGGGGTCCCGGTGAAGGCGACGAACTCCGGAGACTCGGAGAACGCCACCATCACCTGACCCCTCGTCACTCCTCCAGTGAGCTGATTGATCCAGTAGGCCCGGCCACCGGCATCCGGTGTGCGGCCGAGCACGTTTTGGTAGAGCCGATCGACGAATTGGGTGTTGGACAGGTTGCCGTAGCGCCCGATGAACTCCGGGCTTCCGGCGAACACGTCGGAGATGACATCGAGCCCGATCCCGTTGAAGCGCTGTTGACGCCAGTACTGGTAGCCACTGGCATCGGGATTGCGCTGAAAATACGCCCGGTACATCCGAATGACTTGACCATCGATCGCTGACACTGCGGTATCTGGTGACGGTGCCGCGATTTCGACTATCTGGGAGGTCGATGGGATGTCGTTCTCATCGAGGACCGACAGCATGTAGTAGCCGGGGGTCAAGACTGCGCTGCTGGCGGGGAGCGCTGCGGTAACCGTGTTGCCGTTGGTAGCGAAGCCCAGTTCCACGAACCGTTGATCCATGTTGAACGCGTGGGTCGCCGATCCGGTCTTTACCAGGGTTACTCGTTCGATGTCTGCACCGTTACCGACTGAGAGGTTGAAGCTCTGGCCGGGGGTGAGTTCGTCGGCCGAGATCCCGGTGATCGTCGGACGGGGTGCCGGCGTACCGGCTGCTGTTCGAAGGTAATCGGGAGAGAACAACTCAGCGTTGGTGTTTGTCACCGGCCCGGGAGAACCACCGCCTGCCGACAGAACACGGCCATCGGGGAGGAGCAGGGCTGTCGAGTGGTAGAGCCGTGGGACTGCCCCGGCGGCTTGTTGGGTCCACACGCCGGTCCGCGGGTCCCAAACCTCGGCGTTGTATGCCACGCCGTAGCTGGCGACTGAGCCGTCGTTCCAGGAGGCGCCTTGGTTCGCACCGCCGACGGCGAGCACTCGACCGTCGGGGAGTAGCACTCCATTGACCCATTCCCGATTGGTGGACAGCGCACCGCTCGCGGTTACTACCGGAGCGCCGCCGGTGATGTCGATGATCGACGAGGTATTGGTTGGTCCACCGAAATGGAGGATCTTGCCCGGCTGGAACATGACGGCGGTCGCACCGATGCCCCGATGTGCCGGGCCCAACCGGCCGACGATGTCGAGCTGGGCGAGGTCTGCACTTACGTAGTACATCCACCCGTTGGTGTCGATGCCGAACAGCCGACCGTCGGGGGCGACAAAGTTTCGTGGGTAATACCAGGAGAGTCCCGATGTATCGAGCGGAAGCAGGTTCGAGCCGGCGGTAGGACTCCAATGCTCTGGGTGGTCCTCACCGCTCGTTCCGCCCTGCACGAAAATCGTACCGTCGGGGAGCGTGGTGCCGGTTGCGTACCAGCGTGCCCGGTTCATTCCGGGGATGGTCGTGAGTTGCCGTGAATCGACATCCAGCACGTTGATGTCGGGGTTGCCGGTATTGGTGGTGCCAGCGCCCGTCCAGTTGTCGCCACCGAAGAGGATCATCTCGCCGGTGTCGGCCGAGTTCAGTTGGAGGCTGCAGAACAGGTCGGTCTGCGTCGTATTGGTAAGTGTGTCGTGACCGCCGGCCGCCGATGGGCCGGGAGTCCAGATGTCGTAGATGAACTGACCGGTCTGTCGACCGTCTCCGTTCGTCCCATAGGTCACGACGTTGCCGTTCTTGTCGACGGCAGCGTGGATGGCAACCATCGGCCAGTCGGCCAATGGACTCCAGGCGCCGTCATCGTCAAGGTCGATCGGGGCCGCCGCTGCCGGAGCAGTGCCAGTCACCACCGAGCCGAGCAATGTCGAAGCGAGGAGCAATGGTGCTAAAGCTGCCGGCAGTTTCTGCCGATACCAACTTGTGTACGTCATACGAACCGCCTTTCAAAGGCCTGAACGTATGGGGGATCTCCGCACGGCTTAAGGGTGGAAACACCCGAACCCACATGGGTGCCCAGGGTTGATCAACCTGGTGGTCTACACCGATACGGGTACCCGTGCCCGAGCAGGAGTCCCCAAGTGGTCACGGCGGACCAACACCGCAGTTCGAGATCAGCCGCGGCAAATTTCTGCGGCGACCGGTAGGGGCGCGGCATGTTCCAAGCGGCGGCGGCTCTTCTCTTCGTTTCAGCGACTCTTAGCATTGCGCCAGTCGCCGCCGGACGCGGCCCGGGGTGTGGACCTTCCGATTCAGATAGCGAGCCGTCATCACCTGACGGCCTCGCTGGGGTTACCGGAGAGAGCCTGAGCGGCGACGACTTGTCGAGCCAGCCGGTTCAAGAAACGTCGGTTGTCGCCAGCGTGACCGTGACTTCCGAGACGTCAACTTCGGAGACGTCAATCACGGCGACCGTGAACGCCGGCTCCACAGCGTCCAGCGCCACGGTTGCGAACGATGAGGCGCCACCACGGCGACCGGCCTCGCCGTAAGTACGACGGCTGGCCCTGCTGGGTCGACGACATCGACGGTCGACGGTCGACGGTCGAAGCGGTAGGCGGCCCGATGGCGACGGGAACCCGGCCGGTGTCTGCAACGACGGTGTCATGTTGGCAATGGCCGACGACGCGACGTGCGGGTATGCCGAGATCGGTAGCCACTGTGTCGAAGAGATAAATCGCTATCGGGCGCTCGAAGGCCTTCCACCGTTTGAGCGCCTCGCCGATGCCGAGGCATGTGCTTCTCGGGAGGCACGGCTGGCGTTAGAAGCCGGATCTTCTCATCACAACGACGGATGTGGTTGGCGGTCGCAGGCCTCGAGCGGTGGCGGTCGTGGCGGCGAAGGATCGACAGGGACTATCGAGGGATCGGTTCGTTGGCTTCCAAAGTTGATCTCGACTGAGGCTCTGTGGGTCGACGGCGCCGTCCGAGATGCCCGCGTCCAACAAGTTGACAATGGCCTTCTGCCTAGGCGATTGTGGGGCAGATGGAGATCGTCTTGGGGCACAGGTTCTTGGGGTTCAGTGCACGCTGAACGTGACTTGTCCGCAAGCTTCCTGGCACCGCTGGTTGAGGTCTGCGTAGGTAGTACGGGAGTGCTTGCATGAACACGGTTCTCGAAGTCAAAGATCTTGTCGTGCGTTTCGATACGCAGGATGGGGTCGTCCACGCCGTCAACGGGGTGAGCTATTCGCTGAAAGAGGGCGAAACGCTGGGCATCGTCGGAGAGAGCGGCAGCGGTAAGAGTGTTCATGTGCTGTCGATGCTCCAACTGGTCCCTATGCCTCCAGGCCGGATTGAAGGCGGTGAGGTTCTGTTCGAGGGCCAGGACTTGCTCGCTATGTCGAACGATGAGATCCGTGGCGTTCGGGGCAGCCGGGTGGCCATGATCTTTCAGGACCCGATGACGTCGCTGAACCCGGTTCTTACCGTCGGGCGGCAAATTACCGAAGCGATTCGGCTCCACCTGAAGTACAGCAAGAAAGATGCACGAGATCGTGCTATCGAGCTTCTTGGCCTTGTCGGAATCGCTGACCCGAAGACTCGACTCGATGACTTTCCTCACCAGTTTTCGGGCGGAATGCGACAGCGGGCAATGATTGCAATGGCTTTATCGTGCGATCCGACATTGCTCATAGCCGACGAACCAACGACGGCTCTTGATGTCACGATTCAAGCGCAAATCATCGAACTCATGAGCAAGCTGCGAGACGAACTCGGCATGTCGCTGATATGGATTACCCACGACCTAGGTGTGGTCGCAGGCATCGCCGACACGATCCAAGTGATGTATGGCGGAACCATCATGGAGCGTGGGCCGACCCGAAGTGTGTTCAAAGATACTCGAAACGCCTACACGCTTGGGTTGCTCAATTCACTGCCCCGGCCGGATCAAGGCGTCGAGCGGTTGGTTCCCATCGCCGGGTCGCCTCCTAACCTTTTGTCGCCTCTGCAAGGCGATCCGTTCGCCCCGCGCAATCCGCACGCGACCGAGCGGTGCTTCAAAGAACGTCCACCGTTGGAACCGGTAACGAGTGGGCACTCAGAACATCTTGCGGCGGCATGGTACGACTTGCCCGAAGTGGTCGGAGGGTAAGCCGATGTGTCAGCGAGGTTGGTCCGGATATCTGTCTTCTGAGGAACCAGGATGAATACACCATCTGCAGAGCCACTGGTTCGGGTGAGCAATCTGGTAAAACACTTCCCGGTCACCCAAGGCATCGTCTTTCAACGCCAGGTAAGTGCGGTTAAGGCTGTCGACGATGTCTCGTTCGACATCTTTCCGGGCGAGACGATGGGTCTGGTCGGTGAGTCTGGGAGCGGGAAGAGTACGACTGGGCGTACCATGCTGAAGCTCTACGAACCGACCTCGGGTTCGGTGGAGTTCCGTGGCGAAGATATCGTTGGCTTGCGTGGGGCGTCGCTCAGGAAGATCCGCCGTCACATGCAGATGATCTTCCAGGATCCACATGCGTGCCTGAACCCTCGCATGACCGTCGGCAGCATCATCGAAGAGCCGATTCAGGCTCATGGTCTCCTACCAAAGGGACAACAGCAGGAACGCATCGAAGAGCTATTGGAGATAGTCGGGCTGAATCGAGGATTCGTCAACCGATACCCCCATGAGTTCTCGGGAGGCCAGCGTCAACGGATTGGTATCGCACGGGCGTTGGCGGTCGAACCGGAATTTATCGTAGCTGATGAACCGATTTCGGCATTAGACGTGTCGATTCAAGCTCAAGTTGTGAACCTACTTCAAGACCTACAGGAGCAGCTGAAGCTCACGTATCTCTTCATCGCTCATGATCTCAGCATGATCCGATACATCTGTGATCGAGTAGCGGTGATGTATAAAGGAAAGATCGTCGAATACGCTGAAACCAGTGAGTTGTACGACAATCCTATTCACCCCTACACCCAGGTACTCTTGTCCGCCGTCCCTATTCCCGATCCCGACAAAGAAAAGGGGCGAACCCGCAAGATCATGGAACATGATTTCGACTATACGGAGGAAGATTCCCGTATGGTCGAGGCCTCTCCTGGTCATTTCGTTGCGGCCAGTCGTGTGTAGCGAGTGAATCGGATTGTTCGGGCAGGTGACGAGAACAGTTCGACAATGGTGGGATTGGTTTGTAACGCGAAGCTTGGGGTTTAGCGGCGTAGCGACTCCGGAATGTAGTCGCCGTGAGCTTCCATGATCTCGTCTACAAGCCGCCAGATCTGGTCTAGGTCCAGCTCGGCCGCGGTATGGGGATCGAACATTGCCGCGTGGTAGACATGTTCGCGGTTGCCGCTGAGAATGGCCTCGACCGTCAGCGACTGGACGTTGATGTTGGTTTGCATCAATGCTGCCAACTGAGGCGGAATCTTTCCGATCTTGGTCGCTTGAACGCCGTTGTGGTCGACGAGGCACGGCACTTCGACGATGCAATCTTCGGGGAGGTTGCTGATACTCCCGTCATTGGGGACATTGCCGTAGACCACACAAGGCTCTCCGGTCTCGATCGAGTGAATGATCGACGAGCCGTACTCGACGCTTGGGGCTACGTCGATGGTGGAATCGGGTGATTCGAGCTCTTTCCGAAGTTCGTGCCACCCCTCGATCTGGATTTCACATCGACGAGGGTACTCGTCGAGGGGAACGCCGTATCGCTCGATCAGATCCTCTCTGCCGTCTTTGATAAACCACGGGACGTACTCAGCAAAGTGTTCGCTCGACTCGGTGACGAAATACCCGAGGCGACGGAACATCTCATAGCGGACCGCATCGGACAGGCCGCGCAGGCCACCATCGGACCGGTCAGCATGGCCACGGTCGGGGATCTGGCCCGAGGCGGCGAACTCGGCGATAGCCGGATAGAGATCGACTATCTGGCCGTCGGCTGTATGTCGTTCGAAGTTGAGGTAGAACGCCATGTGGTTGATGCCAGCACACCGATAGTTGATCTCTTCGAGGGGAACGCCGATATCGCCGGCCAGCTCCGAAGCGGTATGGGGGATGCTGTGGCAAAGTCCGACCGAACGTATCGACGAGGCCCGGTTGACGGCCCACATATTGATAGACATCGGGTTGACGTATTGAAGTAGGGTGGCATCACCACAGAGTTCTTCCATATCGGCACAAACGTCGAGAAGTACCGGCACTGTCCGGAGGGCACGCATGATGCCCCCGACTCCCAGTGTGTCGGCAATCGTTTGCCGGAGCCCGAATTGCTTTGGTATGTCGAAATCGATGACGGTCGACGGCTTGTAGCCACCGACCTGAAACATGGTGATTACATGGTCGGCGTCTTCGAGAGCGGTCCGCCGGTCGGTTGTTGCCTCGATGGTTGGTTGGGCACCAATAGCGGCCGCGGTTTTACCGGCAACGATCTCGGAGGTGGTCAATCGCTCAGCGTCGATATCAAAGAGTGAAATATGGGACGATGCCAGTTCTGGGCGGCTGAGAATATCGCCGAGGAGGTTCTTGGCGAATACCGTGCTGCCCGCGCCCACGAAGGTGATCTTGGTCATTGTTACTCCGGTTGGTCAGGGGGGAAAGAGGTTTGCTAGATCGCTTCGCCAGAGGCGCCGTCGAAGAAGTGGACCCGGTCGGTGTCGACCGAGACTTCCATGGTGTTGCCCATCTTTATTGAGCTGTGAGGGCTGAATCGGCCGATGACGGAGTTGCGGGCGCCTTCGGTACCCGGGCCGAGCTCGTCAAGGTCCGGATCTCCGGTGTCGACCGAGTTGGCCCCGACATCCAGGTGGGCCACTATTTCTGAGCCGAGACTTTCGGTGAGAAGGACTTCGGCGGTGATCCGTCCTTCATGCTGTGGCTGCAGCTGGGCGTCATAGAGATCGTCAGGACGAATACCGACGACGAGGTCGCTCGGCGGGTTCTTTGCCAAATCTCGATGCGCTGCCATAACCGATGGCCCGAGCTTCATTGCATGGGAACCGATCTTGACCGCCGGGGTGGAGTCGACGGTGGTCATGGCGCCGGTGAACAGGTTCATTGCTGGCGAACCGATGAAGCCAGCGACGAACATGTTGGCCGGTTTTTCATAGAGTATGCCCGGGGCGTCAGCTTGTTGAAGGAGTCCGTCTTTGAGTACGACCACGCGATCGCCCATAGTCATAGCTTCGACCTGATCGTGGGTCACGTAGATAGTGGTGATTCCCAGTTGGTTCTGTATCTGAGCGATCTCCGACCGCATGTACACCCGAAGCTTGGCGTCGAGATTCGAGAGCGGTTCATCCATCAGGAAAACCTTCGGTTCACGAATCAAGGCTCGGCCCATCGCCACCCGCTGGCGCTGACCACCGGAGAGCTGGCCCGGTTTCCGGTCGAGAAACTCGGTCAGCTGAAGAATGTCGGCTGTCTCCGAGACACGGCGTTGAATCTCTTGCTTCGGTACTTTAGAGATTCGCAGCGGGTACGACATGTTTTTGCCGACGGACATATGGGGATAGAGCGCATAGTTCTGAAAGACCATGGCGATGTCACGGTCTTGGGGAGCGATGCTATTCATCGGCTTCTTATCGATCGAGAGACGACCGGCCGAGATACTCTCAAGACCAGCCACCATCCGAAGAGCCGTAGATTTACCACAGCCTGACGGACCGACCAACACCACGAATTCGCCATCGTCGATCTCAAGGTTGAGCGAGTCGACAGACGGGGCGTCTGCTCCAGGGTAGATTTTGGTTAGCTGTTCCAATTCGACGGTTGCCACGACGTCACATCTCTTTCAGTATCGGGTCGATCCTCAGCGGCGCGTCCAGCCATCCAGGGATCCACGGGTATTTGAGCGGTACGGATTTCCACGCTCGGTAGGCGCGGCTGAAGCAGACCAGGATGGCGTTGATAAGCCCGAGGAAAAAGGCCAAGAGGGCGAGCGGGAACGCCAACGACAGCAGCGGAACCTCCTCGCTCAGGCGCATGAAAAGCCAGCTCCCGCCGACGATTGTTGACGCCACTAGGGAGAAGGCCAGGGCCAGTCTCCACGTCGGGTGGACGGTCCGGCCGGTCGCCCGTGCAACGACAACATTGACAAGCGGTCCGAAAGGAAAGAGTAAGCCGATCCATCCGGCGGGGTTCCCCACGATGGCTACCGCGATGGCGGTTGGTACCAGCGGGCTGAGATGAAGTATCGCCGCCGAACGGGTACCGGGGTGGAACACCGCGTTGGTCATCGTTCGACGTTGGCCGGGGGAGCGGTGCGCTCGACGATCAACCGGCGTCCGGGCTCGACATCATCGATGGTCGTAATGATGCCATCGGGCCAGCGGAGCACGACGTCCACGGTTTCGTTGGCGTCGCCGAGTCCGATGTGAGCTTCGGTCGGCGGAGATGAGAGGTAGCCCCTATTCGACGTGATCTGACGGGTATAGGTGTGCGCCCCGGATGTGACCGAGATGGATGCGCCGAGAGCGTCGCTGTTTTGAACGGTTGACCACACTGGGTCGACGATGATCGAAGAGCCTTGACAGAGCTGGTTTTCGAACAAGGTGGCCGTCGAACCGAGGTTGTTCACGACGATATCGAGATCGCCGTCTCCGTCGAGGTCGGCTTGGGCCATGCCGCGGCCTCCGGCGGTGTCGGCAAGGCCCCACTTCGGCGCCGGATCCAATCCCTCACCGGTGTTTCGAAAGGCCTGGTTTGCTTCGATGAGCGACCCGTTGGGGAGGTCGGGGAAGATGCTGGTCGCCTGCATGCCGTTCACCACATACAGGTCGAGTCGGCCGTCGTTGTCAAGGTCGCCGGCGACTCCCGACCAACTCCATCCGGTGGCCTCAATGCCAAAGTCGTCGGCCACATCTTCAAAGCGTTTGTCAGGGCCCTGTAGCTGCAGTTTGTTGCGGGGGTCCTGAACATCATCGATCGATGCGGCCTCGATGTCTGGCATGACGGCGAGCCATGGATCCTTGGGCTCACCGGGCATCGGCGCCATATCGGTGGCCAGAACATCTGGGTCACCGTCATTGTCGAAATCGATGATGTCGATGCTCATGGTTGAGAGCGTGGTCGTGTCGAACGGTTGGGAGGGTGTGAGTCCCTGGGTCGTGTCGTCACCTAGCCACACCATGTCTGGGGTTCCCAAGTCGTTGCCAACGATCACGTCCTGGCGTCCGTCGCCGTTGAGGTCGGCGGCGAGAGTAACGAGGGCCTGGGCCTGTTCGGCCAAGAACTCGGTAGACACCTCGCCGTCGTCAACCGAGTGGATTGCGGCGCCGGTTCCATTCCCGGTGAGGGCACGAAGATCGCGGTTCTGGGTCAGCTCAGCGTTGTAGGAGCCGGTGACAAATTCGAGTCGTCCATCGCCGCCGATGTCGCCGATAGCGGCCGAGTAGGCAACCGCTGACGTGCGGAATTCTCGGCGCTCGAAGGTTCGGTTTTCGTCGGGTGTGGCCACGAGCGAGATCGGAGGGCCCACCCCGGTGGTCAACAGAACGTCCCGGTGTCCGTCATGGTTTATGTCTGCGGTGAGCGCTTGGCGGAAACGGCCGGTGATCAGAACATCACGAACGAAACCAAGGTCGCCATCGTTCCAAAGAATTGAGGTGTCCCCTGCAAGGTTTGGTAACACGATGTCAACCAGTCCGTCGTCGTCGATATCTTCGAGGAGCACTCCGGCTCCAGTGCCGTCGCTCATCGCTGTGACCTCGCCCCGGCCACGTGTGATGTGGTCGAGCGAATGAGGAACGAAGGTTCCTGAGCATTGCCCGGACGAATCGTTGGCATCGCCGCCGGCCGTGTCGAACGGTTGAGCGGAAATCGACACCTCGACCGCGGCGCCAAACGACCCTTCCTCGTTCGCGGCGTGGGCTTCATCGTTGCTGCAGGCCGCGATGGCTACGGCGGCGAGAACGAACACCGCCCCCCACCTGGACGATTGACGGTCGTCGTTCCGGCCAGCGAGCTGCCGGTAGCGGCCTTTGGTTGCGGTCTCCAAGTGGGGAGTCCGCCACCGACCATGACACGAGCCGTTGCGCTCGGTTGGAGTGCGTTGGTTGGTCACGATCGGTGGCGGAGTAGATCAGCCGGCTAACGGGAGGCTATTGACCTCTTCGTTTGCAGCTTCGATGGTTGCCGCGTCACCCTCGCCGCGCAACACCGCATCGATGGCGTTGCCCATGATCCGTTGAATCTCCGGAGACTCCCGGGTGATCGGGAACAAGAAGGTGGTTCCCTCGTCGACGTGAACGGTGAATGCGCTCACATCGATGCCGTTGGCCGAGTGGGCCTCCTGGGCAATTGCCGTTGCGTCGGGAATGGCAGGGAAGACGACAGCGCCTCCACCGACGACGTCTTGGCATGCGGGGGAAGCCATGTACTTGACCCACTCCCACGCCTCGTCTGGGTTGTCGGAGGCGGTGGTAATCGAATCGGCAAGGCCGTTGTACATCGATGACCGCTGCCCGCTCGGACCGACCGGAGTGGGCACGAATGCGCCATTCACATCGTCACCTGTCCAGGTGCCGATCTTCCAGGAACCGTCGGTCATCGTGGCCGCGGTGCCCTCGGTGAAGATGGTGTCGGACCCCGAACCGGACAAGAGGTCCGATGACGGCATGTAACCCTTCTCGATCAGGCTCCGCCACCACAAGATGGTGTCGGTGAACTCAGCGTCGGCATAGTTGTAGGCCGAACCCCAAGGGTTGGAATCGAGATACTCCCAGCCATTCCCGCCGGTGAAGGTGCTCCACCCGGTTTGGCTGTAGGCATCTGAGTAGACCGTGTTGGAGACATAGCCATACTGGGCGACGTTCTCGGGATCGAATCCGTCCTCGTTGCCACGAACACCGTTGGCGTCTACCGAAAGTGCGGCGATTGCCTCTTCGAATGAGCCACCGTCGGTCGTGTTCCAATCGAGATCCTGGAGATCTTCCACGGTTAGACCGGAACCTTCGAGCAGGTCTTGGTTGACGACGAGGGCGACCGTGTCAAAGTCCTTCGGTAGGCCGTAGCGGCTGCCGTCGGGGGCAACCCACAGGTCGGCAAGACCCTCCCAGTAGATGTCGGTTGGCGTACCGTCGGCCTCGATGAAGTCGTTGAGCGGCACGAGAACGTCAGCGAAGACGAAGTCCGGGTACTTTGCTAGGTGGTCGGTGAAGACGTCGGGCACGTCGCCTGTCGCGAAGCCGGCGGTGAGCCCGTCCCAGTAGTCGCCCCAACCGAATTGGGTGATGTTCACGTTGATGCCGGTCTCGGCTGTGAAGTCCGAGGCACACTGCTCGTAGAACGGCTGCTGATTGTCATCCCACAGCCAATAGTCGATGGTGACGCCATCGCCAGCGGCGGCCTCATCGCCGCCATCGTCTTCTGCAGCGTCGTCGCTGTCCTCACCGCTATCGCCTTCATCGGTTTCGGTGGTTCCTTCATCTCCCGTGCCGTCGTCAGCCTCGTCGGAATCGCTACCGCAAGCGGCAGCGATCAGCGAGAAGGCGAACAGCAGCGCCAAAAGTCTGCGCAGTTGCTTCATCGTTTTAGCTCTCCCTTTTAGAAATCATCATGTGGGGTTTCGTCCGAGTGCCTTGACTCGGCGATCTTTGTTGGACCACTCCGGTTGGCCCATCGGACTACTTGATTCCGGAGAACCCAATCGAGTCGACGACCTTGCGGCCGAGTACGGCGAACAACGCAATGATTGGGGCACCGGCTACGAAGGTTGCGGTCATCAGGCCCGACCAATCTGGTCGAACCAGACCCGGGGTCTGGTTTTTGAAGTCGTTAAGAGCCACGGTCACGACTCTGATCTCTTCATCCTTGCCGACCGTAAATGGCCACAGGAACTCGTTCCACGCGGTGATGTATGTGATCAGCGCCAATGTGGCAAGTGGGGCAATGGACATCGGTAAGATCACCTGGAAGAACCTTCGGAGGTGGCCGGCACCGTCGAGTACGGCTGCTTCTTCAACCTCGCGGGAGATCCCAATAAAGAACTGTCGAAGAAAGAACACCGCAAACGGGGTCATGAACAAGAACGGCAACATCAAACCGATGTACGTGTTCACGTAGCCGCCGTTGTCGTTCTGGAATGGTAGCCAACTCAGATCAATCGTAAAAAGGCCAAGTCTTAGCTGGAGATCACGAACGAAAAGGAAGTTGGGGATAAGAGCGAAGATCGGTGGAATCATTAGTGCCGAGAGATAGACGGTAAACATGGCTTCCCGGCCTCTGAAACGAAGTCGGGCGAAGGCGTATGCTGCCATCGCGCAGAAAAATACTTGAAAGATGGTGATGGTCGTGGCCACTATGACCGAGTTCGCGACCGCACGAACGATGCTGAACTTGGCATCGTTTGCCCCGGCGGCCTCGATCTCCGCTCGGGTGATTTCGCCGATATTGAGAACTCGCTCGAAGTTGAACGTGGTCGGATCTGGGGGAAGGGGGTTGCTCGGTTGTTCAAACAGCGAACGGTTGTTGGTAAGCGATGTTCGAAGCGACCAATACACGGGGAAGAGACTGGCGACTAGAACGACGCCGAGTACAGCCCACGCTGTCACTCTTCCGACGTGGAACGTGCCTCCGTTGACCGTCGGTGGGGCGACGGTAGTCGTCGCTGGTTTTTTTGTGTCGAGGTCTTCTGCCGAGGTCATGCGAGATCAGACTCCCCGGCCCGCAGGAGCCGTAACTGGGCAATGGTGATGAACAACAAGCCACCCATGAGAACGGTGGCGGCGGCCGCCGCTTGACCGAATCGGGACCCGCCGCCAAGGAAACCCTTTTCATAGATGTATAGATAGATCACTCGGGACGAATTCAGTGGGTCGCCCGGATTTCCGCCGAGCCCACCGGCTGCTGCCTGAACCACGTCATAGACCTGGAATGAGCCGATAACACTGATGACTAGGACGAGTGCGAGCACTGGGCGCAGTAGCGGAATCGTCACGGTCCGGAACATGGTGAACTCCGATGCGCCATCCAAGGCGCTGGCCTCATAGAGGTTGCGGGGGATGGTTTGAATCCCGGCGAAGAGAAGTAGCGCTGTGTAGCCGGTGAACTTCCATGTGTTCACCAACGCCAGTGAGGGGATAACCCAGTTGGGGTTTGCTAGGAAGGAGATTGGCTTTATTCCGAAGAAGCCAAGACTTTCATTGACGATGCCGATACTCGGGTCGAGCATGAAAAGCCAGAGGAGGCCGACGAGTACGTTCGGGAGCATCCAGGGAAGGAGGAGAATCCCGCGTACGAAGACCGACTTGGTGAGACGGTCCATCATGACAGCGATCCCCAACGCTAGAACGGTTTGGAGCCCAATGTTGATTGCGACGTAGTACGCCGTGACCTTGATTGCATTCCAGAAAACGTCGTCACCGAATATGAACCGGTAATTGTCTAGCCCGGCGTTCGTGCCCGTATTGCTCAGAAGGTTGAAGTTCTGGAACGAGAGGGCAACCGCTCGAACCGCGGGGATCAAGAAGAAGATCAGGAATCCGATAAGGCTGGGGAGAAGGAACCAAAATGCGACCCTCCATCCGCCGTCCATCCCGCGGTTCGACTGATTCTTTGGGTTGTCGTTTGCGATGGTCGACGCCTCATCGGTGGTCGACATTGGTGTGGTTGCTGCAGTCATACGTTCCCGGGCGCTGAGAACTGAACTCGACTAGGGGTAGCCGAAATTCAGCGCCTCCGAGCGCCGCTCCTCCCCATCTTCAGCCTCACGGCTTGTGTGACCCTTCGCATCAACATCCCGTTGGAACGAGTCCTACGGCAAGGAGGCTACGATCTCCCCTCTCGACAAACCATAGACACACCTTCGGACTACGTCAACGTTGACGTAATAGGTTCTTCATCTTACGATCGGACACGACATCATGACTTCTGACGACAAGCCGATCTCCGCCGCCGCCTCGATTCCGGGCCAAAAAGCTACGTTGCACGACGTGGCAGAACGGGTTGGCGTGTCGCCACGAACCGTTTCACGGGTGGTAAATGATGAGGGTGGCTTTTCTTCAGCTACCCGTGAACGTGTGCTCAATGCAATCAACGAACTCGGCTACCGACCAAACCTGCTCGCCCGCAGCCTGATAACGAACCGGTCGAACACGGTCGCATTCGTGGTACCGGTTATTGACGATCCGTTCTTTCCTGAGGTCGCCCAAGGTGTCCAAGCCGCCGCTCGCGATCGGGGTCTGACCATGTTCCTTGCGGTGACCGAGGGTCGTCTCGAGCTCCAACGCCAGGTGTTGGAACGGATGGCGTCGCACGGAATCGATGGGCTTATCCTCTTCCCCCACGCCGAGGACCTAGATGATGTGGCGCGATTCGCCGGTCAGGGCCTCCCGACCGTGGTGATCGATGATGCCCTCGACCACCCAAACGTATGCGTCGTACGATCGGACTTAGAACACGGCGTCTCGCTAGCGGTTGATCATCTCCGAGAACGGGGACGAACCTCGCTAGCCATGCTGGCCAACGAGGCATCGCCACGCCGAAAACTGCGACGAGAAACGACGTTCCGCTCCATGGTTCCAAACGGCATCGTAGTCAAAAGTCCACCAACGTTTGAAGCTGGCTATCGGGCTACGGCGGAGCTGCTCGCGAGGGAAGAACGCTTCGACGGTCTCTTCGCCTTCAACGATGTGATGGCGGCCGGAGCCATCACCGCCATCATCGATTCGGGTCGGTCCGTGCCTGGCGATATCTCGGTTGTTGGATGTGATGACATCGAGATGAGCGCGTTGTTGACCCCTGGATTGACGACGATCCGGATCGACCGGGAGCGGCTTGGGGCCGAGGCGGTTTCGCGGCTGATACAGCTTCGTGACTCCGTGACCGCTCCGCCGGCGTCGACATTGACCGTGAGCCTGGTCGTGCGGGAGTCGAGCTGATCTCGCCCGACGAGTGAACAGATCGACGGCCAGTCAGTATTCTCGGCTCATGGAACTAGTGACCGTACGTGACGACGACGGCCTGCGGGCCGGTCGGGTTGACGGTGGGAAAGTGGTTTTGCTTGAAGCAGGCTCGGTTCGAGAACTTCTCGTCGACCGGGAGGGGCTTGAGGCGGCGGCCGGTCGGGAAATTGGTCGATCGATAGCCATCGACGACGCCGACTTGGCGCCGGTCATTCCCGACCCGGACAAGATCGTCTGTGTCGGTATCAACTATCAGGACCACATAGATGAGATGGGTCGCACCAGTCCGGACCACCCGACATACTTCGCCAAATACCGCAGGGCCATCACCGGGCCCCGCGACGACCTCCTGCTTCCCGCCCCCGACGTGTCGTCGAGCGTCGACTGGGAGTGTGAACTGGCGATCGTCATCGGACGCACCGCTCGCCATGTCAGTGGGGACGAGGCGTTGGCCTCAATCGCCGGCTTCTGTGTACTCAACGACGTGTCGGTGAGGGACTGGCAACGGCGAACGTCGCAGTTTCTGGCCGGCAAGAATTTCGAGGCGCTCACTCCGGTGGGCCCTGCTCTGGTCACTCGAGATGTCGTCGGTGATGGATCAGGTTTGGAGCTGACTACCGAGGTCAACGGTGTCGTGAAACAACGCAGCACGACATCGAACCTGGTATTCGGAGCCGTCGATATCGTTAGCGACCTCAGCGGTATTCTCACCCTCGACCCGGGAGACATCATCGCTACGGGAACACCGGGTGGTGTTGGGGTGGCGCGGACACCACCGGAGTTCCTTCGACCGGGAGACGAACTCGTCACCAAGATCGAAGGGATCGGGCGGTTGGTCAACCGTTGCCGCTGATGGCACCACTTCTGAGCCACCAGGTTCGTGACTTTCTCTCCATTGGCACCCGAACCGGCAAGATCGCCTGGGTGGCCGCCAACGGTGCACCTCACGTTGCGCCGATCTGGTTTGTGCTCGATGGCGACGACCTGGTCTTTAATACCGGCGCCGGCACGGGGAAAGCACGAGCGCTCGCCCGCGAGGGGCGCGCCTCGCTCGTCGTCGATGACCAGGCGCCGCCGTACTCGTTCGTCAAAGTTGACGGGACGGTTTCCCTCTTCGATGACGGCGGTGACGTCCGACGTTTTGCAGCCCTGATCGGCGGTCGTTACATGGGTGCCGACCGAGCCGAAGAGTACGGCGAGCGCAACGGCGTACCGGGCGAACTGCTGGTGCGACTCCACCCGGCGAAGGTCACCGCCGCCTTCGGCGTCGCCGAATAGTCCGTTGCGGTCATGGCCTGAATCCGGTTGGGGCTCCCGCCCGCCGCCCGGTCGATGGTCCGGGCGGCGAGCACGATCAAAGAAGTCGGTTCGTCCTCAACCGTTGCCGCTGACCTGGTCTTCTCCCGGCGTTGCGTCGGCCGGAGGCGACTGGTTCGATTCGCCGTCCTCGCCGGCAGCGCTCTGACCCCCAGTGGACGGTGGGTCGCCGTCGTTGTCGCCGTCGTTGTCGGTTTCTGATTGGCTGTTGTCCGTCCCGGTCTCGGTGACGTTGTCTGCCGGTGGTTCGCCGTCGGTCTCGGCTTCGCTTGCGAGGGGGGTGCCGGACGCTGGGTCATCGGATTGTTCCGTCTTGTCGACGAGAATGGCGGCGACGACATCAGGAATGAGACCCCCAGCATCGAGATGGGTCGTCCACTCTTCGAACTCATCTGTGGTGGGAAGGCGTTCAAGGCTGGCCCGGAATGCTTGGGTGACCTCAAGGTCGTGCCACGTATCGTTCTTGACCGGGTAGCTGTCGGCTAGGTGGGCGGCGAGAGCCGACCGTGGCGCGCCGGCCGCGAACTCCTCACGCCAGTGCTCAAGACGCGACGTCGAAGGTTGACGGTCGAGTGCCTGGCGGTACAACAGGTTGATAAACGCGTCGTCATCGAGCTCGCCCTTGTCGGTGAACTCGCTGCTTTCCAGCAAGAACGCCGACATGTCGGTCGGGTCGCCGCTTTCGATCAACCGTTGCTCCCAGGCCTGGTGCTCATTGAGCGACGGTCGCCGATCCAAAACTACAGAAAAGGCGCGGAACACCGCTCCGGCCGGATTGCGTCGAGGCTTGGCCATCGTGAGATCGGCAATCAGATCGGCGGTCTCACCCTGGCCCGTCGCCAAACGGTTCGACCACGCGGCCAGTTCTGTCTCGGTAGCGTCGCGTTTCATCAATTCCTGGTACCACGAGCGCACCTCGGGCTCGAACTCGGCTCTTGCCTCCGCGGTAGAACCCAGACTGTCGAGAGAAACGACCCGACCGGCATCGACGGCGGCATGGACGGCCGGCGTTGGATTGATGGCGCCCCGACCCGGAGGCCGAATCTCAAAGTGCAGATGCGGTGGGGTTGTTTCAGCGTTTCCGGAATCGCCGAGATAGCCGATGACGTCACCGGCTTCGACTCGATCACCTACTCGAAGTCGGTTGGCGAGTATCCAACCCTGGGGATTCGAGTTGTCGTCGGTGCCCGGCGAATCGTTGTTGAGATGTAGATACAGGTACCGCCATCCGTCGTCGCTCTCCAGTATGACGGTGTTGCCGGCCGTGGTCAGAGCACTTTGTCGATTGTGAGTTATCACGCCGTCGGCGGCGGCGATCAACGGCGTCAATCGGTCGGCAAACATGTCGACTCCTTTGTGGGAGCGCGAGCAGCCAGAGCCGCGGCAGGCGCCGAAGGTATCGCTGAACGATGGGTCACCAGCCACGGGGGAGACAATCGGAGGTGCGTTGTCATCGAGGTCGGCGCCGGCCTCGGTCGGGTGTGCCAACGCTGGCGAAACTGACAGACACAGCGTCGCAAGTAAAGCGGCAGCCAGCAGGGCCGCCGAACGTCGGATCAGATAGGTGGAGCGGTTGCCGCGAATCTCACGGTTGGTGAACAAGATCGACCTCCCAAAAAGGTCGACTCCACCAGCCGGTCCGTCACGTTAGTCGCTCGGTGGGAAGTATGCGAGTCTGGGATTCGAGAATCGCGAACTATTCAGAAGATTCGGCGACGGTGGTAGTCGTCGAATCTGGGTCGGCCTGTTTGCCGACGGTGATCGTTACGGTCGTACCGCCATCAACCATGGTGCCGACGGCTGGGTCGGTGCTCAAGACCGTGCCGATACCTGGATCGTCCGCCGGTAGGTCCTGGTTAGCGACGGCGGCGACTAGGCCGGCCTCGGTCAACGCTGTCGTAGCGTCGGCTTCGGATTGTCCGGTGATCTCCGGTATCGCCACTTGCTGAGGGGGGCCGGACGACAGGTACACCAACACCGTTTGGTCGGATGCCAGCATCGATCCCGACGCCGGGTCTGTTCGGGTTGCCCGCCCGTTTTCGACCGAGTCCGACGGTTCCATCTCGAATTCGATCGAGACGAATCCGGCCTCACTCAGCGCTAGGTCGGCCTCTTCCTGAGTTTGGTTTGCGATATCGGGAACGGTGAGAGAAACGACCGGTCCTTTGGACACGATCATTTCGACAGACGATCCCTCCTCGAACTCGGAGCCCGCTGCTGGTGATGTCGAGATGACAATTCCGGTTGGGATCTGGGCATCGTGCTGCAGGGTTTGCACACATTGGACCTGTAGCGCCTTGAGTTCGGCGCACACCGCGGTTGCCGTCTTGCCTGTCATCTCCGGGAGGTTCGCCGTTCTCGGGATGAAGAGTGTTACCGACAACGGCACGGTTACCGCTCCGCCGGCATCGGGGGTCTGCTGGGCGACGACGCCGGCTTGGGCGCCCGGAATTATCCGGCCAACAACGTTTACCCCAAGGCCAAGGTCGGTCAGCTGACGGGTAGCAGCGTCGACGTCGACACCGACGAGATCTGGAACGATCACCCGTGCCGCGGTCGTGGTCGTCTCCTCTTGCGGCGCCTCGGTGGTTGTGGTTGCCGCCGCGTCATCCATCGCGTCGGCTGCCGTCGTCGGATCATCGCCCGATCCGTCGTCGGTGTTCAGCGACGACGGATCGGTGACCGCCGGAAGTACCGGCGCGTCGTCGGTCGCTTCGTTGCGGTTGAACCGGTTTACGGTCAGAACAGCGACAAGACCGAGCACGCCGACCATGATCATGGCCGCGGCGACCAAGAAGGCCGGAGACCTCGTGGCTTTCGGTGTGTCGTCACCTCGATGGCCGGCTCGGCTTGAAATCTCGCTGGCGTTTACCGACGGATCGCTTGGCAACGAGGTAAACACCGCAGTGCCGTCGGAGACGGCGGGTATCGGTCCGGTCTGGGGTTGAGCGCCGAAGGCCGCATCGCCGTACTGGGTAGGTCTGGCCGGGGCCGAAGGCCTCGGAGCCAGTGGCGGACCGTTTGTTGTTAGTGTGTTCGGGGCGGACGCAGACGTTACCGGAATGGCTTCGGTGGCCGTCCCGACTGGCGAGTCGGTTGCGATCGAACCGCTGTGGCCCGCTGGTAACAGGTCTGCCAGGGTGGTGGCGCCGGCTACACCGACGGCAGGGAGAGCCGAAGTGGTTGCGTGTAGCACAGAGGGGCCATCGCCCGGTCGGTGCTGGCGGGCGACGTGGCGTAGTTCATCAGCGAATTCGCTCGCCGACTGCGGGCGGTCGATCGGGTCTCTCGATAGTGCCGCTTTGAGAAATACGCTCAGTTCGGACGGGCCGCGATCGGGGTCGAGGTCGGGCGGCAACTCGTGTCCCAGGCGGAGAAGCAGTGCATCCATCGTGTCCTGCCCTGGTCGCCAAAACGGCGCACGTCCGTCGACCATCTGGAAAAGCGTGGAGGCCAGGGAGTACAAATCGCTTCGCTCGTCCCATCGGCCATCGAAACCTTCAGGCGGCGTGTGGACGGCCTCGCGTACCTCGGTGCTCGCTGAGCCGTCGGACAGCGCGGCGATGGCGAAACCGTTGAGACGGGGGACCATCCCACTCATGGCGACGTTCTCAGGACGAACGTCGTAGTGGAGCAGCCCTGCTCGATGCGCCTGTTCTAGGCCATCGCAAAGTTGCAGCGTCGCTTCGATCGCATCGGGCCATGTCATCGGCCCGTTCAGCTCAAGGTGCTCGGCGAGGTCTATACCGTCGACCTGCTCGCTGACCAGATACGGCTCCCGGTCCGCTGTTACTCCAGCGTCGAACACGGTGACGACGTTTGGATGAGCGGAAACGCGGCCGAGGATGCGGGCCCGACGGTCGAACGAGGTGCGGTCGGCCCCACCACCGATGGGCGGCGCCACGACAACTGTGACGCGCCGATCGAGCTTCAGATCGGTTGCAAGGTATACCGTACTTCCGCCCCGCTGCCGAAGTGCTTCCACTCCGGTTAGGTGCGGTATTTTCCGCGCTCCGCCATTCATGGTCATCAGTCTGTCATGGTTCGCCGTTTCTCGATAGAAAAATCGAATTCGACGTCTCCTGAAAGAGCGTAGTGATCTGAGAGGTGGAACGCTCCGGCGTCGCGGTCATTCCATGCTGGTCGGCACGGCTCGACGTGAACCGTAGGATTTTCCACTCGGATGCTGCCGGCGTTGAACCACCTGGTAAAGAACGCGGTGAACTTCGGGCCGGTCGCCCGAAACCGATTCCGGCGGCTGTCCCAGGTCGGGTTCGGTGGTCGCCTAACACAAAGCCCGAGTTCGGCGATGGCCGGCTCCTCGTCGAGACGGGTATTGGTGTCGCCCACGATCAGCAACGCAGCCGACGGCGAAGCGTCAACCACCGCTGACAGTTGTTCTACGCGCTCATCGGCGGCAGCCGCTCCCGGTGCTAAGTGAACGTTCGCAATCGTCAGATCGTGCTCTGGCAGCGTGGTGAGCAGGGCCCAGTTCCCGGTCACCTGATGGGTAATGGGTGAATCGAGCAGCGAGTGATCGACCAATGTCGCCAATCGTCCGCTGTGGGTCTGCGGGTTCGACTGGATCATGCCATGAGTCTCGACGAAGGGAACCACATCCGGCAGCTCCTGAAAGAGCACCAGCTCTGGGGAATGATCGGCTACGGCTCGGCTGACCGCAGTGAGGCTGTCATCCTGACCCCATTGACGTGGCGCCGCTGCAGGTCGTTCAAGCATGGCGAGATTCCACGTCAAGAACGAAACGGGTGGGGCGGAGAGCGTCACGTCTTAGCGGAACTCGATGACGTCAGCGACTGATCTTGTTGGTATTCATTGGTCGAGTGACGCAATGCGCAAGTTGATATCGGGATGGCTCGAAAGAATGCTGCGGAACACGCTTTCGGTGTGGGGCGACCGTACCCCGAGCGCTGCCACCTCGTGAGCGAGACCAGGGCGGGACGTTGTGTCTCGGAGGGTCGTCAACGCGGTGATGACGGAGGCCGCCCCCACCAACCTGACCGCTCCGATGTCGGCCCGGTATTCCCGTCGCCGGCTTGACCACATCACGACGAGGCCGGCTGGAAGTCCTACCGTGTACTGCAGAACCGTCGTTCCGATTCGCAGGCTGGAGTCGCCGCCCTTTTTCGCCACGAACCTGAGGGCCGCAGCAGCGAGCCGGGGCGGCCCAACAACAATGGTGTTGAACACACCCTGAATCAGGGTGGTAGTCACCATGTCGCCGTTGCCGATGTGGGCAATCTCATGGGCCAACACCGCCGTGAGGGCCTGTTTGGGCATCTGTTCTAGCAAGCCGTCGCTAACCGCCACCATGGCAGCGTTGCGGCTCCGGCCAGTGGCGAAGGCATTGAGGGTGGGGGAGGGGTAGACCGCTACCTCGGGGTGTGGGATTCCGGCGCCATCGGCCAAACGGCCGACGATGTCGACCAGCCATTCGTCGGTAGGAGCCGTGACGGACCTGTCCGTGTTTCTGCCGTCGGAGGCGGTGTCCTCCGAACTGGTTGCTAACTCTGGCACCGCAACGACCTTGGCGCCGGTGACCCGCAGGGCGATCGATTTTGACCAATGGAGCGAGACGATACCTCCGATGAGTCCGACGATCATCACGGTGAATCCGATTGCTGCCGCCACACCGAACGGCGCCCCCACGATGGAGATTCCGGTGGTGACGGTCACCCCGATGGCGGCAGCCACCGCCAGGGCGAGGGCTCCGCGGATGAGTTGCGTCCTCCGACCGCCGGTTGCATCGAACCCGTCGCCGAGATCACCGATGGTAAATGGCGTGGTGTTGGCTGCCGCGCTGACTCGATCGGTCCACTTGAGCCCATCCCAATACCGGAGTCCAACCGTGCCCGACGGATCGGGATACCAACCACTTTCGGCCATGTTCCGCACTTTCTGTGACTTCCACCACAGTCTGGTGGACTACTTCGATCACAATCGCACTACACGAACTGGGCTCGACCGAGAGCGATTCCCCGTTTATGGCAACCTCGGCCTTTTTGGCAATTCTCGTGACCCAGAGCCAGTCCATACGGGGACAACAGCTTCGGCGAGCTTAACCGGAGGAATTCCCAAGGCGAAACCCCCGATCACAAAACATTGGTCACGGTTCGTTGGGTCTCACCGGGGGACCGACGCGTAGGCGGGGCGGCTTATTGCCCGGCGACGGATCGTGACTAAGGTGGCCTTCGGCTTTATACGGCCGCCGCAACAGTTCACACACGCAGGTTCCATGACATCTTCTTCGTTTTCACCCGATCGTCGGGTTCGCTTTCGCGACCGTGTGACCGGCTCTCGTGTCGGTCGACGCCACCGTCGCGACCGTGGATCGCTGGCAGAATGTACAGACAAGCTGGTGTCGTTCCTCGTTCGACGGTGGTTGGCGGCCCGGCGAGCGTCGCGCTACGAGCATCTGAGACTCGGAGAGCATGCCGAGGCCGAGATCGAATCCCATCTGCATCAAGCGGTTTCCAACGAGCACGTCGAGTGGACATACCGTCAGCGACTGTCGTCGCTTGTCACTGTTCTCTGGGGCAACTCGTTGGTTAATAAGCTCGCCGACAGGGCCGGTTCGTTCCGGGCGCTCGCCTTGTTTGGTGCTGTAGCGGCTGGGCCGGTTGCGGTCCTGGGTATCGAGAGTGGTGTGGCCAGTGGAAGTATGTTGCGTGAACCGCAGTTCGGCGCGCTTTTTGCCGTTGCGGTCTGCCTGCTTTGGCTTACGGTCGACTTGCTTCGGACGGGCTCGCTCGTCTCGACGGCAAGGCGGCCGCACCTGTCGGTACTCGGGCTTGTTGGCTCGATGACGGTAATTTCGACCGGCCGTGTTGGTTTCGACGGCACCATGCTCTCACCGGTAGCGATGTTGGGTCTGGTGCTCTGCGTCGCCGGGTTGATCGTGCTGGTCGTCGGAGACCTGCTGCGGAATATCCTTATCGATATTGCTGGACGCGCGCTGTCGGCACTTGGCGCCATGAGTTTCGTTGCCGCCACCATCGATTCTCTTGTCTCGAGTCGAGCCGCCAACGGCCTGGCCGTGCTCAGTCTGGCAGCGATCGCTGCTTCTCTAGCCGGCTATGGCCTGGCCGAAGGGTACGGGGTTTCCCGACGACTCCGACTCCTCAGGTCATTGCTCCGGTGAGCGGGCGACGACCGTTCTGGCTCGTTTGTATCCCTCAGGCGGGACGGGTTTGCCTCCTGGCGGCGATTACTTGTGTCAGACGATCGACGGTGTCGCGGAGCTGGTCGGTTATCGCGGCCAGCTCTTGGACGCCAACGTCGGTGATCGAATAGACAAGCGCTGGGCGGCCAATACCGCTGTCACGCTTTCGGGAAACGAGCAATCCTCGATCGGCCAAGACCGGAACCCGACGGTATGCCGTCGATTTCGGGACTCGGCCCATCTTGGACAATTGCTCGATGCTAAATTGACCTCGGGCGGCTGCTTCGAGCAGCCACAGGTCGTACTCGTCGAGTGATCCAGTAGCCATCGGGTCAGATCCTACCATTTCGGTTCTCCATGCAGCTGGCAGCTTGGACGCGAGGTTCCGTCCTGATGTTTCTTGGGGGTTTACTGTGCTCTGCTCATCGCTGGTGTGGTGGGGCACGCTGGTGATGAGCATGTGGTCTACGCCTAGTGTCGGAGTAGTTATTAGGGGAGCCTCGCATGTGCATTGTGCGACTCTGCGTTGGATGTTTGGTGCCCTTACGGAGTAGTGTCTTCTAAACGCAACACGCAGTAAGCAGCGTGTCCATTCATGTCGGCCATATGTCTCGGCTATGCGTGCGGTTTTGCACGTCGGCCGTGCGAGTTGGCAACGCATAGCGAGCCACCATTTGTGTGGCTTTCCGGCGAGCGGTGTTCTTCGGGGAGAGTGTTTACCGATCCGTGGCCCTTTCGTTGAATGGGTATGGGGGGTAAAGGGTGTAATTGCCCAAGAAGGTATCGGCGCCTCGGTGGTCGCGGTGTCGACGTGCATGACTGAGCACGTTGGGCCTGGTGGGAGGACTGCTACCCATAAACATCGCGGTGTTTCTGGGTGTTTGTATTTCTTTCTTTATGGGAAGATCGACCTGGTCAACGATTCTGGTAGAGAGGTATCCTGACGCCTTCTTATGGCGGAAGTCCACCAACCCCCCGCTGCATCGGGAGACGATCCGGATCAAGAATCCGGCGGCATCGATGACATTGACGACCTCCTGGCCTCGTTGACGTCGAGCAACGGGAGTACGCCGGCTGCCAACCAGAAGAGGCAACAGACGGAACGACTTTCAAGCGGTGGGCTGATCGTCGGCGGGCTCGTCGGCCTTGCAATCGCGGCCATCGTCGGCAGTCTGGTGCTGTCCTGGGTGGCGTTGTCCCGATCCGGCGGTGATGAGGTGGCTTCTACTACCGAAGCGGGCGACGGCCAAGATGGAGACGCGCTCAGCGAGCGAGTCGAAGGAGTGCTTGCGAGCCTTGGGTTGGCCGGGATAACTGCTGAGCAACGTGATGACGCCGTCATCCTGACCGGTACGGTCGCCACCGAGTCCCAACGCCAACAGGTCATCGATGCAACCGCTGTTCTGGCTGATGGGAAGGTAATAGACGCATCGGGCCTGGCGGTCGATACCGGCCAGACCACCGTTGACTCGGCCCCTCCTGCCGCACCGTCTGCCGTAGAGGACGGACGTCGAACAGAGTATCAAACGGCGCTCGACCGACTCATCGCCGCAACACCTATTATCTTCGCCGCCGCCCAGAGCGATCTCACCGATCAACATAAGCGAATACTGGACACCGTTGCTTCAACGATGAAGGACTTTCCCGAGTATCCGGTAACAGTGGTCGGATTTACCGACGACCGCGGCGAAGATGCGGCAAACGAGGCGCTCAGCCAACGACGGGCGGTGAATGTGGCGGACTACCTCGAAGTACAGGGAGTCGCAGAAGGCGTGTTGTTGACCGACCCTCGAGGTGAGGAGGCATCGACTGGATCGTCTCGAATCGCCGGACTTGAGCGGCGCGTGGAATTTGAGGTTGGTTCGACTACCAATGCGTCGGTCGCGGTGGCCGACACCGTCCTTCGGATAGCGCTAATTGCACCGAGCGCGAGGGACGACCTCGCATTCACCCAGAGCATGGTGGAAGCGATCGACGAATTGTCCGATGAGCGGGGCAAGGTTGAAGTCGATGTAGTGGACGGAACGTTCGTCGTACCGGAAGCGGAGGCCGCTATCCGAGAATTCGCCGCCGACGACGTTGATTTGATCATCGCCCATGGCTCTCAGTACGGACCAGCACTGTTCACGATCGCCCAGGAATTCCCTGAGATCGCCTTTGTGTGGGGCACGGCAAGTGACACGTTCGGACTTCCAAACGTCTACGCATATGATGTCGCTTCTGAGCAGGGTGGATACGTCCTCGGGGCCGTAAGCGCATTGGTTAGCAAGAGCGGCACGCTCGGAATCGTGGGGCCAATCGAAGTTGGCGATGCAGAGCGATACGTGCGGGGCTTCACCGCCGGCGCTCGGGCCGAACGACCACAGACCGATATTCGAGCAACGTGGACCGGTTCTTTTTCGGACTCGACGCTTGCCGCTGAAGCGGCACTTGAACACGTGGATGCCGGAGCTGATGTCATGACCGGTTCGGCCCAGATGGTTGTTGGTGCCGTGTCGGTGGCCCAAGAGAATGGCTCGTTTTGGGTTGGGAACCAGGCCGACCAGACATCCCTAGCCCCCGAGCTGGTGCTCGGCTCGCAGGTGTACCGCTGGGAAGCTATCCTGCGCCCGCTTATCGCTGATCTTGACGCCGGAACCCTCGATGGCCGAGACGTGACCGCCACCATTGCGAACGGCGGTATCGAGATCGTCTTCAACCCCGACTTCCCGCTCGATCCTGAGATCCGAGCCAGAGCTGAAGAGTTAATCGTCGGCATTAGCTCTGGGTCGATCGTCGTTCCCACCTAGGGGAGCGACACGGTGGTGGCCGTGCCCGAGCCCGAGGGCGTTGACACGACCACCCGATAGGTCGAGGTGAAGTCGTCGATGCCTTCAGGCGCTGATTGCGTCGAGGACCTTCAGCCGGCCGGCGCGACGGGCCGGGCCCCATGCCGCTGCCAGACCGGCGAGACCGGCGAACGAAACAAGGATGGCGATCCGGGCCGACGGGACGGCAAGGGTTGAGGTGAACTCAGCGGGAAGAGCGACAACGGCGGCCCACCCGAATAACACTCCGATAGTTACGCCGAGGGCAGCTCCGAAGAAGGCGACAAGCGCTGCTTCGTATCGGACCATGCGTCGAAGCTGACTTCGGGTCATCCCGACTGCTCGGAGAAGACCGAGTTCTCGTGTCCGCTCGAACACCGAGAGGGCCAGGGTGTTGGCGATCCCGATGAGAGCGATGATGACCGCCAAGGCCACCATCGCGTTCACCACGGCGAGCAGCTGATCGACCTCTCCCTCCACGTCTTCGACAAACGAGTTGGCAGTCTCGAAGGTGATACCAGGGTTCGCTTCTCGAAATGGAACGAGTGTCGCCTCGACCTGATCCTCTGGGACACCTTCGGCAAACGAAAGTGCGATCCAGGCATCACCAGGTGCGTCGGTCAGTGTGGTCCATGTTGAGAAGTCGAGCAGGTAGTCCTCTTCTATCACGATGTCATCACCAAAGACCCCAACGACCTCAACGGTTCGTTGGTCTCCGCTGGGAAAGGTCATTGCAACCTTGTCACCGATCTCGATGGCCTGCTCGGTGGCCAGTTCGTTGGAGATGAGAAGCGGGTCGGTCACCCCATCGGGCGAGAAGACGCCGTCGCTGATGTCGAGGTCGAACAACTCGGCTGTGGCCCTGAAGTCGGTGGCGCCAACAAATTCGACAGCACCGCCGATGTTGGCCTCCCAATAGCGGAAACTCGTTACCGACTGAGTTTCTGGTCTGCCATCCAGATCGCCGGCAAGCGAATCGGGGATTAGCGGCAGGAAGTCGCTGTTGTCGGTGACCAAGTAGTCGGCGGCCACCGAACTCTCCAGAGTTGACCTGAGCTGGGCCTTAAGCGACTCTCCAACGGTCAAGGCCATTGAGACCATGGCGAGCCCGATCATGAGGGCGGCAGCGGTCGTGGCGGTTCGGCGGGGGTGCCGACCGGCGTTCTGTTGTGCCAACCGCCCCGATACCCCGAAGGCCCGGGCTATCGGAGACCCGAGAAGTCCGGTCACCGGTTTAGCGACCACCGGGCTGAGCATCGTCACACCGATGAACACCAAAGCCGCCCCGATAGCGAGGAAGGTGACGACGGCGCTTGTTCCCTCTGCGCCGAACAACCCGAACCCTCCAGCTGTCATCCCGAGGCCGGTCGTTACCGCACCGATGATCAATCGAATCCGACCGCTGGCTTCGCCTGCTGCTGCACCATCGCGCAGGGCGGCCATCGGTGACACACGCGATGCTCGCCGAGCCGGCCCCATGGCGGAAACCAGTGTCACAACGATGCCGACGGCAAAGGCGACGATGACGGTTCGGGTCGAGACGATAACCGGGGCCTCCGGGAGTTCGGCGCCGATGAAACCGAATAACCATCGGAGCCCGGCGGCGGCGGCGACACCGCCACCTATTCCCAGTGCTGACGCACCGACTCCAATCGCGGCAGCTTCGCCGAGAACGGAACGGCGGAGTTGTCGGCTATCGGCGCCGACGGTTCGAAGTAGCGCCAGTTCCCTTGTTCGCTGACCGAGGACGATCGAGAACGTGTTGTAGATGATAAAGATCGAAACAAATAGTGAGATGCCAGCGAACCCGAGCAGGACGTTTCCGATGATGTCGATACCGCTGTTGAAGTCCGCCCTGGTCTCCGATTCGAGAGTGGCGTTGTCGACAACCTCGCCATCGCCGGCAATGGCCATCAGTTCGGCCTCAACCGCGCCACGGTCAGCGCCACCGCTTAACGCCACGGCGACCGAGTCGTAGCCATCGGTTCCGAGAAGACCTTGGAGTGACCCGAGTTCGAACTGCATCAACGTCGCTCCGAGGGTGGCATTGTCGGGGCCGAAACTTACCAGTCCGGTGACCGTGTGGGGGACGGTCCCGTTTGGGGTGATGACGTCGTAGGTGTGACCGACGACGAAACCATGGCGAGCGGCAGCATCGCGATCGATAGAGAACTCGCCAGGATTGTCGGGGGCGGAGCCCTCGACCACGGTGAAGCTAGAAATGCGGTCATCGTCGATCCAGCCAAAGGCGATCTGAGGAGGTCCGGACGTGGGGATCGTCTGGCCAGCGGCGGTGAGGGGTCGAAGCATGTCTTCGGCGACAACTATCGGGGCCGCCGAGGCGACACCGTCGATAGCCGACGCCTCTTCGAGTATGGATTCGTCCAGGCGGGCTGTCCGGTCGAACTCGTCGGTTTCACCTCGGATCTCGAAGTCGGTTCCACCGGCGATCTCGCTCGACAGATTGCCGAAGCTCTGTCGAAGGCCGTCGGTCAACACAAACGACGACACGACGAAAGACACCGCCAATACGACAGCGAAGGCGGTGAGTGCGAACCGGAGGCGGTTTGCCGCCAAGTTCTTTAGCGTTAGGCGCAACATTGGAACTGCCCTTCTCTTCTGGAGGTGGTTGTCAGTCGCCGAGACCGCGCATGCGGTCCAGCACTGAGTCGGCCGTCGGATCGAGCATGTGGTCGACGATTCGACCATCGACAAGAAAAACGACCCGATCGGCGTGGGCGGCGGCGATCGGGTCATGGGTCACCATGACGACGGTCTGACCAAGGTCGCCGACGGCTCGCCGCATGAAGTCGAGGATTTCGGCTCCGGTTCGCGAATCGAGGTTTCCGGTGGGCTCGTCGGCAAAGATGATCTCGGGACGGCCGGCCAAGGCCCTGGCAACAGCGACCCGCTGTTGCTGACCACCTGACAGCTCACTCGGACGGTGACTGAGCCGGTCGGCCAGACCGACCGTGGCTACCACATGCTGGAGCCAATGTTCATCGGGCTTCTTTCCGGCGAGATCTAGCGGAAGGGTGATGTTCTCGATGGCGTTGAGCGTCGGGATGAGATTGAACGATTGAAATACGAATCCGACGCGGTCCCTGCGGAGCTGGGTCAATTGACGTTCGTTGAGCGTCGAGAGGTCGGTGTCTCCGATGATGACCTGCCCGCTACTCAGTTGATCAAGTCCAGCCAAGCATTGCATCAAAGTCGATTTTCCGGAACCCGAGGGGCCCATGATGGCGGTCATCCGCTCGGCCTCGAACGTGACGTCGACATGGCTCAACGCCGTTACCTCGGTATCTCCATCGCCGTATATCTTCACCGCATCGACGGCCGCCGCCGCCGTTGTCGAGACGGTGATCGTTTCTGTTTCAAATGCAGTCATGGGTACTGACCCTTCGGATTGTTGTCGCTGGTGGAGACCGTACGAAACTCTGGTGGTCGGAAGTATCGGGCCTTGTACTGATTCGACCCCGACCACACCCCGGCCGCTCTCAGGGTTTGACCCTGAGCTGGTGGTCGACCCGATCGAGATCCTTCTTTGTTCGTTGCTCGGTCGACAGCTAAAACGGTCGGACCGACGAAGGGGTAGTCCGATGAACTTGACCAGGCTTGCGGTCGCCAACAGAGGCGAGATTGCGATTCGTATCGCCCGGGCGGCCGGTGATCTCTCTCTGGCCACGGTCGTCATGGCACCCGAAGATGACCTTGGGTCGCTGCATACTCGTCACGGGGATGCACTCGCGGTGCTTCCGGGCCGAGGGGCTGACGCCTATCTCGACCCGGCCGCGGTGATCGAGGCCGCGCTCCGGGCTGACGCCGACGCGGTACATCCTGGATACGGGTTCCTGGCCGAACGGACAGAGTTGGCTCAGGCCTGCGACGCAACCGATTTGACGTTCGTCGGACCGACACCGGCCCAGCTCCAACGATTCGGCGACAAGGTGGCGTCCAGGGAATTGGCCGAACAGGTTGGAGTGCCGGGGCCACCGGGAACGGGGTACGACCCGTCGCCCACCCACGCGTTTGCCTTCTTAGCAGAACACCGTGTTGCGATGATTAAGGCCGTCGGAGGCGGAGGCGGCCGCGGCATGCGGACGATTAGACGTGGCGATGATCTCGCCGCAGCGATCGCTCGGAGCCGACGCGAAGCGGACACCGTCTTCGGCGATGACCGGGTCTACTTGGAAGCACTGATCGAACGGGTCCGCCACGTAGAGGTCCAAATCGTCGGCGACGGCCGGGAGGTTGTCCATCTCGGTGAACGAGAATGTTCGCTGCAACGGCAACATCAGAAACTGGTCGAGCGTGCTCCCAGCCCGTCCATCGACCGAGAGACCCGACGGCTTCTCACCGATTCGGCCGTCGCCATCGCATCTGCGGTGGACTACCGCTCAATTGGCACGGTGGAGTTTTTGGTGGGTGAACCCACCGGCGACGATCCGCCGCCGGTGTATTTTCTTGAGGTAAATGCTCGGCTCCAGGTGGAGCACACCGTTACCGAAGCGGTGACCGGCGTCGATTTGGTTCACACCCAGCTCCGGCTGGCGGACGGTGCGACGCTCGAGGAACTGGGCCTCACCGCAGATCGGGTGGCGGTCCCGAACGGTCATGCCATCCAGGTCAGAGTCAATGCCGAGACGATGACGTCCGAGGGGCGGCCCCGTCCGTCCGGCGGAACGTTGAGCGTGTTCGAAACGCCGTCGGGCCCAGGAATCAGAACAGACACCTATGGCTACGTCGGTTATACGACCAACCCGGGATTCGATTCGCTGCTGGCCAAGGTGGTGGCATGGGCTCCGGGCGCTGATCCATCGGTGGCTGTACGTCGGGTGCGGCGGGCGCTGGAAGAATTCCGGGTCGAGGGCGTATCGACGAACCTCGGCTTCGTCTTGGCGCTTCTCGATCGGCCAGAGGTGCACAGCAATGAGGTGACGACGAGTTTCGTGATGGAGACGGTGACCGAGTTGCTGGCGGCGGTCACCTCCGCACCTACTCCGACCGGTGTTGCCCCGAAGAACGAGATCTTAGGACCGGTCGGTTCACGATCGGTCGATTCGCCACTTCAGGGGACCGTGGTCGCCGTATCGGTCGAAGTGGACGATGGTGTCGCAGTCGGGCAGCCCCTCATCATCCTCGAATCCATGAAGATGGAGCATGAGGTTGGCGCCCCGATCACCGGCGTGGTTCGTGAGATCACGGTGGCCGTTGGCGACCTCGTTTCAGACGGTCATCCGATGGTTTTCGTCGAGCCCGCTGACACCGACATCGATCCTGTCGACGCCAACGTCGACATAGACGCCGCGCTCGTCCGTCCCGACCTGGCCGAACTGTTTGAGCGGCGAGGATACGGACTTGATGAGAATCGGCCTGATGCGGTGGCTGCCCGCCGGAGTCGGGGGCATCGGACAGCGAGAGAGAATCTGGCTCGACTCGTCGACCCTGGGTCGTTCGTCGAGTTCGGTCGCCTGATGATCGCCGCCCAGCGTGGCCGCCGCCAGTTTCAAGACCTGCTGGAAAACACCCCAGGAGATGGGATGGTGGCTGGAATTGGATCGGTCAACGGGGACTCGTTCACCGGACGAGCGGCCCAGACGGTTGTCATGTCGTACGACTACATGGTGCTGGCCGGGACCCAAGGCGGCCAGAACCATCGAAAGAAGGACCGGTTGTTCGAGATGGCGGCCCGTAACCGGTTGCCGGTCGTCGTCTACGCCGAGGGAGGTGGCGGTCGCCCGGGCGACACCGACGGCATCGGCGGATCGGGGCTCGATTGTCTCGCCTTTTCGTTGTTCGCCGAGTTGTCTGGACTGGTGCCACTGGTCGGAATCGCCAATGGTCGTTGTTTCGCCGGGAACGCGGTGTTGCTCGGATGCTGCGATGTCATCATCGCCACCGAGGGGTCGAACATCGGCATCGGCGGCCCGGCGATGGTCGAAGGTGGAGGACTGGGAGCTTTTACGCCGGAGGAGATCGGACCGTCAACGGTTCAGGTATCTAATGGGGTCATCGATGTATTGGTTGCCGATGAAGATGAAGCGACCGATGTCGCCAAGCGGTACCTGTCCTATTTTCAGGGAGCGACCTCCGAGTGGGAGGTCGGTGATCAGAACTTGCTGCGCCATCTCGTGCCGGCGAATCGGAAGCGAACGTACGAGATGCGGGCCGTCATCGACACGCTCTGCGACGTCGACAGTGTGTTGGAGCTGCGATCGGGGTGGGGGCGCGGGGTTCTCACCGCACTTGGGCGCATCGAGGGCCGGCCGATCGGTGTTGTGGCAAATTCCCCTAACCATCTCGGTGGCGCAATAGATGCCGCCGCGGCCGACAAAGCAGCCCGGTTCATGCAGCTCTGCGACGCCCACGACATTCCCTTGCTTTTCCTCTGCGATACGCCGGGAATTATGGTCGGTCCTGCCGCCGAACATGAGGCGACGATCCGTCATGCCGCCCGCATGTTCGTTACCTCGGCCAGCGTGGATGTTCCGATCATGACGATCGTGACCCGAAAAGGGTACGGCCTCGGTGCCCAGGCGATGGCTGGGGGTTCGTTCAAAGCCACGAGTTTCACGGTGTCTTGGCCAACGGGGGAGTTCGGTGGGATGGGCCTCGAAGGATTCGTACGGCTTGGATACCGCAAAGAACTCGAGGCGATAGACGATCCGGAAGAGCGCCAAGAGGCATTCGAGGCCCGTGTCGCCCGGCTGTATGACAGCGGCAAGGCCGTCAACGCCGGAACGTTTTTCGAAGTAGACGATGTGATCGATCCCGCCGAAAGTCGGCGATGGGTTTTGATGGCGCTGCAAAGCGCGCCACCTTTGTCTCTCCGTGAGGGGAAAAAACGGGGAATGATCGATACCTGGTAATTCAAGGTTCATCGAGTACGACGCATCCCGGTTGATGTTCGGCTAGCCTGCACCGACAAGGTTGCGGTTCGGTAACGGCTGACCGCGATGGCAGGGACCCAACTCTCTCGGAGAGACCGATGAACAACTCGCACGATTTCGGCGGCCCACGCTCGAAGAGCGTTCTCGATGACGGGCCCGATGATCCGCCGTTGGTATGGCCGACTCATACGGTCGAGACATTTCCTGAGCTGAACACCCGTCCCTGGATCGACCCCGACCGGTCGAGCTTGTTTTGGGCGATGACAGCGGTGGCGGTGGTCGTCGCCGCCATCGTTATCTCGATCATTCTCTTCTCGATGATCGATTCCGGTGATGGTGACCGGGGCGCGGGTACGGCCGCTGGTCCAACGAGTTCCATCGCCTCGACCGTGACCGACAGTGGAGGGTCGTCGGTGCCATCCTCTACCGCCTCGACGTTCGCGGTGGCCCAAGGTGCGGACGATCCGAATGGGGAAGCGCAAGGCTCGACGCTGACGCCATCCACGGAGTCTGTCGCCCCGACCTTAGCCCCGACGTCAGCGCCGACGGAGACCGAGACCTCTCCCACGACGGCGACGACTGTCGTTGTCACAACGACGACGGCCGCGCCACCGGAGACGACGGTCGAGCCACCGTCGACCGAGCCGCCGTCGACCGAGCCGGCACCGACTGAGCCGCCGTCGACCGAGCCGCCATCAACGGAACCGCCAGCAACGACTGAGCCGCCATCGACGGAGCCGCCGTCGACCGAGCCGCCATCGACGGATCCGCCGGCGCCGACCGGTAGTGATGCTGAGGCTCAACAGCAGGTCCTCGCCCTGACCAACGAAGAGCGGTCAAAGGCCGGTTGCCCAGCGCTCACCCTCAATTCGCAGCTCAATGCCGCCGCCGACGGTCACAGCGAAGACATGGCGGCTCGTGGCTACTTCGACCACAACACCCCCGAAGGAACGGGCCCTGGCGCCCGGATCGATGCTGCCGGATATTCCGGTAGGGGCTGGGGCGAAAACATCGCCCAAGGCCAATCGACCGCCTCGGAGGTGGTGGCCGGGTGGATGAACAGCACCGGTCACCGAGAAAACATCTTGAACTGTAATTTCAACGAACTTGGGGTTGGCTACGCGGAGGGATCGGGTCGGGGGAACGTCCCCGGTATCTACTGGACGCAGGTTTTCGGCACCAGTTAGCCATCGGCTGAACCTGCCGCCGGGTCTGGAATGCTACTGATGACGGGAACGGGCCCGACCAGCGGGTAGTGCTGACAAGAGCAATCGGTCGGGACCCGCTAAGGTAGGTGACAGAGTTGCGACCGTGCGTACGGCCGCATTGGCGGGGAATCGGACTCTCTCGGAGAGATCATGAGTAACTCAAACGAATTCGACGACCTGCAGTTTAGTACCGTCGTCGAGGACGGGGCGGACGACTCGCTCCCTGCGTGGCCGACTCACACCGCTGACTTGAGAGCGGATACCGAATCGACGGCGTTGTCCGATTCGACGACATTGTCTAAGTCGACGATCCTGTCCAATTCGGAGCGGTCGTTGACTTTTTGGGGTGTGACGGCCTTTACGACGGTAGCTGGGGTCATCATCCTGTCGGCGGTGATATTCACCTCGCTGACCTCCACCGAGAGTGGGCAACCGTCCGACTCCGCAGCGGGGCCGACGACGTCGATTGGCTCGATTCTGGGTGACGATGATGAGGCGACCGTGTCTCCGGCGACAGCTTCGACGGCGGTTGGAGATGGCGATACCGGTTCAGGCTCGCAGACGGCTCCAAGCTCTCGCTCGACGCAAACGACGGAGAGGTCGACCACCTCGGCGTCGGCAGACGAGCCATCGGTGACATCTCCCGACGCGACATCTCCTGACGCGACATCGCCTGGGGAGGAAACGACGACCGAGGCCACGGCGACCACCGACGGGCCGACAACGGCGACGCCGGTGACCGATGTGTCGGCTACGGGCGTGCCGCCCACCACGGCACCGGTCGCTCCGACGACCACGGCCAATCCGACCACGGCCGCTCCGACGACGGTGGCTCCGACGACGGTGGCACCGACCGCGCCGGACACGACCCGACCGGCGACGTTGGCCACGTTGCGGCGACGGGTTCTCCGACGGACAAACTACGCACGCCGGCTCAACGATTGTCCAGTGCTCGTGGAGGAACCACGACTCAACTCGGTGGCTCAGGCCTACAGCACCGACATGGTCGAGCGCCGATTCTTCGGCTACGTCGATCCGAACGGGAGGACGTTGGCGAGTCGGGTCCGGGCTCGTTACCCCGCTATCGATGTGGGCTCAAACATCGCTCGTGGGCATTCCACATCGGGGGCCGTGTTCAACGAGTGGTTCGCCGATCCTCAGCGTCGGGCGCAGATCGAGGATTGCAGTTACACCGAAACGGGTTTGGGGTACGCAGAGGCCGACGGAGACGAGGCCGGTGGGTATTGGACACAGATATTCGCCAGGCGCTGAGGTCGGATCGGAACCGCGACGGATCGCAGGAGGTGGCCCGGTGGTTGCGGGGCGAGTCCCATTGAAGTTGACGTTCGGCTAGGCTCATTCGACAAGGTTGCGGTTGACGGCCGCGGTGGTAGGAACCTATTTCTCGGAGAGATCGATGAACGACTCCAGTGACTTGGGCGGGCTACGCCTGAGTACCGTCTTCGAAGACGATGCAGAAGACAGCGTGACCGGTTTCGAGGCCGACGAGCCGCTTCCGGCCTGGTCCACCCAGACGATCAATCTGACGCCGGACGAGAAGTCACGGTCGTGGATAGACCCAGATCGATCCTTGGTTTTTTGGGTCGTGAACGCCCTTGCCGTGGTGGTGGCTGTGGTCATTGTCCTAACGGTTCTGTTCTCGGTGTTGCCATCGAACGACGGCGAAGGTTCTCCCGGCTCGGCGACCTCGATTCCATCGACGTTGACTGAAGACGGCGGGAGTGCGGTCTCGACGGACGATTCGGTTCCGAGTGTCGACGCACCAGCCTCAAACGCTCGAACCGCTACCACCTCGGAAACATCGCGAAGCATAGTCGGGTCGCCGCCGTCGCTTCCGACGCGGGAGCCGACCATCTCATCATCTTCACCATCGCCTACGTCGGATACGACGACGGTCCCATCGACGGTGACTGCGGTTACCGCGGTGTCGGCGACCGGTGTCCCGCCAACGGATCCTCCGACGACCTACGCGCCGACGCCAACGGATGCTCCGACCCCCGCTCCCGTGGGCGACGCCGGAGTACAACAACAGGTTCTCGACCTCACGAACCAGGAGCGCGCTGCACAGGGGTGCCCGGCGTTGTCGCTAAATCCGAGACTCAACTCAGCCGCCGATGCACACAGCGAAGACATGGTCGCCCGAGGGTTCTTCAGCCATCGGAGCCCGGAAGGCCAGGTTGCCGGTGATCGGATACGAGCCGCCGGTTATTCTCCGCTCGGCTGGGGAGAGAATATCGCGAGAGGTCACGCCACCGCATCGGCCGCGGTGAACTCGTGGACCGGCAATCCAGAAGACATGTCGCTGATTGCCAATTGCAGCTACACCGAACTTGGCGTTGGCTACGCCAGTAGTGGAGGAACAGCGGCCGGCGGTTATTGGACGCAGGTGTTTAGCGCCCAGTAACCGACTCCTCGACGCCGTACCGCCACCGGTGGACGATGAGTTGCTGCGCCGACACACAGTTGGTCAACATCGACGGCGGCCCGGGCTCTCTCCAAGTTCCTCATCGTGCCATTCGGTTGCCCACGCACCGATGGATTCGAGTACCGGCCCGAGCGCCGCCCCCTTTTCTGTTACGGCGTACCGGATGTCGGTTCCGTCTTTTGTCCTCAAGACGATGCCTTCCGCCTCAAGCTCGGTGAACCTGGTAACGAGAAGTCGATCTGACAGTCCCGGTATCTCGATACGCACTTCGCCGAAACGAAGTGAACGGGATCCGAGAACACGCAGGATTGTTGCCGTCCAACGGCGGCCGAGTATCTCGACCGCGTGCTGAAAGAGTGGGCAGTACGCCTGCTCGGAACCGTGAACCCCGTCGGGCGGACGAGGCGAACCAGGTCCGTTCGATGTTGTCAGAGCAGAGTTCGCGCGACTCATGAACACAGTTTAGATCGGGCCCGGTCGCAGTCGTAGTCCGCCAACCGCTCCGATGCTCACAAAGGGCTGAGCTGGCGAATCTGGTCGCGTGCGGTGTCGAGCTTGTTCTGGTCATTCATCAGCCCACCGGCATCGATCACGGTGATGTCGGCGATGCCGAGGAACCGGAGGAACTGTTGCAGGTGGGGCGTTCCAAAATCGACGGCGCTGCCAAGTTCGACGCCTCCCGATGCCGACACGATGTACGCCGTTTTTTCGGTTAGAAGGCCCTTCGGTCCGTCGGGCGAGTAGGAGAACGTTCGACCGGCGCGCGCTGCCAGGTCCATCCATGCCTTTACTCCGCTCGGAACGCCGAAATTGTAGATCGGGGCGCCGATAACCAGGACGTCAGCCGTTTCGAGGTCGGTGATTACCCGGTCACCTTCTTCGGCCAACTTGCGTTGTTCGTCGGTGCGGTCGGTGTCGGGGGTGGAGTTGGCTGCGAACCTGGTGGTGGTCAGGACCGGCAGGTTTGTGAGGTCTCGGCGAACGACGGTTGCAGCCGAATCATTGGCGGTCAGCGTCTCGATCAGCAACGCGCTGAGGTCGACGGTGACGGACTCCTGGCCACTTACCGACGAATCGAGACGGAGGATTGTTGTCATGAGTCTTGCGCTCCCGTTGTTTGGACGAAGGGGTAAGGCCCCTCCACTGCTTACTAATTGTAAGCTCAACAGTACGACCACCACTTACTAAATACAAGTGTTGGTGGTGTGGATGTAGTCACACCGCGCGCCTCGTGGGTCGGGTGGGCCTGGCTAGTTGGTCGAGGCCTCACTTGAGGCGGCCCTGCTCGCCGATGTTTCGCGCTCGGCATCGGACGGCTCGCCGTCGAGATGGTAGTACACAGCCAACCGATGAAGCAGTTGGCAGACCGAGATCCACACCGCGAGTTCCACGATCTGTGCAGATGACAGATTGCTGCTGACGGCGGACACCGTTGCCTCGTCGACAGTCGCTGGGCTTGGTGCAATCGCCCGTGCCAAGGTGATGGCGGCCGCCGTGGCCGGGTCGAGCTTGGCGGCGGAGGTCGACTCGTTGGCGGCGGCAATGGTTGAACCGTCGATGCCATGATGCTTGGCAAGGCGAATCGACTGGGCGGCCAACGTGTCGTTTCCGGCATGGTTGGCGAAAACCAAGCCGGCTACGGCCTTGACACCGACGCCAAGCTCGGATTGTTCGGGGTCGAGATTGTGGCGCAGCGCGCCGGCTAGGGCGCGACTGGGTTTGCCGTGGCGCATCGTGGTGAGAATAGGTTCATCGAATCCGTAGTTCTCCGATACCCATTGGCGGGCTTGTGCCTGGTCTTTCGGTACGCCCTTCAGCCACTTTTTGTCGAGGCGAACCGCGCCGGGAGCGTTGCGGAAGACCTGGAGCATGGTGCTGGCCGAGTCGACCGAGAGCGGGTTCTCGTCGCTCGATGTTTCGGAGTCCGGGTTCATGTCCCAGCCGTGTTGACCTACCGCCCAGCCGGTGGGTTCGATGAGTTCCGCAACGTCGCTGATGGCTTCGGGTTCTAGCTCTACTCCGATGGCATCCATGAACTTGTTGAGGAAGCCCATCATGGCAACTCCCATCACGATCCATTCAGCGTCATTGTCGGAGTAGTGCTGGCGAAGCTCGTCGCCAAGCTCGGAGCGGTACTGGTGCGGCATGGTTGAAAGCGCTTCGGCGACCGCAACCGTGGCGGCCTCGCCCGGTGTTCGGGATTCACCGGTTACCGCGTCAGGGCTCGATCCTCTTCGGAGCGCGAACGAACATGTGTGTGCGGAACAGTAGGCGCAGCTGGCGGCCCTCGATGACGCGTACATGCCAAGTCCGACAACATCCTTCGGGGCGCTTCGCCCGAGCAGGGAGGCCGGAAGATTCAGGAGGTTTGGAACCAGCAAGTTGTATGTGCGGAATCCCGGTTCCCAGATCTCCAGGTATCGATCGCAGTTTGGTACGACGCCGATGAGGACTTCAACCATCGTCAGGACTGGTTGATAGCGACGTTCGAGTTCATCGAATTCGATGGCGTCGTCGGATAAAGCTTCGGCCAGGGTCAACGTCACGTTTGAACTCCTCCGTGCTGGTTGTCGGTGATGCTAGCAGTACCGACAGATCTGGAAAATCGGTGAGCTGGCGCCGTACCGAGGACCTGGCCCTGACCCCGACCCGAACCAGTTTCGAGGTTTTGCATAGCCGCTTGTGGCCGATGGCTGGCAGACTGTCGGTCGATGAGTGATGACGATTCAAAGTCGCACGGCCACAGCGACAGCCACGGTCACGGCCACGGTCACGGTCTGGCCGGGAGTTGGGGAGTATGGCTCGATGTCCCGGGTTTGCGGGTAATTCTCGCCGCCGTGGTCATGTTGGGCGTGCTCACGTTGGTCGGGCTCGTCGTGTTGTGGCCCGATGGGGAAGGGCGCCTGGCCGCTATCGACGAAGCGGCAGACATCGGATTGGTAACCGAGCAATATGACGCCACCGTAGAGTCGGTGGTCGAGGGCGAATGTACGTACTCGGCGCCCGAAGATCCGCAGAACTGCATTAGCTTCTCCTTGATCGTTCATGAGGGGCCAGACGCCGGGGCGATAGTTGCTCTCCCGGAGTACAACTTGACCGTCCGGGCGCCGGCACCATCACTGGCGGTTGGTGATGCGGTCGTGGTTGGATACGAGCCAAGTACGGCGTTTTACTTTTACGCCGATCGCGACCGGGGAAATGTCATCCTGTGGCTGGCCGCCATATTCGCCGTAGTCGTGATCGCGCTCGGTCGTATGCGGGGCTTGGCGGCGTTGGCGGCGATGGCCGGCACGGTGGTGGTCCTCGTGTTCTTCGTGGCTCCGTCGGTCCTCGACGGGAATGATCCGTTGTGGGTCTCGGTCATCGCCGGGTCCGTTATCGCCTTCCTCGGTCTGTACGTCACCCACGGGTTCACGCCGACGACAACGGTGGCGCTTGCCGGGACGTTGGCATCTCTGTTGCTGACCCTCGCGATCTCGGCGCTGTTCTTCGATGTGGCCAACTTCAGCGGTCTCGCTACCGAGGAGGGCCTTACGTTGCCGCTTGTCGCCGACATCAACCTGTCGTCTTTGTTGTTAGGGGGCGCGGTCATTGGAACCCTCGGAGCGCTCGACGACGTAACGGTGACACAGGTGGCCACCGTGGCCGAGCTGCACCATCGAAACTCGAAACTCTCGGTAGCTGAGCTGATCACCTCCGGCATACGGGTTGGGCGGGAACACATCGCGTCGACGGTGAACACCTTGCTTCTGGCATACGCCGGGGCCAGCATGCCGCTGCTTCTGGTGTTCGCAGCCTCTGATCAACCTCTCGGCGTGGTTGCCAACTCCGAGATTGTGGCAATAGAGATCGTCCGCACGCTTTGTGGCTCGATTGGGCTCGTGGCTGCCGTCCCGGTGACCACGTTCATGGCCGCAGTTCTGGTAGGTACGACATCCGACCGCGATGCCCGACAGGGCGAGCAGGCAGACCAAGGCCAGACAAACGACGATCCTGAACTCGTCGAAGCTGACGATGTCTCCGCCGATCCGCCCCCCAGTTGGGATGACTTCGGGCCACCCGACGAGCTGTAAGTCCTGTCCCGGTCGAGCATCAATCGTTTCATGGCATGCTTGGCCGTTCGAAAATCTCAGTGTTCGACCGACCGGTGTGACATGGTAGACCCATGGACTCAGGGGTTCGTTTGATCTTCGTGGTTGCCGGCGCCTTTGTTCGTACCGGTCGAGAATTGGGTGGAAGACTGCTGGGTCTCGGAACGTTGGTCGAGGCCGCATTACGGCGGAATTCCGTTGGACCCTGATCGTCGTTTCCGACTGGCTAGGGAAGCCCTCGACGGATATGTCCATGGCTCGAGCGCTTCGATTCAGGCGACCCAGGTCGCCCTGAAGAAGATGGCATCGGTCGGTGTGGTCATCCTCGTTGAAGGGGTCAGCGATCAGGTTGCCATCGAGGCACTTGCTGTTCGGCGGGGGAGAGACCTGTTGGCCGAAGGAGTTGCTGTGCTCCCAATCGGAGGGGCCCAAGCGATAGGGCGATACCTGCGTCAGTTCGGGCCGGCCGGCGAGCAGCTGGTCCTGACCGGTCTTTGCGATGCCGATGGCTTCGAAACGTTTCGTCGAGCATTGGCTGAGACCGGCGTTGGCGACCCAAAAACGATATCCGAGATGGCGAGTTTGGGGTTCGGCGTATGCGTCGCAGATCTCGAGGACGAGCTCATCCGGGCCGTCGGACCGAAGCGGGTCGAGAGAATTGTCGAATCTCAAGGAGATCTCCGATCCTTTCGGACGTTTCAACAACAGCCGAACTGGCGAGGCTGTCGCACCGGCGATCAGCTGCGTCGATTCTTTGGCAGCAAGTCCAGCCGCCACATCCGGTACGCCCGCCTTCTCGCTAGATCCGTCGAAGTAGATCGAGTACCGGGGCCGTTTGAGGTTGTTCTTGATGCTATTGACCGTTGACGCCCGCCGTCACGCCGAGTTGTTCCTGGCTGGAGGAACGGTTAGCGGCGTCGTCGGGCTAGATCGACGATGTCGAGCTGATGGCGGGCTCGGCTGGGGGCTATCCCCGTCTCGCGTTTGAACGCTCGGCTGAACGCAGCTTCTGAGCGGTAGCCGATGCTGATGGCGATGTCGGCGAGCGACCGGTTGGGATCGGTCAAGAGATCCTCTGCCAACCGAATACGCCATTGGGTGATGTAGTGCTTTGGCGACAGGCCAACCAGTTCGGTGAAGCGAGCCGAGAGGTTCGATCTCGACATGCCGACCGAGGCGGCAAGACTCGCCACCGTCCAATCACGGGCCGGCGCTCGATGGATGAGCGAAATGGCATGGCCGATCTGGGGGTGACGAAGCGCCTGGAGCCACCCGGTCTGCGCTTCGGGGCTCGTTTCGATCCAGGCTCGGATTGCGTGAATCACGAGGATGTCGCTGAGCCGAGTGACCACCGTTTCGCCGCCCGGCCGGGTCGTCTGCGCCTCGGCCGCGATCAGGGCGAGGATGCTTGGGAGCCATTCCCACTGACAACGCCCCGTGGCGGCGTCGATATGCATGACCTCCGGCAGGACCGTCAACAGCAATCGTGCCGCTGGATGTCCGAGATGTGCGACACCACAGATAATCGAACAAGGTGCACCGCCGTCACCGTGACGGAGCACGGCGTACTGTCGGCTGATGTATTCGTGGGGGAGGTCAAAAACGAGTGGCGTGGCCGATGCCGGATCGTCGGCCGCCCGGTGCCCCGAACCGTGGGGAAGCACGAGAATGTCGCCAGGACCGACGTGACGAGCCGTGCCGTCGGCCGTGGTGATCGTGCACGTTCCATCCATCACCACGTGAAACCACAAGCAGTTCGGCATGGGGGGCAGCTCGATTCCCCAGGGAGCCGTGAGCTCGGAACGGCAGTAGAACATGCCATCCATGCGAAGATGCTGTAACGCCTCGGCCAGCGGGTCGGCGTGTTCCGGAAGGCCGTCGAGGCCAACCGACTTGCCGTCCACTACCCGGCCGACGACGTCCAACGCAGAGCCGGTTTGTGTTGGGATGGTCATGGGGTCTCGAGGTATGACGTTGTGGCAACGATGAATGCACCGACCGCGGCTGTGGTTCGGACCGTATGCCATCGGTTCCAGGCCTCTTCATAGGCCTGACGTTGCGCCTTGATGGCATCAGCAGAAGAGCGATTGAGGTCGAAGTTCTCAAGCGCGTTGTTGAGGGGGATGTTGCCCACCGCGGTAACACCAAGAACGCCCAGGAGATAGAGACCAGCCGCCGATCCGAGTGCGATGGCTCGGCGAGTGTGGCCGATCCGATATTCGAGCACGGCGGCAACGATCAAGCCGACAGGGGTGAGGAAGAAGGGAACGAGAAACGCAGGGTTCACGATGGCTACGTTGATGTTCTGCATGGTGTGGATGTAGGTCCGGTCATCGGTTCGGGCCGTGCCCGGAATAACTGACACCAGCCAGCCGAAGAGTAGACCGGCCGCCAATCCGGTGGATACAACTGCGGCTACGACAAGGATGGTTCGGGGGCTCATTTGGTGATCCGTCGGCCGAGCGTGAAGCTCCAAGCGCCGGAGATCGTATCGATGACGTTCGTGGTTGTGATGTTGGTCATGCGTCCACTCTGCGGCTTCGAACCTGGATTGTGAATACCTCAGTGTCTCCTAAACATGACTAAACGTCCAGACTTCTGGCGGCGACGACACCATCTCGTCGATGCGATACGGTCGGCCGTCCTATGACATGCACAACTACGATCCGGCCATGACACGACGCCGAGCGTTGCTGGTGGTTCTGGCGCTGCTGCTCTTGGCCGCGGTCGGCGGTTACTGGTGGCAGCGACCGCTGCTGCTGACCGCCACCGGCTACGCCGCGCACAATGCCTGTGCCGTCGAAAACATCTCCGGACGGTCGAATTCGGAAGCTGATCTCCCATCCAATCCGCTCGTTCCGCTGCTGCGAATCGACCGCGAGGAAAAAGAAACCACAGCTTCCCTGCTCGGGGTTCTCTCACGACAAAAAGCGATCTACATTCGCGGGTACGGCTGCACGCTGGCCGACGAAGCACCTGACGCCCCGACTCCCGGTGACATCGACGAAGCGGACAATCCGTTCGCCGCAACGCCCGAACCGGATCTCGATCCGGCAGTGGCCGACGTCTTGGCATACGCCTTCGGAGATGACCTTGCCGATGCCGAACAACAGGCGTTGGGCACTCGAGGTGTGCTGGTCGTCAAAGACGGTGAGATTGTGGCTGAACGCTATGGCGACGGCTTCGACGCTGCGACCCCTCAACTCGGCTGGTCGATGGCCAAGTCGGCGACGAACCTCATCGCCGGACGTCTGGCGTACGACGAGTTGATCAGCCTCGAAGACAGCGCCCTGCGATCCGAATGGACCGACGAACGGAGCGCCATCAGCATTGAAGACCTGATGACTATGACCAGTGGATTGACCTGGGACGAGACCTACGACTTGGGAACTCCGATCACCGCCATGTTGTATCTCGAACCCGAAATGGCCGACTTCGTGGCCGCACAACCCATGGCCCATCTCCCGTCCACCCATCTGCAGTACTCATCGGGTAGCACCAATCTCCTCTGCGATGCACTTAGCGAGCGGTCGGGCATACCGGGACCGTCGCTGCACCATGAGCTTCTCTTCGCTCCGCTGGGATTGTCCAACGCGGTGATGGAAATCGATGGGGCAGGATCGCCGGTGTGCTCGTCATACCTGTGGGCCACACCTCGTGAGTGGGCTGCCATCGGACAATTCGCGTTGCAGAACGGCGAATGGAATGGCCAGCAACTCTTACCGACCGATTGGATGTCGCGGTCGACGACCGCCGTCGCCGCCCAAGGCGAACAGAGGGGGTATGCCGCCGGTTGGTGGGCCAACCTGCAGGCCGACGGAACCTTGAGGTACCCATCGCTTCCCGATGACGCCTACTTCGCCAAGGGCCATGACAGCCAGTGGGTCGCCGTCGTGCCGTCAGCCGATCTTGTCGTCGTCCGACTTGGTTTCACGCCGGACGCCGACGACGACCGCGTGGTCACAACTATTGAACGGTTACTGGCGACTGGCTAGGCCTGGCCCTGGTGGCAGCATCATCGCCAGCGCTAACACCGAGCCTTTCAGCCGATCACCGGGAAGCCAGAGAACGCATCTCGGCATCGATCGTGCGGAACATGGTGTCGTCGCCGCCTTCCCACGGAGCGAGGGGATCGGGCTGGCCGGCCGCCGGGCTGTAGAGCCACCACAGGTTGTCCCACCGGTCAACCATTCGGCCGAGCGTGACCTGGCCAAAGAACGGCAAGGCTGGGGTGACAATTCTGGCGCCTTGGGCGAGGGCATCGTCGAGGGTGGCCCCCACATCATCGACCCAGATCTGGAGCAAGCCGGGACGGGGCGGCCACCCATCGAGTCGATCGACGATGAGGAGGTGGGCGTCGCCCAACGTGACTTCGGCATGGATCAACCGTCCATCGGGCAGAGGGCTACGGGCTTCGGCTAGTTCGACACCACCGAAGACATCGACGACGAAGTGGATGAAATCGGCCGCGCCGTCAACGACCACAAAGGGGTTAAGGGTGGCGCCCGATCCAGCGGGTCGAGCGGTTGCGGGTAGGAGGTGGGACGGTGCTTCCTGCTTGGTCATGATCGCAGTCTGACCAGACCTCCGGTCAGAAACCGTCCGTTACTGTCGCCAGTAGTCATCGGCGGTCAGAATCTGAACAGCCCACTCCACTCACGTGTCGTCCTTTCGCTTAGCGAGTGGTTGACGCCGCCCTGGATTGCTTCAGAGTCGGTTGCGTCATTCGGCCGACGAGTCGTACTGCATTGCGAGGGCGGGATTGCCGCCGGGGTCTTGGAAGGCGATGAGGTATCCCACGTTCGGGATAGAAGACTGCTCCATCAGGATCTCGCCGCCGGCGGCGATGATCTGTTCTCTTGTTGCTGCAACGTCATCGACTTCGAACGTGCACTCGAACCCGCGAGTCGGTTCGTCTTTGAGGAGTTGGCGGCGTTGCTGGATGGCCCCGAATGGCGTGCGACTGGTCTCGTCTACGATCTGGACGAAGTCGGGAGGGCCGTAGTGGTGGAACTCCCACCCGAACACTGAGCCGTAGAACGCTTGGGTGCGTTCTACATCGTCGGTGTTGATGGCGAAATGGCTGAGTCGTGGAGTCATGATCACCAGGATGGCAGGTCAGGACCGATTCCGGTTCCAGCCGAACACCGTTGGCCCCACCGAGTCGTGCCCCGGAACGCTCGGGGCTCTAAACCAACTGGCTGTCGGTCGATGCGCTAGAGGGCATTGACGACACATGTTCGAGTGTGCGCCCGACGAACGGTTCGACTTGCAGCGGTCGGCCTGAACGGTGACTGTCAAGAAGTTGTGGGTCTTCATGCCGGTGAGGGTCGTAGGGCGAAGTCGTCTTGAGCACGGCAAAGACAGATCGCAGCGTCGTCTGACGACGCAGATGGCGGCGTTGTGCTTCTTGCCTTCGTCTCGTTGCGCTTGCAGATCGCCCGAAGCGTCGGTTCGTGTTTCGGTCCTGGCCTCGAACCCGCAAAAGGTTCACCGAGATCCGTCCAAGAGGGTGCGACATGAACTTTGTCGGTCTGGGGTGTCGAGTTTGGCCCGGCGAGCTTGGACGGGTTCGAGGTCGTCGGGCAGGCGTCAGCCTAGCTTCTCTAAATTTAAAGAAACAGGTTTGGATGACCATTGGAAGGGGTATCGATTAGTTCACTAGGTATCGAAAGAAATCCTTGTGAAGCGACTCGAGTTGATTCACGCGACTTGGATTCAAGGGCTCATACATTTATTGAACCGGCCTGGGTTTCCTAGAGGGTTCTGATCGCTGATTTGGGCCCCTGGTTTGGGGCGGTTTGTTGTTCGTAGAAAAGGGCTTCGTGTTCGGCTGGTGGGCGGTGGTCGATCTCGCCGTGGAGGCGGTGGTTGTTGAACCAGTCGATGTATTCGAA
>CALIFY010000003.1 GCA_938021675.1 uncultured Acidimicrobiales bacterium
GTGATGAATCGTGATTGGGTGTCGCTTGTAGCGGTTTTTTCAGCCGAACCCATAGCGCTCCGGCCGCTGATTAGTTGGTCATCGCATGATTGGCCGACCCACCACCTGAGAACTAGCCTTAAACTACTGAAGACCATGCAACAGTAAGGGATCCAGACGTCTTCCTTACCATCGCCTTAAAAGGTGATTAATCGTGTCCAATGGGGGCGGTTTCCAGCTCAGGCAGTGGAATGATATTCAACTGCGGGCAATGCTGTGCAAAGGCGTAGGCCAGCAACTCGGCCAGCAGGGTTATTTGTTTATAGCTTCAGCTGTTTGTTCGATAACCCACCGTTGGTAGTCCGGGTCCACTCCCGCCACCTCTACCGCAACGATCTGTGCCGTGTCGTATGGGTGACTTTCATTCGTGTATCTGATCAGTTCGGCAAGTCGGTCAATTTGTGTATGCAGAACCACCATGGCTTCAGTTTCATCTTCGATAGATCCTTGCCATCTATATATTGAACGAACTTTTGTAGTGATGTTTCCGCAAGCGACAAGCTGCCGCCCAACTAGCTCCCTCGTGTGGTTCGCTAACCACTCTTCATTCGGGCCAGTTATCGTAACGCTAACCAGGCGGCTCACTTTAATGGCTCCGTTCCAAGCAAGTCTTCCATTATCTTCTGCACTTCCTCTTCAGTCCTAGCCATGGCGCTCCATCCGCTTATCAAGTTTCCATCGTAGGACTGCCCTACCCATCGGCCTTGGGCTGACTGGCCTTGTGGGTGCAAAGCGAAATACATCGTTCCTTTAGAGCGAACTGCGCCATCGCTTGCCCGGTACCAACCCAAGATTGACTCGTTGTCCCAAAGCTTTGCCTCTCCATCCCAGGCATAGCCACCGTCTTCGATGGAGCCGACACGATCACCGTGGATTGAGAGCGAATTTTCTCTTTGAACGATCTGCATGGCGTGAACATCAACTCTCTCAATTCCGTCTTTTGAGGTCTGCCAACCTGCCCACCAGTCACCACCCAATTCAAGGCGATAAGAAATCTGACCAGCAAGTTCTGCTAATGAAACACCAAGCGCATCGACCAACCTTGCCGCAACCGGTAAAGCGGGCTGCTGCTCACCGCTTTCATAGCGGGCGACCTGTCGAACGTTGATCTCAATCTCATCGGCAAGTCTGGATTGAGGCCAACCCAGTTCACCTCGACGCTCCTTCATGATGTTGGCTAAAGCAGACATTTTGAGAAACCTGACAACTTTGGTTGACATGCTGACTAATACTGCATGGTATGAGACTAATAAGACGGACTAATCAGTCACCACATAAGCAGAAATAGTCAGTTTCGATGAAATTGCGAATTAGAGCAACGACATCCTGCCGAGTCGTGGCCATCGACAACCCGTTTTTACGTAATCACCTAATCAAAGGAACCCATAGAAATGTTTATACCTGTTAAAGATGCCGAGTTTACGGTAAGGGGTACACCGATTCAACGAGGACGCCAAGGAGAGCTACTTCACAATATCTGTGACAAGTCTCGAGTTGAGCGAATTACCCCATATGAACTGCGACACACAGCGATATCACAGCAGATCGAAGCGGGACACAATTTAACGCAGGTGGCTGATTGGGCGGGCACAAGTGTCAAGATGATCCAACAGCACTACCGTCACAAGTTGAAGGAAATCTCAATCATTCCGCCAGTCGACATGACTCAAACCAAAAATGGGTAGGCAATCATTTGGGCTATCACTGCTCTGGTCGGGAACGAACAAACCCCAAGCCGTTCGACCTGTAGGCCGTCGACCTGGGGTTTTAGAGCGGAGAGGGTGGGATTTGAACCCACGGTTCCCGGAGGAACACCTCCTTAGCAGGGAGGCACAATCGGCCGTACTCTGTCACCTCTCCTTTGGCCACGCCAGTGTAGCGCGTGACTTTGGCGCTGTGAGCCGGATTCTGGACACCGACGCTTCGAAGGTGGCGCCGATGAAGCGTCGAAGGGGTCGACTAGGTTCGATAGTGCCGGTGATTCATCAACCGACAGACACCGCAGTAGGTTCTTGAGCCAAACGACGTCATCCTCCCGCCCCGATGGTGCGCCGGGCCCCCAGCCGAGATCGATCTCGCAAGGTTCGGTGGTGACTCCGTTCGATTCCGTGATCGTCGGTTTCGCCTTCGTGATCTGCGATGTCACGATCAACGGGTTCGATCTCCTGCCAGACGTCGTCGGCTTCGCCGCCATCGCCCTCGGCGCTCACCGCCTGCAACGTCACGCCCCGGACTTCACTCGTACCACCTGGGCCGCTGTCGTCCACGGTGTGTTCGCTCTCGCCGGAGCAGCAACCGCGCTCGGTCGGTACTCCTCGTTCCCCGGGTCGGAGTGGAGTGCCCGAATCGGGTGGTTGGACTCGGCCGGCGTTCCATCGCTGCTGTTCGGCTACTTCGAGTTTTTCGTCGGGTTTGTCGTCGTTTGGTCTTGTGTCTCAGGCATCGCCACCGTGGCCGACCACCAGCAGGCCTCGAAGCTGTCCGCTCGGACACGATGGGTGCGTGGAGAAACCGTGGCCTTCGGCGTGTTGCTGTTCACGGTCGGCATCGGCAGCGGCAACCCGAAACCGCTTCTGGCCTGGGTTCTTCTTCTCGCTCTGCTCTGGATGTCCTTCCGTATCCTTTCGCTGCTGATCGCCGCTCGCCGCCGGTTGGATGTGGGCGTCGGCACCCGTCGGAGCGGTCTCCCCAAAACGCTTCCGCCGATCGAACGCGCCATCATGTCGGCGGCGACCGTGATCGCCGTTACCTGGTTGCTCAACATTCCCAACGAGGAGTTGCCCGCCGTTCCGTCTGAGGTCGAGCCCCTCGATACCAGTACCCCCATCCCGGCTCCACCACCCGATCTGTTCATCTACGAGGCGGCGGTCGAACGGCAGCCGGCGGCGCTGATCAACCGCCCCGCCTCGCTCCTCGGCAACGGCCCCGACGAGGGTTGCCGAGTTGCCGAGCCACCGCTCCTCGTCGGTATCGATTTGTCGGCGGGCGAGCCGACGTGGGCTCTCCGGGTCCCCGCCCTCGGCGATGCCCTGATGACGGTCGACGACACCATGCTGATCGTCGACCAGCAGCTCGGTGAGTTCTTGCCGAGTGTCAGCGCCATCGATCCGTCCACCGGCCGGATTCGTTGGCAACGCATGCTCGAGGCCGTCGACCTCACCTCCCTCTTTCTCGTCGAAGACGGTGCGCTGTTGGCCACCGTCTCTCCCCCCGGTGGAGAGGAGTCGGCCGCCACGCTTGTCGTCGTCGACGGTGACGGTCAACTCGTGACACAACCCGCTTCAGACGAATCGCCGAATGCGGTGTTGAACGTCAGCTCCGTGTCACCGGTCGGCGAGGTCGGTGGCGCCACGCTTCATCATGAAGGCTCGACCTCCTTCCTTCGCCTGGTGACCGCCACCGGCCGGGTCGTGGATACCGACCCGATCCCCTTCGACACCACCTACTCCGATCTCGGCAACGAATCATCGCTCGGCGCTGCAGTCCAGATCGGTGCCGACACCGCGGTGGTGACCCTCGGATCGAGCGTTGGTCCGAACAGTCGCGTCGTAGTGTTCGACCTCAACACCGGCGCCGAGCGATGGCGTGTCGAGAACCTTCGCTCAGCGGCCATCGGTAACCTCGACGGGGAGGACGTGATCGTCTACGACAAACGAAACACCGCGGCCGCCGACTCGGCCGGCACCCGTGATCTGTTCGTGGTGGACGCCGACGACCCGGACGACCTCAAGTGGACCGCCGAGTTGTCGGTCAACGACTCGGGGGGCAATGGATTTCTGGGCTCCACCGATGCCGGGCTTGTCTTCGCCGTTGACGAGACCGTTGCCGGTCCTCCGAGTTTGCTCACCGTCGCCGCCGGTGATGATGGCCCATCGCCAATCGTCGCCGCCGACCGGTTAGGTGGTGGTTCATCACCCCGCCATCATCTCGGCGATGATCTGGTGGCACTCATCGTCGATGACGGTGTGCTCATCGAGCGGTCGGATGGAACCCGGGAGGTCGTTCCCCTCGATCGTCCCGCCGTCTACGTTGCCCGGTCGGGCGATGAGCTTGTCGTCGGCACACAGGTGCCGCCGGACTGCGGCTGACGAGGGTCAGTTTCCGACGCAGCTCACCAGATTTTCGCCGTCGAGAAACCGGTCCCGAAGCTGTTGATTCAGCACGTTGCGGCTGACCCCGCAACCAACTCGTTCGTCGAGCACGTCGAGCCGGTGAACCCGCCCATCGGTGTCGCTCCACCACACCACCGACCTTGGCCCGATGGCGACGTCGGGTTGGAGTGTCGAGTTCGGATCGTCCGGCACCTCGCCGAACGGTGGGCCGAGCGGTTCACCGGTGGCCCAATCCCACAGTTGTAGTTGGCCACTACCCCGGCTGGAGGCTGCAACCGTGAGCCCGTCCCGGCTGAAGGCGACGTCCCAGGCACCGCCATCGTTCGGTGCCATGGACGCCACCGCCGTTCCATCGAGCTGTATCACCTCGACCGTCTCGCTCCCCGACCCGTAGGCCACCAGCTCGCCGTCGGGGTGGACGGCGATCGACAGCGGATCTTTGGACACCGCAACGGTCTCCGCCGTGCCGCCATCGATCGGCGAACGCCGGAGTTGTTTGTCGAAGCCGACACTCACCACCGCGTCGCCGTCGGGGAGGAACGCCACCCCGGTCACGTCGCTTTGATGCGGCGTAAGGGTGCGTTCCCGGGTGAGGTCGTCCAACGACCACACCGATAACGATCCATCGGCTGCACCGGTGACCACCAACCCCTGGTCTGGCGACACCGCCATGGCCCGGACCGGCTGGCCATCGTGCCCGGCGTTCTCGTGGAGCAGCTGACCGGTTATCGAATCCCACACCCGGATCAAGCCATCATCGGACCCGGTGACGACCCGAGTGTCGTCGGCGAACCGGACGCTTTCGGTTCGCCCGTCGAATCGGTGGTACTCCTCTCCGGAGGACGCGTCGAGGATGACGACCGCCGTCTCGGTCGCCACCGCCAGCCGGTCGCCGGCGGCCGACACCGCAAGATCGAGGGCCGGGTCGACGTCGGCGATGACCTGGGCAACGCCGGCCTCGGACCCGATCAGCCTCCAAATCTGAACCCGTTGATCATCGCCGAGTGTGGCCAGCCATCCATTGGCGCTTACCGACGTGTCGATGATGTTGGACAGGTGGAGCATGGCGGCCGGTGGACCGTCAGCCAGTTGGCCCGTCGCCGGGTCGGCCCGATACAGGAGGCCGTCGGCGGCTCCGAACACCACCTCGGTCCCGGTTCGGGTCAGCACCGCGCCCCCCGGGTCATCGATCGTTTCGTCGCTCAAGGTTGATTCGAGAGAGAGACCATCGGTCTCGACGAGCCATGAGGTGATCGTGTCATCGTTGCTTACCGCCAACAGCCGGCGCTGCTCCGGATCGACGACCAGTTCCCACAGATCGTTCCCCCCGCCGGCGACGGTTGGACCGTCGAGTTGAGGATTGCCGGTGGTCTCCAATAGCCAGAGATTGCCTTGACCATCGCCGGCGGCGAGACGGTCGTCGTCGACGAAGGACACCGAGAGAAAGTCGTACTGGTCGTCGGCCACCATCTCATTTGTCAACCGCTTCGTGTCAACGTCGAACACGAGGATCTGCCCTCGTTCGATGGCGAGAGCGACCGTCGCACTATCCGGTGAAAACGCGGTGCTCCAGATCGGCTTGTCTGTGGCGTCGATCTCATAAAACGGGATGGGTGTGGGATCGTTGGCGGCGAGATCCCACAACACAGCTTCAAGCTCGCCGACGCTCATCAACCATCGCCCGTCTGGGGATACCGCCAGTTCTTCGATACCGCCGGTGTGGACCCCCTCGATCCGGTGAAGCTCACGGCGGGTGGCACGATCCCAAAAGATCACGCCACCATCGGTTCGTTCACCGGTTACGAACCGTTCGCCGTCCGGCGTCACAACGATCGACAGCATGTCGCCCACGGGTACCGGACGACCGAACGGTTGTGGGATCTCACGGTTACGGTCGAGCTCGACCCGGGCCTGGATGAGGGCATCGCGGGCGGTGGCCAGGGTCGGGTCGGCCCGGGTCATGCTCTCTAATGCCAACGCGGTGGCCAGCAGCGGTTCGGTCGAGGCGCTGGAACCGGCGGCGTCGGCCAGGGTCTGCACCTGTTGGGCCAATGCCGCCCGCTCGTTCGTCTGCGAACGGCGCAGCGCACCGAGGGCCAGGATGGACGACGCAATGGCGGCCACCGACAGCGCGGCCAGCGCCCCGATGGCGAGATGGCGCACCCGACGACTTCTGGCTTCGCCTGCCAGGCGCAGCTGCTCTTCCTCATCACGCACGTCCCGTGCGGCGACCACAAACTCGTTGGCGCCCGGATCGAGTTGATGGGGGTTGGTGTCGACCCATTCGAGGGCCGCCGCCAGCTGCGTGCCCCGATACAACAGGTCTGGGTTGCGGCCGGTCGATTCCCATTCGGCGGCGGCACCGCCGATCCGCCGACGGGTCTGCAGATCTTCGCGGTCTTCGTCGATCCATTGCCGAAGGCGGGGCCACGACTGCAGCAGTGCCTCGTGGGCCACTTCGACCGCGTCGTTGTCGACGGTGAGCAAGCGGCCTGCCGCCAGTTTTTCTAGTACGCCGCCGGCGGCTACCTCGGTGCCCAGGGTCGATCGCCGGACGCGGCGTCGAGTGTCCGGCGTGCCCTGGCCGGGGTTGATGAGTTGCAGCAACAACTCCCGGGCGGTGCACTGTTCGGCCTCGGTCAGCCGGGTGAAGATGGCTTCCGCTCGCTGGGCGATGGCCCCCGAGACACCGCCGGCGGCCTGGTAACCCTCGATAGTCAGTTGGCTGCCGCGGCGACGGATCCACGTTTCCATCAACGCATGGCCGAGGAGCGGGAGTGCACCACCGGATGCGCCGCCGCCAACGTCGTCGACCATTTGGTCGGCCAGGCCGTCTTCGAGATATAGGCCAGCCCGTTGAGCCGGAAGAGAAATGGCGTCCCGCAACTCTTGGCGTGACATCGGCCCGACGAGCAGCTGACTTTCGTTGATGCGCTCGCTCAGCCATGGGAACGCCGCGCAGGCACCGTAGAAGTCGGCCCGAAGGGCTATGGCCACCTTGATCCTGCTGTGGGTCGACTCGGTCATCACGGCCAAGGTTTCGAGAAACAGTTCCTGTTCAACCCGGGAGTCGTTGAGTGTGAACAGTTCTTCGAACTGGTCGATCGCCAGCAAGGTATGGGACCCGGTGTCGAGCCACCGCCGCCCACCGTGGGGGAGGTCGCCGCGGCGCAGCGTTTCATCGCCTCCGGAATCGCCTCCGGAACCGCCTTCGGAACCGCTGCCGGCATCGGTGTCGGGACCTAATCGGCGAAGCTGGTGGACCAATTCTCCGACCGCG
>CALIFY010000004.1 GCA_938021675.1 uncultured Acidimicrobiales bacterium
GCTCAAGCGTTCCTTCAGAAGTTCGGGCTTGAGTTGACTCCGGCGCAGGTTGAAGCAGCCGAACAGGTCAAACGGTTCGAGGAGGGGTCGGAAGGCGGCGGGGAGGAAGTCGAGCCAAGCGCCACGCCGGTTCGCTGTTCGCGGTGCCTCGGTCGCCGACCTGATCGGATGGTCACGGCCGACTCTTGGCGAGCTGCATGCGATGATCCTATTCTGCGTTCATCGAGGCCTCGTAGATGTTGGCAACCCTGAACCCGGCCTCGGTCTCGACGACACCGACAACCAGATTGTCGGTGCTGAACGTCTCCGGGGGGCCGGTCGGCGAGCCGGTGTCTACATCAACTTCCTCAAGCGTGAACGTCCAACGGAGGGTGACAATGACGTCATCGGTGAGACGAAGGCCGGGGTCTTGGTCTTTGAAGTCGATATCGGTGACCTCGGCGCTGTCGACAGCCAACCACCGGACAAAAACGCCTTCCGCCGGGCCACTGTTTTCGTAGGTGCGGCGCAGCTTTCCGGTGGTGAATTCGAGCGGAGCGCCCGTCGACCCTTTCGAAGTGTCCCGAAGGAACGATGCATATCCGGCGGCGACGGTGCGGATCTCCTCGGTTCGGGTCGCCGACAGCGATGATTCGGTTGTCGAGGTCGTCGAAGACGAGGTGGTCGGTTGAGGTATTGAGGCGGGAACGGCCGTGGTCGTCGTGGTGCTCGTGGATGACTGTTCGGTGCTCGGCGATGAGTTCGTCGTCGAGGCGGTGGACGACGACGAGTCCGTTGCTGGTCCCGACACCGTCGTTTGTGTGCTTGACCCGTCGGGGTTCTCGTCCTCTTCGACCGGAGGTGGCCCGTCGCTCGGCTCGTTCTTCGGCGGCGAGCCGAGCGCCGATTCAGCGTCAGGTGTTTCCCCACCGGCGACCGGCGGATCCGAGCTCTGACACCCGAGCGCGAAGAAGACGAGGGAGATCCAGAAAGCAAGAAGCCACACCTGTCCGCCACGACTCACCATGCCACGATATTACTGGATGGTTGGCTCGGCCCGGTGTCGGTATAGGAAGGTATGGGCCAGGTGGAAGACGTTCGCTGACGTGGATTATATGGCTCGAAATTCGATGGTTCTCGTTTCATCGAAGGGATCGGATTAGTCATCCGCCGTAGGCTCGCCATTCACTTCGAAGCCGTACGGTCTCAACGTACGATTTATGTAACTTCGGGCGACTCGATTCCCGACCGTGGGCCTACCGTTTCGCAATGCATCGATGAGTGTTTCGTTGGCGACGTTCTCGACTACTACCCCTTGGACTCCATTTGCGGCTCTCGATGTTTCGAACGGTTCCGCAACCATCTCGGGGCCGTCATTGTCTGTCGCAGGATCGACGGCTCGGTTCCTTTTCGATCGTTCGCTACTGCTGCCGAACACTCCGCTGATGGTGAACCGGCCTGTATCGGAATCATGGTTACCGACCGCTGACCCTCCCCGTGGAGCGTCCCCGTGGAGCGTCGACGTGGAGCGTCGACGTGTACCTCGCGGTAGGTGTCGGTGCCGTTGTCCTCGATCTCGATGACGAATCCGTTTCGCCGATCCTAAGCGGGTTTTCGTTGTCTGCGGTTTCGTTGCCGTCGCCGCTCTGCTCATCGGACGGTTCGGGGTTGACGATGTTGGCGACGGAATTGCCGAAGTTCGACAATCGGGCGTTTTCTACGACGGCGACCAACTCACCGTCTTGCCTGGCCAGGATCGTTGACTCTCCTGTTTGTCATCGTGAGCGTTTTGGAATTCCAGACCGGCAGCGTCCAATCGTTCTCTGGTGAGCTCTCCTGCCGGTCCGAGCGATGATGTGTCGACGACTTGTACGCCGTCGCCGTCGATTCTGGACAGCGTTCCGATTTCGCGCGGTTCCATCTGGGGCCCGGTTGGGGCGGCGTCATCACTCTCGTCTCCCGTCGTGTCGTCGGGCGCATCGTCGCCGCCGTTTCCCGATGACCGCTTGACTCGCAACGGCATCTGCTCCGTGTCTAGAAAAACTGGGCCGAGGTTGACCTTGGTCTGATCTGAGTCCGTGTCCGGATGTTTCGTGGCGATTATCGAGGGGGTGGCACCCGATCGATCGCCTCAACCTCCGCACGGGCCTGAGCCATTGCCACTGCAGCGTCGTGGGCCTCTCTGGCCGAGCGCGTGTCCGAAGGGCGGGGCGGTGGTGGGGGTGCCGTTTCCTTCTTTGGAATGATGAGCCAGGCCGCGAGGTAAGCGATCGGGAGCATGGGAAACGTTAGGAGCGAACCGGCGATAATGCCGACCCGAACCCAGACCGGGTCGATCCGGGCGTATTCGGCTATGCCGCCACCGACGCCGGTTATGCCGTCGTCGGTGCGGGTCAGTCTACGGACGGGGACGGGGGTGCTCGATACCATGATGTCATCTTCCCCCGAGCAGCGTTCGGCCGGTATCGGGCAGGACCCCGATTTGACCCCGAGATACCCCTGAGATCGGTGCCAGGGTACTCATCGATCTCGTAGCCGAGCCGGTACGCGTCCTCGCCGAACTGTCTGGCCCACCCGACCGACGAGTTGTACGCCACCCTAGACATCGCCATTGGCCCTCGCCTGATCCTCGTCGACCTCCGTGGCCGGAACGCACTCCGGCCGGCAACAGCGTGGGCGCTCCGTTGGGCCGAGGTCGGTCTGGTCGTTGTCGGGAGGCGTAGGCTGTTTCGCTTGAGCTGGATACGCCTAAAGAACATTTCCAAGTCCTACGAACGGACCACGATCTTCCGGGACATCCACTTCAAGTTGGCGTCGGGTGACAAGGTCGGGTTGGTTGGTCGGAACGGTGTTGGCAAGACGACGCTCATCAAGTTGATCCTCGGCGATGAAGAGCCAGATGACGGTGCGGTCGATATTACAGACGGAATCAAGATCGGCTACTTCTCACAGTTCTCCGAGCTCGACTCCACGTCCACAATCCATGCCGAGCTTGTCGCACTCTTCCCCGAGGTGCACGCTCTGGAAACGGAGATGAACCTGGTAAACGCCGGTTTCGTGGATGGTCCCGACGAGGCCGAAATGATGCGGCTGGTGGAACGCCAGGCCGAACTGTTAGAAGCACAAGACCGTGCCGGTTCGTGGACCTTTGAGAACGACATCGACGTCGTCCTTACAAGGCTTGGGTTCTCCGATGAGGACAGGGGATTGCCGATCGGTCAGCTCTCCGGGGGTTGGAGGAATCGTGCGGCTCTCGCCAAGGTTCTGCTCCAAAAGCCTCAGGTGCTCCTTATGGACGAGCCGACGAACTATCTCGATATCGCCGGTCTTCGGTGGTTGGAGGACTGGTTTCAGAAGTTCAGCGGTGCACTCATCGTCATTTCCCACGATCGTCATTTCCTCGAATCGGTCTGCAACCGGATCGTCGAGGTGGAAAACCGCCAGCTTCATGAGTACGACGGCGGCTTCGCCAACTACGTGCAGAAGAAGCAGCTGCGAATCAAGACGATCGAGCGAGAGTATGCCCATGAGGGTGAGTTGCTGGCGTACGAGCAGGAGGCGATCTCGAACCGCAAACAACTGGCAAAGAATCCGAGCCCGGCGCTCCGCCGACGGCTAGCGAAGATCAAGAAAAGCGGATCCCCCCGCCCAGTAGATCGGATCGTGACTGAAATATATGCAGACCTTTACGTAAAAGACGAGCTGTGCGAAGTCACCGGACTTGGCATGGCCTTCGATGAGCGTAGCTTGTTTGATGGACTGCACTTCGGCGTCCGCCGTGGCGACCGGATCGCCATCCTTGGTCCAAATGGTTGCGGCAAGACCACGCTTCTCGCCGCCCTTTGTGGCGAGCGACCTCCAAACCTCGCCGGCGAGATCAGCTGGACCAACGGCACCACGTATGTTTCGTTCAACCAGGTGGTCGATGAGCTGGATCTTCACGACACTGTTGGTCACGCGGTGTCCGCTATGCCAGGGAGCCTTGCATTCCACGCCACCAAGAAGTCGGTGAATAGGTTCCTCGGTCTTTTTCAGTTCTCCGAGATGGATCGTGCCACCAAGATTGGGCAGCTGTCCGGCGGTGAGGCGGCGCGGGTTGCGTTGGCTCAGTGTCTTCTGTCCGGGGCGGCGGTCATCGTTCTTGACGAACCTACCAATCACCTCGACATGCAGAGCACCCAGGTCATGGAACGAGCGCTTGCTCACTTCCCCGGCGCCGTGCTGGTCGTGAGCCATGATCGGTTCTTCATCGATAAGGTCGCCAACCGAATCCTCAGCTTCGATGGCGAGGGCGGGGTAAGCGAGCTGCAAGCTGCGGTGT
>CALIFY010000005.1 GCA_938021675.1 uncultured Acidimicrobiales bacterium
GTCATGCCAGCGGTGACCACTGTTGCTGCATGATGAGCAACTCGGAAAGAAGTTCTTCGGTCGCCGCTGCCACCGGCCCTCGGCGTTCCTGCGGATCGAGTACGACTAACTCGGCGCCCGCACTGTCGACCACCGGCACCCCGGCCTCGGTACATATGAGGACAGCACCGAGGTAGTCCCAGATGCCGTGGGCTCGGTCAACGTCGACATAGCCATCGAACGAACCGGTCGCCACCGCGCACAAGTCCAGAGCCGCAGCCCCGAACGACCGGAACTGCCCCCACCCACCATGGCTTGGTGGGAGCCCGGAAAAGGCGACCAACGCATCGCCAAGGGACGCACAACTCGATGGTTGAATTTCGACCTCGTCAGACTGGGCGCCCTCGCCCCGAATCGCCCTGAACCGGTCACCGGTCGCCAAGTTGGCCACCAAAGCCACCGCGGGACCCTCGCTATCGACCGCGCAGAGGCTGCTGGCATACCACGGCAATGCCCGAGACCCGTTTGTCGAACCATCGACCGGGTCGACGACGACGATGATGTCTCCGTCGCCGACGAGGCCCGATTCTTCACTCAGAACCCCCATCCCCTCAGCCAACAATCGCTGGACAATAATTTCGTCGGCCACAACGTCGTGGTTGTACTGACTCTGACGGACCCCTGACGGACCCCAATCTTCAAGGTCGGAGAGTGCGCCGACCACGTCGTCTACCAATGCGTCAAAGAGATCGAGCAGCGAGTCGCCATCCACCCTCCGCACTCTAGGGGCCAGGGTTGGAGCCGCGTCCCCGACCGGACTCCCTACACTTCGGTTAGTGGCATTGATCGACATTCCGGGCTTCGTGGCGGACATCAAGGAGCATGCCACCGAGCACCAGTTCCACATTCATGACGAGCGTCACTTTGTGGAGACATACTCGATGCGTCAAGCGTGGGAGGTCGATCTCCACCCCGAACACGCCTGCGGCGGCCCTCTCGACCTTCACCTCTCGATCGACCTCGACCCTCGAACAGCGTTCAGCTTCGAAGACCAAGTCTTCGGTCTGCTCGAAGAGCAAGAACCAGATACTGGCCTGACGATTCCGCTCATGTTCACTTGGGCCCTCCCGCCGCTCAGCGACGCGCCAGACCTGCTCGTATTGGCCACCGAACTGGCCGGGGTTGGCGGAGCCGACCTTCCGCTGAGAGTCGCCGCAATCGACTCAACCGCAGAGGTCACGGACGCTCCCGAGCGGACGCTATCGATCACCGCGTCTATAGCGCTCGGGCTCGACGATCTGTTCATGCGTCGCGAGTTTCTTTGCGACATTTTCGACCGCTGCTATGAAGTAAGCGAGTTCCTACTCGACCGCGCCCCGGTCTGGCTCGGCGACCTCTAACCATCCGCCATGGTTACCGATATCGGTCTGCCGACCCTCGGCTACCCACCGGAGCTTCCGATCGTCGACCGGCGTGACGAGCTGGTCAAAGCCATTGCCGACAACCAGGTGCTCATCGTCGCCGGCGAGACGGGCTCTGGAAAGAGCACGCAACTACCAAAGATCTGCGTAGAAGCCGGCCGCGGCGTCGACAAGCTGATCGGACACACTCAGCCCCGACGCCTTGCCGCCCGGTCGATCGCGGAACGCATCGCAGCCGAAACCGAGACCGAGGTCGGGGGTGCGGTCGGCTTCGCGGTTCGATTCAACGATCGGGTCGGATCTCAAACCCGAATTAAACTGATGACCGATGGGATCCTGCTAGCCGAGATCCAACGGGATCGCAGCCTTCGCCGCTACGACACACTGATCATCGACGAGGCGCACGAACGCAGCCTCAACATAGATTTCATCCTCGGCTACCTCCGACAACTCATCGACCGGCGACCCGACCTCCACCTCATCGTGACGTCGGCAACGATCGATACCGATCGTTTCTCTACTCACTTCGGTGGCGCACCCATCATCGAAGTGTCAGGACGGACATACCCAGTCGACGTCCGATACCGGCCCATCGATGGCACCGACCCCGCAGCGGGCCCCAACGAGCCTCTTAGCCAGCCGGACGCCATCGTCGACGCCGTGCGCGACCTCTCCCGAGAAGGTCCGGGTGACATGCTCGTGTTCCTCGCTGGTGAACGCGACATTCGCGAGACCGCCGATGCACTCCTCGACGCCAAATTGTCGAACACCGAAGTTTTTCCGTTGTACGCCAGGTTGTCGTCCGCTGAGCAACATCGGGTTTTCCAGGCCCACCGCGGTCGGCGAATCGTTCTCGCTACCAATGTGGCGGAGACATCCGTGACAGTCCCTGGCATCCGATACGTCATCGATCCGGGCAACGCCCGCATCTCTCGCTACAACCTTCGAACCAAAGTGCAGCGGCTCCCTATCGAACCGGTCTCCCAAGCATCGGCGGACCAGCGGGCAGGACGATGTGGCCGCGTTGGCCCAGGTATCTGCCTCCGTCTGTACGCAGAAGATGACTACAACGCGAGGCCAGAGTTCACCGAGCCGGAGATTCGACGCACGAACCTTGCATCGGTCATTCTCCAGATGGCGTCGCTTGGCCTTGGCGACATTTCATCTTTCCCGTTCGTTGAGCCGCCCGATGACCGCTCGATCACCGACGGCATCCAACTCCTCGAGGAACTCGATGCGCTCGACCCTGAACGTCATGGGACGAACGAGTGGCTCACCCCTATGGGGCGGGAACTGGCTCAGCTCCCGGTCGACCCTCGGTTCGGTCGAATGCTTATCGAGGCGGCCGATCACGGAGCGCTCCGGGAAGTCTCGATAATCGTTGCTGGCCTGTCGATCATCGATCCTCGTGAACGACCAACCGACCGACAACAAGAGGCCGACGAATCTCACCGTCGGTTCGTCGACGAGCGTTCGGATTTCCTTACCTTTCTCGAACTATGGCGCTATCTCCAGCAAGCCCGCTCCGACAATTCGAGCGGCCAGTTCCGACGGCTCTGCCGACGCGAATTCCTCAACTACAACCGAGTACGAGAATGGGAAGACGTCCATACCCAACTCCGAAAAACCACAAAGCAACTCGGATACCGAGCAAGCGGCAACGATGCCGAAGCGGACACGATCCACCGGTGTGTTCTCGCCGGGTTGTTGTCTCACATTGGGATGAAGGAACCCGACCGCAAGGGTCGGCGTAACCAACAGGGAGGCAACGGGGGGCAACGACGAAAGCAGAATCGGGCCGAGTTCGTCGGCGCTCGCAACACAAAATTTGCCGTTGCGCCCGGATCGGCCTTGGCGAAGCGGGCACCGGCCTGGATTATGGCTGCCGAGCTTGTCGAGACCAACCGAATGTGGGCCCGGTCAGCAGGGCCAATCGACCCCAGCTGGGCCGAAGACCTCGGCCACTACCTGGTAAAACGAAGCTACGGCGAGCCGACATGGGACGGCGTTAACGGGGTGGCCCGCACGACGGAACGAGTCACTTTGTACGGGCTACCACTGGTCGAAGGCCGGAAGATCAACGTAGGTCGTGTCGATCCGGCATTGGCCAGAGAACTGTTCATCCACCACGCCCTGGTCGAAGGAGACTGGGATGCCAGTCACGCCTTCATCGAGCACAACCGGACCGTGGTGGACGACGTTGAAGAGTTGCAACGACGAACGAGACGACGTGACCTGCTGGCCGACCATCAGATTCGTCACGACTTCTTCGACGCCCGGCTTCCAGACCATGTCCATTCCGGTCGCCACTTCGACCGATGGTGGAAAAAGGTAAAGGACGAGACCCCCGACCTGCTTTCGTTTTCGGTCGACGATTTACTCTCCTCCGAAGCCCACACGGTAGACGTGTCGCAGTTCCCCGACGTTTGGCGTCAAGGAGAACTCGAACTGGACCTGGCATACGAGTTTGATACCGACAGCCAAGTGGACGGCGTGAGCGTCCACGTGCCAGTCGAGTTGCTAAACCAACTCGATCCCCGAGGTTTCGAGTGGACGGTGCCTGGGTTCCGCTCTGAGCTGCTCAACAGCCTCATCCGATCGCTACCGAAGACCATCCGAAAACAACTGTTGCCCATAAGCGAGACGGTGGAGGCCATGGTGGCTGAACTCAACCCTCCGGACGGCATCTTGATCGAACGGCTTCGCACAGCCCTCGGGCGTCGAGCGGGCACGGTGATTCCCGCTGACGCATTCGCCATCGACCGAATCCCCCCTCACCTCCGCCCGACGTTCAGAGTCATCAACGAACGATTCGAAGTGTTGGCTGAGGGCAAAGACCTTGGCGCTCTCGCCAAGTTGATGTCGACCCAAGTACGGGCCGCGTTATCAGAAGTTGCGTCGTCGACCAGCTTGGAACGCACGGGGCTGCGAACGTGGGAGGTCGACGAGATTCCGATGGTCGTCGACACACCCGGACCGTCTCACACCGTGCGGGCCTATCCATCGTTGGTCGACGAGGAACAGTCGGTTGCCATACGGCTCCATCCGACCGAGGAAGAACAAGCCGACGCCATGTGGCTCGGCACTCGACGACTGATCCGGCTCCAACTCCCGAACCCGGTACGCCAGCTCGACGAGTTGCTCGACGACAGGACAAAGCTGCAGCTCGCGACGGCTCCTGTCCAATCGAAGGCTCAGTGGTACAACGACGGGATCGACTGCGCCATCGACGAGGCCATCGCCCAAGTGGGCGGGCCGGCTTGGACCCGACGCGATTTCGAGCGGTTACTCGAACAGGCGACCACCGAAGTGCCCGTCAACCTGGCTCGGTTGGCTGAACTCATCACGGAACTGGTCCGTTCAATAACGACGATCGGAGCGCGGCTGAAGCCGACCGGTTCAACCGGAATCGATGCGTCGGTCCGCGATATCCAGGCCCATCTCGACCGTTTGGCATACCCCGGGTTCCTGGCCGGTGTTGGATTCGACCGTGTCGCTGACGTCGCCCGCTACCTGGAAGCCATCGTCGTCCGTGTAGGGCAGTTGGCCGAACACCCCAGCCGCGACCTCACAGCCGCAGTTGCTTGCGTTGAGGTAGAGCAGCAACACGCCCGTCTCGTGGCCAAACTCGGCCTGACCCCTCAGCTAGAAGCGGTGACCTGGCAGCTCGAAGAACTCCGGGTGAATCAGTTTGCTCTGCATCTTCGGGGAACAGGCAAAGTCAGCACCACCCGGATCGGGCGCAAACTGGCTGAGATCGAGAGAACGGCGACCAGCTGACGTTGACACTGGAGCGGCGCCGGCACCCCAGCGCAGGAAACGGAACGTTCAGTCGATTTGGAGACGGGCGAAGAGTTCGACTTTCGCCTCTTCGAAGTCCTCCTGGCTGATACTGCCAGCCTCGCGGCGCTTGTGAAGGTCTTCGATGAGCTTGAGCAGCTCTTCTGGCGAAGGCTCACCTTCACCGGCCACCATCGTCACCGCATCGGCGTTGTCGAGCTCGGTGTCGGCCCCCTCTTCGCCCTCTACGGCAGCACGTCGCTGCTGACGGTTGGCCCGCTTCATTGCGGCCCGTTCCTTCTTGGCTTTGTCCCGCTGTAGTTTGGCGAAGCTCGATCGTTGTTTGGCCATGGCGAGCTCCTCAGTCAGACGAATCACATCTGCCGTCGCATCCGGCAGGCGGTCACTTAGGGTAGAGGGCTCTCCGAAGATTGCTACCTAACGTGACGGAATTGGCCCCAGATCTAGGGGATTTCACGAGAAGAAAACAACTTGGGGGCAAAAACACCTATTCTCCTCGGAGTGGGATGAGAATCCCGTCAGCCGTCAACGAGCTAAGTGCCTCGGCCAACGCATCGACGAAACCGGCTCGTTGCTCAGCGGTCACGGCCAGCGACAAAGAGACAAATCCGCGCCGAGCGATGTAGTACCCGCGGTCGAGGAGCCGGTGAAACAGCAGCTCCCCGACCCGAGCGTCGACGCCAGCGAGATCGTGTGGTGCGGCGATGGGGCCGAGCGCGCCATGGATGGTCAACATCGAGCCCCACCCGGTCGCCATCATCGACAGTGGAGCGAGCTGCTCGTTTAGCCGAGCCCGGAACGCCTCGCCATCGTCGAAGAGCCGGTCGAGGCGGTCGGCATCGAGTAACTGGGCGCAGGCCGCTATGCCCGCTGACATAGTCACAACGTTGTTGTTGAACGTGCCGCCATGGGTCAGGGTGCCACCGCGAGCCGGGTCGAAAGCCGACATCAAGTCGGCCGATCCGCCGAACGCTCCGAAGGTCATTCCGCCGGCCAGGTACTTCCCGAGGGTGGTCAGGTCCGGATCGAGTCCAAGTCGCTCCTGGGCACCGCCAGCAGACATGCGTGAGGTCATCACTTCGTCGAAGACCACTAGAACGCCCGCAGCCCGACACCGTCGCAGCAGAAGCATCAAGAAATCCGATCGAGCGGGGATACACCCTCCCGCCCCGAGCATCGGTTCGACGACCGCGCAGGCGATCTGCGGTCCGTGTTCGTTTAACGCCGCGGCCACAGACCCCAGATCGTTGTATCGGCAGCGAACGTAGTCGAAAGGTGCCTGGAGTGGGCTGCCTCCCGGACCGAAATGGAGGAGCCCGCCGTGGTATCCGCCATCGAAAACGAGCACCTTCTGCCGCCCGGTTTGGTGTCGGGCCAGGGAGATGGCCATCAAATTTGCTTCGGTTCCCGAGTTGGTAAACCGGATTTGGTCAACCGAAGGAAACCGTTGGCACAGCAGCTCAGCCAGTTCGTGTTCGGCATTGCTGAGGGCGCCAAGCGACCAACCACGGTCAAGGGCATCGACGACGGCCCGGCGGATGGCCGGCGGATTGTGCCCAAGTAGGGCGGCGGTGTAGTCCCCGAGAAAGTCCGTATACGTCAGGCCGTCGACATCGACCAGTTGGGCACCGTCTGCCGAAGCCACTCGGAACGGGAATGGATCGATGTCGAGAACCGAACGGGTCGAGCCTCCCGGCAGTACCCGACCGGCGACCTCCGCTTGCTTGGCACTTCGCGGCCGTTGTTGCCGGTAGCTGTGGTGAGCGGCGGTCACCGCCTCGTCCGCTGCCACACCATCGAGGTGGGCGAACCGTACAGAGGATTCTGGCGACTCGGTCATGGCCAGAGTCTGCCAGCCGAAGGAGGCCGTAGCGAACCGTTCGAATGTGGACTCGCCTGCCCCATACTCACCGTCTGGTCTGTACCTCAGGGCGGAACTAGCCTCGCTCATTCTGGTCGGTTACTGTCCGTTGATGAGCGACGTTACGACCGAGCTGCCGAATCCGATCGTGCCTGAATTCTGGGTCCGCTCAAGCGACGCCGTTGAACGTGACCTGACCGCCCTCCGCGACGCGGGAGGGGTCACGTTTCATCCAGAGCCAGAGGTTCCTCTAGAAATTCCGCTTCCTCAAGGCGTCGGAAGTTGGGTGTTGACCAATCACGCTGACATCTTGCATGTGTCAAAACACCCCGAGATATTTAGCTCGGCCGACGGCGTCACAATCGCCGACACGCCACCGGAGTTCCGGGAGTTCTTCGGATCGATGATCGCTATGGACGACCCCCGCCATGCCCGGTTGCGTCGAATCGTCTCGGCCGGTTTCACGCCCCGCATGCTCGGTCGTCTGGAAGAGTCAGTGCAGGCCACCGCCACCGAAATTATTGAAGAAATACGCCCGAAGGGCGCTGTTGATTTTGTTGTTGATGTCGCTGCCGCCCTGCCGTTGAGAATCGTCTGCAACCTGATGGGGGTTCCCGCTAGCGAGTATCAGTTCGTATTCGATCAAACCAATGTGATCCTGGGTGTAGCAGATCCAGAGTACGTGCCGGACAATAACGACATCGTTACTGCCTTGCTTACTGCCGGCGGCAAGTTGGCCGATTTGATGGCCGAAGTGGCTGAATCCAAGAAAGGAGAAAGCGGCGAAGATCTGACCTCGAAACTAGTTAACGCCGATCTCGGAGATCACCAGCTGACGCCGGCCGACCTGGCCAGTTTTTTCATCCTGTTGGTTGTAGCCGGCAATGAAACGACCCGCAACGCCATCAGCTGGGGTCTCACATACCTCACAGAGAACCCAGACCAACGCAAGATTTGGACCGATGATTTCGAGGGTGTCGCTCCGAGCGCGGTCGAAGAGATCGTTCGACTAGCCAGTCCCGTCACGTACATGCGGCGCACGGCGACCGCAGACACCGAGATCGGTGGTCAAGTCATCGCAGCCGGCGACAAAGTTGCCATGTTCTACCTGGCTGCCAACCGCGACCCAAAGGTGTTCACCGACCCACTCCAATTCGATGTGCTTCGAGACCCAAACCCCCACGTAGGATTCGGTGGGCCCGGCCCGCATTACTGCCTCGGGGCTCACCTGGCTCGCCGAGAAACTACTGTGCTGTTTCGCGAACTATTCCGCCGCATTCCAGACATCGAATCGACCGGACCGCCCGACTTACTTCAGAGCAGTTTTATCCACGGCATCAAACACCTACCGGCCAGCTTCACCGCTGTCAGTTGAACGGCGTTCGACACGTTGGCCTCGGCGGCCCAACCGGCCTGCTACGCGGCTCGGCTTCGAAGGAGCGCCAATGCCTCGTCGGCATGGGATGCCATATTGGTCTCGCTGGTGTTTGCTGCCAACACGGTCGAGTCTGAACCGATCACGAACGTTGCCCGTTTGACCGGTAGCGGCCCAAACCGCTTCACCCCAAAGATCCCGGCTACCGATTTGTCGGGATCTGAGAGCAACGGAAAGCCGAGCTCGTTCGCTTCATCGAATGCCTTTTGCCGATCTGACCGATCAGGCGACACTCCTACGATCTTGGCGTTGAGTTCTGCGAACTCGGCGCTTAGATCACGGAAGTGCTTGCTCTCAATCGTTCAACCAGGCGTCATGGCCTTTATATAGAAATAGACGACCAACGGACCGGTAGCGAGCAGCGAAGACAGCGTCACCTGGTTCCCGTGTTGATCGTCCAGCGTGAACTCTTCAACAGTATCTCCGACTTTCAGCACCGGTTGCTCCTCATTGCCGCAACTCTAGTTCGTCAGCGCGGTCAGCGCGGCCTCCGCCGCTCGGAGATCGTTTCTCGTGGTCTCCAAACGCTCACGAGTTTCAGCTACTACTTCGGGTTTGGCGTTGGTCACATACCCAGGGTTGGCCAGCCGCTGCTCAAAGCCACGCACCTGCGTGGCTTTGGCCTCAATCAGCTTCTGTAACCGGGCTCGCTCGGCATCGAAGTCGAGTTCGTCGACCAGGCCTGAGACAAGCACCTCGACCCCTTCGAACGGCAGTGGGCTGGCCGCAGGCGGCCGGTCGTCGCCAGCCGCGAAATCAACGACGTCTCCAACGCCGGCCAAGGTCTCAATCATGCCATCGGAGGCGGCGATGAGTTCCCGGACCGAGGCCGGCACATGAAGGGTCACCCGCTGTTTCGGCTTGACGTTGCGCGAGGAGCGGAGAGTCCTGATGGCCCCAACCAGCCGGTCCGCTCGGTCGAAAGTGTCGACGACAAGCCCAGCCGAAGCCAGAGGCTCGACGACCGGCCAACGAGCTGAGGCCGCCAGCTCCGATGGCGGCAACGCAACCCCGACGATCTCGCCTGTCCGAACCGCGGCGACATGCGGCCACAATGCTTCGGTCACGAACGGGCAGACCGGATGAAGAATCCGAAGTACGGCATCGAGCACCGCACCGAGCACCGCTTGTTGATCGGCGTTGCCATCGATGGTCGGTTTCACCGCCTCGAGGTATCGGTCGCAAACGTCCCGCCAGATGAAGTCGTAGAGCGTGTCTGCGTAGACGTTGAACTGGTAGTTGGCGAGTGCCTCTTCTATGACTCCCAACGACTGGGCTAACCGGGCGATGATCCACTGGTCGGCGAACGTCGTCGAGCCATCTGCCGAGGATGGATCTACCGTGATGCTCGGAGCGTGGCCAGGATCGATACGACTCAAAGCGAACCGCGTAGCGTTCCAGACTTTGTTGGCGAAATTGCGTCCAAGGTCGAACTTCGAAGACGTGTTCCTTGCCAGCGGCACGTCGGTGGTTGCGGTCACGGCTCCGGTGGCGACCCCGTAGGCGCTAACCATCGACTTCGTCGGTTCGTTTGGGGACGTCTGGGTCGGGGCCGCCACAACGTGACCGGCCGACGTGGTGATGAACTCCGGCGTGAACATTTCGCCGGTGTGGGGGCAGATCAAGTCGACCGGCATTCGAACGTCCTGGGTGTCGGTCGTCATCTGCACCAGCGTGAAGCGAAGGGCATCTGCGCCGTGAGTGTGAATGATGTCCCGAGGGTCAACGCCGTTGCCAAGGCTCTTTGACATCTTCTGGCCATGCCCATCCTGGATCATGGCGTGGATGAACACGTCGTCGAATGGGAGTTGGCCCTGGCGGAAATAGCGGTTGAACATCGTCATCCGGCTGACCCACAAAGTGATGATCTCCCGAGCGGTCATGAGCACCGACGTCGGGTTGAACGACTCCAACAGGCCGACGGTCTCGGGGAAGTCTTCCGGCCACGGCCAACCCATCGTCGACAACGGCCACAAGCCTGACGAGAACCACGTGTCGAGAACGTCAGGATCCTGAACAAACCCATCGGTTTCGATAGCGGCGATTAGCGCCGCCTCGTCCATTGTCGAATCGGTGCGGTCGAGCCGTCGTAAGCTCGACCCGGGCGGAACACAAACCGCCTCCTCGACCTCGGTCTCGGTCACCTTGCGAGCGAGGTGGGCGGCTCCGGCCGCGACCCATCGGCTCTCGATAAAAACCGGCTCGTCAACCGCGGCGTCGGCAACCGCAGCCCCGATCTCTGGACCGGCGTCTTCGATCGGCTGCAGCCGGACCCACACCGGAATCCGGTGGCCCCACCAAAGCTGACGGGAGATACACCAATCGCGGATGCCGGCATGCCAGGCGTGATACGTGCGGGCGTAACGATCGGGGTGGAAGGTCATCGCCCCGTCGCCTGGCGCGTCGGTTCGGTGCCCGGCATCATCGGGCAACGCCGGACTCTGGGTTGGGTTCTGTGCCCGCAACGCCGAACCCCGAAGACGGTCGTCGGTCACCGCCACATACCACTGGTCAGACAGCCACGGCTCTATCGGCACGTGACTTCGGTACGAGTGCCCAACGGAGTGGGTGTACGCCCTGACTTCCTCCAACAGGCCGCGCTCGTCAAACCAGGCGACGATGGCCGAACGCGCCTCTTCACGGCTAAGTCCAACGAACTCTTGGGCCTCCGAAGAGGTGTCTTCCCACCCGTGTTCCGAGCTGATCGAACCATCGGGGCCCATGACGTTGATGACCGGCAACTCATGGCGAAGCCCGATTTCCCAGTCGTTGGGATCGTGAGCGGGAGTGACTTTGAGGAAACCGGTCGCGTACTTCGCCTTACCGTCCGACGAATCAGGGTCGGCCATCACGACGTAGTCATCTTCGACGATCGGAATGACCCGGTCGACGATCGGAAGCAGAACCGACTTGTTGCGCAACGCCCTGGCTCGCGGGTCGGCCGGATTGATTGCAACGGCGGTGTCGCCCAGCATCGTCTCCGGTCGGGTGGTCGCCACGGTGACATGACCAGAACCGTCGGAAAGGGGATACCGGAGGTACCACATGTGGCCCTCGATCTCCTCCATCTCAACCTCGTCGTCGGACAACGCGGTGCGAGTCACCGGATCCCAGTTGACGAGACGCTTTCCCCGATAGATCAGCCCATCTTGGAAGAGCGTGTAGAACGCATGACGAACCGCGGTGACGCACATTTCGTCCATCGTGAATCGCGTTCGTTCCCAATCACACGAGGCGCCCATGGCCAGGAGCTGCTCGATGATTACCGCCTCGTACTCGTCCTTCCAGTCCTGGGTCTTGGCCAGGAAAGCATCGCGACCCATCTCCAGTCGTTTTACCCCCTCGCTCAGCAACCGCTTCTCGACGACCGTTTGCGTGGCGATTCCGGCGTGATCGGTACCTGGCATCCAGAGGGTGCGGTGACCGAGCATCCGGTGATAGCGGATGAGAACATCTTGGAGCGTATTGTTCAGCGCGTGGCCGAGATGGAGCGCGGCGGTCACGTTCGGCGGTGGGATAACGATCGAATACGTTGGGGTTTGGTCGTCGCCGGTCCGCGGTTCTGCGGCGAATACCCCGGCGGTAGTCCACCTCTTCGTTACCTCCTCTTCGGTTTCGGAGGGGTCGTAGGCCTTTGGAATAGCGGCGGTGAGAGGGCCGGGGTCGGCTGGGGTGGTCGAAGTCATCGCCAACCAAGGCTAGTGGCCAAATCCACGTCGGGAACGAGACTTTCACTGTCGGAAGATCGAGCCCCTGTCCCGGTTTTTTGTGGTGGAAGAAGACGGTTGCGTACTCTGAGCCTGTGGCGAGTCGCTAGCGAGATGCGGGAGGAACACCATGTCGCTCCAGGCCATTTCTGAGGAGTTTCTCGGTAGAAACACGCGGGTACGGTTCGTTGACTGGCGGGGCCAGACGTGGGGGCCGACCGATGCGCCGGTAACCGTCCGGTTCAACAGCGCCGACGCAGTCAAGTACTTCGTCCGTTCGCCTGGTGAACTTGGATTGGGGCGAGCCTACGTTTCTGGCGCCATGGATATCGACGGTGACATTTGGTCACTGCTCGACCTGGAGCGAAACCTTGGTGGCATACGTTTTACTCCCCGTCAGATTCGGGCGCTAGCCAAGTTGGTCGGCGTCTCAGCCTGGACTACCCCACCACCGGTTCCGGCCGAGGAGATAGGGGCTCGCAGCCGCCTGACCGCCCACAGCCGCAAACGAGACCGCACGGCAATCGATCACCACTACAACGTGTCGAATGACTTCTACCGACTGATACTCGGACCTTCGATGGTCTACTCCTGTGGGGTCTTTGAACAGCCGAGCGACACCCTCCAACGGGCCCAGTCGAACAAACTGGAATTGATCTGCCGAAAGCTTGGGCTTGAGCCGGGAATGCGGCTTCTCGACGTTGGCTGTGGTTGGGGCGGGATGGTGATCCACGCCGCGAAACACTATGGGGTTGAAGCGGTCGGCATCACGATCTCTGAGAGCCAGGCTGCATTAGCCCGCGAGCGAGTTGCCGAAGCTGGTCTGTCCGATCAGGTGACTATCCGGCTTCAGGACTACCGCGATCTCGAAGACGGGCCCTTTGACGCCATCAGCTCGATCGGCATGTTTGAACATGTCGGCCTGGCCCATCTCTCCGAGTATTTTCGTATTCTCCGTCGGCTGTTGCCCCACGGCGGACGTCTGCTCAACCATCAGATCGGTCGGACCCCGTTCCGGACCCGGGTCCTCCGCCGGGAACGGGTTGCCGTCGCCCGCCATGGATTTATCCAACGCTATGTCTTCCCCGACGGCGAACTGCATGAGATCGGCGACGTGGTTGGTGCCATTCAACGGGCCAACTTCGAGGCACGGCATATGGAGAGTATTCGGGAACACTACGCCCTTACGCTGCGGCACTGGGTTTCGAACCTGGAAGCCAACTGGGATGAGGCCGTGGCCGAAATAGGCGAGGGACGAGCCAGAGTATGGCGGCTCTACATGGCGGCGACATCGGTCAACTTCGCCATTGGCAAAAGCCAAGTCCACCAGGTCCTCGCCGTCAATACGTCATCCTCGGGACAGAACATGGGCCGAAGCTGTATGCCGCTTCGACCACGCTGGGATTCCGACCTTGCGGCCACCGGGGTCGCCCGTCGGGCCAAGCGACCCATGGTGCCGGTAGACGGCCGGTCTGAACCGACAGCTCCTAGCCAGGACGGCCCACTGACGGCGACCGGTACGTAGATACAACCTCGACGGCCCGGACCGGATCGATAGGCTTCCGGTGTGATCTACGAGTTCAGCGGGCTTCGATGACCCTTTCTACCCAGCTTGTACCGCCTGCCGGTACCCACGGTGGTGACGGCGTTGCCGTTGCCACCGCGCTCGGCATCGACCCCGATGATGTTGTCGATCTATCGCAGACGCTCAACCCGTTCGGGCCAGACGTTGCCGCCCTCATCGACCGCCATGCCGGATCGGTGCGCCGATACCCAGATCCAGCCGTTGCCACCCGGCTTCTGGCCGACCTGCTCGGTATCGACAGCGAGCGCCTGTTGTTGACCAACGGGGGTAGCGAAGCCATAGCCCTCGTGGCCGCCGAACTGGGTGGTCGGCCTCGCTCGGAGCCGGATTTCGCCCTGTACCCCCGCCGGTCTTCAGGTCCGGTATGGCGGAGCGACCCTCACAGTCCAACCGGTGACCTTGCCGATCCGGATGAACACGCCGACATCTGGGACGAAGCGTTTTACCCTTTGACCACCGCACGGTGGACGGCCGCCCGCCCCGGGGTCACCGTCGGCAGCTTGACGAAACTGTTCGCCTGCCCCGGCTTACGCCTCGGATACCTGGTGGCCGATGACGTGGCCCGATTCGCCCGCCACCAGCCAGCCTGGGCGGTCAGCACACTGGCGTTGGAGGTGCTGCCTGACCTGCTGGCGGCCGCCGATCTCACCGGTTGGGTCCGTCGAATAGGTGACGCAAAGGAGACGTTGGCCACGGCGTGTCGCCAGCGGAACTTCACGGTTCACGTTCCCGCCGCGCCGTGGGTCCTCGTCGACGCACCGGGACTTCGAGATGCGTTGGCGCCACTCGGTGTCGTCATCCGGGACTGTGCCAGCTTTGGGATGCCGGGAACGATGCGGATTGCGGTACCAGCCGAAGACTGGTTGAACCGGTTGTCCGCCGCCCTCGACCGGGTCGTCGAACAAGGCGTTGAACGAGGCGTCGATGCCATTCCCGCTGCTGGTGGCCGATGACCGTTCCGTCGACCAAACCCGGCGACGGCGGGGCGATTCTCGTGGCCGGAGCAACGAGTGGTGCCGGCAAGTCAACGGTTGCGGCCGCGCTGTGCCGAGCCTTGGCTCGAACCGGTCGTTCGGTCGCTCCGTTCAAGGCGCAAAACATGTCGAACCATGCGGCGGTAACCGCCGACGGAGGCGAGATAGGCAGAGCCCAAGCCATGCAAGCTGCCGCCGCCGGTGTCGAACCGGAACGACGCATGAATCCGGTCCTGCTCAAGCCAAACCCCGATGGACGGAGCCATGTGGTCGTCCTCGGCGATGAGCGGCAGACCACCGATGCCGCCTCGTACGGAGCTACCACCGACGGGCTCAAGCCGCTCGTTCTCGACGCCATGAACTCACTTCGGCGAGACCATGATTGGGTTGTTGCCGAAGGGGCCGGCGGCGCGGCGGAGATCAACCTTTTCGATCGGGATCTCGTGAACCTGCCGTTGGCTCACGCCGCCTCAATCCCGGCGATCGTTGTCGTCGACATCGACCGAGGCGGCGCGTTTGCCGCCGCCCATGGAACCATCGACCTCCTACCCCCCGACCTTCGTGCCACCGTGGCCGGGGTGGTCTTCAACCAGTTCCGAGGAGACTCGACGCTTCTCGTCGACGGCATTCGTCAGATCGAAAAGCGAACCGGGGTCCCCGTGCTCGGGGTTCTCCCCCACCTTGGCCTCGAGCCGATGCTCGGTGTCGAGGACTCTCTCGATCTCGACGCCGACCTAGAGGTGATGCAAGACAACGCCTCCGAAGCGGGAACGAGCCTATCGTGTTCCGACAAACCGGTGCGGGTGGCGGTGATCCGCTTCCCGACGCTGGCGAATCCGTCCGATTTCGATCCGCTGGTTGTCGAGCCGGACGTGACGCTTCGGTGGGTCCGGCGCCCCGATGAACTCGTCGACGCCGACCTCATCGTGTTGCCCGGTAGCCGAGCGACGGTACGGGACCTGGCGTGGCTCCGACGCAGTGGCCTCGCCGACGCAGTGATCTCTATCGCCCGTCGTGGTACGACCCGAATCGTCGGACTCTGTGCCGGCTACCAGATGCTGGGTCGCACCATCGATGATCCGGTGGAATCGGGCGACGGACACGTCGACGGCCTGGGACTTCTCGACGTTCATACAAAGTTCGCCTGTCCGAAGATCGTTCGGCTGTCCACCGGCTCAGCCGATGGCGTGGCGATCGGTGGATATCAAATCCGGTTCGGCCGCCCCGAGCCGATTGCCACCGACCGGCAGACTACGCCGTGGCTGGTCGTCGATGGCGACGCCGAGGGTTCGACCGACCCATCGGGGCGGGTATCGGGTAGCAGCTTGCATGGACTGTTCGACGGGGACGCCTTTCGCTCCACGTTGTTGGCCGAAGCGGCCGGCCAACGGAACCGCCGATTCCAGCCCTCACCACGGCCGTTTACGGCGATGATCGAACGTCAACACGATCGCCTCGCCGATTGGCTTGAGGCCAACGTCGGTCTCGACCCACTGCTCGACATCGCCAGAACTGCTGGTGCGCCGGGTCAAGGCCCCGGGTGGTGAAGACCTAGTGAACGAACTAGTGAACGAAGTAGCGATCGAAAATAGTGAACGAAGACGAGAGCGGGGCCGCCGATCCCCGCGGCCGGACATGACTCAACGGCGCCCACTGTCGATCTGGCGCGACCGCGCCGGCGACCGGTGAGTGCCACCGGTCGCCGTTGCGGTGCGGTAGCTATCGGTCTACTACTCGACCGATGGCTCGGGGAGCCGCCAACCGCAGCTCACCCGGTCGCCTGGTTTGGGTCGGTTATGACCGGGTTGGAGCGACGGCGATGGGCCGACCAAAAAGTTGCCGGCGTCGTGTATGCCGCGGTGGGGTGCGGAATCGGGTTGGTGTCCGGCTCACTGATCAGATCTACCGCGGCCGCCATCGGGATCTCCTCGGCCGGTCGGGAACTTCGCAGGGTCGCGTCGAGCGTCGGCGATGCGTTAACCGACGGCGACCTGGTTCTGGCCCGAGACCGGCTGCCGTCGCTCGTCGGTCGCGATCCGAGCCAGCTCGACGACCGAGCAATCGCCGCCGCAGTCATCGAGTCGCTAGCCGAGAACTCGGTCGATGCGGTGGTTGCTCCGGCGTTCTGGGCTATCGTCGCCGGCGCGCCGGGAGCGGTCGCCTATCGAGCGGTCAATACAATGGACGCCATGGTCGGGCACCGCACCGACCGCTACCGACGATTCGGGTGGGCGGCCGCCAGGCTCGACGATGCGGCGAACTATCTTCCGGCACGGTGTTTCGCCGCCATCGTCGCCGCCACCCACCCAACCAAAGGGGCCGTAGTCGCCGCGTTGGTCCGCCGCGACGCTCCGGCCCATCCATCGCCGAACGCCGGGGTAGCAGAAACCGCGATGGCGGCGGTGCTCGAACGCCAACTCGGTGGCCCGTTGCGCTACGGAGACCAGCTTGAGAATCGCCCCACGCTGGGAGACGGACCGAGGCCGGAGGTTGCCGACATAGGTCGAGCGGTAGCGATCAGCGATCAGATCGAGCTGGCCATGGTCGCGGGGTTTGCGATGGTATGGCTCGTCGACCGTTTTCGCTGATGCCGGGGCAGTGTCTCGCTGCCCAGAAGGGCAGTGCCTTGCTGCCCACTAGGGCAGTGCCTTGCTGCCCAGAAGGTGAGGTCTCTAGGTCGTCGGCCTTTGCGGAGAGCCAGCGGGTCAGGCCGTAGACCCGATCTACTGCTGGTTCACACGAGGTTGGCGTGAGGTTCTCGGTGGAGTGCGACGCCCGCAATGACGAGTGCGACCGCGACGAGTTCGATCGGTTCAGGAATCTGGGCGAGCACGATGACACCGACAACAACCGCGGTTGCGGGGAGCAGGGCGACGAAGAGCGCGTAGGTGGACCTTGGAAGGCGGGCCATGGCGAACTGGTCGAAGACGTAAGGGATGACCGAGGAGCTGATGCCGACGCCGATCCCTGCTGCTAAGGCGATCGGGTTGGTGAGCGCGTCGGTTGCGCCGCTGATGCCGAGCGGGGTGATTGCGATCCCTGCGACGATCATCGACGCACCGAGTCGGTCGATCGGGCTCGTGTCGTTGTCGGCTCGTGAGATGCGGTGGGCGAGCACGATGTAGAGGGTGAACAGTGCAGCGTTGGCGAAGGCCCAGCCGAACGCTGCAGCCCCGCCTTCGATCCGGACGTCGGTGAGGAGGTAGACGCCGCCGACTGCGAGCAGGAGTGCGGTGAGGTTGCGGCCGGTTCGGCTTCCGGCGAGGGCGAGCAGGATCGGCCCGACGAACTCGATGGCGGCGACAGTGCCGAGCGGGAGCTGATCGATGGCGATGTAGAAGCTGTAGTTCATCAGCGCGAACACCGCTCCGAGCGCGACTATCAGCCGTTGCACTTCAGGTGTGGCGGCAAAGAACACACGCCAGGGGCGTCGCCAGATGGCGAAGACCAGCGCTGCGGACACGATCCGGAACCATGCGACGCCTCCGACCGCAACGGTGGCGAAGAGCAACACGGCGAAGGATGGTCCGAGGTAGTGAAAGATCGCGCTCCCAACGAACCACAGGTGTGGAGGGACCCAATCAGTGGTCCGCACCGTTGCCGATGGGACCTCACCATCTAATAAGTCAATGATGGTAAGAGTAGCATGCTCACACCATCTACTTGGAGTTGAATGGTAAAGTGCGCTGATGGAGGCACTCGATCTGGACTCTGCGGGCTATCCGGGCACATACAAGCTCATCGGTGGCCGGGTGTCGCTGAACTTCATCAACACGGTCAGCTGGCCGTTGACCGATCGACGCCACGATTGGCTCTCCTCGGTCACCAACGTCCACCGTTGGGCCACCGCTGTCGATCTTGATGCGCACGGAATCCGACCGGGAGAGATCGACTCGATCCAGGCCACACGAGCCACAATCACCGACCTTCTCAGCCCGCTCGCTCACGGCCAGCAGCCAGCGAAGCCGGCAATCGAGGAATTCAACGACATGCTGAGCTCGTCGAACGCCAGACGGTCACTCGACTCAACAACGCTCGCATGGATATGGCGAGACCAGACGCCGCAACAGACACTCCTCGACCCCATCATCGTTGACGCTGCAGACCTCGCAAGCCGTCGAGACCGGAGCCGCCTCAGGCACTGCCCAGCGTGCGACTGGACCTTCTACGACGAGACGCGCAACGGGCGAAGGCGTTGGTGCGACATGGCTGACTGCGGAAGCCGCGCTAAGTCTCGCCGCTACTACGAACGCACCAAAGCCTGACCGAAAGGGCCGTCAACCAGCATGACGTGCGTGGGTTGTCAGCCATATTTGAACGGTGGCCTAGGATGCCGTCGATGACCGATCACGAGAATGTCGAGTTGTTGTCCGACCTCTTCGCCAACGACAGCTTGGCCGAAACGCTCGGTGTCCAGCTGACCGAGTGGTCATCAGGTTCGGCCACCGCCACCGCCGTCCCGGGGCCGGAACACGCCAACTTCAACGGATCGATCCACGGAGGCTTCCTGTTCTCAGGAGCCGACATCGTCGTATCGGTCGCCTCCAACTCGTGGGGTCGAGTCGCGGTGGCGGTATCGATAGATATCGAATATTTGAAACCGGTTCGAGTCGGTGACCAGCTGACGTTTCGCGCCGACGAGGCTGGCCGGAGCCGAAGTCTCGGGACATACCGTGTCGACGTACGCCGGGCCGATGCGTTGGTAGCTATCGCCACCGCAACCACCTTTCGCACCGCCGACTGGCATTTCGGAGCGGATGCCTGGTCACCGGAATGGCGATCAGCAAATTAGCGTCGCCGTCCGGTCGCTAGTAGAAGTCACTCCCATCGCCCGCCGTTCGACACTTTGGTCCGGACCTTGGAATCCGGGTAGGCAGCGGTCCGGGGTCTCGAACCTGGCACAGTCAATCGCCGGCGATTGGGCGACCGGGCGCTAGTCCAACCCCGATGGAAGATCGGCAATATCGGCCGATAGCGGGCGTTGTCGGTAACCGATCTCGTCATTGGTGATAGTCACGACATGTTGTGCGGTGTTGATCGCTGCTCCCCTGGCGGCCGTGCCAATCGAGATCTCTGGGCCCTCGTAGCCTGCGTCGGCGTGCCGCCAGTAGGAGTCGTCGTGGTCGAAGTAGTACCAGCGCCACCGTCCGTCGCCATTGTCGTAGTACAGGGTGGTCTCGAACCCCTCGATGCCGACGAACTCCTGCACGAGACGTACTCGTGGGCCGTCGGGGTGGTCCAGGCCAGCAACCACGTGTGGATCTCGAACGGTTAGGTACAACGCACAGGCGGCCACGGTGATGCATGTAGCGACGAGCGCCAGACCAGCGAGCGGTCGCTTCTTGTTTCTCACTCGCACCAGAAACTCTTGGATGCCTTGCCAAACCATGAGAACAGGTTACTAACACGAACTTTTCGGCGCCGAGCGATCGGTGCAAGTTCTCGCTTAGCCGCCCACCAGGTGTTCGTTCGATATATGAACCTCATTGTTCTCCACCGGAACTCTCGTGTACTCTTCGCGAACCATGTCGATGAGCCAGACGCTGTCACGCGGACTTACTGCCCTGGAGATGATCGCCCAGGCGGTGACGCCACCGTCAATCGAAACCGTGGCCGACGACCTTGGTGTGCATCGATCGATTGCCTACCGAATAGTGCGGACCCTCGAACACCATGGACTGATCGAACGGGCAAGCGACGGTGCTTGTCTGCCCGCCGCTGGCCTGGCCGTACTAGCCCGGTCGGTGGCCGGCGAACTTCACGCCGCCTCCATAGAAGAACTGACCGCACTGGCCAACACCGTTGGGTTGACCGCCTTCCTGGTCGTCCGCAACCGAAACGAGGCGGTTACGGTCGAAAGTGTCGAACCGGTCGGTCCCCTCGTCAACGTGAGCTACAAACCTGGGGTGCGCCATCCCGTCGATCGGGGTGGCCCTGGAATCGCCATCCTCGCCGCCGATCCCCCAAACGTTGACGAACGACCCGAAGTAACCGCGGCCCGCACACGGGGCTGGGCCGAGTCAACCGGCGAAGTCATCCCCGGAATGGCGTCGGTGGCGGCGCCGCTGGTCGGCGAGGCAGCAGCGATTTCGGTAGTTCATCTCGCCGCCGACGGCCGAGACCATTCCGAGCTCGCCATCCATGTCATACACGCCGCCACCCGAATTGAGCGTCGACTCGCTGCGTGGCGAGACCAACGGGCCCACGCCGTGGAGACCTGATGACCACAAGCGGGAACACCTACCATCGAGCGCCAGACTCGGTTGCCGAAGCACCGGTAGGTTGCCCTGTCAATCGCACCTGGTCGCCGTTGAACGACGACTATCTGAACGACCCCTATCCGATAGCTCACCAGCTACGAGAGCAACACCCGGTGTTTTGGTCAGAGGCGTTGGGACATGTCGTCGTCACCGAAATGTCCGATATCGAATACGTCTTCACGAACCCCGAGCTCTTCGCGTCGACCAACGTGCAGGACCCGATCTATCCGCTTTGCGCTCAGGCGACCGAACTCCTCGGCGCACCGGATTTCGACCCGGTCGCGGTGATGTCGAACCGGCCCGAACCCGACCACGCCCGAATACGGGTGTACACCCGCAGGGGCTTCAGTAAACGTCGCCTCCAGAGCCTCGAGAGCTATATGCAAGCTCGTGCCGCCAGGCTCTTGGATCAGATGATCGCCGCTGGGTCGCCGGCGGAATATGTGGGAGCGGTGGCCTTTCCGTTACCGGCCGAGATCGTTTTTCGTCTCATCGGCTTCCCGAAGTCTGACGATGCGATGATCAAACGGTGGTGTGTCAACAGGCGGGCATTCTCTTGGGGCAAGCCCTCTGACGCTGAACAGGTCCAGATTGCCAAAGGCATGCTCGACTACTGGCGGTACTGCCGGCGGTTTGTTGCATCGCGGCGCGAGGAACGGGGCGACGACTTCACGTCCGAACTCCTGGACGCCTGGGAGGTCGATCCAGGCCCCGAACGAGACCCGGGTGCCACGACTGGGATCTCTTACCGCGAAGTGGAATCGGTCGTCTACGGGATCAGTTTCGCCGGACACGACCCGGTGACCGCTCTGTTGTGCAACACCCTGCGATGCTTGCTACCTCGACGGGATCAGTGGCGAGCGGTGGTTGACGATCCATCTCTCGCCGCACAGGCGATAGACGAAACGAGCCGTTTCGAGTCGAGTCAAATCTCTTGGCGCCGGGTGACAACGAAGGACACCACCCTCGGGGGCGTCGACCTGCCTGCGGGCACGACGTTGTTTCTGAACTTTGCCTCGGCGAACCGGCAACCCGAGCGCTTCGCAGACCCCGACACGTTTGACATCAACCGAAGCGGAGTGAACCAGAACATCAGCTTCGGCAAAGGCATTCATTTCTGCCTCGGGGCCGGGTTGGCCAAGATGGAAGCGCGGATTGCTCTTGAGCTGCTCGTCGAACGGATCCCCTCGCTGCGGCTCGTCGACGGACAGGAGTTCAGTTACTTTCCAAACATTACGTTCCGCGGGCCCGATGCGGTACATATCGAGTGGGATGATTGAGGTCAGCAGATGTCGCTCTACTACGTGCAAAAATTTCTCTATCAGCTCAACCGCAGTCCGTCGATGCAATCTTCGTACCGGGAAGACCAGCACACCGTGTTAGCGCCGTACGAACTTACCGAAGAGGAAATCGAAGCACTGACCGCTCCCGATGTCGGGAAGCTCTTTCACTTAGGGGTGAACGGTCAGATCCTGATGCACTTTGCGGCGTTCAACAAGATCGAATGGCAGGACTACCTCCAGCGGCTTCGGGACGGGATCGCAGTCCACGGTCCGGTTCGCGAAGGCGTGTACGCCATGACCACCGGTGTCGACGAAATCGTTGCCTCCGCCGATGCATCCTCGGCCGATACCGGTCATCGTGGACCCGAGAACGGAGTCGATTGAAATGCCGCTCGTCTTCGCCGGAGTTTGCTCACATGCCCCTGGTATCACCGGCCGCTCGGATATGGCCGATCCTGACGTTCGCCACCGTTTCTACGAAGCCTTCGCCCAGATGGGGGCCGATCTCAAGGCAACCAAACCGGAGGCGATCGTAGTCGTCGCCGCTGAGCACTTCGCCAACTTCTTCATGGACAACATGCCGTCGTTCGCTATCGGCATGGCCGACCACTACGAGGGGCCGATCGAAGACCCCGACTGGCTCGGCATCGCACGCCAGCGAGTGCCCGGTGACCGTGAACTTTCCGAACGGTTCATCACCGAGGTCATGAACGGCTCCGACGTTGCCTACGCCGAGGAATGGAAATTCGACCACGGGATTATGGTGCCGCTCCACTTCCTAACCCCTGAATACGATGTGCCGATCGTTCCGGTCAACATCAACTGCCAAGGACCGCCCCTCGCTCCGCTACACCGAGCGTGGACGTTCGGTGAATCGATTCGGGCTGCCTGCGATGCGCTCCCCCACCGAATCGCCGTCATCGGCACTGGCGGAATCTCGCACTGGCCGGCTACTCCTGACTCGGGAAAGATCAATGTTGAGTGGGATCTCGACTTCATGGACCGGTGGTGTCGCAACGACCGTGACGCCTTGCTCGACTACGACGATCGGTCGACGTACCTCGAGGCCGGGCAGGGCGCATTCGAGATACGTACCTTCCTCACGATTTCGGCGGCCGCAGCTGGAGCGGCCGGGACGGTGCACTTCTGCGAACCGATCCCGATCTTCGCCGTCAGCTGCACCATCGCCACCTACGATCTCGATACCGGCGCGCGTTAGCCGGACAAGCGCCGATCGATGGCTGAATGTGCCGGCTATCTACGGCATGTTCTCGGGCCCGAGGGACGTCGGAAAAGACATGGGGCGGGGGTGTCCTGTCGTCCGGTGACCCCCGTTGCAGGAGTTGCGGTGAGCTCGGCCCGCTCCCGCAACGTCGCCGAAACGAAGGCAATCGCCAACGCACCCAGGACCGTCCGACGTGTCGAGTCGCTGGAGTTGTCCAAGTCGGTAGCTGCATTGGACGGCAAGATGCCTCCTACGGGTTGGAGCAGTGTCTACAGTGGCAATGTTCGGATGACGAGACGTTGTTCCTCAATTCGCCGAAACGACACATAGAAGACTGTTGGTCGGATTCTGGTCAGCTCGTTGTCGTGGCCATCGAATGAGACGTGAACTTGCCGTCGTACCCGAGGAACCGGCCTTGGTCGAGTTCGATCGACAGTTCTAACTGGCGGGTAAGCGCGACGGCGGGCGCCTCGCCCGACTGATCGGTAACGAACGTGACGGCCTCTGCGTACTGACGAGCCCGACTAGCGGCAACCTCAGCTGTCTTACCGACCGTGATGACAAAGCCCGGGCGGTCGGGGCCCCACCGAACAGGGGGGACGATATCACCGACCTTGAAGTTGATGTTGAGGAGACGTACGTCGTCCGCTTCCTCGATCCCTTGAAGACCCTCAACCGCCAGAAGTCGGCCGGGTTCGGCGGCGAAAAAGGCGATCGCCGCGCCCCCACTGGCCGTCGGCGACCGATCGATCGCCGACGCCTGGCCAGCTGCCCAACGAAGGCTCAGCGCCTCGACGTCGATGCCGTATACCTCGGCCACTAGCTCGTTTATATTGTCTCCACCGATTCGGTTGTGTCCTTCGACCACACGGGGGCCGTTCGGGGTGAGCTTGACCTCGACGTGACAGGGTCCATCGGTAAGGCCGACGGTGTCGAGAAAGCGTCGGACGGTATCGGCCACATTCGCCGTAGTCGATTCGTCGAGGGTGGCTGGAACGAGGTGGCCCATCTCGATGAATGAATCGCCAACACTCTTTCCGGTGAAGGTCAGAATTACATGCTCGCCGTTGAAGCTGAACGTCTCGACGCTGATCTCGTCGCCTACGAGAAACTCCTCGACGAGCACGGCGGCGCGCCCCGCTGAGGCGAGTTCGTGGGCCACAGACGGAATCGCTTGCGCCGTATCGATCTTCAGAACACCAAAGCTGGAGGACGCAGCGACCGGCTTGGCGATAAACGGGAACCCATGGTCCAAACCAAACTGTTCTAGGTCCGTCTCGTCGGTGGCCAGCCGGGCCGCTACTGGACTGACGCCGGCGTCGTTGAGCGCGCATCGCATCGCCCACTTGTCGACCAAGAGGCGTACGGTCTCCACCGAGGCTCCAGGAAGACCCAGGGCTCGGTTGAGGTGGGCGGCTCCAAGCAAGCCATCCTCATGTACAGCCAGCGCACAGGCGAACGGCCTTCTGCTGTAGGCCGCCGAACCTCGTTCGACCACCTCGTTTGGATCCAGTGCGTCGCACTGCACCGAGATAATCCGCTGGTCGGATCCGTTCGGTGGGAGCCCAGTCCGCAAATGAATCGGCTGGAAGCCGAGATCAGCAACTTTGGAGGGATAGGAGTTCTCTCCACCTACGACTGCAACAGGTATCAACGTTGGCCTACCTTATTACGGGCTACTCAACCTATCCGTTATTTGAGGGGTAATTCCAGCGCGAACCGGAAGTTCCCGCGGCCGTGATTGTGACAAATCTCACCTACATCGCCGCGATCGACAGAAAGGCTAGCCAGTGCGCTTCCACTGTCGACCGCAGTGATGTACGTTAGCCGACAGTGATCTCCACAGCAGGTGTTTTTCGCATCGTGAGGGTTAATGAATTGGACAGAAGTAACACTCAATACGCCGATCAGTGTCGACTATGAAGAGGAGTTGGTTCGGCGGGTATACTTTGCGTCCGAAGCCATCACCGACTTTAAGATCGTTAAAACAGAGCAACAGATTACTGGGGTATCAATCAAAGTACCCACTGCGCACGATGGCGAAAAGGCCAAGTCGACTCTTATTGCACTAGTAGAGACCGACCTCGCGAACCATCCGATTCTGCCTCAGAAGATCACCTGGCACTCCCGCCATAAGCCAACAACAACCGGAACTGTATTCGAAGAGCTGGAAGCGATGGGCGAGGCAACCGAAATGGGGAAGGGTCTCATCGCTATCGGTTGTCTGGTGATGCAGCTCCAAGACCGTCTCGACCAACTCTTGCAATCGATCGCTGTCGATGAGTTCGGAGCGATGGAGTACCGCTACCCAACACTCATCGCAACGGAGACGCTTAGACGAGCCGACTACTTCTCCTCGTTCCCACAGTTTCTCATGTTCGTTACCCGGCTCCACAACGACACGCGAACGTACCAGGCGTTTCAAAAACAGCAGGCCAGCGGCGGTGCAACCAATCAAGAAATCCTCGACCACTGCTTCAATTTGGACTATTGCCTCCCTCCCACGATGTGTTATCACACGTTTCAGCAGCTGGAGGGTTCACGAGTGGCCGACGCTGGGTCGTCGGTGGTCACCTCGGTCGGCAAGTCATTCCGTTTCGAGTCCAGGTATGCCAAGACGCTCGAACGACTCTGGGATTTCACCATCCGAGAGATCGTGTTCCTCGGCGACCAAGCAGACGTCCTGGCTTCCCGGGAGGCGTTCATGAAACGATCGTTCCAGCTCATCGAAGATCTCGGCTTAGCCGGGCACTGCGAGGCAGCGAACGATCCCTTCTTCTGTTCTGGCGATGCAGCATCGAAAGTGTTTTCTCAGCGGCTCATGGAACTCAAGTACGAACTACGGTTGCCGATCGATTCCGACCAAACAATCGCCGCAGCGTCGTTCAACTACCACTCAGATCACTTTGGTTCATGTTTCGAAATTACGGAAAACGCAGGCCAGACAGCCCAGGCAGCCCATACTGCATGCGTCGGCTTCGGCCTCGAACGTTTAACGTTCGCCGTGCTTTCCCAACATGGTACGGATCGAAACGACTGGCCCGATATCCTTCGTAGCGAGGTGACCAGCCGGTAGCTGTTTCACGATGTCGAGACTCCTCGCAATCAGCGATATTCATATTAACCATGTGGCAAACCAGGAAGCCGTCGCTTCGCTTGGCAACTACCGAGACGACTGGTTGATTCTGGCCGGCGACATAGGCAACGGACCGGATGATCTCCGAACTTGCCTTGAGTCACTCAGCCCCCGTTTTGCCCAGATCGTGTGGGCACCAGGCAACCACGATCTGTGGACACTGCCCGCCGACCGCGAGCGGGGTGAGCCGGTGGGAGTCGCACGTTACGAACAGCTGGTCAGTCTGTGCCGTCGTTTTGGCGTTCTTACTCCAGAGGACCCGTTTGCCACGTGGACCGATGGCAGTGACTCGGCCATCGTCGCCCCATTGTTCACGCTGTACGACTACTCGTTTCGTCCTCGTTCGGTGGCTGCCGGTGATGCATTGCAGTGGGCGGCCGACGCCGGAATCGTTTGTGCCGATGAACACTTCCTCTCGTCAGCCCCGTTTCCGACACTCCCGGATTGGTGCCATCAACGGATCCGCTACAGCGAACAGCGGCTTGATGAGGTAACTCCAACCGATGGCCAACAACTCGTCTTGGTCAACCACTACCCACTAGTCGAACAACTGGTTCGGCTCCCCCGAATCCCTCGATTCTCGTTGTGGTGTGGAACGCTACGAACCTCGCAATGGCATACCCAATATGACGTCGACGCCGTCGTCTACGGGCACCTGCACATCCGCTCGTCCGACATCGTCGACGGCGTCCGGTTCGAGGAGGTCTCGTTCGGTTATCCCAATCAGCGGCGATCCGGCCGCACTATCGACAGCTACCTCGTTCAGATCAAGCCAAACCCGGTACCTGCCGACCGCTGTAAAGGTGCATCGTGACCCCGTCCGCCAGCTCTCCCCTCGTCCAGTTAACCGCCCCTGAAGAGGTCGCGTCACGACTTTTTCTCTTTCCGTGGGCTGGTGGCGGGCCGTCCGGCTACCGGCGTTGGACCGAGGCAATTCCCCGGCGAACCGAAGCTTGGGCGGTTCAACCGCCCGGCCGCGAAGCGCGGCTTGACACCGCCGCCTACGCCGACCTGTCGTCCCATGTCGAGGAGTTCGTAGGTAACGCCACGTCGATCCTCGACCGGCCATACGTTATGTTCGGTCACAGCATGGGGGCCATGGTGGCGTGGGAAAGTGCCAGGGCCTTGCAACGAAACAGCCTTCCCCCGCCGACGACGGTGTTCCTGTCGGGCTGCACACCACTCCACCAGATCGAACGCGACGGCCCGGACGTCAGCGCGCTCCCAACGGAGCAGTTCAAAAAGGTGGTTGGTGCACTCGGCGGCACTCCCGCCGAGCTACTCGAAAACGAGGAGGTAATGCAGTTGTTCCTACCAACGTTGCGTGCCGACTTCAGCGCCGTCCATCACTACACCTACCGCGACGGCCCACCGGTCGACGCCGACCTGGTCGTGCTCGGTGGCGCCTCCGACTCCGAGGCGTCTGCGGTCCAACTGGTCGGCTGGCAAGAACTAACCACCGGACGTACCGAGATCACAATGTTCCCCGGAAATCACTTCTTCATCGACGAGACGTATCCGTCCATCGTCGACATGATCCACGATCGGCTACCAGTATGAAACGTCACCCCAGTACCACCACACAGCGACCTCCGAATGGCCTCCTCGATTTGGAGGGGCGGCGGTCATGAGCCTCGACCGAGAACAACTCGTCGAGTTCGGTCGATCGGTGCTGGCCCCGTCGGCCGACTCGACCGATCGGGAAGAATCGTTTCCGCCGTCGGTCATCACCGAGCTTGCCAAGGCCGGCTACATCGGCTCAACCCTGCCCGACGGCCAAAGACTCTCCATGGCCGACTACGGCGAACTGAGCGAAGAAATCGGACGCCACTGCGGATCGGCAAGGAACTTCGTGGCCGTCGCCGACATGGTGGCCGGCTCTATCGCTCGCTGGGGCACGAAGGACCAAAGAGACACCTGGCTCGCCCGGATCATCAACGGTGAGATTGTCGCCGCCTTTGCCCTTACCGAACCGAACGTCGGTAGCGACGCGGCCGCCATCGAGACCACGGCCGAAGTCCGGGCCGGACAACTAACGCTGAACGGTGCGAAGCAGTGGATCAGTTTCGCCGAGGTCGCCGATCTCTTCCTCGTGTTTGCCAACCTCGACGGCAACCCGGTGGCGGTACTGATCGAGCGAGACCGTCCAGGACTGACAATCGAGCCCATCCGCGACCTGCTCGGACTCCGAGGGTCCAACCTGGCCGCCGTCACGCTCACCGACTGCGTCGTCCCCGACCACCACATCGTCGGTCGACCGGGGTTCGGTATCACCATGGTCGCCTCGACCGCGCTTGACCTTGGTCGCTACAGCACGGCGTGGGGTAGTGCGGGGATCGCCCGAGCCGCCCTTGAAGCGGCGACGCAACGAGCGGCGACCCGACACCAACAAGGAACGGCTATCAAAGACCATCAGCTGGTGCGGGGACTGTTGACCGACATTCTGGCCGACGCTGAGACCGCCCGCCTGGTCTGCCAAGAAGCAGGTCGAGCGCGCGACGCAAAAGAGCCCGATGCTCTGAACGCCACGCTGTTAGCCAAGTTGGTGGCGTCTCGGAACGCGTTCCGGGCGGCCAGCAACGCGGTGCAGGTCCACGGGGCGGCAGGGATAGCCGGCGCCGGCGGAGTCGCTCGACATCTGCGGGACGCCAAGGTCATGGAGATCATCGAGGGGACGACCCAAATCCAACAGCACCTGCTCGCTGACCATGCCATCCGTCTGGGCCGCCACTAACGGCTACTGACCGGGCACATCCGGTGGCAGGATTGGCCTGCTCACGGTTCGATTACCCGCCTATGGTTCGAGGGTAGGTCTGCGTCGGTCGGGACGGGATGTCCGTCGGCGGCCGCGGTGCTCGGCCCGGCGCTTTGCCCGTTCTCGCCGATCCTCTAACGCCGCTCGATCAAGTTCCGGGCTGGTGGTGACTTGGCGATCAGCAGCCATCTGCCGGATAGTTGACGTCTCATAGAGACCAGCCACCGTGAATCCACCGTCGGTGTCACGATTGAGACGGTCGATCAGTTGGATGGCGATGAGGGAGCTGCCACCGAGGTCGAAGAAGTTGTCGTTCACGCCAACCTCGTCGATGCCGAGCGTCTGCTGCCACGCTTCACAGAGCTGGGTCTCCAGCTTCGATTCCGGTTGGATCAACTCGCCGGTTAACCCTCGGGCTCGCGTCTCCCCTCCACCGATAGTGGCCAGTCGCTCGTCGCCGTCGGGACCCGCCGAGCGGAGCGAGAAGGCGTTGGCGAACAGCACGTCGAGCCGGGTCGGCGAGACCACTACCTGCGGGGCGCCAGGCACAGCGAGGATTCTTCCCAACGCATCGAGCCCGCTTTCGGGAGACATTCCTCGGACCGCGAGATCCTGGATCCTGGTCTCCCGTAGCTGCTCGGGAACGTCGGTGGTCACCGACATGCCGATCTCCTGCCACGGTCCCCAGTCGATCGTCACGACCGGAAATCGATCCGCCCGAGAATGGGCATAGGCGTCGAGGAAACAGTTGGCGGCACAGTAGTCGATCTGGCCGAAGTCTCCGACGTTTGCCGCATTGGAACCAAACAGCACAAACCAGTCGAGCTCGTCGGCTCTGACCAATCCGTCCAACACCAGGGTGCCGTCCACTTTTGGCCGCAGCACGGCCCGGGCGTCATCGAGTTGCTTGAGTTGAGCCAGCCCGCCACCGGCCACCCCGGCGGCATGGACGACGCCCCGCAACCGCCCCCATCGATTTCTCGCTCGCTCGACCAGTTCGGTCATCGCCACCCGGTCGGCGACGTCGGCTTGCTCGACTACCACCTCGGCCCCAGACGTCCGTAACTGTTCGACGGCGAGACGGCGCTGGCCATCGTCGGCATCGAGGGATGATCGACCGGTCAGTACCAGCCGAGCTCCGGTCGATGCCAGCCATCCAGCGACCGCCAGTCCAACGCCCCCCAAACCGCCGGTGACTAGATACCACCCGTCGGGCCCGACGGCGACCGGTCCGTCCACGCGGTCAGCCCCGGGCAGGGGCCATGGGCGGAAGCTGCGAACCCAACGGCGACCACGTCTATAGGCGACCGGTTCTCTCTTCGGCTTCATCCCAAGCTCGGCCACGAGATCGTGCGACCAAGTCGCCGGTTGCTCGGGGTCCAAATCGACCGAGCAGGCGTCGAGAGCCGGATGCTCGCGAGGTAACACCGCGCAGGGGCCAAGCACCGTGGCCCACTCCGGCCGCAGCGATTCGCCTCCAACAACGTCATGGATTCCGGCTGTCGCCACCCAAAGCCGTTGATCATCGGGACCATGTGACGACAGGGCCTGACCTAGCAGCAGCAGACTTTCGAACCCCAAGATACGAGCTCGGTCGACCGGCGATCCAAGATCGGTAGGTCCGGGCGGTTCATCATCGCCGTCAGGAAGGGCCCAGGCATGAACGATCCGGATCGGGTCAGGGCCGACGGAGGCCACCAGATCGCAGTAATGGCTGGCTTCGGTCGGGTCGATCGTAACCCGGTTGGTTCCCAAGCCGTCGAGGTCGTTCCCGTACACGACGATCGTCGGTGTCCGCCCCGACGCCAGCATCGACTCCGCGAGCGACTCGGCGTGGCTTTCATCGACCAGTAACAGCCAGGACCCACCGGTTGTGACCGTCTCGGCAGCCGGTGGTACTCGGTCCCAGCTCGGCAGCGAGAACCAGTCGGCGATGTTGGCCTGTCGCCCTTCGCTATCGGTGGCCCGCCGCGACCCGGCCTGAGGATCCGGTTCCAGCCAGTGTCGCGCCCGGGCAAAGGGGGTGGCCGGGAGGGCGATCCGGCGTCGCCGTTCGTTACCGAAATAGCTAGGCCAGTCGAGTTCCACCCCCACAGTCCACAGCTGGCCTGCGGCCCGTTGCATGCTTTCGGTATCCGTTCGAGGATCGCGAGGATGAGACAGCGACGAGGTGATCATCGTGGCCCCCGACGATCCGAGCGCCCGCCGAGCCATTCCCGCCATGTGCTGGCCAGGCCCGATCTCCACCAGCGCCCCAGGTTCGGCCGCCAACTGTCGCAGGCAGGTGTCGAACTCAACCGGCACCCGGGCCTGACGACCCCAATAGGCCGGGTCGACCGCATCGTCGTCGCCAATCCACGTCCCCGTCACATTGGACAGGAAGGGAACGGCGGGGCGCGACCGTGGAACCGAGGCCACAACGGCCTCCATCTCGTCGATCATGGGCTGCATCGCCGGCGAATGAAAGGCGTGCGACGTCTCGACGTCACGGGTGGTGACCGTGCGCCGAGCGGCCTCTGCCGCCAACAACTGCAGCTGGTCGAGCGGGCCCGAAACCACACAGTCCGTCGGGCCGTTGTGGGCAGCCACTACCAGCGGAGGCACCAACATCTCTTCGACGGTCATCCGATCAGCCGACACGCTCAGCATCCCACCCCCGGACGGGAGAGATTGCATCAATCGGCCTCGCTCGGCGATCAAGGCCAAGGCATCGGGGAGATCGAACACGCCAGCCATCGTGGCGGCAACCAGCTCGCCAACGCTGTGGCCGACCATTCGATCGGGAACCAATCCCCAGGAACGCCAAACCGCGGCCAACGCATACTCGATGACGAACAACGCCGGCTGGGCCATCGCCGTCTGTTTCAGGTCGAGGCCGGGCGGATGCTCACCTTCGGGCCACATCACCGCACGGATATCGACGCCGAGCAGCGGGGTCAAGATGGACGCGCAGGTATCGACCTGGTCTCGGAACAACGGCTCGACGGCGTACAACTGGCGACCCATGTGTGGGTACTGGGTCCCCTGGCCAGCGAAAACGAACGTGGTCGGCCGGACCACGCCGTCGCTCGTCCCACTCACCACCGTTGAACGGTCAAGACGTTCGAGAGCCTCCGCCGCGCCCGAGGTGTCGGAAGCCACCACCGCCCGACGATTCTCGGCCTGTTGCCGTCCGAGGGCCAACGTGTACGCCGTATCCGACAGTTCAGGGTCGATTCTTCGAAGGTGAGCGCTGAGGTCGCTCGATACGTGGTCCAACCCTTCGGGGGTTCGGGCCGATAGGAGCAGAAGTTGTGAAGGTCGACTGCTCGACGTAGCAGGAAGCGGGGGGCTCTCCTCGACGATGACATGGGCGTTGGTTCCGCCAAATCCGAATGCGCTCACCGCCGCTCGTCTCGGTCCGTCGCCATCCCAATCGATGGGCTCGGTCGGTACTCGGAACGGGCTGGAACCGAGTTCGGTGGCCGGATTGGCCCGCTCGAAATTGAGCGACGGTGGGATCTGTCGGTTGTGCATAGCCAAGATCACCTTGATCAACCCGGCGATACCTGATGCCGCGTCGAGATGGCCGAGGTTCGACTTGATCGACCCGATCCAGCAATACGCAGCGCGATCGGTGTGCTGACGGTATGCCTGGGTCAGTGCCTGGATCTCGATCGGGTCGCCCAACGGGGTGCCGGTGCCATGGGCCTCGACGTACGAAATGGTCTCAGGTTTGACGTCGGCTGCAGCCATCGCATCGGTGATCACCGCCCGCTGTCCGGACTGGCTAGGAGCGGTGAACCCGACCTTGAGGCCGCCATCGTTGTTCACCGCAGACCCTTTGACCACGGCGTACACGGTGTCGCCGTCGTCGATGGCAACCCGTAGCGGCTTGACGACTACCGCCCCTGCTCCACTGTTGAACGTCGTCCCCTGGGCTGCGGCGTCGAAGGGCCGACAATGCCCGTCCGGACTGAGAAATCCTCCCGCCTGATAGCGGTAGCCGGCCCGGAATTCAGTGTTGACAAACACGCCGCCGGCAAGAGCCAGATCGGCTTCCCCATCGGCCAGGCTCCGGCATGCCTGATGGAGCGCAGTCAACGCGGTGGAACACGCCGTTCTCAGCGAAACGCTCGGACCGATCAGATCAAGCTTGTACGAGACGCGTGAAGCCAGGAAGCCGATCTCGTTGCCGACGAGGATCTGGGTTCGGCCGGCCAGCTCCACGATCGATGGGTTGGAGTAGACGTTATAGAGGTACCCGTTTGCGCCGGCTCCAGCGAAGACGGCAACCCGTCGTGCCCCTTCCTCGCCCGGGGCATAGCCGGCGTGCTCGATGGCATGCCAGGACGTCTCCAGGAATACCCGATGCTGAGGGTCCATGATGTCGGCCTCGCGGGGCGAGTAGCCGAAAAAGGAGGCGTCGAACTCGTCGATTCCGGCGACCTTTGTCCCGCGGCGAACATAGTCGGTATGGGCCCGTTCCTCGGCGCTCACCCCGGCGGCGTCGAGGTCGGCGTCGCTCAAGTCCACGACCGCCTCGACACCTCCGACCAGGTTTGACCAAAGCTCATCGATCGAAGCCGCTCCGGGGAACCGACCAGCGAGGCCGATGATGGCCATCGGTTCGAAACCAGAAGGCGAAGTCGGTTCGCTCATCGGTTCTCGCCGTTGGGTTGATCGGTGATCGAAGGTTCATCATCCCGGAGTAGATCGGCTAACGCAGCCACCGTCGGCCCCTCGTACACCACGGTGAGCGGGAGCGCACGTTCCAACCTTTTTCGAAGCTGATGGACCACCTGAATGCCGACGAGGGAACTGCCACCTAGTTCGAAGAAGTTGTCGTTGACACCGATCTGGTCGACTCCGAGCAACTCCTCCCACACGGTGGCGATTCGCCGTTCGAGGTCATCGCGAGGCGGCACTACGGCGTTGCTCAGGGCAGGGCGAGGATGTCGTTCAATCGCCACGCTGACCTGGGTTGGGTCTGCCCAACGGGCCGACCGTCGGGTGATATCGGACGTCGAGACGATGATCTGCCCGGCATGGGGAGTGGTCAGGATTCGCTCGAAGGTGGCGGCACCCTCGGCTGGCAGCAGGGCGAACTCTTGAATTTCGGCTCCGACGCCGGCGCTGAGATCCTCGTAGTCGGGGAACCGCCACGCCTCCCAATCGACCGAGATCCAATTGTCGCCCTCCTGCTGGCGCTGGCAGGCGAAGCTGTCCATGAAGGCGTTGGCTGCGGCGTAACTACCGAACCCGATGCCGCCGATGACGGCCGCAACCGACGAACACAGCAGCACGAAATCGGGGCGCTCATCGACCAGGGCCCGATGAAGGTTGATCACCCCAGCCACCTTTGGCCCGAAGTGAGCGGCGATCTGTTCCGCCTCGATGTCATCCAGACTGCAGTGGGCTTGTCGGCCCACGGTTCCGGCAGCATGGACGACCCCATCGATAGGGCCAAGCCTGGCTCGAGTGAAACGGACCGCTTCGGACAGGTCGTCTTCATCAGCCACGTCCGCCTTGATGACCAGCACCTCGGCTCCCAGCCGTTCAAGCTCGGCAACAAAGGTCCCCCTGGACTGGTGATCGTCATCACCGTTGGTTCCAGCTTCGTCGACCAGGGAGCGGCGACCGACGAGGGCCAGCTTGGCTGCTCCCTGTTCCACCAGACGACGAGCAAGGCAACGACCGATGTTTCCAAGGCCGCCGGTGATCAGGTACACCCCGCCGGGTCGGAACGGAGGTGGCGTGGCAGCAGTCGAAACCGACTCAAAGCGGGGCGACCAGCGATAGTTCCCCCGGTGGGCAATCACCGGCCCGTCGTCATGGCCCAGCTCGGCCAACAACCGGTCGGCGGCGCGGTCCGGGTCGGCCACCAGTTGACCGCCGAGGTCGACCTGACGACATCGCATGCCCGGGAACTCCTGGGGCGCAACCCGAAGGACCCCTTGCACCGTCGCCCCCCAGGGATCTACGTCTTCAGATCCGGTGACGGTCACGGCGTCACTCGTCACGAGGTCCCAACGTTGGAGGGCCGGGTCGGCCGTGCCGCCACAGGCCTGTATCAGATGAACGATCGGAGCGAATGAACCGGCGACGGTAGCCGCTGGGGAGGGCGGGACCTCGGAGTCCAGTGGCCACAAGGCGACCACGCGACTGGGCGGATTGGTGCCGATCCAGTTCAGCAGCCGCTGGTACTGGGATGGGTCGGCCGGATCCAACGTTACCGACCGGGCATCCTCATCGGCGACCCACCCCTGCCCCTTGTGGACCGACACGACGGAGGCTCCCGCCGCCGTCAACCGTCGACTGAGCGCAGCCCCAACGCCGGCCCCATCTTCGAGTACCAACCAATGATCGGTATCAACGTCGAAATCGGAACTCAACACCGGTCCTTGCGACCAGGACGGAACCGAGAGCCAACGGGTTGGGTCCAGCCGTTGGTCGCCCGATGACGCCGGTTGGTGACCTTCGGGCGGTGGGTCCAACCAATACCGGGTTTGCTCGAACGGGTACGGCGGGAGCGTGACCTTTTTCCGGGGTCGACCGTGATGGATTTCGGTCCAGTCGAGCTCGACGCCAGCGGTCCACATGTGAGCCAAGGCATCGAGGAACATGGCGTCATCGGACCCCACGTCGATCCGACCGGGTGTGGTGGCGACCACCACCCGCCGCTCCGCCTCCCGGGCAGCCGGGTGTTGGAGCGCCGCGCTGACCAGAGAATTCCCCGGTCCCAGCTCCGCCATGATCAGGTCTGGGGTTTGCCACAACGTTTCCAGCCCGTCGCCGAGGCGAACGGTTCGACGCAAATGCTCGCTCCAGTATGAGCGACTGGTGGCCTGCTCGTCGGTGATCCAATGACCGGTCACGTTTGACACGAACGGCTGGCGAGGAGCCGTCAGCTCAACCTCGTCGATGAGCTGACGGTACGGGTCGAGAATCCCATCGACCAGGGATGAATGGAACCCCCAGCGGTTCGACACCCGACGGAACGCCACCGCCTGAGCTTCGAGATCGTTTGCCACGGTATTGATCGGCATCGATCGACCCGAAAGTACGACAGCGTGGGGACCGAGCACTACCGCTATCGACACGTCGTCGTCGACGTAACGCGCCGCCTCTTGTTCCGACAGAGGAACGGCCAACATAGAACCCGTTGGTGCATCGGCCATCAGCCGTGCTCGTTCTAACGTGAGCCGCAGCCCATCGGAAAGGGAGAAGACACCGCTGAGGCAGGCCGCCACGTGTTCTCCGAGGCTGCTTCCGATCAGCACGTCGGGCCTGATTCCCACGGTCTCTAGTAGCTGGGCCATGGCGTACTGGTGAGCAAAGGTGACGACGTAGCCATGGACGATGTCGTCCACCAGATGATCCCCGCCCGGATCGGCGAACAACCGATGAAGGCTCGGCCCGGCACGGTCGGGACCGGTCGGAGCATCATCGTCGAACAGGGAGCCGAGTAGGCCGCCCGGCAGGTCGGCGCCCAGGATGGAATCACACTCGTCGAGCGCGTCGGCGTATGCCTTGTGGAAGTGATAGAGGGTCCGCCCCAGGTTTGGATATTGCTCACCGAACCCGGTCAACAGAAAGCCGATCCTCGGCGCCAATGAACCGGTGTTGCCAACCCGAAGCCGCCCGACGTCGTCGTCGGCCAACACGTTGGCCGCATCGGTGACGGTGGAGGCCACCATCGCCGCTCGATGGCGGTGAGCTCGGCGCCCGACCTGAGACGTCCAGGCCACGTCGGCCAGGGATTGGTCTCCGGACGTCCCAAGATGATCACGGATTCGTTCGGTCATAGCCTCGAGGGAGATCGCCGATGCTGCCGACCACACGAGTAGTTGCCGGCCATCATCAACTGAATCGGGTCCCGCCGACCCGGTGACCCCGTTGGCTGACGTTGGTGCCGGCGGTTCTTCCAGCACAACGTGAGCATTGGTGCCGCCCAGTCCGAACGAACTAATGGCCGCCCGGCGAGGGCCCCGATCTTGGGGCCAATCGATGAGTGAGGTATTCACGAAGAACGGGCCGTCGTCAAGCGGCGCTTTCGGCGTCGGGGTGTCGTAGTGCAGGGTCGGCGGGATCTGGCCGTGCTCCACGCACAGGGCAGCCTTGATCAGACCGGCGACACCGGACGCCGCGTCGAGGTGTCCGATATTGGTCTTTACCGAGCCGAGGGCGGTGCTCCGCGGTGCGGCGCCGTCGACGCGGTAGGCGTCCATAAGCGCATTGAGTTCAATGGGGTCGCCAAGGGCGGTCCCCGTCCCATGCCCTTCGACGTATCCGACGGTACAGGGATCGATCCCACCGGCGGCCAACGAGGTCGTGATGACCATCGCCTGGCCCTCCCGGCTCGGTGCGGTGAACCCCATTCGGCCTGAACCGTCGTTGTTGACGGCGAAGCCTTTCACCACCGCATGGACCCTGTCTCCGTCGGCCAACGCGTCTTCCAGCCGCTTGAGTACGACCAGTCCGGCCCCGCTTCCGCCGACGGTGCCCGTTGCCGAGGCGTCATAGGCTCGACACAACCCGTCGCGAGCGAAGAGTCCATCGTCTTGGTGGAAGTAGCCGAAACGGTTTGCCACATCTATGGCCACCCCTCCGGCCAGGGCCACATCGCATTGAAATGAGAGAAGGTCTTGGCAGGCATAGACCACCGATACCAGCGATGTCGAGCAGGCGGTCTGTACCGTAACGCTTGGCCCTTCGGCCCCGAGTTTGTATGAGATGCGAGAGGCCAGGAAGTCGTTGATGTTGGCGATCTCTACCTGTTTCGATCCGAGCTGGGCCAGAGCGTCGCGGTTTGGGAGCACATGGTTGACCAGGTAGCCGGGTGCTCCGCCGCCGGCGTACACGCCGATGAGCGCGTTCGTTCTGGTTGGATCGATGGCCGCCGAGTCGAGGGCGTGGACCGCACATTGGAGGAGAATCCGATGCTGGGGGTCCATCACCGCCGCCTCCCGCGGAGAGAAACCGAAGTAGGCGGCGTCGAAGTGCTCGATGTCTTCGAGCCCAGCGGCGACCGGCACGAAGTTCTTGGCCGTCCGAAGCGCCTCAGGGACCCCTCCCTCCTGCAATTCCTCGTCGGAGAACTTCCGCATCGCGTGTCGCCCCTGGCAAAGATTGGCCCAGAACGTGTCGACGTCAGGGGCTTGAGGGAACCGCCCGCTCATCCCGATGATGGCGACATCGAGCGAGTCGGGTTCGTTGTGGGAGGTACCGCTCACCCGTCCCGCCTCCGGTTGCGATTTCGACTCCGATTCAAATTTCGACCCTGACTCGGGTTCTGGCTCGCGGCCCGAGCCCGCCTGGCTCGACGTCGCTCATTCTGGCGCCGACCCCGGTCTACACCTTGTTCGGTCGAACGAGGCTCAAGTACGCCCCCTAAGTGCATGGCCTGACTCCGTATGGTCGTGTATGTGAACAGATCGACCAGATCGATGTCGATCGCAAGCTCGGCCTCTAGCGCCGCGTGCAAGCGCAACACCAGGATCGAGTGGCCGCCAACGTCGAAGAAATTGTCGTCAGCTCCGACCTCGGGCCGATCGAGGCAGGTCGTCCACACCGACAGGATCTGGCGTTCGATCGAGCCAACAGCCGTCGCGTGACGTTGGGGTGTCGCCACCGGCCCGAGTTCGTCGAGGGCGCGCAGGTCGACCTTACCGTGAGCGGTCCGGGGCAGTTCGGCCACCACGACGACAATGGTCGGAACCATCACCGCCGGGAGCCGCTGCCGCAGCCCTGTTCGGAGTTGGCCCTCCAACTCGATGTCGTCAACCGTTCCGGCGACGACGAGGGCCAGTTCATCGACCCCCCTCTTCGCCCGGACCCGGGCCCTGGCTTCGTCGACAAGGCCGGTGTCCAACGCCGCTCGTTCGATCTCGGCCAGCTCGACCCGCACGCCGCGGACCTTTACCTGACCGTCGTCACGGCCAAGAAAGTGCAGCGAACCACCGTCGCAGAGTTGGGCCCGGTCGCCGGTTCGGTACATTCGAGCTCCGCCCGACCGGAACGGGTCGGGCACGAAGCTTCCCGCCGTCAACTCCGGCCTACCGATATACCCCCGGGCGACGTTGGCCCCACCGATGTACAGCTCACCGACTACGCCGATGGGTGTCGGGCGGAGATATCGGTCGAGGACGTAGGCGTTCGTGCCGGGCAAAGCCATTCCAATCGGCGCCACAGGACCCCGACCGCAACACGGCGAGCATGAGCCACCGACATGCTGGCTGGTCACACCGACGGTGGTCTCGGTCGGGCCATAATGATTGTGTACGGCCGGTCCGTCTGGGCGGTCGGCCAACCGGTCCAACCACTCCCGGTCGGAACCTTCCCCTCCAACTATCAACGCCGTCTGGGGCAACGGGATCCCGTCGCCGTCGGGACCGAGCAAGGCCTGAAGATGGGAAGGAGCGATCTTGAGGTAGTCGTATGGCGACTGTTGATAGCGTTCTCGAAACGATCGGGCATTCAGAGCGTCTGACCGATCCAAAAGGTCGAGCCGGCCACCGGTTGTAAGAGCGCCGAACAGCATCGTGACCGACGAGTCGACATGGGCCGGTTGGGCCATGACGAAGCTGGCATCAGCGGCGAATCCGATCCGTTCGGCATAGCCATCGAGGTAGGCCAACACGTTGCGGTGCTCGACTACCACTCCCTTCGGGCGCCCGCTCGAACCAGAGGTGAACAAGACGTAGGCCGCCTGGTCGTATCCGATCTCCAGATCAAGGTTGTCAGCTTCGGGGGCGTCCGGGCCCGGCGTTCTAGCATCGATCGAGATGACATCGATGCCAGCCGACGTCGAAGGTGCCAACTCCTCCCCTGGTCTGGTCAGCACCATCGATACATCGGCGTCGTCGATCATCGAACGATGTCTGCTGGCCGGCGCGTCGAGGTCGAACGGCATGTACGCGCCCCCGGCTTTGAGCACCGCCAATATCGAGATCACCAACTCCGGCGAAGACGGAAGTAACAGTCCCACCCGGTCTTCCCGACGAAGGCCAACGGTGAGCAACGTCCGTGCTAGAGCATTCGCCGACCGGTTCACGTCGCCGTAGGTCAACCGGATCTGACCGAAGACCACCGCCGTCGCGTCGGGTGTCTCAGCCGCTATCGCCTCAAATCGGTGGTGAAGGCCCCGTGGTACGGCAGCGGGACGGTCATGGCTGGACGTCGCGTACGTCTCGCTCCCACCATCGAGCGTTCGATCTGGGCCCATCGCAACATCGGCGTCCGGTGCCGCCCCGCGCTGGTCGGCTATAAGTCGCCGTTCGTCGTCGACAAGAACGCCGTGGGCCCGAACCGGCGCCCTCGGGTTGGCGGTCACCGCCCGAGCTAGCTCCAAGAAGTGGGCAACCATTCGATCCATCGTCGACGGCTGGAAGGCGTCCAGGCTGACTTCCAGTTCGCCATGCAGATGGTCACCGTGGTCCACGAGGTGAAGGGTCAAGTCTCGCTTGGCCGTCCCGTTGTGGTGTGGTTCATAGGTGGCGACTACATCATCGTCGAGCCGGAACGGCTCGGGCGCAGCCCGATAGGAGAACAAGACTTGAGGAAAGCCTCGGCTAGACCCCGGTTCAAGGTCTTCGACTACCTCGGCCAGTCGCTCGATCGGCAACCCTTGATGGTCGAGTGCATCGACCACCCGTTCTTTGGACTCATCGAGAATCTCGGCGAACGGCTTACTAGGGTCGACGGCCAACCGAAGCGGCAACGTGTCGACAAAAAAGCCGACGGAATCGCCGACGTCGGGGTGGTGCCGCCCCTCGACCGGGGTAGCGACCAGGAGGTCCGCCGCTCCGCTGTATCGCTCAAGAAGTATCGAGAACACAGCCAGGGTCGTCATGAACATGGTGGCGTTGGCCGCTCGGCTGAGCGCATCGAGACCGGCCCGCAGCTCACCGTCGACCTGGAACTGTACGACATCACCCCGGAACGATGGTTGGCGGGGCCGTTGGCGGTCGGTCGGCAGCTCGATGGTTGCCGGTGCACCGGCCAACTGGTTCGACCACCACGCCAACAACGAGTCCAGTTCGCCGTCGTCTCGGCGCTGTCGCTCCCATCGGGCCCAATCGGCGAAGCTCGGTCGCCGCCGTTGATCCAACCGGTGGCCGCGATAGTGGGCGACGAGGTCGCCGATTAACACATCCCAGCTGCGGGCGTCGACCACGATGTGATGGGCGTTACAGATAAGAAGGTGCTCATCGTCGGCGACGACAATGATCGACAACCGGACCAGTCGACCGCTCGCCAAGTCGAACGGCTCGGCAAGGGTTTCTGCCACCAGAGCGGTCGCCTCGGCATCGGCGTGAGAACCGGCCCGGCCGCGGAGGTCATGGACGACCGGCTCGATCGGCTTGGCCGCACCGACCCGCTGAGTAGGGAGGCCGCCCACGCTCTCGAAGACCGTTGCCAGCGCGGGGTGACGCTCCCCAACGACCGTTATGGCTTCCAGCAACCGATCCCGATTCAGCGGCCCCCGGAGCCGGAGCACAGCCGGCATGTTATAGGCAGCCGACCCCGGCGCCAGCTGGTCGAACAGCCACAGCCGCTGCTGGGAAAGCGTGAGCGGGGCCGGTTCGGTGTCGTTCCCCTGGGGTATCGCCGGGACCGTCGATGCTTGCAGCCCTCGTTCGGTCAGCTTGCGTTGGAGCAGTAACCGTCGCCGTTCCTGGGATCCGGCCGTCATCGCTGCCCCATACCCAGCCGCTCGTCTGCTGAGGCCGGGCTGTCCAGCTCGGCCTCGACCTCGTCATCGCTGAGAGCGGTTACCTCGATGAACAGTTCGGCCCGTTCCCACAACTCGTCGACACGGTTGGCGGCGGCCTCCAAGCGATCGGAGATTCCGGCCACCGTCGGATCCATAAACAACTCTTTCAACGGAAGTTCGACACCGAGGATCTCCCGGAGTTGCGTCACCAGACCGGCGGCCAACAGCGAATGTCCCCCGACGACAAAGAAGTCGTCGTGAATGCCGACCTGTTCCAAGTCGAGCGCTGAGCGCCACAGCTCGGCAACCGCTGTGTCGACCGCCGAGCGGGGTTGGCCGTCCACGGTTTGTCCCGCCTCGACCGTCCCGAGTGTCGGCAAAGACCGGCGGTCCAGTTTCCCGCTCGGAGTACGAGGAAGCTGTTCGAGAAAAACGTACGCGCTGGGCACCATGAAGTCGGGCAGCAGGTTGGCGGTGTGGGCTCGGAGGTCCTCGGATCGAACGACATCATCGACTCCCATCCCGTCTTCGGCGATCACACCGTATGCCACCAGCCGGTCAGGTCCGGCGTGCACGGCCACATCGGCCAGCCCAGGGTGGGTACGGAGTGCGTTCTCGACCTCGCCGAGTTCCACCCTGAACCCCCGTACCTTTACCTGATGGTCGGATCGCCCGGCGTACTGGAGCTGGCCTTGTTCGTCGAAGCGAGCCAAATCGCCGGTGCGGTACAGGCGGCCGCCGGGGTTGCTATAGGGGTCGGGAACGAACCGCTCAGCGGTAAGACCCGGACGGTCGCCGTAGCCACGAGCCAGTCCGACTCCGCCGACGTAGAGCTCACCGGTAACCCCGGGCCCCACCAGTTGCATACGATCATCGAGTACGAGACAGACGGTGTTGTCGATCGGACGACCGAGCGGCAGATCGCTCCGTTCGACCTCGGCCGTCGTTATCTCGGCCACCGTTACGTCGGCAGATAGCTCGGACGATCCGTATAGGTTGAGGAGCCGACAGCCGGGACGGGCCCGGAGGAATCGGGCGGCAACCTCGGAGCGAAGCGCTTCACCGCTAGTGACGCACACCCTGAGCTGATGCAGCGATGCGACTTCATCGGGCGCATTGTCGAGCATGGCTTGGAGCAGAGACGGGACGACGACGATGCGTGACACCTCGTGTTGGGCCAAGGCGTCGACGAACCGTCTGGGGTCCGAGACGACGTCATCGTCGAACACCACCAAGGGAACGCCGCAGCACAGAGGACCGAAGATCTCCCAGAACGAATCGAGGAAGCTGAGCGACGTTTTCTGGCACGCCACCTCGCCGTCGTTGAACGGGTATGCCTGCCACATCCAGGCCAGGCGGTTCACCATTCCTCCGTGGAGCCCGACCACGCCCTTAGGCTCCCCGGTAGAACCGGACGTATAGATCACATACGCGGCGTCATCGGCGTCGACGGTCACCCCGATCGGGGTTGACGGCACCCGCTCGGCTTCGTCGAGCAGCTGGGCCAGCTCGACACAGATCGACCCATCACCGCCAACACCGCTCCCATCGGGTTGACTTCGGCCGGGAGGAGCCCCGTCAGGTCCGGTGACGACGATGGCCGGTCGAGCATCGTCGATGATGAAGGTTTGGCGAACCGTTGGATAACCCGGATCGATCGGGACGTAGGCCGCACCGGCGCGGAGCACGGCGATGACCAGAGCCACGACCTGAGGCGACCGGCGGACGTTGAGACCCACAAGGGAACCGGGACGTACGCCGCGGTCGATGAGTACCACCGCCAGCTTCGTTGCCAACTCATCCAGCTGGGCGAACGACAACGTCTCGCCGTCGGTTCCCATCACGGCGCTCCGGTCGGGGTACTCGGCTGCTACCCGGGTTAACCGGTCGGTCAAGGATTCATCGCTCAACGGGCGCTCGCCACCCCGGGACCAGCTATCCAACAGCGTTGTCCGCTGATCGTCAGACATCGTCGGCAGGTCCGACAGGGACCGGTTAGGTTCGGCGGCCACCGCCTCGAGTACTAGCCGATATCTGTCAGCCAATCGCTCGATCGTGGTTCGATCGTACAGGTCGGTCGAGTATTCGATCTTACCGATGGCCCCGTCTTCGGTTTCCCGGAGCATCAGCATCAGGTCGAAGATCGAACTCTTCGACGCTGGGCTCGTCAGCTCGATGTCAAGGTCGCCGAGGGTCAAGTCCGGCAGCGGGGCGTTCTGCAACACGAGGGCCACCTGAAACACCGGATTGTGGCTCAGGTCCCGGTCGGGTTTTATCGTTTCCACCAGCAGCTCGAAAGGGAGATCCTGATTGGCGTACGCCCCCAACGTTGTCGCTTTCACATCGGCGAGCAGCCGGTCGAATGACGCTGTTTCGCCGATCTGGACCCGCAGCGGAACCATGTTCACGAAGGTGCCGATCAATGGCTCGATCTCTGCCGTGGTCCGGCCGGCAATCGGTGAGCCAATCACCACGTCGTCAACGGCGGTGGACTGGGCCAGCACGGTGCCAAAGGCGGCCAGCATGGTCATGAACAAGGTGCAGCCATTGTCGGCGCTGATCCTGTGGAGCCCGGCCAGCAGTTGGCGGTCGAGGTCGAACCCGATGGAGTCACCGACGAAGGTCTGGACCGTTGGCCGCTCCCGGTCGGTTGGCAGCGTGGTTAGTGGAGGGGCACCCTCTAACGCCTCCCGCCAGTGGGAGCGGAGTTGGTTCAGCCGGTCGCCACTAAGACGTTCACTCTGCCAGGCGGCGAAGTCGGCGTACTGCACATCGAGCGGTTGCAGGGGCGATGTCCGGCCCCGTGCGAACGCACGATAGAGCTGAGCCAGTTCGGTGATAAACACCCCGACAGACCAGGCATCGGACACGATGTGGTGCATGGTCACGAACAGCGACCACTCTTCGACACCGGTCCGCACCACGGTCACCCGCAGCAACGGGCCTTCGGCCAGGTCGAACGGTTTGCTCTGCTCGGCTGCAGCCAGTTCGGCAACACCCGACGATCGATCTCGATCACCCAGGTTCCCGAGATCGATCTTGGTGATTGGGACCGACTGCTCATCAAGCAGTGTTTGCACGGGCTCACCGTCGCGTTCGTCAAAGGTGGTTCGGAGCGCCTCATGACGACCGACTATCGCGTCGATGGCCTGCTGCAGGGCTTCGAGGTTGAGGACACCTCGAAGATTGACAACGTCGGCCACGTTGTAGAAGGGATTGCCCGGAGCCAGCCGATCGAGGAACCAGAACCGCCGTTGGGCGTAGGACAGTGGGACCGGACCGGTCCTAGTGCGGGGCCGGGGTCGGGAGCGTTCCTCTTCTGACGCTCCCGACGTTGTCTCCCGAATTCGCGCTGAGACGGCGGCCACCGTCGGTGTACCGAACAAACTCAGCAGGTCGAGATCGGTTCCTAGTTCGGCCCGCAGCCGAACCACGATCTGAGTGGCCAACAACGAGTGACCGCCAAGGGCGAAGAAGTCGTCGTCCCGACCGATCTGGTCGACCCACAGCAAGTCGGTCCAAACATCGGCCACCCGGCGCTCAAGGGTGTCGGCCGGCTCGACGAATGGGGTGTCGAGCTCGGGTCGGGGGCTTCGCTGAGCGTCGGCCTGACGACGATCGGAGGTTCGGTGATCCCAGGGTCGATGGACCCAGCGGTCGAGCCGTGATGCAAGGTCATCGGTGAAAATCGCTGCCGACGAAAGCCGTCGTTCATCCAGGATTCGTTCGATCGAGGTCATAGCTTCGACCGGGGTGACCCCGTACTGGCTGAAGCTGGACCGCATCTGGCTTTCCCCGTCGTCGCTCAGCCACTCCTCCACGTTGACGCTCAACCAACGGGTCGAGCGTTGGCCCTGTGCCCAAGCATCCAACATCAAATGGCCAGCGGTGTAGCCGGTCATACCAACGCCGCCCAGGATGGCGGCATTCGATGAGATCAGGCAGACAAAGTCGGGACGATGGTCGAGATTATCCACCGCGTGATCGAGGGCCCGACAGCCAAAGAGCTTCGGCCCGGCCGCTAGCGCAAAGGCCGGGGGTGAGAGGTCGTCGAGCTGGGCGAACACGTCGACACCGGCTCCGCCGGCGGCGTGGAATACCCCGGCGATCGGTCCGTGCTGCGACTCGACTCGACGTAGCACGCCGGTCAGGTCGGTGCCGTCTGCGGGATCAACTTCAACGACGGCTACCGATTCGGCGGTGGCCGCCAGTCGTTGGTACTCGGTCGTCTGAGCGGCAGCGTTGGCCCGATCGCCATCACGGGTCGTCAACACCACGTCGGCCTTCAAGTTGTCGGCCAGGTAGTTGGCGATGTCCAGTCCTACCCGACCGAGGCCGCCGACGATGACGTAGCGTCCGCCGGGGACGAGGGTCCGTCGCTGCTCGATGTCGGATTCGACGTCGGCTCGTCGCCATTCGGTAGACCACAGGGAACCGTCTCTGAGGGCCAGGAGGCGGTCGACGCTCCGTCTCGCACCTACGGCGTTCAAGATGCCGGCGGCCAGATCATCGACGTCGGCGTCGCGCTCTACATCGAGCAGGTAGGGGACGATCCCTTCCACCTCCTGAGGGAGGCACAAGACTCCGGCCCGGAGGGCTGACACGACGGGGTCGATCTCGTCGCTGTCACCGACCCGAACTGCGCCGGACGCCAACAGCCAAAGGTCGACGTGGACTGACGGCTCGGCCATCGATACGTCCAAAGCCAGATCGATGATGGCGCGGAGCATGCCGAAACCTAGAGCGTCGTCGGGGGCGGGCCCGGCGAGGCTCGGACCATATACGACGACGATCCTCTCACCGATACTGCGGTCAGGACTGAGGACCGAGGCCGGATCGGTTCCCGGTGAGAGCCTGACGACATCGGCGTCGCTATAGGTGAGCCGTTTGGCCAGGTTTTCGATCACTCCCATCTCGTCTTCGATGAGTACCCAGGTGCCGGACGGAACCGAATGGGCGCCGCTGGGGTGTGACCTCCACCCGAGTTCGTGAAGCCATTCGGCCGACGGCTCGACGGCGGCCGAAACATCGGGCCGAGTCGGTTCGCTGCTGGGCTCCACCCAACAGCGACGACGTTCGAACGGGTATGTGGGTAGGGGGACTCGTCGCCGACGGTCGCGGCCGTCCAGCCGATCCCAGTCGACGTCTACTCCGGTGGCCCACGCTCGCCCGATGGCGGCAACAAACATGTCGTCATCCGCTTTTCGACGGTCGTGGGCTGTTGGAAGGGTCGGAATGGCCCGCTGCACGGTTCTCGGGTCGCCGCACGCCGCCTCGACGGCCAGCGAGGTGAGGGCGTTGCCCGGTCCAACCTCGAGCATCGTCATGTCGTGGCCGCTGATTAACTCGGCGAGGCCGGCGGCGAAGGCGACGGGGGTCACGACGTGTTCGGCCCAGTACCGAGGGCTGACCGCCTCGGCTGGATTGAGCCATGTGCCCGTCCGATTGGAGATCAACGGGACCGACGGCGGCGAAAGCCGAACTCCGTTCAGGACGGCCTCGAGCGGATCCACGACCGAAGCCAACATCGGGGAGTGGAATGCGTGGTTGGCCGACAGCGGGCGGTTGGCCACACCTCGCTCCTCCAGTCGTTGGGCGTAGGCCGCGACCGCCGTCGGCGGGCCACCGATCACGGTGAGGCTTGGCCCGTTCAGCAAAGAAATCGACAGGTCGGCATCGAGGTGTTCGGCAACCTCGTCGGCCGACAACGCCACCGACAACATGGCTCCCGCCGGCTGCTCCTCGATGAGGCGAGCCCGCTCGGCCACCACCACCAACGCATCGTCGAGGTCGAATACACCGGCCACCGTTGCCGCCACCAACTCTCCGAGACTATGCCCCAAGAGGGCGTCGGGGGTGATCCCGAGGTGGGCCAGTTGTGCCGCTAGTGCCATCCCGATCACGAAGGTGGCGGGTTGGGCCACCGCTGTTATCGCGGACTCCGCCGGATCACCTCGACCGACCATGGCTGTGAGGTCGAGCGTACCGACGGGCGGCCTGGTCGATGGTCCGTCGCTTTCCGGTAATAGGTATGGCCTGAGATCGAGTCCGACCGCTGAACGGAGGCGACCGATGCAGTGTTCTACGGTGTGCCGGAACGGTTCCTCTCCGAGGAGATCCGAGCCCATGTGTCGGTAGTGGTCGCCGAGTCCGGTGCAGAGAAACGCCACGCGGCCTGGACCGTCGACCGTCCGGGCCGTCCACGCACCGTCGGAGCCCTCCCGGCCAAACGCCTCGGCTGTCCCCGTCGCCGATCGACCGACCGCCACCCGGCGGTACTCGTGGCCCACCCGGCCGGCCTGACTGGTCCATGCCACGTCATCAAAGCCTTGCTCGGTGGACGCCAGGTGCCGAACCATGTCGCCGGTTGCGTCGTCGAGGGCGGTCGGGCTTCGAGCAGATACCGCAACGAGCCGGGGTCGACCGGTCGGCGGCTCATCGGCACTCGGCAACGACGGGGCCGCTTCCAACACCATATGAGCGTTGGTGCCACCGAAGCCGAACGCACTCACGCCGGCACGTCGGGGTCCGGAGCTCCCGATCCAGTCCTGACGGCGGTGGGCGATGTAGAACGGGCTGCCGTCCAGTTCGAGCTGAGGGTTGGGCGTGACGAAGTTGACCAGTGGTGGGATCTCCCGGTGATGGAGGGCCAGCACGGTCTTCAACAGCCCGGCGATACCGGCGGCCGCGTCGAGGTGTCCGATGTTGGCCTTGACCGAGCCGAGACCGCAGAAACCGACCTCGTCGGTGGTCTGACGGAAGGCCCGAGTCAGAGCGGCCACCTCCATCGGGTCGCCGAGCCTGGTGGCCGTGCCATGGGTTTCGACGTAGTCGATGGAATCAGCGTCGACTCCAGCCACCCCGAGGGCCCGGACGATTACCTCGCTCTGACCCTCGATACTCGGAGCGGTAAAGCCGGCTTTTTGAGATCCGTCGTTATTGAGGGCCGAGCCTCGGATTACCGCGTAGATCGTGTCGCCGTCATCTACCGCGTCGGCGAGACGGCGGAGCACCAACGCACCGGCGCCGCTACCGAACAGGGTGCCGTCGGCGTCGGCATCAAAGGGGCGGCAATGGCCATCGGCCGAGGCGGTGCCGCCTTCAGCGTGGAGGTAGCCGTATCGTTGGGGCACCATCACGGTGGAGCCACCGACGAGGGCGACATCGCACTGGTGGCTGAGGAGGCCGTCGCAGGCCATATGGGCCGCCACCAATCCGGTGGAACACCCAGACTGGACGGTCACGCTTGGCCCTGTCAGCCCGAGGTGGTATGCGGTCCGGGTGCACAGAAAGTCTTTGTCGTTGCCGAGCATGGCCAAGGTCTGCTCGTGTGGGGCGAGATCGGGGTTGGTGGCGAGGTGAAAAAGTAGGTACGTGCTTAGACCCATTCCGCCATACACGCCGACCAGGCCATCGATGCCGGCCGGGTCGTGACCGGCGTGTTCGAACGCCTCGGTCGCCACTTCGAGGAACACCCGTTGCTGGGGATCGATGAGCGACGCTTCCCGAGGCGAGTATCCCCAGTAGCGGTCGTCGAACCGGTCGGTCTGGTCAAGTACCGGCGCGGCCGGTACGAAACTTGGGTGCCGGACCAACTCGGGGTCAACCCCGAGTCCGATCAGCTCATCGGGCTCGAATCGACGGATGGATTCCACGCCGTCTCGGAGGTTTGTCCAGAAGCGGGCCGGATCGGAAGCGCCAGGGAACCGGCACGAGAACCCGATAACCGCCACGTCGGTGTCGTTGCCGATGTCGGAACTCTGGGGAGCATCCTGGGTTGTTGTCACGATGTCGGCCTTCCCGTCGGCGCCCGGTGAAAGGACCGGCGTTTCGCTCGCTGACGCTGTGCTCGGTTGTGGGTGGCATCGAAGCGTTGGCTGTTCTCACCCTCGAGGTGGGCGGCCAGTGACTGGATGGTGGGATACTCCAATAGCCGAATCAGGGGAATCTGTCGTTCCAATTCGGTCTCCAGGCGTAGCTGGACCTCTGCCATGAGCAAGGAATGGCCCCCGCAATCGAAGAAATTGTCGGAGCGCCCGACGTCGGATGCACCGAGTACCGCTCGCCACACGTCAGCGATCACAGTTTCCAGCCCGTCACCGGGTGGTTCGACCGCCGACCCCTCCGGGCGCCGCCGCTCCGGGACCTCCAGCCCACTCCGTTCAACCTTTCCACTGGGGGTAAGCGGGATGGCCTCGATAACCAGAAGCCGATCGGGATGGACCGCCTCGGGGAGTCGGGCCCGCAGTTCCTCGGCCAGCTGGGACTCCGATGGGGGGTCACGAGGGTCGGTAGGTACCACGTAGCCGATCAGGCGGGCATGTTCGCCTTCGGTCACCAACCGGGCCGCGGCCGACGCCACCCCGTTGCAGCTTCGCAGCGCATGCTCGACCTCGCCCAGTTCCACTCGGTGGCCTCGCAGCTTCACCTGGTCGTCCCGGCGACCGAGGAACGACAAGCTACCGTCGGGTCGATGCCGCACCTGGTCGCCGGTTCGGTACATCCGAGCCCCCGGTTCGCCCCGGTACGGATCGGGGACGAAAGACGTGGCCGTAGCTCCCGGCATGCCGTCGTACCCCCGGGTGACCCCCGGACCACCGATGACCAGTTCTCCCATCATGCCCGGGGCGACCGGTTGCAGTCTTTGGTCGAGTACGTAGGCCGTCGTCCCGGCGATGGGTCGTCCGATGGGAGGGGCTTGGTCAGAGGCGTCGCCGATCTCGTGAGACGTCGACCAGATCGTGGTCTCCGTCGGCCCATACATATTGTGCACAGTGCCTCTCAGCGCTGTGCCACCCAGCGCTGTGCCTCTCAGCGCTGGGCCGACCACGGCGGCGAGGTCGGCGGGAAATGTCTCGCCACCGACCAAAAGGCGGCGAAGCCCGCTCAGTTCATCAGCCGACCCGAGCTGGGCGAGAACCAGACGCAACACCGACGGGGTGGCTTGCATCATCGTTGGCTGGTGACGGGCGACCAACTCGGCCACCGCGCCGAGTGATCGGGCCGGTGGCGCCATGAGCCGTTGGCGGAGCTCAGCCAACCGAGGCAAAAAGCCGAGGACGGCGTCAACCTCGACACCGAAATCGATGAGGCAGGCGATCTCGTCAACGCCGATCTCGGTGATGTCGCGCACCGTCCGCTCGGCCGTGTCGACCGTTCCAAACAGGGCGCCGGACCGGCTGTAGCGGTCGAAACTCGCCGCCAGCAGGGCGTCCCGGTCGGTGTCGCGCATCTCGTCAAAGTCGAGTTGCATTCCTAGCTCGGTGGCCAGGCCGGCCATGAGCCCTGCCGACGATCGGAGGTAGGCCAGAAAGGGCTGGCGGACCTGGCGCCGAGCGGCCTCGGTACTTTCGTCGAGAAAGGTGTGGACCATCAGCGTGACCGTGCCGGCGTCGGGGTCGTGGCCGTTCGCCTCCCGCGCTCGACGGTACCGGTCGATCTTGGTTCCCAGTTCGGCCAGAGATTGGCCGAGTAGGTGGGTGAGAACATTCTCCCCTCGGGCCCCGGCCTGCTCGAACGTGTCGACCGACCCGCCAGAGGTAACCCACGTCGGTAATTCGGTCTGCACCGGCGATGGGTGCACCACCACATCAACCGATTGGCCGGTCCCGTCGACCCTGGTCACCGAACCCCCTCGCCACAGGTGGTGGACCTCGTCGACCGCGGCGTAAAGCCCCTGCCGCCGGTCGGCATAGCGATCGGGAAAGAACACAAAGTCCTGAGAATGCCAACCGGAAGCGAACGCCACCCCAACTCGGCCGCCCGATAACTGGTCGACGAGGGCCCACTCTTCAGCTACCCGTATCGTGTCGTGGAGCGGGAGGACTACGCTGCCGGCCCGGAGCGATACCCGGCTGGTGCGAGCGGCCAACGCCGCCGTCAACACCGACGGGTTTGGAAACGGGGCGCCGAAGTCGTGGAAATGCCGTTCCGGGGTCCAAACAGCCTCGAACCCGTGCTCGTCGGCAAACGTTGCTCCCTCCAGCACCAACCGATAGGCATCGGCCGGCCCGTCACCGCTGGTGCTGGCGAAGTACATGAGGCTCAACGCCGGGGCTGTACTGGCCGGCGTTGGCCTCTGGTCACTCGATTGGCCCGTAACGTCGGCCAGGACGACGGTCGCGCCCCGGGCCAGGGTCCAGAGCAATTCCAGAACGGAGATGTCGAACGAGGTGCTGGTGAGCGCCAACATGGTGTCGTCTTCACCGCATCCAATCCGCTCATCCATTCCAGCGAAAAAGCTGGTGACGTTGTCGTGGGTGACCACAACGCCTTTTGGTCGCCCGGTGGATCCCGACGTGTACAACAGGTAGGCGGCCGATTGCGGACCGACGAATGGACGCGATGGTGCCGACCCGCCGGCGCCGACATCGTCGACGGGCAACGGTTCGTCGATCAGGATCATCCGGGCCGCTCGACCGTCGACCCGATGGGCGGTTGGGGGGTGGGCCACGATCAGTTCGATACCGGCGTCGGCAATGATCTGGTCGAATCGAGCCGTCGGGAGCCCAGGGTCGATCGGCACGTACGTTCCGCCGCCGGCCAACACCGCCAGCATGGCGACGGGGAAATCGTGGTCGCGGTGAAGACAGAGTCCAACTCTCGACTCCGGTTTCATCCCCGAGGTTTGGAGTCGACGGCTTAAGGCCATCGCCCGCTGGGCGAACTCGGCGTAGCTCAGCGACCGATCGCCGGCCTCGAGGGCGGTCGCCTCCGGTGTGCGGTTGGCTTGAGAAAAGATCTGGTCGTGGACAAGCGACGACCGGGCCGAAGTCGACAGCTCGGGCCCCCGAATCACGGTGTCGTGGCCGTCAATCCCGAGAGGGAGCAGCCCGACCGGTCGATCGGGATCTTCTACGATCGCCTCCAACAGCTGCCGGTAGCCGACGGCGAGCGGTTCCACCGTGGCCCGGTCGAACAGGTCGGTGGCATAGCCCAACGTGGCGAGGAACTGGCCGTCCCATGGAGCGATGGCCATGGTCAAGTCAAACGGTGCCGGATGGTGATCGACGGCGATCGTTTGCCCTTCGAACGCTCCGGCGGTGAAAGGCAAACCGGAGCGACCAACGGCGGCGCCGACCAACCCCTCCAGATCGCGGCCCGGTACCTGTTGAAGAGTGAACAACGTCTGAAAAACCGGGCTCCGGGTCGGGTCCCGGCGGAGATCCAGCCGGTCGACGACGGTGGCGAACGGTACATCGTCGTGGCGGAGCGCCTCGTTGACCTCTCGTGCTTGCCGGGTGAGTACATCGTTGAACGAACCCGCCGGGTCGATCCGAGCCCGGATCGCCACCGGATTGATCAGATAGCCGACGGTGGAGGCGAAGCGCTCCTCCCCTCGACCGGCCGACGGCGTGCCGACGACAACCTCGTCTTGACCGGTGACCCGGGCCAGCAGCGCGTGGAAGGCGGTGAGAAGGACAGCGAAGGGACTGGTGCCGGTGGCGACCGCCAACCGGCGAACGCCGGCGGCGGTGCGGTGATCGATATCGATCTCTATCGTTTCCCCCCGATAGGTCGGGACAGAGGGTCGGGGCCGGTCGGTCGGGAGATCGAGCACCGGCAACTCGCCGGCCAGTGTTCGCTCCCAATACCTCAAGGAGTCCGACCCATCCACCGAGGCCATGAGACGTTGTTGCGATCGCTGGTGATCTAACAACGACGGTCCGGCGGGAGGAAGATCGGGGGCGTCAGAGCCGGCCAGCTCAGCCAACTCCCGGACGAGGAGCACCAATGACCAAAAGTCGACCACGATGTGATGAGCTACCAACAGCAGGACAAGACCGCCGTCCGCTTCGTCCCATACGTGAAGGCGGACCAGCGGACTCCGAGTCAGATCGAACGGCTCGGCGGCGACGTCGTGGAGCTGACGTGTGAGCAGATCGGACTCGGGAGGAGTCGGACCCATATCGACAACCGGCAGCGACGGGGGCGCCAGCACATGCACCAGCTGTCCGTCTTCGGCCACAGCCGAGACATGCAATGCGTCGTGGCGGTTGGCGAGCTCGGCTGCGGCTTCTTCCAACCTCGACCGATCGATCGGGCCACTCAACCGGACCGCGCCTGCCACGTTGTACGGTGCCGTGCCACCGCTCATCTGCTCGATGTACCACAACGCCTGCTGGCCGGACCCCAGCGGCACCGGTTGACCGAGGTCGGGTTCGGCGGCTGCTCCCCCATCGGATGCGGGTTGATCGACCACGATCTTGAGTAGTGGTTCGACGGCATCAGTCAGGCGGTCCCCCCGCAGAAGGTGACCGTCTACGGCAACCCCGAGATCTCGCTGAATTTGATGTTGAGCCTCGATCACTCCGAGCGAGTCGAGCCCGACAGCGAAGATCGATTTTGCTAGGTCTACCTCGTCTTGGGGTGGGCCACCATTGGCGGCCACCGCCCGGCGAATGACCGACCGAATGAGCGCCGAACGATCGTCGGGGTGCGCCCGATGCACCTGCTGGCCAACGCTGACGGGATCGGAGCTCGACGCCGACTCAACGGTCTTTGCCGCTCCATCGGACGCCCGGCCATCGATATGTAGGCCGGCGAGTTCGCCGGCTAGATACTGCCGCTTCGCCTCATGGCGTTGGATCTTGCCGCTGCTGGTCTTTGGCACGGTGCCCCGACCGAGCACGATGACGGCGCTGGTCGACACGTCGCTGGTGGCGGACAGCTCGGCCCGAACCGCGGCGGCCGCCTCTGGGGCCACAGCCGGTTCGGCGGTTCGGCGCAGTTCAACCGCAACGATCAGTTCCCCGCCCACAGTCCCGTCGACGACAAAGGCGGCGGCCGCGTCGGGCTGCAGATCGGGGTGGGCTCGACAAGCCATCAGCTCTAGGTCTTGCGGGTAGTGATTTATTCCGTTGATGATGATGAGATCCTTCTGTCGACCGGTGACGTGCAGCTCTCCGCCGGAGACGAAGCCGAGATCGCCGGTTCGAACGAAAGTTTCGGTGCCACCATCTACCTGGACGCCGAACGACTCATCATCGGACCTGCCCCAGTACCCCTGGGCCACGCTCGGTCCGCTGACCCAAATCTCACCTTCCTCATCGTCGGGTCGTGGTATACGGGTCTCTGGATTTACTACCAGCACCCGCTCGCCGGGGTGCCAGCGCCCACAGGAAACCGGGCCGTCGGGGTCGGCGCCCGAACGCCGCCGAGGTCTGCCCCCGCTCACAAACAGGGTGACTTCGGCCAGGCCATAGCACGAATAGAAGGCATCGAATCGGAACCCGGCCGGCTCGAACCGCTCGGCGAAACGCTCCAGGGTGTCGTAGCGAATCGGCTCGGCCCCATTGAACGCCACCGTCCAGGAGCTCAAGTCGAGATCGGCCAGCTCGGCGTCGGTCACCTTCCGGGTGCAGAGATCGAAGGCGAAGTTTGGCCCGCCGCTTGTCGTTATTCGATAGTCGGAGATGGATCGGAGCCATCGCACCGGGTCGGTGATCAGGTCGACGGGTGACATCAGCACCACCGGAAACCCCGTGTAGATCGGCTGCAGAATCCCGCCGATCAATCCCATATCGTGGTACGGGGGCAACCAGATCGAAGTACTCGATTCGGACGTCAACCCGAAACCGTCCTCAATATGGGCGGCGTTGGTGAGGAGATTGCGGTGGGTGACCATCACCCCTTTTGGGGTGGACGTCGACCCAGAGGTGTATTGAAGGAAGGCGAGGTCATCGGGGGCGGGCCGATGGGCCTCGACCAGACCTGTTTCACCGTGGCGATCTCCATCGGACGCAACCCAAACCAAGCGCTGGAGACTGGGCACCATGTCGACTACGAACGGCACGAACTCCAATAGTTCGGTGGTGGTCAACGCGATCGCCGCGTCGGCGTCGAGGGCGATGGCTTCCAGCCGGGGCAGGGAGCGTTCGGGGCGACCGGGGTCTGGCGGGTATGCCGGGACTGGCACCATCCCGGCGTAGAGGCAGGCGATGAATGCCTGCACGTAGCCGAGGCCGGGTGGGTGGACGAGGACAACCCGGTCGCCCGGTCCGCCGACGTCGAGCAGCGCGGCAGCCAGTCGCCGCGCTGCGGTGTCAAGCTCGCCGTAGGTCAGGTGCTGGGGGCCATCGTCGGTGAGGAAGGTGAACGGTGGCCGTCGATGATTCTCGGCGGCCCGCCGCTCAATCAGTTCGACATACGATGTCTCGGTGACCTTCATGCCACCCCTCCCGGCGTACAGTCGGCTCGAATCGGGCCCTGAACCAGGTCGTGATTCAGATCGTGGGTCAGGGTTGCCGGCGATGTCATCGGCCGTTGCCTTCGGTAGCGACGACCGGCAATACGACCCGGCTTGGAAAGTTGGGGCCGTGGTGGACGACGAGCTCCGGTGGCGACGTTGTGATAACCGTTTCGGCGTTGTCGCGGTCGCAGCCGGCGATGGTCAACCGGACTCGACGCCCAGCCCGAACCACGTTCGATGTCGGCTGGAAATCGAACCATAGTTCCATCGGGTCCCGCTCTATCGCCAGCAGCGATGCGGCGTCGCTCGGGTGGTGGGGAAGGCCCAACTTGTCGTACGGCGCCGGCCCGGTGGCCCGATGGGACGCCCGCAGATTGCCCTCGGTGATGTAGTGGGGGCGGCCGATTTCGTCCACCTCTTCCAGGTAGGCGAATACGTCGACGTCGTCGCCCGACGATGAAACCCAAAGGTAGGCAACCGGGTGGCCGGTTATCTCCAAGTCGGAGGTGAGCCGGTCGCCGGTGAAGGTCAGGCTCCTGATGTCGTTGCGTTCCAAGTCGTAGTGAAACGACGCCCCATAGACGTGAGCCCATCGGCTCGTCCGGCCACTGCTTGCCGTGTAGTCGACCACCAGACGAGATTCTGATGAGACTCCATTATCGGTCGCCCCATCATCGGAGCGTTCCACCAGACGGCCGTCGTTACAAGACGCCACCGTCCCGCTCGGTCCCGGCCCGAGAAAGAGGGGTGCCGACGTGGCTGGAGGGGGCCAAGAGGTGGCGTGTCGCCATTCGCTGCCGGCCGGGGCGCTCATCGTGAAGTAGCGAACTGGAGGTTCGTCGACGCTCGGATCTTCGTGGCCTTTGAGCCAGCGGTCGTACCACCGGACGTGTTCTGCCCCGAGATCGAACCCGGCTCTGCCATCGTGGGACCAGCCCCCGACCACCAGCTTGTGCGGCCCGTCCAAGTTAGCGAACCACAACACGACGTCGCGGGCGAAGCTGTCGTACCAGCCGCCGAGAAGGTAGACGGCGACCCCGGATGCGTTGACTGCGTCGAGCAGACTCGACGGCGAGTGGTCGACCCAAGGCCGTACTCCTCGCTCGTCGATGCCATCCCGCAACGGGACACGGCTGACGATGTCGAACATCTCGGTGTTGTCCCGATGGGCGGTAAGCGCCGCATCGAGGGCGACCTGGTCTCCACCGACGGGTGCGACGCCATGGTCGACATCGAGCTTGGCCGTCTCCGCCGACCACCGTCGAGCGAAGTCGTCCCTGAATATGCCGCCGTTGTAGAGAAAGTCGTAGAGGTCAAACAACGGCATCTGGGGAAAGATGGCTCGCAACGATGGTGGAGCACTTGCGGCACAGACCAGCTGGGTCAGGCCCCGGTAGGAGTCGCCGAACATCCCGACCGCTCCGGTGCTCCACTCTTGGGCGGCCAGCCATTCGGTAACCGTCCATGAGTCCGATTGTTCGGCCGGACCGAGTTCGGCGGGACGCGACCCTTCCGATGCCCCGGTACCTCGGGCATCGACCACCGCCACCACGTAGCCGGCTTCGATTACCTGACGCAACCACGGCTGAGCATCGAGCTTGGTTGTCAGGCGGTTGCCATCCATTTCCGAACGCCGGTATCGCTCGTGACACCACACCACCGGCAGCGTCGTATCGGTCAACCCCGGAGGGAAGAACAGGTCGACGGCGAGCCCGACGCCATCTTTCATCGGAATAAAGGTGGTCTCCGGCAACAACCGCTGACTGCGCCGAAGAAACCCGACGATCTCTTCCCGACGCTCGGCGATCGCTGTTCGGATGTCTGCGGTCATGGCCCCGGACGGAGCGTCGAATCGGAGCGAGCCGCCGGTATACGACAGCTCAATACCCCGTTGACGGAGTTCGAGGAGGTAGTCGGCGATGCTCACAGTTCCCCGACCTCGCGTTCGCCGTCGTCGGCGCCCACATTGGTTGGCGAACCGGATTGCCAACGCAACAGCTCCAGCTCGTTTGCCAGACTGGCGATGGTCGGGTACGCCAACACCGTCGTCGGCCGAACGTCGAGATCGAGCTCACGACCGATGACTCCAGCCAGATGTACCGCGTCGAGCGAGCTTCCACCAAGAACGAAGAGGTCGGTGTGAATATCGACCCGGTCGAGACCGAGGGTCGAACCCCAATGCCGAGCCAATAGTTGCTCGGCCGACGACCTCGCCTCTTCGACCTCCGACGCCAGTTCGACCGCTTCCAACTGCAGGAGTGCGTTGGAATCGACCTTGCCACTCGGCGTAAGGGGAAAACGATCGACGACCAGCAGCCGGGCCGGCACCATATAGCGGGGAAGTTTCGAGGCCAGCGCAGACCGGATGGCTGTCCCGGTCGGCGGTTTCTCCCCACTGACCATGACGTTGCCAACCAGTCGGTCCCGGGTGTGATGCTGGTCGAGGAGGACGACAGCATCGTCGACCTCGGGAATGGAACGCAGCACGGCCTCGATCTCGCCAAGCTCGATCCGCATGCCCCCGAGTTTCACCTGGCGATCGCCTCGTCCGAGGTAGCGGATGGTCCCGTCTTCGAGCCATCGCACAAGGTCGCCGGTGCGGTATGCACGACCGGTGGGTTCCCCGCCCCCCGGCACGAACTGCTCGGCCGTCGCGCTCGGTCGGCCGAGGTAGCCGCGGCTAACGCAGCTTCCGTCGATGACCAGCTCGCCGACAGCCCCGATGGCTTGCAGGTGACCGGCGCTGTCCAAGACCCGGCATCGAGCGTCGGCCACCGGTTTGCCGATCGATACCACACCGCAAGGAGAATCCAGTTCCAATCGCCGGTGATCGACCCGGCTGGCGGTCTGCACCACCGTGCACTCCGTCGGACCGTACACATTCCAGATGACGCATTCATCGCCGGCCAGTTCGACGCAACGGCGTGCCAGGTCGGTCGACAGAGCCTCGCCGCCGATAACCAAGAGCTGGAGACCGGAAAGCGATCTCTCGGGGGCGGTCAATAGCTGGACATGAGACGGCGTCAGACACATGCGGGTCGGCTGGTTCTCGTCGATGAGGTCGACCATGGCCTCCGGGTCGAGGACGATCTCGTTGGGGACCGGCACGACCGTGGCTCCCTGCATCAACGGCACGAAGAGGTCGATCAGCGAGACGTCGAACGATGGCGCCACGGTCTGAAGCCAGATGTCGCCGACGTCCATCGGCATCTCGGCCCTCGCCCACTCCAGCAAGGGGACGATGTTCCGGTGCTCCACTTGAACACCTTTGGGTGTCCCGGTCGATCCCGAGGTATAGATGACGTAAGCCAAATCGCGGGGTGACAGCGCCGGCCTCGGCCCGGTCGTCTTCGGAGGCTCACCGTTTGGATCTGCGATGGCGATCCGCCGCACCCATGTGGGGAGCCGGTCTTCGCCAAACCGGGAACGGGTCACGACCGCCGACACGCCACCGTCGGCCAGGATCTGATCGAGCCGAGCCGCCGGGGAAGCCGGATCGAGAGGGAGGTATGCGGCCCCGGACTGCATGATCCCGAGCACGGCCACCACCAAGGCCCAGCCGCGTTCCTCGTGGACCGCCACCAGGTCGCCTCGCCCGATGCCATCGTGAGCGAGCTGCTCGGCCACCGCCGAGGCCTGCTGGACAAGGTTCGCGTAGGTCAACGTCGTCTCTTCGTGGCGCACGGCCACGGCATCCGGATGAAGCTTGGCCTGCGTTTCGACGAGGCCGTGGAGGGTCGTATCGGTAGGGGCGCCGATCGACGACGTCGGAGCCGACCATGATTCGAGCAGCGCCACCTCGTCATCGGACAAGATCGTCGGTTCCGATAGGCGAGCCGTCGGGTCGTTGGCCAGGTGTCGGGCCATCGACACGATGTGGCCCAGGAGCCGTTCGGCGGCATCGACGGTGAACAGATCGGTACTAAATTCGAGCTCGAGCTTCACCTCGCCTCCCGATTCCGAGCCCAGCAGCGTCAGGTCGTAACGGCTCACCCCGGCTTCCAGGTCCAACGGCGTAGCCGTCAACCCCGTGACCTGCGCCTTCGCCGGAATTTCCCGGTAGGCGAACATCACGTTGAACATCCCTCGCCCGGTCCGCCGTTCGCCCAAGACGGCCTCGCCGACCATGGCAAAGGGGGCCGACTGGTGGGCCAACGCCCCGAGCGACGTGGCCCGAACCCGTTGCAGGAGCTCGTCCAAACGGGGATCTCCGCTGAGGTCGAACCGGAGGGCCAAGGTATTGACGAGGAAGCCAATCACCCGGTTCAACTCGGACCGCTGCCGATTGGCGGCAACCGATCCGATCACCATGTCCTGCTGCCCGCTGTGGCGGTGCAGGGCGCCCAGCAGCGAGGCCATCAGGGCCATATATAAGGTGCAGCCTTGGCTGTTGCTGTAGTCCCGAAGTTGAGCTACCAAGTCCGCCGGCAACCGAACGGCGACCGTGGTCCCGCGCCCGCTCCGCTGAGCGCCGGGGAGGACATCGGTCGGGAGCTCGACATAGGTCGGCGCTTCGACCAACTCGGACCGCCAATAGTCGAGTTCGGTCTCCAACACCTCGGGGGTTACCTGTTCGTGCTGCCAGGTCGTGAAATCGGCATACTGCACCGGCACCGGCGGCAACTCGGGGACCCGACCCTGCTGGTAGCCGGTGTAGGCCTCGAGCAACTCGTCCATCAGTACGTCAAGCGATCGCCCATCGGTAATCAGATGGTGGAGGTTGAGTACGACCACGTGAGAGTTCGAGTCCATCTGAAGCACATCGAGGCAAAAGAGCGGACCAGCAGCCACGTCGAACTGCTGGCGGGCCGCGTCGAGTACATGATCGAGGGCAGCGGTTTCGCGCTGTTGGGGTGGAAACTGCTCTAAGTCGATAACCCTAAACGGCACATCGATCCGCTGATGTACCACCTGGACGAGCAAACGCTCCTGCTGTTCAAAGGTGGTCCGAAGGCCTTCGTGCCGCTCGACCAGCAGATCTGTGGCCTGACGGAGGGCATCGACGTCGAGCGGGCCGTCGATCTCCATGGCCCCGGCCACGTTGTAGGCCCCGGTTACATCCTGCAGCGTGTCGGCCAACCAGAGTTGGGTCTGAGCCAGCGACGCCGGGACTTGGAATGTCTCTCCGTTCTTTCGGAGGTTGTCGGCGTGACTGGCGATGTCGGAACCCGAGCCGGGCTGTTCGGCGGTGTCGTCGAGGTAGCGGGCCAGCTCGTCAATGGTCAGATAGTCGTAGAGAACGGCGGTGTCCAAGTTGACCCCGGTCGACTCATGGATCAGCTCAGCCACTCTGGTCAGCCCGAACGAGGTGCCGCCGAGATTAAAGAATCCGGCGTCAAGCGGAGGTTCGTCCACTTCAAGCACCTCGGCCCAGGCTTTGGCCACGAGGGTCTCCATCGGAGTCCGTGACTGGGCATGTGGTTCGAATGCGCCAGCCGGGAACCATTGGGTGAGGGCCGCTTCTTTCATCCGGTGGGCGGCCAAGAGTTGTGATCGGTCGACCTTGCCGTTGGCCGTCATAGGGAACGAGGCCATGTCGTAACACGCCGACGGCATGGCATAGGTTGGGAGCCGGGTTCGTAGCCCATCCTCCCAGCCAGCGTGGACATCGGGGCCTTGGGAGCAAACGGTGAATGCAACGATGGCGTTCTCGGTCTCCGGGTCGACCACGACGGCGGCGTCTTGAACTCCCGGCAGTTGCAAAAGCGCCGAGCGGATTTCACCAAGCTCCATCCGGTGACCCCGAACCTTGACTTGGTCATCGGCTCTGCCGAGGAACTCAAGCAGCCCATCAGCGCTCCAGCGAGCCAGGTCGCCGGTGGCGTACATCCGACTACCGCCAATAGGGCTAAACGGGTCGGGGACAAATTGGCTAGCGGTCGCTGCCGGGTTGTCGAGATACCCACGGGCTAGGCAGTCGCCGGCAATATACAGGTCGCCGGCCCGACCGACGGGAACAGGGTCGAGCCGGTTGTCGAGCACGTGGTAGCGAACGTTCTGCATCGGTATTCCGTACGGAACGCTCGACCAACCATCGAGTAACGCGTCGACTCGGTGGTGGTTCGACCAGACCGTCGCCTCGGTGGCACCGCCAAGGGCGACGAGTCCGGCACCCGGGTACTGAGCCCACAGGTCTTCCACGGTGGCCAGCGGTACCCAGTCTCCACTGAGGAACACCAGCCGCAGGGAGGCGGACCCGGCGTCGGGCGACGGGGTGCCGAGAACTGCGGCCAGTGCTTGGGGCGCTGAATCCCAGAATGTGATCGGCTCTTGATCGATGACAGCCCGGACTCGTTCAGGGAGCCGAAGCACCTCGTCGGGCAACATTCGGATCGATGCGCCCGCGGCAAGAATCCCGAACATGTCGTAGACCGACAAGTCGAAGGCGAACGATGTGACGAAGAGCAGCCGATCGCTCTCGACGACGGCGTGTTCGCGGTTGACCCAGTCGATCAGATTCACCACCGACCGATGTTCGACCGCTACGCCTTTTGGTCGACCGGTGGAGCCGGAGGTGAAGATGACGTAGGCCAGGTCTGATGGCGTGACCGATACAGGGAGCGGCGTTGACTGCCGTTGGTCAAGCTCGGCCCGACCGATCAGGGTGAGAGCCGGTCCGGCTCCGTCGGGTGACGGAGCCCGTAACGGAGCCGCTGGTAGGTCTGGCACCATCAACACCGTGAGGCTGGTCGATCGATCAGCCAGGCTGAGGGCTCGACCGAGACGGTCTCGGCTAACCACGAGCACCTCGATGGCAAGCTCATCGATGAGCGACGCGATCCGGCTGTCAGGCCACCGGTGATCGAATGGCACATAGGCGGCACCGGACTTCATGATGCCGAGCAGGCTGGGCACCGCCTCGACGACGTGGTCGCTGAGTAACCCGACGAAACCGCCGGGCCCAACTCCGCTCTCGGCCAATGTTCGGGCTACCCGGTTGCTGAGATCAGCGACGTCGCGGTGCGACATCGTGTTGTCGTTTCCCACCACCGCAGGGGCATCGCCGCGCCGGTCGGCAGCTCGATCGACCAAGTCGGTGATGAGCACGTCATCGCGATAGGGACGGTCGGTCTTGTTGACCTCGTCTGGGGTCAGGTCGGTCGTCGTCATTGGGCGCTTGGGCGGGCGGCCAGCTTGGATTCGACGAGGGCCCCGATCGCTTCGACCGTTCGAAAATTGTCGAACTCGAGATCCTCGTTTTCCATCTGCACCCCGAACTCCGACTCTACGAAGAGCACCAGCTGCATCATGAACAAGGAGTTCACGAAGCCGAGAGCAAAGATGTCCTCATCCGGTCGCAACTCGTGTCCGTTCAGGTTCGGGGCGATGTAGCCCACCACCCGTTCTTGTACCGATGGCTCAGCCATGGGTCGACTCCTCTCCATTCGTGGCCTGTAACTCGTAGTGATAAAAGCCCTGGCCTGATTTGCGTCCAAGTTGACCGGCGTCGACGAGCTTCTTCAGCAGCGGTGCCGGTCGGTATTTCGAATCGTTGAAACTCTCGTGGAGCACCATGATCGAGTTGACGATGGTGTCGAGGCCGATGAGGTCGGCGGTTTCCAGCGGACCCATAGGGTGACCGAAGCACCCCTTGAAGATGCGATCGACATCGGATGCCGAGCAGACTTGATCCTGCACGCAGTAGGCCGCTTCGTTGATGGTGAGCATGAGCACTCGGTTCGTCACGAACCCTGGCATGTCCTCTACTAGGACCGCCGACTTGCCCATCGCTGACAGCAACGACTCCACGGCATCGAGCGTGGCCGCGCTGGTGTGATACCCCCGGATCAACTCCACGGTGTCAATCAGGGGCACCGGATTCATGAAGTGGATTCCCACCACTCTGTCGACCCGTTCGGTTACCGACGCCAATCTGGTGATGGAGATCGCCGACGTGTTGGCTGCCAGCACGATGTCGTCTCGGCAGATCTCATCGAGGCGGCGGTAGATCCCGGCCTTCGTCTCGAAGTCCTCGGTCACGTTCTCTATGACGATGTCGACGTCGGCTACCCCAGCGAGGTCGACCGAAACGTCGAGCCGGCCCGGTTCGGACGGTGTGTCGTTCGCCCCGTACAGCCGATGAAGCCGTTCGTCCCTCGCAAGCTGCTCCGGGGCGGCCTTCAGCTGCTCCTCGTCGTGGTCTACCAGCACCACATCGAAACCGGTCCTTACCAACGCATGTGCCAGGCTCCGTCCGATAGTCCCTGCACCGATTACTCCCGCCGTTTTGATCATGATCTCCGTGGTCTCCTATTCGTCTCGTCGCCAGATCTCGGCAAGGTCATCGCAGGTGTCGAGCCCGTTGGTCAGGCTCCCGGCGAAGACCACTCGTCCTTCGGCCAGCACCGCGACCTGGTCGGCTCGTTCAAGAGCGGCCCGACGGTGTGACACGGCGAGGCACGTCGCTCCGTCGTCGAGCAGGCGGTCCCACACCTGACGCTCCGTTCGACTGTCGAGCGCCGAGGACAGGTCGTCGACCACGAGGAGTCCCGGCGATCGAGCCAACATCCGGGCCGCGGCGACGCGCTGGACCTGCCCTCCAGACAATCGCGACCCGCGACGTCCCACCGTGGTCGCCAGGCGATCGGAGAGTCGTTCCACGTCGTGGTCGAGGGCGGTCCGGGCCAGCACCGGTTGCAGTGCGTCGTCGTCGAGTCCGAGACCGAGCAGGATGTTGTCCCGCAACGAAATGCTCAGCAGGGTTGGCACCTGCGGTGTGTATGCACACCGGGGAGGGAGGAACCAATCGCCGGGTTCGTCGACCGTTCGACCGTTCCATCGAATCTCGCCAGCGGTCAAGGGAAGGAGCCCGAGCATGGCCCGCAGCAGCGTGCTCTTTCCCGCTCCCACCCGACCGGTTATCACGGTCAGGGTGTTGGCATCGATCGTCAGAGATACCTCGTGAACGCCATGGCTCGTTCCGGGGTACAACGCGGTTGCGCCGTTGATACTCACCTGCTCCAACGGCTCGGCTAGTGGTGGCACCGCCTCGACCGGGATCTCCCGATTCGATCGGAGGTCCAGTGGGCGGGCCCGGTGCAGTGCGTCGTCGTCGGTATCGGTCAGTTCACCGAGGCGCTGCCACGCCACGTTGGACTGCCGGGCCACGGTGAGGGCGTAGCCGTAATGGATCAATGAATCGCTGATGACCGGTAAGAAGTAGATGAACAGCGCCAACTGGCCGAGGCTCATGGTTCCGTCGATCAACGAACCGGCAGCCAACACCAGCGTGCTCCCCACGCTGATAAGCGCGATGTTGTCCATCAACGACGACATGAGCACCTCGTCGAACAACTTCTCCCTGAGCACGGTCCGCCGGCGGACAGCACTCAGCTCCTCCAGCCGACGGCGGATCCTCGTCTCGGCCTGCCCAACCTGTATGGCCTGGATCGATGAGAACGACTCGGTCAGTATCTCCGAAACCCGGGCGTCGGCCTGGCGGCTCGACGCCCGGAACCGTTCGAGCCGGCTCCCGAACTGATTGACCAGAACGGCGGCGGCAACGATGGGAATGAAGACACCGACCGTGACGACGGAGTTGACCGAGGCCAGGAGCACGACGACACCAACCATGAGGACAATATCGCCGACGGTAAGAAGGGCGAAGCTGAGAAAGCGGCCGATCAGGTCGGCGTCGGCGCTCAGCCGGCTCAGCGCGTCGCCTCGGGACAATCGCAGAGGCTCGGCCGCCGGTCGCCCCAGCAGATGGCTCAGCCCGTTTGCCCGGAGGAGCGAACTGGAAGAGAAGCTGCAGGTCGCCTCGAACCAGATTGCCGTCAACAGGATGACGAGCCGCCCGGCCGCCGCCGCCACCAGAAGGGCGACCAATAGCCATACCGTCGAGCTGAGGGTCTGCGCCTCGTCGAGACGGTCGAACAGCTGCCAAATGAGAAGCCCGGGGACGAACTGGATGGCGGTACGCCCGATTTGCAAAACGAGAGACGTGGCGAACAGCGCCGGCCGCCTGGCCAAAAGAGCGATGAGCGCCCCGACAAACGACGTCATGAGTCACCGGCCAGGGAGAGCTGGAGCAGCTGTTCGAGCTCCGAGCCGGCCCGAGTCGAGAGCTCACCGTACGTTCCCGACTCGATCACCCTGCCAGATTCGATCACCACTACCTTGTCTGCCCGCGCCACCGTCTCGAGCCGGTGGGCGATCAACAACGCGGTCCGCCCGTGCAGGAGGGCGTCGACTGCTCGTTCGATCGTGCGTTGTGTGATGGGATCGAGGCGGGAGGAGGCTTCGTCGAGAATCACCACCGACGGGTCTCTCACCAGCACCCGGGCCAAGGCCAGGAGCTGGGCTTCTCCCGCCGATAGATCCGACCCTTCGATTTCGGTCTCAAGCCCGGCCGGTTGGGACGCCAACCACTGCTCAAGCCCAAGCTCGGCCAGGGCAGTCTCGAGCTTGTCGTCGCCGATCGTGGCGTCGAACATGGTGAGGTTGTCACGCAAAGAGCCGTGGAGCAGCTCTACGTCCTGGGTTACGAAACCGATCTCAGCCCTGAACTCCTCGAGGCGGAACTCTCGAAGGTCGCTCCCATCGAATCGAACCGAGCCGGAGGTCGGATCGTAGAAGCGAAACAACAGTTTGGCGATGGTCGACTTGCCCCCTCCGGTACGGCCAACGACAGCGGTAACGGTGCCCGGCTCCATATCGAACGAAACGCCATCGAGGACGACGGTGTCCGCCAGGTACTGGAAAGAGACATCATCAAAGCAGACGGCCGGCGGACCCGTGGTCACAAGTTGACGGTGACCATCTGACATGGCCGAGGTGGTCTCCACGAGTTCGCGTACCCGACCGATGCTGGCCGCCGCCCGCTGGAAATCGCCCAGCTGGTCGGTGATCCGACGCAGGTTCTCCGAAACCAGTCCGGTGAGGCTGAGGATCATGAAGATCGTGCCGAACGTGATGACCCCGATCGAGAAGAGGTATGCGCCGATCGAGAACGACACCACCGTGCCGAGAACAAACACGGCGGCGATGCTGCCGATAAAGGCCCGGAAAAACAATGAGGCTCGCCGCCCTCGTTCCAGAAGCAAACCCAATGCCCGCTGATGAAGTTCGTCGACGAATCGGCGAGCGCCATTGGGAACGAGGTCTTCCCGTGCCCGAAGTACCTCTTCCCAAAACCCGGATGCTTCGGCGACGGCTTGCCGGGACGCTTGCATAGCCGGCACCGCCGAACCTTGGAAACGGATGAGGAGCACCAAGGCCGCCAACACATAGGTGAGAAGGATCAGCCCGACCCGCCAATCCTCGGTGAAGAGCACCACGACGACCCCGACCAGGAGTAGCCCGTTTGCCAGTATCTGGATCACGAACTGGCTGAAGAAGTTGGCCATATCTGCGACGTCGCCATCGATACGCTCGACCATTTCCCCCGGCGATCGATCGTCGTGAAAGCCGAGGTCGAGGCCGAGGCAGTGGAGGGTGAGATCAGAGCGCAGGGCGTTGGTGGCCGTCCAACCGACGTCCTCGGTGAGGTAGGTCCCAACCGCGTAGAAAAGCTGGCTCACCACGATCACGCTGATGAACCACACCCCCTGCGCGGTGGCCGAACCCTCGGCGTCACCTCGGACGATATCGACGAACGATCGCAGGAAGTAAGGACCCGAGAGCTGCAGGGCCAGCGAGACGATGAGGAAGAGGGCCAACACGACAACCCGACCTCGTTGTGGTCGGAGATATCGACCCAGGAGGGTCCAATAGGAACCAAAGGCGCTAGTCACCGGCCGCCGTTCTCTCCGAAGCCAACCGGGCGGCCAGGGCCCGCTGCAGACTGCTCGGTTGTTGCGACCGATCGACCGGTGCCGTCGATCTTGCCGAGGCTGCGGCCAACACGCTCTCGACGTCGATGTCATGGCTGCCGGTGGCTGACGCGACGACGGCCTGAAAGGCGTCAGCTACCGCTGCCGCTCGGGCTGGGCTCACCAGCCGAGGGTCATGGGTGACCCGAAACAGTGTGTCGTCACCATCGGGCCGACCGAACAAACTGAGTTCGGTCTGGGGTGTCTGCAACGCTGGCGGCAAAAATCGAGTGAACTGAAAAGTGGTTCGGTAGAAGGGGTTTCGTCCGGCCCGCCGCGGCGGGTTCACCACCTCGACGACCCGGGAGAACGGCAACTTTGCGTGTCCGTAAGCCTCTAACGCGCTGCTGGCGACAGCTTGGGCCAGCGCGCCCATCTGTCGATGGCCCGCCGAGGTAACTCGAACGGCCACGAGGTTTACTAGCAACCCGACGACGCCCTCCAAGTCGCGATGCTCCCGTCCGGCGTGAGCCACACCGATCACCATGTCGTCCTCCGCGGTTACGGCGGTGATGGTGGCGACGAGCGACGACAGGTAGAACGAGCTGGGGGTAATGGCCAGATCCCGACAGGTAGCCGACACCATCGAGGTCAGTTCCGGTCCGAGGCGGAACTCTCGGTAGTCGACAACCGGAGCGCTGGGATGGTCGATGTCGGCCAACCCGACGTCTGGCAACGGGCCGCCCAGGTGTTCCTGCCAGAACGCTTCGCTGCCCGCGGCGTCGTCGCTGTTGAGCCATCGGTGCTCAGCCCGAACAGCATCGGCGAAGCCAACCGCCAACGGGTCAAGAGGCGGAATCGCGCCGTTACTCAGCGCCTGGTAGGCGGCCATGAGTTCCTGATGAACAATGGCCATGCTGAGGCCGTCGGCCACCAGGTGATGGAGGTTCACCAGCACGCATGAGCGGTCGGAACCAAGCCGATACAGGTGTACCCGCAGCGTCGGTGAGGCAAGATCGAGCTCGACCTGCGCTTCCCGCTCGATCATCTCCCGTGCGGTGCGTTCGGGGTCTGCGGCTTCCACGTCGTGAACGGCGACTCGACATCGGTGGTCGGGCAGAATCTGTTGCCAGACACCGCCCCGGTCCTCCCCGAAGCAGATGCGAAGGGCATCGTGTCGGGCCACGATGGCATCGACGGCTTTTTGAAGCGCGGCAGCGTCGATGCGTTGGTCGATCATGTCCCACGCTGGAAGGTTCAGATTCCCACCTCCCTCGACGTGTTGCAGCTGCCAGAGGGCAACCTGGCCTCCGGTTAGCGGGAGTCGACGCTGGTCGGCCGATGACGGTGACCCGTCGGCTGGGTCGGCGTCGCCGAGGTGTACCTCGCCCGACGATTCGAGGTGGCGGGCCAACCCCTCTACCGTTAAGTGCTGGAACATGTCGGCCATGGTCAGCTCTCGGCCGGTGGCGGCTCTGATGCCATTGGCGATCCGCAGTGCGATGAGGGAGTCGCCCCCGACATCGAACAGGGTGGCTGTTACATCGAGTTCGTCTAGGCCTAGTTCAGCGGCCCAGGCTGCGGCCAGCCGACGTTCGAGGTCGGTGTACTCGCCGTCGCCGCCGGTGAGGTCGACCTCGACCAAGGGAGTCGATGGATCGGCCGCTTGCTGATCTGTGGTCTCGGTTTGAGCTTGACGTCTGAGTCCTCGAACCAGCGACTCGGGTAGCCGGATCATCGACGTCTCGACGAAAGCGTCCAGCATGGAGCGATCGATGGAGCGGAGACGAGCGGTGTTGAGGCGACCGACGATCAGCTGAGGCCCGGGTTGATCCATGACCACATCGAGCTGCCGGGTGGCATCGGCCACCGAGATAGACCGGAAGAAGCCCTGATCGGCGGCTACCCCGAAGGTGTCGGCCATCCCCGTGCCGAGCCAATCTGTCCAATTGATCGACAAGGTGGAAAGACCACGAGCGGTTCGATCGGCAGCGTAGGCGTCAAGGAACATGTTGGCCGCGGTGTAGTCGCTCTGTCCGACGGTGCTCCACAGGGCGACCGTCGAGCTGAACAGGATCGTTCGGTCGGGTGGGTCGTCGGCCATCGTCGTGTCGAGCACCAATGTGCCAACGGTCTTTGGCGACATCGTCGTGTCGAAGTCCACATGGTCTTTTCGAAAGATGAAGCCATCGCCGGCCACTCCGGCGGCGTGGACCACGTCGGTCACCCGCCCGACCTCGGCCCGAACGGTGGCCACCGTCGCGGCCATCGCTTCGAGGTCGGTTACATCGGCCTGAAGGTAGCGCACCTCGTTGCCGGCTTCTTTCAGCTCGGCGATGACCGCCCGTAGGTCAGAGACGGCACCCTTTGCGACCGGTTCGGGGACCGGTCGGCGGCCGAGCAACACTATGGCCGCCGTCGGGTGAGTGGTGGTCACCCAACGAGCGACCGCCTGTCCAAGACCTCCGCTACCCCCAGTAATGAGATAGACCCGACGGGCCGACGGTGCCCTAGTCTCAGCGGTGTCCGACCGATCACCCGCAGTGTGTTCAACCGTAGTGTTGGCATAAGGAGTGTGTTCAAAAGAAGAGTGTTCGGGCTCGTCGGTGGAGGCAGCTCGAGGGGTCAGTTCTGGAGCCAGCCGCTGTTCACCCCGGAGCGCCACCCACGGCAGTCCGTCGGTTGCCAACGCCTCATCGACAACCCGGGCGGCATCGATGGCTTCGCCTCGATCGATGAGACCGACGGTGACATGGTCGAGTTCGTGGCCTATCGCCTTGGCGACACCGAGTACGGCGGCGGCGGCCGGTCGGACCCGTTCACCCTTTTTGGTAGCGGCCGCCGACGGGGTGACAACCACCAAGCGGATGTCGTCGGGTGGGCGAGCCGCCATGGCTTTTGCCAGGAAGAATACACCGGCGGCACCGGTCGCCAGATCGCGGCTCACCGCATCGACCGTGTCGTCCGATCGGCATCGGCTGGGATCGAGATAGACGACTACCGGCGGCACGGTGCCGAGCGAGTCGAGTACTGTGGCCAACCCCACTTCGGTGACCGGTTTCGGTCCGAGGATGCTCGTGGTCACCTGCCAACCCCGGGACCGGAACTCAGCCTCCACCGGCCCGACGTCGACGCCAGATCCGAGTACCAACACCTCAGCGGGGGGCAACCGAACCGACGCGAGCGAACCGCAGTTCCGCCACTGGAGCGAATGGATCACCTCGTCGGAAGCCAGCTCGTTGACCAACCTCGACGGGTTGTGAACCCGCTTGGCGGTGAATCCGCTGATCTCAAGCACCGGCTCGCCTGCGTCGTCGACGACGAGTACGTCGAGCTTCCGTAGCTCGGGCCCGAACGAGGCGGACCCGTGAGGAGACATAACACTCCAACTGCGCGCCGGCAACGGATGATGCACGACGATTCGCTCGTAGGCCAGAGGGAGGAAGAAGTCGTCGGCATCCTCGAGGGCAGCTCGATCGGTGTCCTCGTCGAGGACGGCGAATTCCCCGAACCCGGTGACCACATCGAGGATCGCCGGGTGAAGGGCAAACGTGTCGAGGTCGTCGAGATATTCGGTGGGAAGCTCGACCCGGCCAAGGGCTCGCTTGGGACCGATATGAATCCGCCGCAGACTGCCGGTCCAACGTCCCCCGAAGTCCATCACCTCGTGCTCGGCTTGGAGCCGACCGGCGTCGAGCTCGGCCCGGTTGCAACGGACCTGCTCTTCACCAAGATCGATAGGCGCCGGTTTGACCGGCCGATCGAATCCCAACGAACCGGTTGCATGCTCAATCCAGTCGCCGCTCTCCGGTCCATCGGTTCGACTGGCGATCGAGAAGTCGAGCCGACCATCGGCGCTGTCCCGAACCGTCGTGTGAACCGTCCGCCGTTCGCCGTCACGGACCAGCATGGGGATGGAAAAGGTTACGTCAGCCAGTTCGGTAACCGAGCGGGAAGCGTATGCCTCCCCCGCCGCTCGGGCCATCTCGATCAACGCCGTCCCCGGCAGCAACGCCTCGTCAGCCATGCGATGTTCGCGGAGGATCCAGCTGGTGTCGAGCGACATCGTGGTGCCGAACACCGCCCGGTCGACGGTGGTCACCAACTCGGCATCGAGCAGCGGGTTCGGGTGCTGTTTTGCACCGACGGCCGCGGTGGCCGGCCTCTGTGGGTCGATCCAGTAGCGGCTTCGCTCGAATGGGTACGTGGGAGCCGGGACCGGCCGTCGTTGGTCTGGCAGGATGTTCGACCAGTCGAGAGCGACTCCCGACAACCACAGCTGGCCGATGGCCCGGGCCACACGTTCGTGATCGGTGGCCGTCTCGGCGACGTCGGGCAGGGTGCTCACGATGCGCTGAGGGTCCTGCAGCGACCGTCGGCACGAAACGGGCAGGCCGTGACCGGACCCGATCTCCAGCACCGTTGCCTCGGTGTCCGAAGTTAGACATCGCAAGCCGTCTGCCAGCTGTACCGGAGCTCGCAGGTGGCGGGACCAGAAGGTCGGGCTGGTAGCCTCATCGGCGCTCATCCACGTGCCGGTCACGGTGGAGACGATGGGCAACTTCGGCGGCCGAAGCTCGCATTGGGCTACCGCGGATTCAAATTGGGCCAGCACCGGGTCCAGAAGGGAGCTGTGCAGACTTCGGTTGGTCGCCAGCCGCTCGACGGAGATCGAACGACCCGTCGTCGATAGATCCTCGATCAAGGTTTCGACGTCGGCTACCGGCCCCGAGATCACGCAGCTAGTCGCTCCTTCGTCGACGGCCACCGAGATCGATGGGGGCAGAAGGTCAGCGGCGTCGGTTGTCGCGATGCCGAGTCGAGCCATAGCTCCGGGTGCTGTCGCCTGTATCAGCTCTTCCCGTCGGGCCACCACGGCCACCACATCGCTCAGGTCGAATACGCCGGCCACACTGGCCGCCAGCAACTCTCCAAGACCATGGCCCATCAGGAATCCGGCCTCGACCCCCCGCTGTCGCCACATCTCGACCAGGGCGAACTCGAGGGCGAAGGCGGCTGCGTGGTCGAGATCGGTCGGCCTCGCCGAGTGGTCGTTGGTGGTGTCGTTGCGGTCCGGTCCAAGGATGTCGAGCCGTAGGTCGCGGCCGTTGTGCTGACGAAACAGTGCCGCGCACTCGTCGAGGGCCTGGTGGAATGCAGCATCATCGCCGTAGAGGCCGTCGACCGACCCCGGGCGTAGCGATCCCCGACCAGCGAATAGCATCGCTACCGATGAGCCAGACGCTGGACGTCGGCCGGTAAGTACCAACGTCGGGTCGCGACGAGCTAGCCGGTCTGCAGCCATCGACGGAGTGGAAGCCACGACGATCCGGCCGTACTCGAATGCCTTCCGCCCGGTAGCGGCGGTGGCGACCAAATCGGCCAACGGCTGACCGTCGTCAACCGCTTCGAGGTGATCGACCCATCGATCGGTTGCGGTATCCAAACCGCTTGGGGTGCGGGCCGAGACAACGATCGGCAACGGCCTGACCGCGTCGTTACACGGCGGCGTGTTCGAGGTTGGCGCCTCCTCGATGATCACGTGAGCGTTGGTCCCCCCAAAGCCAAACGAGCTGACGCCGGCCCGGCGCGGCATATCGCTGGCCGGCCACCGCTCAAGCTCGTTGTTTACGCGGAACGGCGTCGTGTCAAAATCGATGTCGACGTTGGGGTCCCGATAGTGGAGAGTGGGCGGGATCTCGCCGTGCTGAAGCGACAGGAGTACTTTCAGTAGCCCAGCCATACCCGCCGCGGCGTCGAGGTGACCGACGTTTGATTTCACCGAACCCAAGCGGCAGAACCCTACATCGTCGCCATAGGGCCGGAACGCCCGACTCAGGGCTTGAACTTCGATCGAATCGCCGATCTGGGTGCCGCTGCCGTGAGCCTCGATAAATCCAACCGACCGGGCATCAAGGTCGGCCGCCGACAGGGCGTCGAGGACGACCGAGGCCTGGCCTTGAATACTCGGGGCGGTGAAGCTGGCCTTTTGAGCACCGTCGTTGTTTACCGCCGACCCGATGATCAGGCCGCGGATCGGGTCGCCGGCGACGATGGCATCGTCGGCACGCTTGAGAATGACGGCGCCGACTCCGTTGCCGAACACCGTGCCCGAAGTGGAACGATCGAATGGTCGGCAGTGGCCGTCGGCGCTGAGGATTCCATCTTGTTGGTACAAATAGCCGACGCCGGGAGGCACCTTGAAGGCCGAGGCACCAGCGATAGCGACGTCGCACTCGTATGAGAGCAGGCTCTGGCAGGCTAGGTGAACGGCGACCAACGAGGTTGAACATGCCGTATGAACCGGGAAGCTCGGTCCGGTGAGGTTGAGCTTGTACGAGACTCGGGTGGCCAGAAAGCCAAGCTCCAGGCCGATGCCGACATTAGCTTCGCGAATCCTACGCCCCTCGTCGAGGTTGCTAAAAATGTTTGGAAGGTAGGCCGTCGTGCTGGCTCCGCCGAATACTCCCACCCGTGCGTCAACCGAGTCGGGAACGACGGCCGCGTCTTCTAACGCCTCCCACACCACCTCCAGAAACACCCGGTGCTGAGGGTCCATGATCTCCGCCTCGCGGCTTGGATATCCGAAAAACCCAGCGTCGAACTGGTCGAGTCCTTCCAAACGGGCGCCGACCTTGACGTAATTCTCGTTCCTCAACGTTGCCTCTGGCACACCGGCCTGACGCAACTCGTCGTCACTCAGCTGGGCAATCGTCTCGACTCCACCGCGCAGGTTGGACCAGAACTCCGCCAGCGAGGGCGCGCCAGGGAAGCGTCCTGCGGCACCGACGATGGCTATTTGGCCATCACGCTCGGACATCAGCTATGCCGTCGACAAGTCGGAAACGCCGGACCAGGCACCCCCGGATATGGCCGGACAGCAGCGACGTGTTGCATGACCCTCTTGGGCATCGGCGTCAAGGACGCTCAGGATGCCAAGGAATCGAGCTTGCGGTCTCCGGACCCGTCATCGAGCGCTTGGCGAAGCGACTTGGGTCTCATGTCGGTCCAATGCTCCTCGATCCACTGCAGACAGTCGCTTCGGGAACCAGCGTCCCCCACTATCTCCCAGCCATCGGGAATTTCGAGCTCAACGAGCCATATGGAGTATTGATCTTCGTCGTTACGAACAACCTGATATTGGCGGTCATCCACACCGTCATTATTCTCGTTTTCCGAGAAACCCGAAGACACTCTTTAGCTCCATCCGGTAGTAGTTTTGTTGGCCAGGTGAGACTATTGACACAGTCGGCGCTCCTATATTGGGAGAAACTCGAAACCGCACCAAAGAAGCCTTCCAGGAAAGCCTTGGTTTGTGCCCGCATCAGCAACGGTAGAACGGTTTGGTCAGGCTGTCCACCCAAAGAGGTCACACTTCCGGGCATTTTCCCGCAATTCGAGGAACTTACCCACACAATTCTTTTGTTTTTGATTTGAACTGTTAGTACCCAGACCCAACCGGGTTTTGTCAGATCTGTCGGCCAGCGGCCGCGACGATTTCGAGAAGCCTCAGATCGTTGCCGCTCTCGAATCCGCCGCCGGTGACGAATCGATGCACATCATGTGCGCCGATGGCCAATCGGAGGAAGGCGTGATCGGGTCCACCGACCGGTCGGCCGAGCGAGACTCGATCGAATCCATCGAAGCCGCCATGGCGAACTCCGACCAGCTGCGCATGGAGAGATTGAAGCGCGCTGAGATCCAACACTTCTCGATTGGCGCCGTCGACTTGCAACGAAACGATTGACCGGACGCTGCGATCCGGCTGCGGGGCGAGACCCAAACCTTCGATCGAGGCTGTCGCCTCATCAATCGTCCGACGCCAGCGGGCGACAACCGCCTCACAGCGTGCAGGGTCCAACGACCGGTGCCGTTCCATAGCGTCGAGGGCTACCGCCCATCGAGCATGCAAGCCGACATTGATGAGGTTTGGCAAGCGATCGCGGAGACGGGGAACGCTCCGAGCCGCGTCATAGCGGGAGAATATCGACGCTGCTGGCATGGCCGAGGTAGGTACGGAATAGGCGAGCCGACCGGTGAGCTGCGTCGGCACAATCAACGCCCCACAGAACGGCGGCGCCTGGAAGAACTTGCTTCCGGTGATCATGACCATGACACCCATCTCAACCAGCGGAGCGATCGCCGCCGGATCCGCCCGCATCTGGCAGGCGTCGACCACCCAGAGAACCTCGTCGGATGGAGCAGCCGCTGAAACGACAGCGTGTACATCATCGAGTAACCCAGTCTTGGAGCCGAGCGTGAGATAGACGATCAGCGGCTGACCGTTCCGACGACAAGCGATCGCTGAGCCGATGGCTTCGGCGGCATCGATCACCTCCCCGGCCGAGTCGCGTGCCGCCACCGGATTGACCTCAACGTCGGCCGCTATCCCAATGCGCTCCCCCTTGGGTATCGGTCGATCGAACTGGTTGACGGCCGAATGGAACCGGGCCTGTGCCGCCAGTCGTGAACCGGTGCCTATCTCTTCCCAGCATGTCGCGTGGACCGCTGGCGGGCACCCGGGCCAAAGCGAATCGGCGAACAGCAACGGCCAGTAGGTCAGGTCGCTACCGGAGGGACCAAAGAACACATCGGCAATGCCATCGACCCCAAGTACGGCCGAGAGTCTGCGGGCATGCGAGGTTACCGCCGAAGCAAAGCCACCACGCATCTTGGGCTCAATCAAACACCCACCTTGTCCCGGCATCTGGAGACCGACATCGTTCAGAAATCGGGACGCCACATCGCGGCCGCGGTCGTCGAGTATCCCCACCGTGCAGCTTCCACGATCAAAGACGCCGTCGGACTTGAGTGGGTTAACTCCAAAGTGGTTGGTACCGGTATCGGGGTCTAGCCATGCTCGCTCGCCTGACCCGGTGGTTAACGTGTGCAGCGCTCGGTCGGCGGACACTAGTCGACTCGACCACGACTCGTTGTTATCAGAATGGCACTCCGGCTTTGGTGCTTTTGGGGCCAAATTTCACTCGCTTGTCGCGATCTTCGGGGTGTTTATACCACAAGTCTCTCACCCAAATATGGCTTGAGCTACTACGGTTGATCACCGGTCACACTGACCTTACCTTGACATAGTAGAGTCTGTAGGGACATGAGAGAGCTCAACCGCGATGCCGTAAAGAGGCTCAGCTTCAAGGTCTGGACCTACAAGATGGGCGAGCAGGTCTCACTCATGATTTACCTCGGTGACCGGCTCGGCCTGTACGAAGCCTTGGCTGGGTCCGGCGCCATGGAATCGAAAGAGGTTGCCGACAAAGGCGAATTGAACGAGAGGTTTGTCCGCGAATGGCTACTCGGCCAAGCGGCCGCCGGCCTTATCGATCGGCATGGTGATGGGCGTTTTGAACTCACCGACGTTCAAGCGGCCGTCCTGGTCGACGAAGACCACTCGCTCGACTTCGCCGCCGGAGCATTCCTCGGTGGCATCGACCGAGCGGTGCTCGACAAGATCGAGCAATCGTTCCGGACCGGCATTGGCGTCACCTACGAAGAACAAGGTCCGAGCGCCGCCGCCGGCCTTGCTCGGATGATCGCACCTTGGTCACGATTGGCGTTGATCCCCGTCGTGCTCCCAGCGATGAGCGGCGTGCTTCCCAAACTAGAGACCGGAGCATCGGTTGTGGATGTCGGTTGCGGCGGAGGAATCGTGCTCACGACTCTGGCTGAGGCATTTCCTAACAGCCGGTTCGTCGGCTACGACCCGAGCCCTGCCGCCATCGATCTGGCACGCCAACGCGCTGATGAGATCGGCCTTGGCAACATCGACTGGGTTGTCGCTGGTGGTGAGGATCTGCCGGCGAGCAACGACGTGGACCTCATTATCACCTTTGACTGCATGCACGACATGCCGTTTCCCGGCCGTACCGCCGCCGCCATTCGACAAGCGATCGCCGACGACGGTACCTGGCTGCTGAAAGATATTCGATCGACCGGTGATTTCGTGAGCGACAGGCGAAACCCGCTGCTGGCGATGTTCTACGGGTTCTCGATCACGTCGTGCTTGCAGTCCTCATTGTCGGATCCCGATGGCGACGGGCTTGGTACTCTCGGGCTGCACGCCTCGGCCGCCCGGACCCTGACCGAGGCGGCAGGATTCTCACGATTCGTGACCCACGATTTAGACGATCCGGCCAACCTCTACTACGAGATTCAGGTCTGAGTCGACCCGGCAGGCGGTAGGTCGATAGTGACCGGTTCCATCCTGGTCCGGTCATCAGCGGTAATCATGGCATCGACCATGGCGTTCAGCATCTCCCCCTTGGCCCCCTCAGCGGTGTCGACGCCATACAAATTCGTCAACTCGTCGGGGTCGGCGGCCAGATCGTAGAGACCGGTGTAGCCATTGCTGTCCTTGGTCAGCCGGTGCTGGCCACCGATCAGGGTCCTGGTACTCGCAGGCATCCCGATTGCACCGGATTTCTCGCCAAAGTCGTCCTCGATCAACACGTGGTCCCGTACCGTCACTGAAGGGTCGGCCAGGATGGGGGCCAAGCTGTACCCCTGCATCCCTTGGAACGCCGAGACACCACACAAGTCCAGCACGGTGTGCGGCAGGTCGATGCTCGATGCCAGTGACTCGGTCCGGTTGGGAGCTGCCCCGGGGGCATTGATCACCACCGGTACCCGGAGGCAGCCCTGGAAGTGCATGGCGCCCTTCAGTATCAGGCCGTGGTCTCCCATCATGTCGCCATGATCGCTGGTGAACACGATGACGGTGTCGTCCCCGATGCCGAGACGGTCGAGCGACTCGACCAGCTGTCCGACCCCATGATCTATGGCCTCAATCATCCCAAAGGTACCGGCGATCGCTGCCCTGACCTGGCCTGGAGTAGGCCCAAAGGATCTGACGAACGGCGCCGCCGGGTCGAGCGGCTGGCTCCGGATGGCGGTCAGATGCGCAGGCCAGTGCTCCCCCGGGTCTTCATAGGTTGCCGGAAGCTCGATGTCATTCGGGTCGTGACGATCAAGCCATTGAGCGGGCGGTGAGATCGGATGGTGTGGATCGGGATAGGAACACCATGCCATCCACGGTTGCTCAGCAGCCGATGCCTCCTCGATAAAGGCAACCGTGCGTTCGGTGACAAAGGTCGTGGAGTACGCCTCGTTAGGAAACGGCGCTGGATATATCTGCCACCACTCATCGGAGCGCCGAGGCAGGTCAAAAGCCGGGTCGAGGCCGCATCGGAGCAACTCGTGCGACACACCCTTGTCACGGGCCCACTGGTAGTGGTGCCCGCCGCTCCACGCCCCATGCCCGATCGTCAGCTCGATGTGGTCGAATCCGTAGAAGTCGTCGGGATCGACGTGCTCGCCGGCTTCGTAACGCTCTTGGTGTTCAATCGAATCCCACGCTGGCGGGTGCGGGCTGAACAACCCTGGGTCAAGACCACTCATCCGCACCGCCTCCCGGCTCATCCCATGCTGAAGATGAGACTTACCGATCAGCGCTGTCCGATAACCGGACCTTCGAAGCTGAGCGACGAAGGTGTTGGCGCTCGGATCGAGCGACCGATCGTTGAAGATGACGCCGTGAGCTGACGGCATGCGCCCCGTCATAATCGTCGACCGGTTCGGCATGCATACCGGGTTGGCGACGTACGCCCGCTCGAACACGGTGCCGCCAGCGGCGATCGAATCGATGTGGGGGGTGCGAACCACTCGATTGCCGGCGAAGCCGAGATGATCAGCGCGGAGCTGATCACAGATGATGAACAAAACGTTCGGTTGGCGGTCGTTCGTCGTGCCGGTCAACGAAGGGGCTCCATTCAGTAGGGTCGTATCGAGAAGGGTTACGTCTCAACCGCAGTGGATGTGGTGTGTCGGTGGCGTAATCGCCGAACCGTGGGATCGGGAACCGGAACCGCCTGGAGTAGCGCCTGGGTGTACCGGTGCTTCGGAGATCCACAGATCGTTTCGCTGTTGCCGTGCTCGACGATCTCCCCCAGCTTCATCACCGCGACCTCATCACAGAGATGCCGAACCACGGCCAGATCGTGGGCGATAAACAGATAGGACACGCCCGTATCGTCTCGAAGATCGGCGAGCAGATTGATCACCTGCGCCTGCGTTGCAACGTCCAGTGCGCTGACCGCCTCGTCGAGCACGATCAAGCTCGGATGGGGGGCCAAGGCGCGGGCAATCGAGACACGCTGGGCCATGCCGCCCGACAACGACGCCGGACGGCGATCCAGGATTCTGCTCGGCAGTTGCACCTGATCGAGCAGTTCCTCCGAGCGTTGCCGCATCTCGACCCGATCTTTCATGCCGTTGAGGCGGCGGAGCGGCTCAGCGATGATCTCGCCCACGGACATGGCCGGATTGAGTGAGGCGATCGGGTTCTGGAACACCGCCTGGACCGTTGCGCGAAAGTCGCGGGCCTTCAACGTCGAGAGTTCTTTCCCCGAGATCGATATCGAGCCATGAGTCGGTTTCTGCTGGCCGAGCACACACCGTCCAAGCGTCGTCTTTCCCGAACCCGATTCGCCGACAAGCCCGAACGCCTGACCCTTGCCGATCTCGATCGTGGCCGCAGAGACGGCCCGAACCACCGGACGGCGTCGAGCAAAATGCCCTCGGTGAAACTCGACCGTCACGTCGTCTACGAAGAGCAGCGCCTCGCTGGCGGTGGTCAAGACGAGCTCACGGTAGGACTCCCATCGGGACTCCCGTTGGGGTTGATACAACGCACTATCCGACCAGCGCTTGGCAGCGAGAGCAGCGGCGGCGGTGCTTCACTGCACCGGGCGACCGACACCGAACAGCGGTCGACGAATCGACACCCGGGAGAGTTGTCGCTGGGACTCGCCACCCGGCCAGGGATCGTGACGAGCTTCTTCTGAGCCTTGTCGACCAGCGGGACGCTTCCGAGCAGCGCTCGGGTGTATGGGTGTCGCGGGTTGGCGAAGGTCTCAAACACTTCGCCTGTCTCGATCGCCTGGCCGGCGTACATCACGACGGCCCGATCGGCGATCTCTGCCACCACGCCGAGGTCGTGGGTGATGAATAGCATCGCCATCCCCGACTCCTCGGACGCTTGCACCAACAACTCGAGTACTTGCTTTTGCGTGGTGACGTCGAGCGCGGTGGTCGGCTCGTCGGCGATCAGAAGATCGGGTTCGGCCGCCAGAGCGATCGAAATCATGACACGCTGGGCCATGCCGCCGGAAAACTGATGGGGGTAGTCGGCGAGGCGGTTTCGGGGGTTGGGGATCCCTACTCGGCTCAGTAGCTCGGCGGCGTGGTCGCGAGCCTGTGCCTTGTTCATTCCGAGGTGGCTACGAAGCGGTTCAGCCAGTTGGTATCCGATGGTGAGTGACGGGTTGAGCGACGACATCGGATCCTGAAAGATCATCGACAGATGAGCACCTCGAATCGATCGTAACTCGTCGTCGGTGCTCCCCACGAGTTCGTCGCCCTTGAACAGGATGCTCGAGCGACCGACAATGTTGACCTGTCGTGGCAACAACCCGGCGATTGCGGTGGCTGACAACGTCTTACCCGAGCCGCTCTCACCGACCAATGCCACCACGTCACCAGCCGACACGTCGAAAGAAAGATCTCGTACCGCGAGAGCAGGCCCGACCGCTGTCGGTACCTCGATGTCGAGATGCCGAACCTGGAGGAGCGCGTCGGATAGCGAGTAGACCGCCTCGAACGCCTCGCCTGAAACGCCCGTCGTGTCCGAATCGACTGAAGCCGCCGGACGCACAGGGGCAAACTCAGCCGGCGGAACGACGGGGGGCGACGACGCAGGATCCTCGGCCAGAACATCCCGCAGCCGGTCGCCGAGCGTGTTGAACGCTAGGACCGTCAGGGTTATGGCCAGCCCCGGCGGCCAAGGCAGCCACCCACTCTGGGATTGGTTGAGACGAGCTTCTCGCAACATGGTGCCCCACGTGGCATTCGGTGGTTGTACACCAAGCCCGAGAAAGCTGAGGCCAGCCTCGATAAGGAGGACAGCGGCAAACGAGATACTGACCTGGATAATCAACGGCCCGGCGATGTTGGGCAGGAGATAGCTGCGAAGTACGCGGATAGTCGGCGCTCCACTAAGGCGAGCCGCCTCGATGAACGGCTCTTCGCGGGTCGACAACACCGAGCCTCTTGTCAGGCGAATAAACCGTAGGGAGAACAAGAAGCCAACGGCGAACATCGCATTCGTAATGCCTGGGCCAAGCACGGCCACGATGGCGAACGCCAGGATCAAACCGGGAAGCGAGAAGATCGCGTCGACGATGCGCATGGCGATCCGGTCCCACCAGCCGCCGAGGTACCCGACGGCAAGGCCGATCGGGACGCCGAGAGCCAACCCGATACCGACCGCCTGAACGCCGGCCAGCAACGCAACGCTCGTCGCGTCGATAAGACGGGAGAGCGTGTCACGGCCGAGTTCGTCGGTTCCAAACGGATGACGGAAACTCGGCCCCTCGAACAGGGCAAGGAAATCGGCCTCGTTCGGATCGTACGGGGTTATCCAATCGCCGAACACGGCGGCGAACACCAGGAGCGTCAGCCATGACGCAGGAATCAGTCCGGATGGGTGCCTCACCAGACGACGAATGACCGAACGTCGGGTCATTGCACACGTACCCTCGGGTCGAATGCGGCGTAGGACAAGTCGATCACGATGTTCACCACGATGACGACGACCGCGGTAAACATGACGACACCCTGGATCACTGGAATATCTTGCTCGATCACGGCCCGAATCAGTTGGCCTCCGATCCCAGGGATACCGAAGACTTGTTCGACAACGACGGCACCACCCAACATCACCGAGACCTGGAAACCCAAAACCGTTGCGACCGGAGTGAACGCATTCTTCAGTGCGTGGACCACCACAACTCGCCGGAACGACATTCCTTTGGATCTCGCGGTGCGGATGTAGGGGCGGTCGAGCACCTCCAGCAAACCCCCTCGCATCTGGCGAGCGATAACGGCTGCTGATCCGATGCCCAGGGCGATCCCGGGGAGAATCAGGCTCTTTACCCATTCGACCGGGTCCTCGGCAAACGGTGTATACCCAACCGCCGGAAGCCACTTGGTACGGACTCCTACCCAATAGGCCAGCAGAATGCCGATCCAGAAGTTGGGTACAGCCAGGCCGGTAGCGGTGACGAGCGACAGCATCCGATCCATCCACCGTCCGTACCGAAGGGCAGCCCAGATGCCGGTCGGAATGCCGAGCAGTACTGCCACCGTCAGCCCTGCGATTGCAACCGACAGAGTCACGGGAATCCGTTCAGTCAAGGTGTCGGTGACCGAACGCCCGGTTAGGGGCGAAGTTCCGAAGTCGCCGGACAGCGCGTTGCCGGCCCACGTGAAGTACTGCGTGACCAACGGCTTGTCGAGCCCGAGCGCACGGTCGAGTTCTGCGACCGCTTCGGGGTTCGCGCCATCTCCCAGGATCGTCTCCGATGCCGATCCTGGCATGAGATGCACAAGGGCAAATGCCAGGATCGACACGAGGACAAGGAGAGGGAGGGCCGCCACCAAACGGTAGGCAACGGTCCTACCCATCAGTCAGCCAGCGTCAGTTCACGCAGGTTGACTCCGAGGACACGACGTTCGAGTCCTTCCAGACTGGGATAGCTTTCAGCGTCGTACGCAACGATCGAAGGATTGGTATGGATCGGCACGATCCATGCACCCCCATAGGCCAGATCGAGCATCTCATGATAGCCCTCGGCGGACGCCGCTTCGTCGGTAGCTGCAGCTGCCGCATCGCGGGCGTCATCAAGACCATCGATGGTGGCCCCTGAGGGGTTGGCCGGCGCCGTCGGGGCGAAGTACCGGCCGTACACCTGGTCGGGGTGGGCGTCGGGCGTCGGCGCCTGACCGACGAGCGACTCGAATGACTGGATGGCAGCGACGTCACCTCCCGGTGCGGTTTCGCTGATCTCCAAGGTGACTCCGATATCGGCGAAGAACTGTTGGAGCACCTGCGCTCCGACGCTAAACGGTCCCCACGCAGCGGTCGGGATCACCAAATCGGTGACGCCGGCCTCTTCTAGGAGCTCTTTGGATCGTTCTGGATCGTACTCGAAGCCCTCAAAGTCATCGACATAGAAGGGGGAATCGGAGGCAAACAGCTGATCGGCTGGAGCTCCCCTACCCTGGTTTACCGCTTCGGTCCACACATCGCGATCGATGGCATGGGCTAAGGCTTGACGCACCCTCTCGTCACCAAGTTCTGGCAGCGTCTCACCGCCAACGTCGCTGACGACGAACACCATCACGTTGGCCAGGGTCTCCGCAATGGCGAACCCGGCATCCTCGGCTGCCGCGACCTGTCCGGCACGCAACGTTACTGCATCGGCTTCGCCCGTCGTGAGGGCGTTTATCCGAGCGGAATCGTCGGGGAGCGTGATGTATTCGATACCTTCTAGGCCTTGCTGACTCGGATCCCAGAAGTCCGGATTCGGTGTGAGCACGACGCGGTCCTCGGTGTTGCTTTCAAGCATGTACGGTCCGGTACCGGCCGGTGTTCCCGCCGCCACGTCTTCGGGGGCCACGTTGGGGCTCAACATAAGGCCAGGCATGAGTCCAAGGTTGGTGAGGAGGTCGGGATCGGGCTGTGACAATGCGAAGGTTACTTCGGTTGGAGACTCAACGACGACCTCATCGATAGTGCCGAGAACCAGAGCATTGATCCCAGGGTTGGACTGCACTTTCTCGACGTTGTATTTCACTGCCTCAGCATCGAACGGTGTGCCGTCGTGGAAGGTGACTCCCTCCCGGAGCGTGAACCGAGCTTCGGTTGCGGAAATCTCCCACTCCGTGGCCAAGCCCTCAACGATCGAGCCATCCGGCGCGGTGTTCACCAGCCCGTCGTAGACAGCTTGATAGTAGGTCATGACGGCGTTGCGACCGTCGAGGTGAGGATCCCAGCCCGGAGGCGCTAGTTCGGCCGAAAAGCGAAATACTCCATTCGGGCTTGCCTGTTCTTCTGTGCCTTCGTCGGTCCCTTCTTCGGTGCCATCGCTGTCGGCGTCTTCGGCACCTTCATCGCTGTCTGAGTCCGACTCTTCGACAGCCGTTGTTTCCTCTGTGTCGGTCGATGAGCTGTCTTCGGTTGCGTCATCGCCACCGCAGGCAGCAGCAACCATCACCAACCCAAAAAACAATGCGATCAACTTACACACGCCGGTGGCCTGTCCCATGCGCCTCTCCCCCTGTTGGTGTCCACTCCGTAGCACACACTGTCTCATCTAATGGTACGACACCTGCGGTAGATCGGCAAGTGACATTTCCATTCCCCATACCAACAACAACAACGACCGCCATAATCGATCGACTGCAAACAACCTACGACACGGCCACCAAAATCCAAGGAGACATCGACGGCACCAACAGGTGTTCGGTGGCAACACTTGCGCGCCGCCGAACCGAGACCCGATCAACCCCAGCTGAGAACGTGCCGCAGGGGTTTGTTTGGAGCGATAATGATGGCGCCTTCTTCGGGACAATCCATCTCGCACAACCGGCAAAGCATGCAATCTTCCCAATACGTGGCTTCAAGCCATTTCGTCTCCGGACTGATCCGCAGGACATCAACCGGGCACGACTTAATGCAGATTCCACAATTCGTGCATTCGTCGTAATCGATCTCAACAACGCTGTGAGGCGGCTTGACAGCGTCAACCGGCGGTGGTCTGCGAGGCATTCCCGTCCTCCTTCTGTTCGAGTCCAAGGTGTTCGGCTTCGCCCGGAATTCGCCATTCATAACGATCTGTGTACGGTATCGACGGATCGGGGCGCCACTCGTGGGGGACCGATTCTGTCTCTAACGCCATCTGGCCGCCCTTCTCCTGGATTAACACCCAGGCCAGCCATTCGTCATCGCGGTATGGATAGTCCTCGCGATAGTGACAACCACGGCTCTCGGTTCGATGCATACCGGCCCGCAGGCGCATTTCGGCGTTGAGTACCATGTTGTTCAGCTCATGCACGAGTTGCAGCTCGTGCGGATCGTTGGCGAAGGCCTTTGGCAGCAGATGGTCCCGCAAGAACTCGACCATCGTGAGCGTCGCAGCCAAACGATCGTGATGCTTCACCATCAGCACGTAATACGGCATCATGTAGTTCTGGAGCACGGAAATGAGCCAACGGGCTGAGAAGCCACCGGTACGCAACGACGGCGCCAGTATTTCTTCACGCAGACGCCCCAGATCGCTCTCCGGTAACTCCACGTCGCTCACGGTCGCCGCGTACTCGGCGGCGGCCGTTCCCGCTCGGGCCCCAGTCACGGCGCAGTTTGCCGACGACAACCCCATCGCTGCGTAGACGGCTCCGCTAGCCATCGTGCCCAACGCGTCACCGGCGGCGTAGAGCCCGGGCACTCCAGACCATCCCTGCATATCTCGGGCCCACACCCCTTCGGCTTTGTGAATCGACATGCCGGCCGCACCGCCACCGAGACGTTCCCTCGGCTTCATTCCCTGGCGATCGGGCTCAAACATCACCGGTGCGTTTCCGGCGTGAGCCTCGAACTCCAACTCAAGAAACAGCGTTCCCCGTTGAGGCACGACGTCGCCGTTGGCGTTGACCAAACGACCCTGAGGTGGTCCGAGCTCGTCGAGCGAACGACCACCGAACTTGAATCTCCAGTCGAAATTGGCGGGGTGCTCAGCATCTGTGGTGTGGGGATCCATGAACTCTTTTCCGGTGATCGACGCCCCGGCCCGATAGGCCATGGCATCACCATCGCCGGTGAGCATATGGATCGGCCAGTGTGGGCCCTTCATCCCGCTGGCACCTGTGGCGAGCACCACAGACTTGCACTTGAAGACTGTCAGCTTGTAACTCTTGACTCCAAAGCCGACCGCTCCGACGATCCGGCCGTCGGCCATGATCAAGTCGTAGATCATCCGCCGATAGACGATTTGAATCCCCCGCTGCTTGGCTTGCTCGCGCAGCGTGTTTGGAATCGAGCCCGGCTCCATGAATAGCGATTTCGTAGTACCAAGCTGGTTTTCGCGGCGGTAGAGAGTCCCGTCCTCTTCCGTGGCAAATTCGACGCCCCAATCGAGCAGCTCGGTGTAGCGATCGTGAGAATCAACCAAACCCGCTTCGGTCCAATCGCGATGGTTGAGGTACTCCCCCGTCCTGGCGATCATGTCGAGCCAGGTGTCGAGATCATCTCCCCACTCAGGATTGAATACCAAGAAGCTGTCGACGTAGGGCGACTGACCTGACCGGCTCATGAAGCCCTTGTCGACGATGACCGCGTTGGCCCCCGCATCGTGGGCCTTGATCGCGGCAAAGCCACCAGCGATTCCCCCACCGATGACGAGCACGTCACACTCGATCACTCGGTCCTGGCTTTGTATCACTTGCGCCCCCATTCGGATGATTCCGACCGGCACGTCACCCGGCGGTGTAACCGCCGTCGAGATGGATGATGGCGCCGGTCATGAAGTCAGATCCACTGGAAGCCAAGAGCTGTACGACGCCGTGGAAGTCCTCGGGTTCGCCAAGCCTTCCGGCGGGAATTCGATTCAAAATAGCGGACCGAACGGCAGGACCATGACCCTCATCACTGTACATCCATGCGGTCAGGTCAGAGCGGAACACCGTGGGTGCTATGGCGTTGACCTGAATACCGTCCGCTCCCCATTCGCAGGCCAACGACTTGGTTATGAGGTCGATGGCGGCCTTCGACGGGCAGTAGGCACTGTAGTTTGCGAGTCCGAGCGTCGCCCGGGCTGATGACATTAGGATCACTTTTCCGCCGCGGCCCTGTTCGAGCATCTGACGCCCGACCGCCCGACAGAGCAGCCAGGTCTGCCGAACATTGACGTCCATCACGGCATCCCAATCCGCCACATCCTGCTCGACGATCGGCGCCACGAGGTTTGTTCCGGAACCCGAGACCAGGATGTCCAGGCCGCCCCCGAACTCGACCGCGGCCGACACGATGCTGTCGACGTCATCTTCGGCGGACGGGCGCAGGTTGACCTGATGAACATTGCCACCATTGTTACCAATCGCCTTGCCGACCTCGGCCAGCTTCTCACCATTTCCGCCGACCAACGTTACGTTGGCGCCCGCTCCCGCGAGCGCCCGAGCCGCTTCGGCTCCGAAGGCGCCCGTTGCGCCGGTGACAACGGCGGACTTGCCGGTCAGATCGAATACCTGTCCGGGGGTAGGAAGACCGGTCATCGCTCGACCCCTTCCGGATATGGCATAACTACCACCATCGATGCCACATGGTTGCTGCGGTTCTCGACCGATCTCGCTTCGTTGGCCGGGATATGGCATGAGTCGTGACAGCCGAGTGTCACCTCGTCATCGTCGGTGATCACGGTGAGCTCACCGGCGGTGACGACGTACACCTTTTCCAGAGGCGTTGCCTCGTGGGTGCAGCCGCCGCCAGGAAGGAAGTGCGACATTCCTACCCAGAAGTTCTCGCTGGCTGATGCATCGAACCCTTGTAGTCGGAACGAGGCACACCCTGTGTGGTTCGGGGCCTCGTAGCCGTCGACGTCGGCGAATCGGTTTACCTTCACTGTGCCCTCACTCCTCATTCCTGAGCCGTGCCCGGTTCGACCCGAAAGTCGCCGGTCGGGTCGAGCATGGCGACGAGCCGGATAATGCAGCCGTCGCCTTTGACCCACCGCCAGGGGAAGGCGGCGAAGGTGACGCGTTTGCCGGTAACCGCATCGATATCGCCCCCGACGTTTTCGAAACCGATGATCCCGTTGCTGAGCAGGTGCCGGTGGCATGGCTCCCATAGGGGGAAGTCCTCGAGAACGTCGCGCCCGGTCTCCTGCTTGTACTCCTCACATGCCCACGGAAGCAGGCCATCGGGCGCTCCCGGGCCGTGGGGGGCGATCGCTGTTGCGAGTGGGTGGTCGAGGGCCTGGGTGTCGGTGCCGACGGCCTTAACCCCTCGTTCGACGAACCATTCCCCGGCTTCTTCGTAAAAACCCGGTGAGTAGGCGTAGTAGGCGGAGTTGTCGCCATACGTGTGGTGCCATCCGGTGTTGACGATGACGATGTCGCCGGGGCGAATCTCAGGATCTGCAGCGTCGAGGTCTTCGGCGGTGATTTTCTCCCATTTGCCTTTCGGCATGTCGACCACCACGCCAGTGCCAAAGAAGCAGTGCAACGGCACCTCGTCGAGAAACGGTGTGTTCTCAACGACGTGGGCCGGGACATCGACATGCGTCGTCGAGTGCATCACCGTTGTGATCTTTTGGGTGAGCACCCGTGATTTCGCCATGTAGTGCACCCGCTCGATAACCGGGTCTTCGAAGTAGGGCCAATTGGCAACGCCGTGACCCCACGGGATGCTGAGGTCATAGAACTCAAGCCCAGTCTCATTGCTGGGAAACGTGAATTCGTCGTAGCTGGTCGAGATCCTGTCACCAATAGCCACGAGAGGACTCCTTCTGGTAATCGTGTTCACTATGTGGAACACTGTGTCTCGCTTAACGGTACATCGGAGGACTGGGCAGTGCAAGGACGAAACGTTGTCATCACCGGTGCTGGACGAGGCATCGGCGCCGGGATCGCCACCGCTTTCGCCGCGGCCGGAGCCAAAGTTGTTCTGGCAGCCCGCAGCGCCGATCAGCTCGACTCGGTTCGAAACCGAATCGTCGCCACCGGTGGCCAGGCATGGTCCGTACCGTGCGACATCAGTTCCGACCGCGACGTGGAGCGACTGGCCTCCGAGGCCACCGGCCTAGCCGGAGGCCCGATCGACACGCTCATCAACAACGCCGGTGTCTACAAGTCGGCCCGATTCGAGGATCACACCACCGCCGATTGGCAGCAGATCATGGACGTCAACGTTGTGGCCACGGTGCGAGTCACCAAGGCTTTTCTTGACGACTTGCTAGCCGCGGAACGGTCCCGACTCATCTTTCTCGCCTCGATTGCCGGGAAAAAGCCGAGTTTCGGGCAGGCCGCCTACAACGCGTCCAAACACGCGCAACTGGCGCTCACGCGTTGTCTGGCGCTGGAGTATGGAGGGACCGGGCTGCGGGTGAACGCCATTTGTCCAGGATTCACCAAGACCGACCTCATCGATGTGGACACCATCGCTCAAACCCAAGGCGTGACGCCGGAGACCGCCTGGGCGAGCATCGAGTCGGCCTCGGCCATAGGTCGAACGGTGACCATCGAGGAAATCGCTGCGCTGGCGCTGTACCTTGCAAGTGACGCTGCCGATGGGATGAACGGTCAAAGCATCGCGATCGACGGCGGTATCAGCTATGTCTGAGACCTTCTTACGAACCAGGACTGAACGAGCATGAGCCAAGTCGTACGCAGGTGCGCGGCGATTCTGCGATCGCTCGAAAGTCATCCCGCCGGCTTGTCGGTCGGTGCGATCGCTTCCGATGTCGGTCTTCCACGGTCAACCGTGTATCGGCTACTGAAATCGCTTGAGGCGGAGCACCTCATCGCCAGCTCATCGGAGCAAGGCGGTTTTCGACTTGGTCCCGCACTCATCCACCTCTCGACGTCGGCAAGTGCTTGGCTCGTCGACGCAACACACGATCACCTCGTAGACCTCTCGAACCAGATCGAAGAAACGGTCGACTTGGCGGTACTTGCCGGCGCCCAGGTCCACTTCGTCGATCACATTTCCGGCCCTCACCCGCTGCAAGCGGCATCAGAGATTGGGCTCGCCTTTCCACTTCATTGCACCGCCAATGGGAAGGCACTTCTCGCCGACATGAAGAACGCCCAAGTCGAGATACTCATGAAGGATCGGCTTGAGGCGCTCACACCGAACACGATCACCGACATGCGCACTCTGCTCGACGAACTTGAAACGGTCAGATCATCGGGCATCGCGTTCGATCGCGAGGAGCACAATGTCGGCATCAGCGCGGTCGGGGTCAAGCTTGACAACCCCTATGGGCTCAGCGTTGCCGTGTCGATCCCGGTACCGACCAGCAGGTTCATGGACCGGAAAGACGAGGTCATCATCGCGCTGACGGCTGGACACAAGCTCATCGAAGCCAGCATTGCGAACTCCGCCCCGATCGCCGATGAGTGAACCACCCGGCGCCCGGTCGGGAACACTTGACAAGCCCTAGCCGGGATTCGGAACTCGTTCCCTCCGATGCTCATGCCCCATGGTGGACAAGCCTGAGGTTGACGACGCGGTCCGTCGATGTTACTTTCCTACTTAGTTAATTAAAGACTATGTGAAGTAACGGACGTGGTCTCGGTGATAGCACGTAGATGGAAACTCGATGACGGTCGATGACTCTCGACTCGATGAGACTTTCGCCGCCCTGGCTAACTCAACACGGCGGGCGATCCTGGCCCGTTTGGCCGAAGGGGAAGCGAGCGTCAATGATCTCGCCGAACCCTTCGACTTGACCCTCCCGGCGATTTCTAAGCACATCAAGGTGCTGGAGCAAGCTGGGCTGATCACGCGCCGCCGACGAGCACAGTTTCGGCCATGCACGATCGCCGCCGCTCCACTGGCCGAAGTAGCTGATTGGGCCGAGCAGTACCGACACATCTGGGACCATCGGTTCGACCGGATGAGTGACTACGTCCAAGACCTACAAGACACTCGACACAAGAAAGAGGCATGATTGATGACCGAAACCAAGGACGTCCAAATCGAACGAGTTTTCGACGCTCCCATCTACCTGATCTGGGCGATGTGGACCGAGGCCGAGCATTTCTCCAACTGGTATGGCCCTATGGGCGCCAAAATTCCGAAAGCGGACATGGACGTCCAGGTCGGCGGCCGCCGACACATAGGTATGGAGATGGAAACCCCCGATGGACCGATGCAGATGTTCTTCGTTGGCGAGTACGTCGAGATCGTCCCCATGACTCGCCTCGTGTACACCGAGAGCATGGCCGACGCCGACGGCGTTGCGATGACCGCCGAACAGATGGGCATGCCGGCCGGCGCGTCGATGGAAACCTCCGTCGTGGTCGAACTGGCGGACCTTGGCGAACAAACGAAGATGGTCATGACACACATCGGCGTTCCCGCCGACTCTCCAGGTGGACAGGGTTGGGCCATGGCGATCAAGAAGATGGAAACCCGAGTCGCCGAACTCAGCGGCTGACCGGGGCCATCTGCGATCGACAATCCACGTCGGCGCCTCGACAACCGAGAACCGATGGCGAAGCTGGCTGGGCTCACCCACCGTTGGGTGGGCCGCCACTTCGTGTGTTCTCGGCGACCCGTGCTTCCCACCACTCCGGCCGTAGATTCCGCTAACGCTTCCTCAACATCGGCTCCTTGCGGCCGAACGTCCTGATAGGCAGTCAGGCTTGTTCTCGCAGAGGGACTTCAGAGTATGCGCGTGTCACTACGACGGATCGCTCCGATCGCGGCCGGTTTGGCGTTGCTGTCAACGGTGCTGGTGACCGACAGCGGTTTCCTCCCTCCGGCCGGTGCGGACGGAGCGCCGGTTACAGGATCGTTCTTCATCGACTTTGACCGCGACGGCATGATCGACCCTGGAGAACGCGTGTTACCCGGCGATCCGTTGCTGCCACCGGATGGCATCACGGTCACGGCCTACGATGTCGACAACACCGGTGCGGCGTGTTCGACGACCGATGTCGCCTACTCGTGCGACGTGTCGACACTGACCGGAACGTCGTTTCGGTTGGAGTTCACGCTTTCGGCGGCCGACGCCGCCGCCGGGTACGCCGAGACGTTCCGCGGGCCGGACTCGGCCTCCAGCGTTCAGTTCATCAACGCCGGCGAGACGGCCGACTTCGGCATCGTGCCACCATCGCAATGCCCGACCGACGGCGAAGGGTTCGGCGGCAACCCGAATTCGTCGGAAGGAAAGGTCTGGACGACCTGCTACGTGAGCGGCCTCCGAACGGCGGGCGGAGCCCAAGATGTGGTGGTTGGTCTCAACTACGACCGGTCCGGGGCCATCGAGAAAATCGGCTACAAAAACGGCGGAACGGCAGCCGATAACACCACCGACCCGGCCGAAGACGAACTCGGCGCGTTGTGGGGTGTGGCTTACGACGAGTGGAACAGCGTCCTGTTCTCCAGTGCAGTCCTCAAACGCCACGTCGATCTCGGCTCGGAAGGGTTAGACGGCCTCTACTGGCTGGCCTACCCATCTGGTGAGTGGCAGTCGGTAAGTCTCGGTGATCTCGGTGGTTCGGCGTTCGGTCCCGACCCGGTCGGCCGAGACCTCCCCGCCGTCCCGACCGACCCAAGCTACGACACGGCCGTCTACCCTCGGGTCGGCAAGTCGGGCATCGGCGATATCGATCTGGCCCCGGACGGCCGGACATTGGCCGTCACAAACCTCGAAGCGAAAGCCGTGGCTGTCTACGACGTCACCAACGCAGTAGGCGGCACCGACCCCACCTACCTTCGTGAGTGGCCAATCGCCAACCCGGGATGCCCCGACGGCGCCAACCCGAACGACTATCAGCCCTGGGCCCTGACGGTAATCGACCCGACGACGGCCTACGTTGGCATTACCTGCACCGCCGAAAACGCCCCCGGGCCCAACGAGCATCTACTCATGGAAGCTCACATGGTGCAACTCGATCTGACCACCGGTGCCCAGACCGGTCTCGTGGTCATTCCGCTCGACTACGTGCACGGCTGCGGCGACACATACCTGAACGCCTGCGACGGCTCGCTGACGCTGCCGGACGGGAGCACGGTCAACAATCCGACCGTCGCCAACTGGCACGGCTGGCGGCCGAACTTCGAGCCGGAGGATCTCGGCTACCGGGCCGATGCCGACGTCTACATCGTCAATCACGCCCAGCCACTTTTCTCCGATATCGAGATCGACGATGACGGATCGCTGACCCTCGGTTTCGCCGATCGGTTCGCCATGCAGATGGGCTGGTGGAACTACGCTCCCGATCCGCTCGATCCGGCCTACGCCTATCAGACAACCGGAGGCGAGAACACCACGCTCTACCAGCCCGACCTGGCGGGCGAGATCCTCCGCGTCTGCAACACGACCGGCGATCCGACCAACGTGATGTGGGTCTTCGAGGGGCTTCCGGGCTGCGCGGTCAACGCCACCGATACCTCGGGCCTCGACCCGACCGTTCGAGGCGGGTTCCACAACGGCCCGTTCGCCAGCGGCGAGTTCTACCCGAATGAACTACACTCCCCAGGCTTCCTTGTCCACAACGAGACGGCTCAGGGTGGTTTGTACAACCGGCCGTTCTCCGATGAGATCCTGACCACCGCCATGGATCCGACCGACTTCAACGAGTTCGGGTTTGAATTCTTCAGCAACATCGACGGCTCGGCCGACTCGTTCAGCCTCACCGGCGGCGATATCTCGGCCGACCCTCAGGGGCTTCAGGCCAAGGGGGCGTCGCTCGGTGACGTCGAGGGCTGCTTCATCCCCATCGAAATCGGCGATTTTGTTTGGCTCGACCTCGACCGGGACGGCATCCAGGATCCCGGTGAGACACCGCTGGCCGGGGTGACGGTGACCATCACCGGACCCGGGCTACCGGCCGGTGGCGTGACGACGATGACCGATGCCAACGGCAACTGGGTCTTCGATTCGGGTCACGGGATCACCCACGGAACGACCTACACGGTCACTATCGACGTCTCCAGCAACACCACCCCGCTCCCCGGCTCGTTCACCAACACCGACCTTTCCGAAACGACAGCCGACAACGGGACCAACGACCTCCACGACTCCGACGTCACGGGCGGGACGATCACCGTCGCAACCGGGGACCCGGGGGTCAACGATCACAGCTTCGATGCCGGCTATGTACTGCCGGTGACCTGGGATGTGGCGCTCCGCAAGACGGTCGACTCCGCCAGCCTCGATATCGACAACCGGACCGTGACCTTCGACATCGAGGTCTTCAACCAGAGCACCGCCCCAATCCACGATTTCGAGGTCACCGACTACCTGGACGGCTCCGTATGGCAAGGTTTCGATACCGGGGTGAACGGCGATGGCACCACCACCGGCGATCAGCTTCTCGACTTTTCATGGGACGCCGCCGATGTACTCAACCCGGTGGTGTCGATCGACGGTGTGCTTCCACCAGATGAGTCGGTCAGCATCCCCGTCACCGTGACCTGGGTGGACCCACTCCCGGTCGGGACCACCGAGTTGGCCAACTGGGCCGAGATTTCCAACTTCGATGATGACGGCGACGACTCGAACGGCAACGCCGCCGACGGCGCCTTGATCGACGTCGACTCGACACCGGACAACACCAACGGGATCGATGGATCACAGGGTGCCGGGGAGGATCCGGCCGCCGATCACGTCGACGACGAGATCGACGAGGACGGAACGGCCGGCGGCGACGAAGACGACCACGACGTGGCCTCGGTGACCTGGCATGACCTGACGCTGATAAAGACCCGGAGCGCCGGCCAGGACTACATCGTCGACCTATCGGCCACCCCGCCGACGATCTCGTTCGACATCACGGTCAAGAACCAGGGCCTCGGTGATGCCACCGGGATTGAGGTCACCGACTACCTCCCGGCGGGCACCGTCTACGACTCGGCCGTCGTGCCGGCGGGCGTGACCGACAACTCCGACGGCACGTTCGTCATCGATGCCCTCGCCACCGGCGACGAGGCGACCATCACCCTGGTGCTGGAGATCACCGATGTGAACGAGCCCGAGTTCGTCAATGGGGCTGAGATCAGCGCCTTTCTCGACGCCGGCGGTCAGGTCGTGCCCGACATCGACTCCACACCGGACGACAGCGACGGTGATGGAATCATCCTGAACCCTCTCGACCCGGACGACGATCGGAACAGCCACAACGACATCGACTACGACTCGGATTCCGACGGAAACGTACATGAAATGTCCGATGTCGACGAGGACGATCACGACGTCGAGGTGGTTGTCGCAGGCTACGACCAGGCGTTGCAAAAGACGATCAACGCCGTGTCCGCACCGCTATTTCCCGGCGGCACGGTCACGTTCGATCTGACCGTGACCAACCAGGGAGCGCCGGTCGAGCGGCTGGAAATCGCCGACTACATCGACCCCGCCTTGTTCGAGGCCATCACCATCGATGCGACCACCAATGCGCCGGGGACGGCGACCGGCACCGCAACCAACCCCTTCGGCTACACGTGGTCCGGCGACGGCACCGTGACCCCGTCGGTCCTCATCGTCCCGACGACCCCCGGCGACACCCTGGCACCGGGCGAAACCGTCGTCGTTCCGTTGACGTTGACCGTGTCGCCGACCTGGGACGGGTCAGACCTGGAGAACTGGGCCGAGATCTCCCTCTTCGACGACAACGGCGACTCGGGTGACGGTGATTCCGCCCAAGCCGGTACCGGCACCCAGCTCGTCGACGTCGACTCGACACCGGACGCCGTCGATGGCAGTGACGGGTCGCAGGGTCCGGGCGAAGACCCGGCGGCCGATCACATCGACGATGAGATCGCCGAGAACGGCACCTCAGGCGGTGATGAGGACGACCATGACGTGGCATCGATCCCCATCTACGATGTCGCCCTCATCAAAGACCTCGGCGCCGGTCAGGCATACATTCTGGACCTTTCGACAACCCCGCTTCAAGCGAGGTTCACCATCACGGTGAAAAACCAGGGGAATCATCCGGTCACCAATGTCGGGGTAACCGAGCACGCTCCGACCGGCACCACGGTGAACGGCGCTGTCACCGACGGCCTGTTGCCTTCCGGGGTGACCCGGACCGGGAACGTCTTCACCATCGCCGGACCGATGGCACCGGGGGATGTCGTCAGCTTCGATGTCGTGCTCGACGTCAGCGACCTGACCGCCGGTCCGTACCTCAACGAGGCGGAGATTTCGGCCGTGGCCGACGCGCTCGGCGCCCCGGTCACCGATATCGATTCCATCGTCGATGGGGCTCAGGGCAACGACTTGGTGGCTCCGAACCCAACCGATCCTGACAATCCGGACAACTCACATGACGATGTCGACAATGACCGCAGCCCGACGGGCATCCCGTTGTCGACGCCGGATGACGACGACGATCATGGCCAGGAAGCGGTCGATCTCCCCTTCGACCAAGCACTGCGAAAGACGATCGACCTCAGCCAGCCGGCGTTGGTCGACGGCGTCCAGGTCGGGGATCTGATCACCTTCGACCTGACCATCGTCAACCAGGGTCGAGCGGTTCAGACTCTCGTCGTCGACGACGATGTCCAGGCCGGTTTGAGTTACGACCAGTTGGACAACCCGGGTGGCACCGTCACCGACGACGGTGATCTCGACTCGTTGGCCTATTCCTGGGGACCCGGCCCGACGGTCACCATCACCGGCGATGCGCTCGACCTCGGCGAATCGATCACCATCCCGGTCGCCCTCACTGTCGACGCCGCCTGGACAGGCGGTGCGCTGAGTAACTGGGCGGAGATCTCAAACTTCGACGACGATCAGTCGAGCGCCAACGGCAATAGTGCAGACGGAACCCTCGTCGATGTTGATTCGACACCGGACTCGACCAACGGGAACGATGGATCGCAAGGCCCGGGCGAAGATCCCGCCGTCGACCACGTCGATGACGAAATCGACGAGGACGGCACCGCCGGTGGCGACGAGGATGATCACGACGTGGCCATCTTGCCCGTCTGGGACCTGTCGCTCATCAAGACTCTGGCCGCCGGTCAGGGTCCGACCGTCGACTTGTCGGTCACCCCACCGACGGTCAGCTTCGATATCACCGTCGTCAATCAGGGGTCGGAGCCCGCATACACCATCGGCGTCACCGACTATCTTCCGGCGGGCACAACGTACGATTCGTCTGTGGCCCCCTCGGGGGTGACCGACGATGGGGGTGGCTTGTTCACCATCGACCAGCTCGACCCGGGCGACGACGTGTCGTTCACCGTCACGTTGGAAGTCACAAACCTGGCCATCGACTCCTTCCTCAATACCGCCGAAATCGACTCGTTCGACGACGACGCCGACACGTCCAACACCATCCCGGACTGGGTGGTGGACGTCGACTCGGTTCCAGACGACGATGACGACGATGACGTCATCGACCACGACGAACTCGACTACGACCCCGACGACGACAACAACCTGAACGAGTCGACCACCGGAGACGAGGATGACCATGACATCGAGTTGGTGACGCTGCCATTCGATCAGGCGTTGCGAAAAACCCTGGCCGCCGCCCCTGCCCCGCCGGACACCCTTTTCCCGGGTGGGGCGGTGACGTTCGATATCGAGATCTTCAATCAAGGCCGGTCGATTGAGACCGTGGCGGTCACCGACTACATCGACACCACGCTGTGGACCGTGTTCGACACATCGGCAAACGACACCGCCTTCACCCCGGTGACCGGCGGGACGGCGACCGCCGCATACCAGTACCGTTGGACCGGGTCCGGTGCCGCCCCGGTGGCCGAAATCGTACCGGTGACGGCAGGCGACACGCTGGCCCAGGGCGAGTCGGTGGTGATCCAGATCACCCTGATCGTGGCCGACTACTGGGATGGGAGTTCCGACCTGGTCAACCTGTCCGAGATCTCGAACTTCGATGACGATCCGACCGCCCCGGGCGACGCGGCCTCCGGCGCCCTGGCCGATGAGGACTCGACGCCGGACACCGTCAACGACGAGTACGACCCCGATGATCCGATCAACGACGCCCTGGTCGACAACGAGATCGACGGTGCGGGCGGTGACGAGGACGACCACGACATCGCCTCGTTGCCCGGCTACTACGACCTGGCGTTGATCAACACGTTGTCTCCCGGCCAGAACTTCTCCATCGCCCCGGTGGTTGGACAGACGGTCGGTTTCGACGTGACGGTCAAGAACCAGGGCACGCTGACAGCCTTCGACATCGGCGTTACCGATGTCCCTCCGACAGGGATGAGCTACGGTCCCGCAGGCTCAATGCCGACCCAGACCAACACCGGCACCGCGGTGACGGTGACCGACAACGGCGATGGCACGTTCACCATCAGCGAGCTCGGCCCCGGTGAGTGGGTCGTCATCCCGGTAGTACTGACCTTGGATGATGTGACCCCCGAAGACTTCGTCAACGGCGCCGAGATCACGGTGTTCGACGACGGTGATCTTACGACCGGTACCTCCGACGACGTTGACGGCCCCCGGGATATCGACTCGGTGCCGAACACCGACCCCACCGACGACGCCACCGACACCGGCGACGGTATAGACCCGGCAGGCAACGACGACCGCAACAGTCACAACGACATCGATGTCGACCGCGACGGCGACAACAACCCGATCGCCACCCCGGGCGACGAGGACGATCACGACACCGAGGTCGTCGTTCTTCACTACGACCTCGCGGTTCGCAAGACCATCGATCCGGCCGCCACCACCTTCCCCCCTGTACCCGGCGACACGGTGACGTTTCTGATAGAGGTCATCAACCAGGGCCGGACCGTCGAACAGATCGAACTCGTCGACTATGTCGACTCGGTCTGGGGTGATTTCGATCCAACCATCAACCCGGACGGGACCACCGGTGGTAGTTCGACGCTGCCGTATTCCTGGAACGCCACCGATCCGGCGAACCCTGTGGTCACCGTCGACGGCGCTGTCGCCCTCGACGATTCGGTGACCGTGCCCGTCCGCTTCACCATTCCCGCTAACCCTGCTGCTCTGACGACGAACCGGGTCGAAATCTCAGCGTTCGACAACGATGGCAACCCGGCGACGCCGGCTCCGGCCGATATCGATTCGACGCCGGACACCATCGACGACGATCCGGTAACCGACGATGAAGTCGAAGAAAACGTCGGCACGGGCGACACGTCGGGTGACGGTGTTGTCGACGAGGACGACCACGACCAAGCTCAGCTACTCCTACTCGACCTGGCGCTCCGAAACGTACTCGACCCGTCCACCCCACTTCCAGCCGTCACCGGCGAACCGGTGACGTTCCTGATCGAGGTCATCAATCAAGGATCGGTCCCGGCCCGAGATATTACCGTGGCCGACTACGTCGACCAATCGATGTGGGCAGCGTTTGACGTGGCTCGGAACCCTGCCGGTGTCACCAGCGGCGACCGAGCTCTCAGCTACAGCTGGGCCGCGGCCGGGACGGACGGCACGCTGACCATCGACGGAATCATCGACCCGGGTGAGACGGTCATCGTCCCGGTAACCCTCACCGTTTCTGCGGGGGCCGATCTAGAATCACTTCAGAACACGGCGGAGATCAGCGGTGCCGTCGCCACCGGCGAAACCGGAGAAGAGTTGTTCCACGCCGACGGCTCGCCCATCGTCGACGTCGACTCGACCCCCGATACCACCAACGATGACACGACGGTCGATGACGAGGTCGGCAACGCCGGAGGCGATGAGGACGATCACGACATCGCTCTTGTGGCCGCCCCCACCTACAGCCTCGGCAACCAGGTGTGGTTTGACGAGGACAACGACGGCACGTTCGATACCGGTGAAACACCCATCGCCGACGTCTGGGTCGAGCTGTTCGCCGACGCCGACGGAGACGGGCAGCCCGACGACACCGACGGCGATGGCGTGATCACATCAGCCGACGCGGTGGCCACAACAGGTACCGACCCCGACGGCCTGTACCTGTTTACCGATCTTCCCGCCGGAGACTACATCGTTGGCATACCGCCCATGGAATGGGATGTCGACGGACCGTTGTACGCCATGTTGTCGTCGGATCCGACCGCCACGGACCCCAACGACGATGTCGACGGCGACGACAACGGAGCGCCGGGAGACCATGGCTACGTCTGGTCCGGAGTCGTTACGCTCGATGATTCCGAACCGACCAGCGAAGATCCGGACAATGACCCGGGGTCTAGTGACGTGGTTTCGAACCTGACCATCGACTTCGGGTTCTGGCGACCTAACTTCGACCTGGCCCTTACCAAGCGACTGGCGAACGGCACAGACCCAGCCTCGGTCGAACTCGGATCGATCGTCGTTTGGTCGATCGAAGTAGTCAACCAAGGCGACGTCCGGGCGGTCGACGCCGAAGTGATCGATTACCTGCCAGATGGACTAGAGCTAGCCGACAGCGCCTGGATCGCGACCGACGTTGGGGTCACTCGGGTAATCGCTGGCCCGATCGAGCCGGGCGAGACGTCCGCTATCACGCTGGCTACCAAGATCACCGGTGAGGGCGTAATCGAGAATCCAGCCGAGATCGCGTCGGCGACACCGATCAATGCCCGAGGCGACACCCTGACCATGCCAAACGGACAGATCTTGCCTGACATCGACTCGGTGGCCGATGCCCTGAACGACGGAACCGATACCGCTGACGGCGAGGACGACCACGACGTGGCCGCCCTCACGGTTAGCCGCTCCGGCGCCGGTGGTATGCCGACGTTAGCCTTTACTGGCGGACGGGCTCGCACTCTTCTGGCGGTGGCGATTGTGCTCTTGGCTGCCGGCCTCGCCGCAGTCATCGGCGTCCGAAACGGTCGCCAACGAACCGTCAAAATCTAGAGCCGGCCGGGCCAGGCGGGATGATCAGACTCCAATCCCTTCTCGACGAGATACGGGCCTGTACCACCTGCGTCGATGTGTTACCCGAGGGACCGCGACCGATCGTTCAGGCCGGCGCAACGGCCCGGGTGGTCCTGATCGGCCAGGCTCCGGGCCGAGCCGTTCATCGCTCCGGAATCGCCTGGGACGATCCGAGCGGCCGCCGGCTCCGTTCCTGGCTCGGCCTCACCGACCGCCAGTTTTACGATCGACACGCGGTGGCCATTGTGCCGATGGGGTTCTGTTATCCCGGCACCAGGCCGTCCGGTGACCTCCCCCCTCGCCCCGAATGTGCACCGCAGTGGCATGAGCGCCTCTTCGCGGAGCTGCCAGACGACCGGCTGGTGTTGCTGATCGGTGCCCACGCACAAGCTCGGTATTTGCCCGAACGCGAAGCGACGCTGACCGCCACCGTCCGCAAGTGGGCCAGCCACCTTCCGGACACTGCGGTCCTCCCCCATCCGTCCCCCCGCAATAGCCGATGGTTGGCCGCTAACCCATGGTTCGAGAGCGATGCCGTTCCGGCCATTCGAGCGAGGGTGGCCGAAGTCATCGGCGGCGACTCCGAATAGGTCGAATCCATAGCAGCCCCCAGATGTGTGCCAACTGCACGGTCGGCAGAATACGGTCTCGGTTCTTCGTTCGAACCGACCGAACGCTCTGTCGTGGCAACGACAAGGATCAGGGTCGGTCGATGTCGACCCTGGCTTCGTATACCGACGCAATGCCGAGCCGTGGACCACCATCGGGTGCCAACACCTCGACGGCTCGTCGCCGGTACCCAGGCCCCTCGAACCAATCGAGTTGCTCCCAGCGCCGTTCCAACTCGTCGGACACCAACACTCGTACCGGCACGTCTGGGCCGTTCTCGTCGAGGCGAAGGGCCGGGTAACCGGTGAGGCCCCGCCACGTGCCGTGGTATCGGTGTCCGCGAACCCGACCGTCTATCCAACTCCCATCGATATCGGCGAGTACGTGATGGTTCGATTCGCCTGGGGCCAGGGTGCCGTAGACGGCGAGTGCTGTGGCCGGTTCGAAGCTATCGATGCGGTCGCCAACGGGTCCGTCGCTCACCGCTCGACCCTAACGGTGGTGATATCTCGTCGGGCGCCGATAGAGGACTCCCGCCAAGAAACTCGGCGACCCGGTTCGAAACTCGACACTACGGTGGTCGGATGGACCATGCCCGGCGCGATCATTGGCGAGCGCTTGTTGGCCTGATCACTCCCAAAAAGGGCGCTGTCGCCATCATGGGCCTCCTGCTCACGGTGTCCGGCATTCTTCCTCTCGTCGGCCCAATCCTGGTCGCGGTCTTCATCGATGCTGCCATCGAGGGGTCGAGCACCGACCAGCTCACCGGTCTGGCCATCGTCTACATCGGCCTGGCCATCGTTGGCCAGGGGCTCGCAGTCGTTGTGGCTTGGACCGCCACCGACTTGGCCTGGCGGGTCACGAACGACCTGCGATCCGATCTCACCTCCCACGTCCTTGGCCTTGATCTCGCCTTCCATCGTCGCACCAGCCCGGGAGAGCTGGTCAGCCGGGTAGATGGTGACGTCACCGCACTGAGCGATTTCATCGCCCGATTTTTAGTTAAGGCTCTGGTTGCTGCGGTGACCTCGGTCGGACTCATTGTCGTTCTCACGGTGCAAGATTGGCGCGTCGGGCTCTCGTTCGCCGCCTACCTTGCCCTCGCGGTGCTCGTCGTCTACTCCCTTCGAAACTTGGCCGTCGATGAGGCTGCCAGCGAACAGGCGGCAACCGGTCGGATGTTCGGAGAGATCGAAGAACGACTGGCCGGTTCCGATGACCTTCGCTCCAATGGTGGCGGAAGCCACGCTCTGGCAACTTTTCAGGCAGCCAGCGCCCGGGTACTCCAGGCGACCTTGCTCCGGGAACGCCAGGGCGTTGGTCTGTGGATCATCTCAAACGTTGTCTTCGTCGTCGGCGGCATCGCGGCGCTGATCCTCGACGCCGCGCTCCTTCGCCGAGGGTCGATCTCGCTGGGAACGGCATACCTGATTTTTCAGTACACCCAAATACTGCGCCAACCGCTGGAGCAACTGGCCGACGAAACCGAGCGCGTGCAGCGGGCAGCGGGTGGCATGATCCGCACGCTCGACCTTCTTCGGGAACGGTCGGCTCTACCCGACACCGGAACCTCGACGCTGCCATCTGGACCGCTCGACCTTCGCATCGCCAACCTCCGATTCGAGTATCGCGATGAAGCTAACCCTCAGCCTGTCATCGACGGGCTGACAATCGATCTGGCAGCGGGACGAAGCATCGGCGTCGTGGGCCGAACGGGCAGTGGTAAGACGACGTTGGCCCGCCTCATCCTGAGACTCATCGACCCCACATCGGGAACGATCGAACTTGGCGGGGTGCGTCTAGCCGACCTTCCATTGGCTGAGCTCCGAAACCGGTGCGGGGTTGTCTCCCAGGACGTCCATCTGTTCGGAGCCTCCATCCGAGACAACCTGACGTTGTTCGACTCCTCAATCGACGATGACACGCTGCATCACGCGATCGGCCAGCTGGGGTTGACGGAGTGGATAGCCGTCCATCCCGATGGGCTCGACACGATGCTCGGACCGGGAGGTTCGGGCGTTTCCGCCGGCGAGGGTCAGCTCATCGCCCTGACCCGCCTTTTCCTCCGAGACCCCGACTTTGTGTTGCTCGACGAAGCATCGTCGCGAATCGACCCCCAGACCGAGCGGCGGGTGATCGCGGCCGTCGATCGGCTGCTCGATGGCAGAACCGCCGTCGTCATCGCCCATCGTCTCAGCACTATCGAACGACTCGACGAGGTGCTAATCCTCTCGTCGGGCCATGCGGTGGAACACGGCGAAACAGTTGTTCTCCGGGCCGACCCGACGAGCCACTACGCCCGGTTACTGGCCATCGGCGCCGATGCCACCATCGATGATGTCGAGGCACCTTCATGACCGACGTCAACACAAAAGTAGACGCCGGCACAGAGACCGAGGGGGCGGAGCCCCTGGCCTGCTCCGGGGCGAGACGCTTAGACGTGCCGGTCTTTGAGGCCGGCTGGCGAGTCGGTACCTTCCGGCTGCGGTTGTGGGTGGCGACCTGGTTGAGCTGGTTGACGTTCTTTGTACTCCCCCTCATCGCTGGATGGCTCAACAAACTGGCGTTTGATGCCCTCGAACGCAGCGGGTCGATCCGCACGGTGCTGATCGGTATCGGCGTAACGGAGGCGGCCCGATGGGTCGTGTTCGCCGGCGCAATCTGGTTCGTCGTCCGGTGGTGGCAGGCCGGACTAACGATGCTGCGGACCAACATGCTCGACGCTCAGACGATCAGCGGCGGACCGAGAAAGGCACCGCAATCGGTCGGTCCAGCCGAGGCGATCTCGTCATTCCAAGATGATGCCCGAGACCTGTTGCTGTGGACCGACTCGTGGCTCGACGGGCTGGGTTTCGCCGGCTACGCCATCGGGGCGCTGACGATCATGGCCTCGATCGAGCCACGAGCTGCACTCGTCGCCATCGCACCCTTGGTGATCATCACCGCGATCGTGGTTCGGCTCCGCCCGAAGATCTATCTCGCCAACGAGGCGGACCGAGACGCCACCGGGATCATCACCGGATTCCTCGGAGAAGCCTTCGCCGGCACCCTGGCGTTCAAGTTGGCCGGTAAAGAGCGGGCGGCGATCGCTCGCCTCGATCAACACACCGAGCGCCGACGACTCACGGCGGTACGGGCCGTCACACTCGAAGAGACAGTTGTCGGTCTCGCGTCGGCAACCCGTGAACTCACCGTCGGCCTTATGCTTCTGGTTCTCGTTCCGCGGGTCCGCGCCGGCGACACCAGCGTCGGCGACCTCGCCCTTTTTGTAACCTACGCAGCGACGCTCGGCGACGTTCCCCGGTACATCGCCCGGGTAATTACGGCCCGAGAACAGGCACGAGTGGCGATTGAACGGATGGCGCGACTCATCGCACCCGAACGCATCAGCGATCTTTGGTCCGACACCGAAGTAACGATCGAGGGTTCGGAACAGCCGCGGGTTCGGTCGGCCGACCGAGGGCGAGACCGCCTCGATCGCATCTCCGTGCGGGGCCTTACCGCGATACATGGCCCCGGTGGCGGCGGGGTGCAAGACATCGATTTCGACATATGTCGAGGAGAGTTCGTCGTCGTCACCGGCCGGGTCGGGGCGGGCAAATCGACCCTACTTCGGGCTCTCATCGGTCTCGACACGATCCAGGCCGGCACGGTCTGCTGGAATGGCGAGGAGATCGAGGATCTCGGCGCCTGGTTCGTACCACCAAATGCTGCATTCCTCCCCCAGGTGCCGCAGCTGTTCAGTGAGACACTCACCGAGAACATCACGCTTGGCCGACCCTCAGATCGTCTTGATGAGGTCATCCAGACGGCGACGTTGGGCCCCGACCTGGCGCAAATGCCCGATGGTCTCGCCACGACCATCGGCGCTCGTGGTCTGCGACTGTCGGGGGGTCAAGCTCAGCGTGTCGCGACGGCTCGCAGCTTGCTCACCGGTCCCGAACTCCTCATCGTCGACGATCTATCGAGTGCCCTCGACGTGGAGACTGAGCGCACTCTTTGGCAGCAGGTGAGAAAAGATCGCACCACGGTGCTCGCTGTGTCACATCGGCCATTCGTCATCCGAATGGCCGACCAGATCATCGAACTGTAGTGCCGGAACCATCGCCACTTAGGGGAATCGGGACGAGGATCGGCGCCGTGACGGTAGCGTCAGTCCTGCATTGCCCAGACGGGGTACCCGTAGTAATGGACAGGATCCAACGCTTCAGGTTCGTAGGGGTCGGAGTTGGCCCTCAGCTGGTGGGTCGATGTTGTGGAAGTCGTACCGTCCATAGACGTTCACGTGTTCATGACTCGCCGGGGATAGGCGGCGGAGGTGCTGGTCGCTGATGTGGTGGCCGTTGGCGGTGAGATGGTCGATCGCTGCGGTTATGTAGACGGTGTTCCAGGCGATGATGGCGTTGGTTAGCAGGGTGAGGCATTCGCCTTGTAGATCCTGGTCGTTGGTGTCTCGTCGATGGATCATTAGCCCCGACGGAGACGTCCTCGCCGTCACCGGACCCGACAACCCGATCACAACCCTCTCCCTCGACCTGGAAGCCGCCGAAAGCGCCAAGGACACCTACCCCCGCTACGCCCTCTGGACACAACGTTGGAAATAGCGGTCACCAGATCGAAGAGCACATCGACAACCCTGCCAACCTAGCGAGCGAGATCGGCACCCTCAATCAGTTGGTCACTGTCTCCATCCAAGCCGTAATCCCGGGCGGCACCGCTCCGGTCCGCGTGACACTAACGGCGCTAGAGCGACCCAACCGCTCGGTATTCCTTGGCGGCACGCTCGGGCCGATACGAGCGGGCCGCCGTGGGCCGGGATCGTGATTCTGGGCGAGTGCCGCACAGCTGCATTGCCATCGAACGTCATACGTTGTACCTTGAACGTATGACAATGATCAGTTTCCGGGTCGACGACGATGAGGCCACGGCCGCCCAGCGATGGGCCGATGAGCTTGGTATCGACAAATCCGAACTGCTTCGCGATGCACTTCACCGGCACCTGACCCGACTCGCTACCGAACACGACGCCGAGAAGTGGCTGGACGCTCCTCTCACCAAGGACGAGTCAGCCATCGGCCAAATCGCCGAGTGGGGACCCGCCGAAGACTGGTCGGATTGGGCCGATGCAACAGGGTGAAGTCTGGTTCGCAGAAACACCAGGCGGCGACCGCCCCGTGTTGGTTCTCACCCGCGACCCCGTGGCTGATCGAATCGGGTCGGTTGTGGTCGCAGCCATCACCCGGACGGTCCGCGATCTTGTGTCTGAGCTCGCGCTGACACCTGACGACGGAGTTCCGACGGACTGCGTCGTCAACTTCGACAACATCCACACGATTCCTCGTACCGCCTTTAGGCGACAGGTCACCAAGCTCGAGGCACCTCGACGTGCCCAAGCCTGCCAAGTACTTCGCGACGCCACCGGTTGCTAGCACAGCGCGAACCCGCCCGATAATCGCGACCCCGAACGCCACGGTTCGCGTCACAGAACCGGCGAGGTAAGTCGCCTCGTCTCGACCGGCACCCGCCTCGTAATCACGCACATCGGGGCCTACTGACGAACGCTGAAGCGTTGGATCCTGTCCATTTGCGACGGGTACCCCCAGACCGAGATTGGTTGTGCCGCGTTGGCTGGCGCCAAGGCCAATCCGCTTTCCGGCTAGTTCAGGAGACCCGAGAGTAGAAACTCAACCCGTCGGTTGGTCGAGCGACCTTCGGGCGAGTCGTTCGAGGCGATCGGCTCGGTCTCGCCGCGGCCTTCCACCTTAAGCCGAGCCTGAACAACGCCCCTGGCAGTGATTTCGGCTGCGACCGCTTCAGCTCGGTCGAGCGAGAGTTTGGCGTTGGCCTCTTCTTCGCCTCGATCGTCGGTGTGGCCGGTCACCGACAGGGTGGCGTCGGGTTGGGCGACCATCAGCTGGACTGCCAGGTCGATGAGCGGTTCATACTCGGGGGCCACTTGGGCAGTGCCGGACACGAACTGAACGGTCTCAGAAACATTCAGCGAAACCGGTTGATTCGGATCGAAAAACGCTTGATCGCTGATCTCAAAGTTGTTGATGACCCGATCAACCCCGAGCGCTTGTTGGGCGGCGTCCTCGATTCGACGCGAGGTCGCCTCGTCGGGCACCGAACCCTCCAGGTACATTTTGTCCTCAGAGATCACGAATCGCTGTGTCGGCTCGTTGGCTGCGGTCACCTCCGCTATCGGCTCGGCGTCGGCCAGAAGCGAGGAGATAACGGGCCAACCGGCCACCAATGCCAACACCAGTCCTACGACGGCAAGGGTGCGAAAGAGGAGATTGCTGCCGTCGGAAAGTTCCTCAACCACCGGCTCCGGCATCACCGGAGCGGAGTTCGCTACCAGAGATTCATCGAAAAAGCCCGCCTTGGAAACCGGAGCCCGAGCATCGCTCAAATCGGGTATCGCAGTGTGGTCGAAAGAGATCCGTTCCGCTACCCAACCATCGCTAAATCCCATCGTTACTGCCCACTGGCCGACGAGTAGTGCGAAATTAGCAACGACCGTTCGACCGCAACAGCGTTGGCCAATCCGATAGCGCTCATCTCAACAACGTCAGCGTTGTGGCCGCCGATGGTGCGGTCTGTAAACGTCGCGCCTTGTGAAGAAATTTCCAGCACCGCACCGACGGCGTCGGGCACGTCCGCCGCGGTGTCGTACATGACTACCGTTCCGGATCGTGTCACCGGATCTGGCCGTTTTTGGTCGACTACCGTCACCGACAACTTTTGAGACTCTGCAGCCTTTTTGTGCGGCATGTCAACCAGCCAGCTCCACGCCCCCGAATTTCCAGCGCTGTCGACCGTGACACCGAGACAAGTCGGGGCGCTTTGAGCAACGAGGCTGATGGCGATCCACGTCGCCACAGCCCGACAATGATCGCGGGCTCCGACCAGCGCCAACGACGATTTGGCCAAGTCGATCGATACGGGAGCGCCGGGCAAACGGCCATAGATCTCTTCCGCCGCTTCCCTAGTCGTCTGATTGGCATTCGCTAACTCGACCGGCAACGGGTAGGCAGTGTCGGACATTCCGAGCAGTACATGACCAAATCGGGCGTCTTCGGCCACTACATCAAACAACCGATTTTCCGATATCCGGTTGTGGACCTCTACCGGGCCGCGAAGATCCGTCCACAGTTGCTTTGCCGCCCGCTCACGACCCTTGGCTACCCAGTCGAGGATCTGTTGGTCGACGTGACGGCCTTTTTCTGGAGTCGGCATCGGGGGATGGGGCTCGGCCGCCGTCGACGTTCGGGACGTGCCCCAACGCCCCTCGGGGTGCAGCCCAAACCTATTGTGACCGATGGTAATGACCTGTCCGAGCCTCATCGGTTGTGGTCCAAGAACCTCCTCTCCATCCAACAGCACCCCGGTCGAAGGCGGGTAGAGAACAACCGCCCCGTCGGGATCGATGGTCAATCCGAATTGAGGATCATGAGGTTTGCCGGTATCGAACATGATCGACGCCGACGATCGACCAAACCGGTAGGAGCCGGAGCTGAGCGACACCGAGCCGCCGGACTGCAACCCGCTTAGGTGTTCAAGAACCAATGCCGGTCCGTAGCTGGACACCTCGGCAGAGTTCTCCACCTCAAGCAAGTCGCCAAGGCTGTCCCCCAGTTGGGACTGGATGGACTGCAGACTTGCGGCAATGTCTGGTCGCACGCTCACCTGACCAATATCGGAGCGCGATCGCCCCGACTAAAGGTCAACACTCGCGTAGTTCGTCGCGATCGACCACCGCCCTTAGCAAGCCGTGCGTATCCGGAGGAATAGTTAGTTCTCTGGTTGACAACCAGCGCATTTGGCCGCCAAAGGGTCGAACCTCTGATCGGTAGGCGTTTCTGGCAGAATAGCTACATGGTCTCCGACGTCATACCACCGTCCGATGATGCCGTGGACCTGAGCGCACCACGCCGTCGGGCCCTTGCGCTGGCCTGGCTTACCGTCGTGTGGAACGTGGTTGAGGCCGTGGTAGCCATCGCTGCCGGCCGAGCCGCCGGCTCTCTTGCGTTGCTCGGGTTCGGGCTCGATTCGTCGATCGAAGTGGCATCGGCCTTGGTCATTATTTGGCAGTTCTCTGGCCGTGACGACGATCGAGAACACCGAGCGCTGCGCTTGATCGCCCTGAGTTTCTTCGCCCTAGGCGCATATGTGGGCGGGCAATCCGTCCTCGACATTGTGGTCCGCAGCGAACCTGATGCGTCGGCTGTCGGCATCGTTCTGGCCGCCCTCTCACTCACCGTTATGCCGATCCTGGCCGTCGCCAAGCGCCGCACCGCCCGCCGTCTCGGATCGGTGACGGTGGCTGCGGACAGTCAGCAGACCATGTTGTGCACGTATCTGTCTGCAGTGTTGTTGGTCGGATTGGTGTTGAACGCCACCCTCGGGTGGTGGTGGGCTGACCCCATCGCTGCGCTGGTCATCGGCGTGTTGGCCATACGTGAGGGTCGACAGGTCTGGCAGGGGCAACACTGTTGTGAATAACGGCACTTTTGTCGGTTGCCGGTGTCTACCTCATCGAGCGGTTTGCGATTCGCGCTATACCCAGGATCGCGGGCCGGGTCCGGACGTTCCCTTGCGGTCGTCGGGATTGGCAATCCAACAGGCCTTGAACGACAGGCACCCACACCCGATGCATTCTGTCAGGCCTTGCCTAAGGCGTTGCAGTTCGGCTGCTCGCTGATCGATTCGGGCCAACCATTTGCTCGACAGCTCGTGCCAGTCTTCAGGGCCCGGAGTGCGGCCTTCCGGCAGTTTCCCTAGCTCCTCTCCTATCTCGTCTAGGGTCAACCCGATCCGCTGGGCAAAGATGATGAAGGCGATTCGTCGCAACACCGAACGGTGATAGCGCCGGTGTCCCGAACCGGCCCGTTCGGATACAACCAGGCCTTTCTCCTCGTAAAACCGGAGCGCCGACGACGCCACCCCGCTTCGTTTCGAAACCTCTCCAATAGTCAGTACTGACTCCATGCGTCTGAGCTTAGACAAGATTCTTGTTGTGTTCAAGTTCACTTGAACTTGTAGTGTCCAACTCATGACAGAAACACAATCAGCAATCGACCAGAATCACCAACTTGGTGGCCTTCGAGTCGCCATCACCGGCGGCACATCTGGCCTCGGCCTGGCCCTCGTCAGGCTGCTCACGGCCAGAGGGGCGAGCGTTGCGTTCGTCGCCCGCACCGAACACGACGTGGTTCGCGTCGCCGAAGAGACCGGGGCGACTGGCATCGTGGGCGACGTCGGCCACAAGCGCGACATCCACTCCATAGCCCTCCAGATCACTGGCAACCTGGGTGGACTCGACGTCCTAATCAACAATGCGTCAAGCCTTGGACCAGTTCCTCTCTCGCATCTCGCCGACACCGACTGTGAAGCGCTCGAGGAAGCGCTTCAGGTCAACGTGCTTGGCCCGTTCCGGCTCACCAAGGCAGTGTTCGGCGCACTTGCCGCCGCGGCCCGTCAAGGTTCGACGGCGACCGTCGTGAACGTCACCAGCGATGCCGCTGTGCGGGCCTACCCCGGCTGGGGAGCGTATGGAGCGAGCAAAGCCGCCCTGCGACATATGACAAACATCTGGGATGAAGAGGCAAAGAGGCTCGGTATCCGATTGGTCGCGGTCGATCCGGGAGACATGGACACGCCGCTGCACACCCTCGCCGACCCCGACGCTGATCCCGCCTCCCTCAAAGACCCGGAGGACTCTGCCATCGAAGTGGTCGCCGCTATTGCTACAGCCCGAACGGTCGGTGCCGTCGCGACGGCCGCATCGGATCGGGTCGTGTCATGATCGCCGCAAGCTCACCCAACCGTAGGGCTGGCAAACTGCTGGCCGTCTCGGCCGACGGTCGAATCCAACACGTTGCGCGATCGAACATCGCCTCACTCTTCAGCCCACGTGACCTCGTGGTCGCCAACGATGCGGCCACCATTCCCAGCAGCCTCCACGGTAGGCATGAACCTACGGCGTCTCCGATCGAAATCCGATTGGCCGGTTTCGTGAACCCCGATGACCGCACCCGATATCTGGCGGTGGCGTTCGGCGCCGGCGACCATCGAACCGTGACCGAGGACCGCCCTCCTCCGCCCCCGCTTACCGCCGGAGACCGTTTGATTCTCGGCCCGGTAGTAGCGGTGGTCGAACGTTTGATTGGGCACCCGAGGTTGCTTCAAGTCCAATTCCTGGGTAGCCCGGTTCAGGTCTTGGCGGGATTGGCCCGCCACGGAAAACCGACCCAGTACGCCCACGTCCCGGATCGACTCGCGCTGTGGGATGTCTGGACCAACATCGCTTCGATACCGTTTGCATTCGAGGCACCATCGGCCGGCTTCGCGTTGGACTGGCGTTCGCTCACGACCTGGCAGGAACGGGGCATCCAATTCGCCACGCTCACCCACGCAGCCGGAATCTCATCGACCGGAGATCCGGTTCTGGACGAACGGCTGCCGTTCGACGAGCCATACGTGATCCCAGACCGAACGGCGGAAGCGATCGCTAACACGAAGCGGCGGGGAGGAGCCGTGATCGCCATCGGCACTACGGTGACTCGAGCGCTGGAGTCGGCGGCTCGCTCCGACGGCACGGTGCGAAACGGCATCGGAGTGGCGACGGGCCGCATCGGGCCGAGCACGCCGATCCAGGTGGTGGACATGATTCTTTCCGGAGTCCACGAACCGGGCGAAAGCCATTTCGAACTCTTACGGGCGTTCACCAGTGACTCCACGCTCCATCGCCTACACAACGCGGCGACCAACGAGCAGCTCCAAACCCATGAATTCGGCGACTCGCTGCTCATTGAACGCCGTGACCGGCGACCGGTGCCTTCGTCGGCCGATCTCGACCGGAACGTGCTCACCAAGTATGAATGACACATGGCAATGGTCGATCACAACATCGTCGAGATGCCCGAAGATCCTGCGATTGGGGCCATGCCGCCATACCGCCGTTTGGTCGAGTGGGTCCGGGCCGAAACTGAAGGCCTAACCACCGACCAACTCGACTTCGACAACACCGACCCAGACAAGGAATGGATGTGGTGGTCGATCCGCCGCCAGATCTCCCATATCGCATGGGACGCGCTCGTATTCGCCCATCGTCGGTGCGGCCACCTGCTGTGGCCTGATGGCAACCAACCCCAACCGATCGTGTGGAACCATCATCACCTCGGACCGAACATGAAATACGACCGCATGCTCGACGAGGACCTCTATTGGCGGGTCTTCGACCTCATCGCCAAGATGGAGATCGGCATCGGCTGGCTGGAACGGGTGGTGGACGGCCAAACGATTGAACAACTCCGAGCCGAGATGACCAGCATTCGAGGCACCGAATTTTGGTCCTACGTCATCACTACTCTTCCTCGAGGGGCCGGCGTCGACCCGGACCAGCCCGGTTTCATTCGTTACGACCTCGAAGGTTCCTTGTGGATGGTCTTCTATGAACAGCTGGCCCATATCCGCACCATTCAACGGCTGAAGACGGTGCAAGGAGTTGCCCCCACCGTCGAATTGCCTCGGGTCGGGTACCTTCGCCTTCCCGAGTACTGGGGCGATACGGACGCCAACGGGCCATCGATGGCACGTATCGACACCGGCGAATGACACGACCCCCAACCTTCGACGACCGCGTCGGTTTCATGAGTATCGATGTCACCACGGGGATGATCGATCTACCTCATCGACGAAGCACTGCGGTCAGGTTGGCGTGGTGTCAGGCTTGTCGACAGTCGCTGGAAAGGGTAAACCTTCTTGAATGACCGAATCGGTTTCGCTGCTTATCCTCGACTTCGACGGCGTCTGTGTCCGCGGGTTCAGCGAACAAGTTTCCGGCAACCCCGGAGTATCACTCGCCGAGCTCGCACGACCAGAGATCGAGGCACTCGTGGTGACGGCTCAAAACCGCGGCGCCATCACTGTCGTGCTCAGCAATGAGATCAGCGAATCGTGGTCGGCCGACGTTCCGGTTCTCGGCATGGTCGAACACGTCGTCAACTGCGCCGACAACGGCATCCTCAAACCCGACCGACGGGCATTTCAGAGATGCCTTTCCCTAACCGGATGTCGCGCCGGTCAAGCACTCGTCGTCGACGATCGGTCCGACAACATCACGGTTGCGCAGTCGCTCGGTATGCACTCGGTGCTCTTCGACCCGTCGAATCCGACGGCCAGCATCGCCGAACTCCATCGCAAGCTCCTGAGCTGATGAACGCTGAAGCTCTCGCCCGCCAGCTCTTCGATGCGGCAACGACCGCTACGCCAGTTGAACTTCTTACCGATCGATATCCCGATATCGATTGGGGTGTTGCACGTTCAATCGCACGGGAAACCGACCGGCTTCGACGGGCCGACGGCCAAACTCAAATCGGGTGGAAGCTCGGGTGGACCTCAGAAGCGATGCGCGCCGCCCTAGGCATCGATCGCCCGAACTGGGGCACCCTATGGCAGTCGCAGTGCGCCGGGGAGACGGTCGAGCTGCGACGATTCATCCACCCAAAGCTCGAACCCGAGTTCGTCTGGCGAGCGGGCTCAGACCTCGACGGTCCAAACATCACCGCCTCCGACGTGCATGACGCCGGCGGCGAGTGGGCGCTTGGGATCGAAGTGGTCGACCCACGGTTCCCATCGTTCGAATTCGACGCGCTCGACAACACCGCAGACAACTCGTCAAGCGCGGCGATCTGTGTTGGCACGTTCATTGACGTCGACTCGCCATCGGCGCTCGATCACCGAGAGGTTCACTTCAGCGACGGCAGCCAGACCCGAACTGGTCTCGGCAGCCAGGCCATGGGCTCACCGGCCGAAGCGGTCGCCTGGCTGGTCCGGTCCCTGACCGAAGAAGGCCTCGCCGTCCGGAGGGGAGATCTCGTGTTCACCGGAGGTATCACGGCCCCCTTCGACGCCGTCAGCGATCGAACCTACGAGGTGGCTTCTCAAGACATGGTCGGTGTGAACATTCGGTTCATCTAACCCACCGACAGCCCCAACCGGTCCCCCACACCGGACCACGAATCTTCAGCGTTGGCGATATCGAACCACATCGCATCGAGCCCACAGGCCAACGCACCCTCTACATTTCGGGGTTGGTCATCGACGAACAGCATTCGGTCAAGTGACACGCCAGTCATCTCCGCGGCCCGAAGAAAGGCTCGCGGATCTGGCTTGAGAACCTTCGTGTCTGAACAGTCGACGATGTGATCCATCTTCTGCAGAAACGGAATCCTGAGCTCCCACTCCGGCCCATGAAAGTCGCGCATGTCGTTCGTGAGCACCGAGACGCCATAGCCGGCCGCCAACGCGGCATCAGCAGTCCTCTGTGCAGCTGGACGAACGAGGTCGGGGGTTGGAGGGTCGTACAACATCGACATGTACTCGCTGCGAGTCATTGGCCGGTTGGCTCTCCGACCTACTTCTTCGGCCCGCACCGTCCAATAGTCGCGCTCGGTGATGCCATCGCCAGCAATCATTCGCTGCCACAGTTCGTCGGTCGACGGGTCGAGTGGACCAAGCCAGGTAAGGGTGCCCTCGGGGAGATCGAGAAGCTGCTCGGTCTTGTGATGTAACTCGACGGGATTGAGAAGGCAAACTCCACCGAAGTCGAGCAGAAGTAGATCATAGGATCGGGAGGCAGACATCGGGAGACACGCTACGCACGCACCGGAGCGGACCGACACGACGATCCCGCATAGCGGGACATCAACCGGAACTTGCTCCCACGCTCGTACCTAGCCGGACCAACCCATCTGTTTCGACACCGTTCGGGCTAACACCATCACCGCATCGGAGAATGCCACCCGATTCTCGTCCATTCGATCGGTTGGGCCGGCCAGACTCAACGCTGCCACGGCATCGCCGGTGCCATCGCGAATTGGTGCCGCCACCGAAACAACGCCGAGCATGCTTTCCTGCCGGTTCTCGGCGAACCCCCGTCGCCTCGTAACGAGCAGCTCCTCCCGCAGCTTCGTGATATCGGTAATCGAGTGTTGGGTTGTAGCGTCGAGCGTCCAACCCTTCAATAGCTGGTCACGTTGTTGCCGGCCAACAAAGGCCATGATGGCTTTCCCCGAACTGGTCCGGTGGGCCGGAACCCGCCGTCCCAACGCGGCGAAAAAGCGCAAGGTCGTTGGACTGTCAAGGCGCTCGACATACACGACCTCACGACCGTCGAGTACCCCAACCTGGACGGTCTGACCGGTGCGGGACCGCAGTTCGGTCATCGATACCAGCACCGCCTCGTGCAGTGACCGTTGCTTCGGCATGGCCGCAGCCATATCGAAGACGGAGAGACCGAGCCGGTACCGGCCTGAGTCGGCGTCCTGATCGAGCACACCCTCATCGGCCAGTGTGCTCAACAACCGGTGCACGGTCGACGTCGACAACGACAGATGCTTGGAAAGATCGGCCACGCCCCAGGTGAGGTGTTGCGACGAGAACGACTTCAACACCCGAGCCGCGTTGGCCACCGAGGTCAGGCGATTCTTCGACACCCCACCAACGTAAACCAACCCGCTCTCATCCCGCTATACGGGATACGACTTCCGCTGATGTGACGCACGACATATCTTGCCCCCATGGGGATCTTGCGGCTCAGTCACGTCGACATCACCGTCACTGACCTTGAGCTGGCGGCCGCCTACTACACCCAGGTGGTTGGCCTTGAAATCACAGAGCGGAAAGACGACCGCGTGTTCTTCAAGTGCTGGGACGAACGAGACCACCACTGCCTCGCCGTCCGCCACGACACCAGGGTCGGCCTAGATCGTTTCGCATTCAAGGTTGAACATGCCGACGACCTCGACCACTTCGAGAGCCGCATCGAATCGGCAGGTTACCCGGTCGAGCGGGTAGCCGATGACCAGGAGGTCGGCCAAGGCGAGTCGATTCGCTTCGTTCTGCCGTCCGGCCAACAGATGGAACTCGTCGCCGACGTGCACAAGGTGGGCGGTAAAATGCCGCTCATCAATCCCCCGCCAATCCCTCAGGGACTCGTGGGAATCGCCCCACCAAGAATCGATCACATGCTCGTGCACGCCGAGGAGGTCCCGGTCGTCGCCGCGTTCTTCCAAGACGTCCTCGACTTTCGCCTGACCGAGCAGCTACTCAATGGGCAAGGCCATCAAACGATCGCGTTTCTTGAGCGGTCGGCCAAGCCGCACGACATCGCCTTCGTGCAGGGCCCAAACGGAGCGTTACACCACTTCTCGTTCTGGCTAGACGATTGGGATCACATCCGGCGGGCCGCCGACATCCTCGCCTACAACGGGGTCACTATCGACGTGGGCCCCACTCGTCACGGCTTGACCCGCGGCAACACGATCTACTTTTTTGATCCAATGGGAACCCGAAACGAGGTGTTCACCGGCGGGTATCGCCCCGATCCCGACTTCCCCACCATTACCTGGACCAACGAGCAGGAGGGCCGCGCTGTCTTCTACTACGAAGGCGTCCTCAACCAACGGTTCGCGACGGTACACACATGAGTTCTGAAGGAATTCTTCGTCTCTCGCATGCTGAGGTTCGAGTGCCCGATCTTCAGCTCGCTACGGCCTACTACGCCGAAGTCGTCGGTCTGGTGGTGACGTCGTCCAGTACCGATCGCACATACCTCAAGGGTTGGGACGAACATCAGCACCATTCGCTGATCCTGACCGAAGCTCCCACCTACGGCCTCAACAGTCTGGCCTTCAAAGTGGTGGAGCTGGCCGAACTCAACCGCCTTGCCGAGCGGGTCGAGGCTACGGGCATCAAGACCGAACGATTCGCCGAACGACAGCTGAACCCGGCATCGGGAACCGTGGTTCGATTCACCGCACCGAGCGGGCACATCATCGATCTCGAACATGGGCAGGCCCAGGTCGGAAACGGCCTTGCCCTAATCAACCCGCCTCCGGCACCCGACGGGCTGAAGGGCATGCGCCCACCGCGAATCGACCACATCTTCTTGCTGTGTGAGGACGTCGATGGCATCACCGACTTTTTCCGCCACGTGCTCGAATTTCGTTTGACCGAGCAGATCTTGGCCGACGACGGCCATCAGCTCACCACCTTCCTCGAACGCACCCACACCCCACACGACATCGCGTTCCTCACCGGACCCGACGGTGGCTTCCACCACCTGGCGTACTGGGTCGACGAGTGGAACGACCTTCGTGTGGCCGCCGATACCTGCGCGTATCACGGAGTCAGCATCGATGCCGGGCCGACCCGTCACGGGGCGACCAGAGGATGTGGTCTCTACTTCTTCGATCCCGCTGGGAATCGAAACGAGGTCTACACCGGCGGTTACTGGTTCGACCCTGACGATGAGCCAACCACCTGGACCGAATCCGAAATGGGTCGCGCCATCTTCACCTACAAGGGGCAAGTGGACCCAGGATTCATGTCGGTGCACTCATGAACGACCCGCCGGATACCAGCCAAGCTGCAGACACCGACCGTCACGGCGCGCCGCTCTACTTGGCGAAGTATCGAGAGAGTGTAAAACAGGGTCAGTCCAACGGCGACGCCTCCGCCGGCGACGAGCCTCTGTACCTACAGCGCTTCCGGGAGCAGCATCGTGCTGGAACCGATTCGGACGTACCGCTCTTCCAACGGGCCACGCTGGCAACACAACAGGCGCTCACCGAATCCAACCGAAACAAGGAGATCGCTCCCCCGCCGGGGATACCTCGCGGGTTGCGAAACGACGTCTACCTCATCCGACACGGCGAAACCCAGGGCTATTCAACCGATTCGGGTCTCACCCCTCAAGGGGTCTGGCAGGCTCACACATGGGGCCAGACGCTGGCCCGTCGAATTCAGAGCGGCGAGACCGTCGTGTTCCGCCACGCCGCCACGAACCGGGCCACGGAAACCGCCGAGCAGATCCATCGCGGGTTGCTCGATGGGCTAGCTCAGTACGAAAGGGACATCACGATCCATGAGCCGGAGGTTGCCGACGAATTCCGCAACTTCCAGTTCGTGTCACCCGATGGACTCAAGGACGTCACCGCAGCCTTCCGCGAGTACAGCGCGACCCTCGAAGGTTTCGAGCGCTCAGCGGCCAGAGACCGCCCGAAATGGGTTGTCGAGATGGACCGTTTCTGGCGAACCCAGCAAGGAGGCGGCGACCCTATCCAGCATTGGCTCACCATTCCCATGATGCACTTTGAACCACCGGCGATGACGGTTCGACGGTTCTGGGCCGGCATCATCCGGCTCTCAGATGAGTTCCCTGGAGCCCGCCTGGCCATCGCGTCTCACTCCGGTTGCATCCGGGCCTTTGCGGTCAACGCGCTCGGCTACGATCCCGGCGAACCGTACAACGCCGAACACGTCCGCGTAAAGCTACTCAGCGATGACGAACACACGGTCAACGGGCGCGATGCGACCGTGGCCTACCGCAACCGCGTCGAATCGATAAAGGTCCCGGCAATCGACCAACTCCCAACATGGCAAGTCGACGACCAATGGTCCGGGTTCACCGACGAGGATGCAAGAGGTGTGTGAGTCGTGTCCGATCGTCGACTGGGAGCACGAACTTCCAACCGTCCGCTACTTCACCGCAACAAAGGTTGACGCTGAAATGACCGAACACATCGTCTGGTTCGATCGGTACGAACCAGCCCACAAGCCCTTCGTCGGCGGTAAGAACGCCAGCCTCGGCGAAATGATGATGGCCGAGCTTCCCGTTCCCCCAGGGTTCGCGGTGACGACCGTTGCCTACGACCAGATCTGGCAGGACGCTCAGCTGGTGACACAAGTCAACGATCTACTGCGGGCCATCGACCACGACGACCACGCAGGTAACCGGGTCATCTCCGACCAAATTCGAACTCTCATCGAGGCGGCGCCGATCCCTCCCGAGGTAGCCGACGATGTACGCCAAGCGTACGCCGCGCTGTGCACGCATTGTGGCATCGACGATGTCCCCGTAGCGGTGCGCTCCTCGGCTACTGCTGAGGACATGCCCGACGCGTCATTCGCTGGCCAGCAGGACACGTTCCTGTGGATCGTCGGCGCCGATGCCGTTCTGGAAAACCTGCGGAAGTGCTGGTCATCGATCTTTACCGACCGAGCCATCGCCTACCGCCACTCCATGGGATACCTCCACCAATCGATCGCGATGAGCGTCGGCATCCAGAAGATGATCGACCCCATCTCGTCGGGCGTCGCCTTCACGCTCAACCCCACAAACGGCGACCGTTCCCAGGTGGCAATCGATGCGTCCTGGGGATTGGGGGAGGCCGTAGTCTCCGGCGAAGTCACACCGGACAACTTCTTAGTCGACAAAGTCTTGCGGGAAGTTATCGAACGCAAGATCAGCGACAAAGGTGTGGAGTACTGCCTCACCGACGACGGTGTTGTCGAGAAGCTCGAGGTGACCGGGGCTCGACGGAAAAGGCCGGCGGTTACCGACGACGATCTGACCGCGATCGCCATCCTCGCTCGCCGGGCGGAAAAACATTACGGCTGTCCACAAGATGTCGAGTGGGCTCTCGACAAACACCTTCCACCGGGTGAGAACGTTGTCATGCTGCAAAGCCGCCCTGAAACCGTGTGGTCGCAAAAGCCGAAGACGCCCATCACGACCGACGGATACGACCCGATGAAGTCGATCGTCTCGACGCTCATGACACCGCTCAACAACAAGACCGACTAACGAACATCAAACCGAACAAAGAAACGAAGTAGGAACCAATACCGGCGCAGACCGGCATCAGGGGGAATGACGATGAACAACAGCTTTCCAAGTCCATTCGAAATCGAGGGCCCAGACGGAGTCGAAGGATGGGAGGAGCTCTACCCGTACTCGTCATCGTTTAGCGAATATCGCAAGGACTACGAGGACAACCGCTTCTGGTTTTGGGACTCGATGCACTGGGGGAAGGCCCTTACCCCTTGGGACGCGACCTTCATGGAGGCCGCCCTCGCTGCGTTGAGCCAGATGAACAGCCGCCACTACCGAATCCCCCCAGCGGATGGCGTCGACTTCCGCATCCTCTACGGCTACGCGTTCCTTTCCCCCGTCGGCGTCGACCCGTCACAGATCGAAGCTCGGGTTCCGCAGTTCATGGAGCGGGCCGGTCACTACTTCGGCAACTGGGATTCGCTCTACGACAACTGGCTCAACAAGGTGAAGACCACCATCGAAGAGATCGAATCGATCAACTTCGACCCGCTTCCGGAAATGGAAGACCTCGAAGTCATCACCGGAGGCTCGGCCATCGGATCCGGTGCGACGCTGATGAGCGAATACAACCGTTTCAAAGACCTGATCATGCAAGCCTGGCAATTCCACTTCGAGTTTCTCAACCTCGGCTACGCCGCCTACCTCGACTTCTTCGGCTTCTGCAAGGAAGCCTTCCCATCGATCCCCGACCTCGGCATCGCCAAGATGGTCGCCGGCGTTGAAGTCGACCTCTTCCGTCCAAATGAAGAGCTCAAAAAGTTGGCTCAGAAAGCTGTCGACCTCGGCGTCGCCCGCAACTTCGACGATCCGGACAACGTCACACTCGACGGCGAAGGTGGTGCCCAATGGCAGGCAGCATGGGATGAGGCCAAGGACCCATGGTTCAACTTCACGTCGGGCAACGGCTTCTACCACTTCGACAAGATCTGGGTCGAGAACCCGGATATTCCGTACACCTTTATTAGGGACTACATCGCCCGCATCGAAGCCGGCGAAGATATCAGCCGTCCGATCGACGCAATCCGTGAAGAGCGCGACCGTGTGGTGAGCGAGTACCGAGACCTCCTCGGTTCGGATGAAGACCGTGAGGCCTTCGACGGCAAACTCGGTCTGGCCCGCGTGGTCTTCCCTTACGTCGAGAACCACAACTTCTACATCGAGCATTGGACCATGTCGGTGGTTTGGCGCAAACTCAAAGAGCTCGGCGCCACGCTGGAGAAGGATGGCCTTCTGGCCTCCGCCGACGATCTACTGTTCATCCGCCGTGATGAGGTAAACGAGGTCTTGTGGGACTACTACGCCAACTGGGCGGTCAACGCACCGACGGCCTCGGCAGCTCACTGGGGGCCGATCATCGATCGTCGTCGTGCCATCCACGCCAAACTCGATGGGTGGCAGGCACCGAAGGCTCTCGGTGCACCTCCCGAGGTCATCACCGAGCCGTTCACCATCATGCTTTGGGGTATCACCTCAGAGTCGGTGAACAACTGGCTGGGTTCGGACGGTGACGCCGAGAACGAACTCACCGGCATGGCGGCCTCCCCGGGAACCGTCGAGGGAGTCGCTCGGATAATCAATAGCCCTGAGGAGGTCAACGATCTCCAACAAGACGAGATCCTCGTGGCCCCGATCACCGCTCCGAGCTGGGCACCGGTGTTCCCAAAAATCCAGGCCTGTGTCACCGACATCGGCGGCATGATGAGCCACGCGGCCATTGTTTGTCGTGAATACGGTGTTCCAGCCGTCACCGGAACCGGCTTCGGTACCGACAAGATCAAGACCGGCGACCGAATCCGAGTCGACGGGTCGTCGGGCAAGGTCACGATCCTTTAGCACCATCGAGCGTCCACCAACTGCCGGACGCTCACATCCTTCTCCCCATCTCACATTAGGAGCATGTGATGCTTACACAGGAACAGAACGACGCACTCACGCAGGTGGGCCCCGGAACGCCTATGGGCGCGGTGCTACGCAACTACTGGTACCCGGTGGCCTTTACCCGAGAACTCGACGAGTTCCCGGTCAAGCGAACCCGCGTGCTCGGCGAAGACTTCGCGGTGTTCAAGACCGAAGACGGCGACTACGGCATCGTCGACGAGAAGTGTCCTCATCGTGGTGCATCTCTGGTGTACGGCATCGTCGACGGCAACGGGATTCGCTGCGGCTACCACGGTTGGAAGTTCGCTACCAACGGCGACTGTCTTGAGATTCTCGCCGAACCTGACTCGTCACCGAAGTTCCGCGCCGATTGCGGCGTGCGGTCGGGCGAAGCCCAAGAGCTTGGCGGCTTGGTGTGGGCCTACGTCGGCGATGGTCCGGCTCCCGAACTTCCTCGATACGAGGCCTACACGATGCACGGCCATCGCGATATGGGGCACGCGGTGCTTCCCTGCAACTGGCTGCAGATCATGGAGAACGCGGTCGATCCGTACCACGTCGAAGCATTGCACGGGAACTACTTCGAGTTCATCGCCGCCCAGACCGGCATGGAGATGCCCGGTTCCTTCGGTGGCAACAAGCATGAGAAGGTGGCGTTCGATCCGTTCGAGCACGGCATCATCAAACGTCGCCTGCTCGTCGGTCAAGACGAGAACTCCGACGACTGGAAGATCGGCCATCCGCTCGTCTTTCCGTACAAGATGTGGGTCGGCGGCAACGGCGTCTACCAAATGCAGATTCGCGTGCCGGTCGACGACACCCACACCAACGTCATCTTCTATACGGTGCACGCGCCTGAGGGGGCCAACCTTCCGAAGCAGGTTCACACGACCGATTACCCAATCGAGTGGATGAACGACGACGGCACCTTCATCGTCGACTACATCGAGGGTCAGGACATCATGGCCTGGGTAACCCAGGGAGAGGTGGCCGACCGCACGAAAGAGAAGATAACCAAGAGCGACGTCGGCGTCGTCGCCTGCCGCCGAATGTTCCGGGAAGCGATGGAAGCGGTAGCCGGAGGAAAGGATCCGATCGCCGTGGTACGCGAGCCTCACGAGGTCATCAAGCTACCCCTGGAACGCTCGAAGTTCGGCCGTGGCGCCGAGTTCGCAAGCGATTGGATCGACAACGGGTCGATGCGTTACAGCCCGATCGCTCAAGAGATGAAGCAGCTGCACATCGATGCCGCCAAGGCTCGGGAAAGCCTCACGGAAACACAATGACGATCGACCACGGCTATTGGGCCGACTACCTTCTTTCCGCTGCCGACGAGCGCAAGGAGGTCCAGGCCATCACGAAGCAAGTCGACGAACTGTCGACCGATGATGCATACGCCATCCAAGCGGCGCTACTCGAAAAGCAGCTTGGCCGAGGTGACGCGCTGGCCGGAGCCAAGCTCGGCCTCACCTCCAGAGCAAAACAGGAGCAGATGGGTGTCGACGAGCCGGTCTACGGGTGGGTGCCGAAGAGTTCCATCATCACCGACGGCGTCGCTCCGCTCGGCGAGTTGATCCACCCCCGATGCGAGCCCGAACTGGTCTTCATCCTCGGGGAGGACCTGGCCGGCCCGGCCGTAACCGCCGACGATGTCCTCGATGCAACGAGCACGGTCGTGGGCGGCATCGAAGTGATCGACTCCCGGTATGAAGCGTTCAGCTTCACACTGACCGATGTGATCGCCGACAACACCTCCGCCGCCCGCGTCGTCATCGGCGATGACGGCACCGCGCCACGCGACACCGATCTCACCACCCTCGGGTGTGTGTTCGAGGTTGACGGCGAGATCACCGGAACCGCCACCGGGGCTGCGTTGCTCGGCGACCCCGCGGCATGTGTCGCGCTTCTCGCAAACCACCTAGGAAAGCACGGTCAGAAACTCTCGGCCGGCTGGCTCGTCATGGCCGGCGCGGCGACCGATGCCCGACCGCTTGCCGAGGGCACGATGGCAACGGCGCGATACAGCCACCTTGGCTCGGTTACCGTCACCGGGAAGGCCTGACATGCCGCTGGTACACGTACACATGGCCGAAGGGCGGGATCCGGCCGCAAAGAAGGCGCTCATGGATGCCATCACCGATGCGATGCATCAACACGTCGGTGCGCCCCGTGAATCGGTTCGGGTATGGATCAACGAATTCCCGAATACGAACTTCATGGCCGGTGGAGAACTCCTGAAAGACAAACAAGAGCGATTGGCCCGCGAACGCTCCGAGGCGGAAGGCGACCGGTAGTGGCGGATCAACAAAAAATCGAAGCGGCGGCGGCGCAACTACGTGCTGCGGCTTCATCGGGCCAAGCGTGTCCGCCGATCCGCGAGACCCTCGGCACCGAGACCGATCTCGATGTCGGCTATGCCGTCCAGGAGATCAACACCAACCTGGCGATCGCCAACGGCCGTCGGGTCACCGGTCGCAAGATCGGAATCACCTCGAAGGCCGTCATGGAACAGGTCGGCGTCGACCAGCCCGATTTCGGGACGTTGTTTGTCGACATGGAGTACGGCGACGGCGTTGCAATCGAGGCCGGTCGACTCATGCAACCGCGTGCCGAGGGTGAGGTGGCGTTAGTTCTCGAACACGACCTCGACCACGGCGAGCACAGCTTTAACGACATCATCAAAGCCACCGCCTACGCGCTCCCGTCGATCGAGATCGTCGACAGCCGGATCGTCGACTGGAACATCCGAATCGTCGACACCATCGGTGACAACGCCAGCTGCGGTCTCTACGTGCTCGGCGGTAAACCGGTGACCCTTCGAGACGTCGACCTGCGCAAAATCCCGATGCGAATGGACATCGACGGCGAGACCGCCTCGACCGGCGAAGGTGCAGCTTGCCTGGGGCACCCCCTCAACGCCGCCCGATGGCTGGCAAACGTTATGTCGCAGCGAGGCACACCCCTTCGCTCCGGCGACCTCGTGATGACCGGCGCCCTCGGACCGATGAAACCGATAGCGGCGGGAAGTTCCGTCGTCTGCGACTTTGGCCCGCTTGGCACCGTCACAACCTACGTAGAGCAGGACGAATCATGAAGACCGCCATCGTCGGCTCGGGTAACATCGCCACCGACTTGCTCCTCAAGTCGATGCAATCGTCGGACACCGTCGATGTCGTGGCGATGTGCGGAATCGACTCGAACTCCGACGGGCTCGCTCGGGCAAAAAATCTCGGCATAGCCACCACTTCTGAAGGAATCGACGCCCTGGTGACTATGGCAGAGTTCGCCGACGTCAGGCTCGTGTTCGACGCCACCTCGGCCGGCGCCCACCAGTATCACAACGAGCTGCTCCAGTCACATGGCAAGCGGGTACTCGATCTCACGCCAGCAGCGGTTGGGCCTTACGTGGTCCCGGTCGTGAACATGGACGAACATCTCGATTCGCCGAATGTCAACATGGTGACCTGCGGCGGGCAGGCCACCATTCCGATGGTCGCGGCGGTCAACAGTGTTGCCAAGGTCGAATACGGCGAAATCGTGAGCTCGGTATCTTCGCGCTCGGCGGGGCCGGGGACCCGAGCAAATATCGACGAGTTCACCGAGACCACGGCCAAAGCCATTGAGTCAGTCGGTGGCGCCGGGCTTGGAAAGGCCATCATCGTCCTCAACCCGGCTGAGCCACCGCTGATCATGCGGAACACCGTGTTCTGCCTGACCCAAACCGGTGAGCCGGAAGCCTTCCGCCTGGCTATCGCTGAGATGGTCGAACGAGTCCAGCAGTACGTGCCTGGCTATCGGTTGAAGCAACAGGTGCAGGTCGACCCGATCTCCGACGCCGACCCCATTCGTATCCCGCAGCTCGATCGCAAGTTCACGGGCTGGAAGATCTCCGTATTTCTCGAGGTCGAGGGAGCCGGCCACTATCTCCCGCCCTATGCCGGCAATCTCGACATCATGACGAGCGCGGCGCTGAAAACGGCCGAGCAGATCGGCACCCGGGTGGCCGCATGAGCGAAACGCCAACGCTCTATATCCAAGACGTCACCCTTCGAGATGGCATGCACGCCATCCTCCACCGCTACGGGATCGATCACGTTCGCTCGATCACAAAAGCGCTCGACGACGCCGGCGTCGATGCGATCGAGGTCACCCACGGCGACGGATTGGGCGGCTCCTCGTTCAACTACGGTTTTGGCGCCCACACCGACTGGGAGTGGATCGAGGAAGCCGGCTCGGTGTTGAAAAACGCTGCGCTGACCGTCCTGCTCGTCCCCGGCATCGGCACCATCGATGACCTCGTGCAAGCCAACGAGCTCGGAGCGACATCTGTCCGAGTGGCCACCCATTGCACGGAAGCCGACGTGTCGGCGCAGCACATCGAGAAAGCTCGCGAACTCGGTATGGACGTGTCCGGCTTCTTGATGATGAGCCACATGAACGAACCGGAACCGCTCGCCGGCCAAGCGCTGTTGATGGAAAGCTATGGCGCACACTGCGTCTACATCACCGATTCGGGTGGCCGTCTGACCATGGGCGATGTACGAGCCCGCATGCAGGCCTATCGAGCGGTACTGAAACCCGAGACGCAGGTCGGTATTCATGCCCACCACAACCTGACCTTTGGCGTCGCCAACTCCGTCGTCGCTGTCGAAGAGGGGTGTTATCGAGTCGATGCGTCACTGACCGGAATGGGCGCTGGTGCCGGCAACTGCCCGATAGAGGCGTTCATCGCCGTAGCCAACCTTGAAGGGTGGACGCACGGGTCGGATGTGTCGGCGCTCATGGATGCGGCGGAGGAGCTCGTCCGGCCCCTCCAGGACCGTCCGGTACGAGTCGACCGGGAGACGCTTAGTCTCGGCTATGCCGGTGTGTATTCAAGCTTCCTTCGCCATGCTGAGGCGGCGGCCGAACAGTACGGTCTCGACACCCGCGACATTTTGATGGAGCTCGGCGAGCGCCGAATGGTTGGTGGGCAAGAAGACATGATCGTCGACGTGGCCCTCGACCTCGCGAAAAGCAAGCGTTGACCGACCGATCGGATGTGCCGACCCTGAACGGCGGTACCGGCTCGTTCACATCGGTGGTCTCACCCCCATCAGCAACGCGGTTCTGCTGGAACACCGCGTACTCCCAAGCCGCACTCACCCATCTCGACCACACCACAACGTCGCCGATCGAGGTGGACCTGATCGCCCGCCTACTGCTGGATTCGTGAGGTTTGGAGGTGTTGCCAGTGTTCGACGTCGCAGAAGTCCTCGATCATCCCGTAGGGATAGGGCGGGAGCCCCGGCGCCGAGATGGCGCTCAAGGCGTCGAGGTCGCCGACGTCGAGTTCGATGTCGGCCGCGCCGAGTGTGTCGCAAAGTTGATCGACGGTGCGAGCGCCAAGGAGCACACTGGTGATGCCAGGGCGTGTGAGGACCCAGGCGATGGAGATCTGGGCCATCGTCGCGTTGTGACGTCGGGCGATTTCGTTGACAACCTCGAGCACGTCCCATGTGCGTCGTGTGTTGCGGATGTCGTAGGCCTCCACGCCACGGGCGGGGTCCTCACCGAGGCGGGTCGCTCCAGTGGGTCGTTGGTCGGGCCGGTACTTGCCGGTCAGCCAGCCACCACCGAGCGGCGACCACGGGGTAACACCGAGGTCTTCTTCGAGCGCACACGGAAGCAGCTCGGTCTCGATACCCCGGTCGATGAGGCTGTACTGAGGTTGGAGGGCGCTCGGCGCGACGTAGCCGCCGAGGCGGGCGGTGGTCACGATGGTGGCGAGCTGCCAGCCGGTCACATTTGACCATCCAACGTGATGGATCTTGCCGGCGCGGACAAGTGCGCTGAGCGTGTCGAGCGTCTCGGCGATCGGGGTGTCGCGGTCCCAGCCATGCACGAAGTACAGGTCGATCGCGTCGATATTGAGGCGATCGAGGCTGGCGTCGACGGATCGGACGATCGCCCGCCGGGAAGCACCGGCGGAGCCGGCCGGGGGCGCGAATCGACCCTTGGTCGAAACGATTGTCTCGGGTGGTCGACGATCCGCGAGCCAACGCCCGATGATGCGTTCGGACTCGCCGTCGCCATAGACGTCAGCGGTGTCGACGAGCGTGCCCCCGCGCTCGCGGAAGAGATCGAGTTGCGAGAACGCAACATCCTCGTCGGACTCGACGCCAAAGGTCATTGCGCCCAGCCCGAGGCGCGACACGTGCAGACCACTCCGGCCGAGCAGCGCAGTCGGCATCACAGCGGGGGTGGTGGTTGGTGAGTTCATCACCCCATCGAACAGCCTGGAGTGCACTCCAATGCAACCTAGAGTGAAGAAATGACCGATGTGACCGAACGCAAGTCCGCCATGATCGCGCGCCACGGCATCGCCGGGGCGGCCAAGGCGACGGGCTGTTCGGCCGACACGCTTCGCTACTACGAGCGAGCCGGCGTGTTGCCAGAGATCGCGCGATCCGGCAGCGGTCAGCGTTTGTATTCGGACAGCGATCTCGGGTGGGTTGCGTTCGTCAGACGGCTGCGTGCAACGGGGATGTCGATGCGACGCATCGAGGAGTACACCTCGATGGTGCGGGCAGGTGAAGGCACCATCGCCGAACGGCGGCAGATGCTCGAGGAGCATCGCGCCACCGTTTCCTCGGCAATCGGTGAACTCTCCGAAGCCCTCGGTGTACTCGACGCCAAGATCACCCACTACGAGGCCGCGGAACGCGGCGTCGATGTGGGCTGCGCCGACGTACCCCTTCGCTACGTGCGCGATCTCGGGTGACCGCTCGGCCCAAACCGGGCATTTCGACCAGCCGGCACCACAGCCAGCGACAGCTGGTAACCAATCTGCCCGGCTCTCCGAGCCCTGGCATCAAAGCCGAGGGATCTTCCTCATCAGTCGATGGTGGCTCGGACGTCAGGCGAAACCGCCCGATTTCGTTGGCGGTCTCAAGGGATCAACGCAACACTCGAACCGTAGTCCAACGCCGGTGTGAGTATCGGACGGGTGGCCTCGCTCAGATTGCCGGTTCCGGGCGGGTCTTCTTGACGGTCGGCGTTGCGCGTTTCCGGACGATGTGCCTGACCCGGTGACGCCCGAGGAAGTCTCCGGCCACTATTTGACGGTCGCCTGACTACGCTGCGTTCTCATGCAGGTCATCGGCGCTGGGTTCGGCCGAACAGGCACGTTGTCGCTCAAACGCGCCCTCGAGGATCTCGGTTTCGGGCCGACCTACCACATGCAAGAAGCCATGCGACGGCCAGCGCACGTCCAACGATGGTTGGACTACGCCAACACCGGCCGAGTCGACTGGGGCGCGCTCTTCGCCGACTTCGGCTCGGGCGTCGACTACCCGGTGTGCTGTGTCTGGGAGCAACTCGCCACTCACTATCCCGACGCACGGGTTGTGCTGACGCTACGTGACCCTGCACGGTGGTGGGAGAGCACGAACTCGACGATCTACGGCTTCCGATCAGCGTTCGCGCCGTGGTTTCAGCGAGCAGTTCCAACGGCGGGACGCTTCGTCGAGATGGTCGAGCGCCTTGTGTGGGACGGCGTGTTCGACGGGCGGTTCGCCGACCGCGACTACGCGATCGAGATCTTCAATCAGCACGTTCACCGTGTTCAGTCGGCTTGCCCGCCCGAGCGCCTCCTCGTGTTCGACGTCGCAGACGGATGGGATCCGCTCTGCGCGTTCCTCGACGTTCCCGTCCCCGATCGTCCATTCCCGCATCTCAACGACGGAGCGGTCACACGGCGAGTTGTCAGGACGGTGCGGTGGGGGACCCGTTCGACCCCCGTCGTTGCCGCTGCAGCGCTCACGGGTCTCGTCATCTCCCGGGCTCGCCGGTAGCCCGAGGGTCAGCACAAGAGCGTGCGGGTGACACGCAGAATATTCCGCTCGAAGACGGCTTGAGCCCGCCCGGGATCGGCACCTATGCGAGCGGACTGGCGCTCGGAATCGTCGGTCAGGCGGCGAGGCCGGCGAAGACGTCGGCTGGGGTGCGGAAGCCGAGGGTGTGTCGTGGTCGATGGTTGAGCGAGTGCTGCACGGTGGTGACCGTTTCGGGGTCGAGCTCGTAGAAGTTCGTCGATCGTGGGAATCACTGCCGCAACAGACCGTTGGTGTTCTCGTTTGTCCCTCGCTGCCACGGGCTGTGCGGGTTGCATACGTACACCGTCATCCCGGTTCCCTCGGCCAGGGCCTCGTGGCCATGGATCTCCTTGCCCTGGTCCCACGCCAATGACCGGCGCATTGACGTTGGCAGCAGATCAAACGTTGCAGTCACCGCTTCGTTGAGTGCCTCCATTGTCCGCAGCCCCGGCAGCGGCACGAGGAGGGTGTAACGGCTGACCCGTTCGTGGTGAGCCGGCGTCCGATCACCTTGCCGATCGCTGTGTAGGACTCGCTGGCTTCGACCAGGTCCCAGGTCTTGTCGTGATCTTCCGGGGTCATATGAGCCCCCATCGCAACACCTCTTCCCGGCGGACGGCTTCTGAAGTTTTGCCCCGCCCTGTCCGAAGTCAGCCGTGTACCGAACGTCCGGCGCTTCTCACCTCGGGTTAAACCTTCGATCTTCGTTTTCACACGGGGCCAATGGCGTGGTTGGAATTGATCACGAGCGTGTTGCCCTGCGGGTCGGTGGCAACGAATCGATCGTGGGGGCTACCCCGCTCGATTGGCCCCGAGCTAGCGCCGGCTGCGTTGAGCACATTCCACGTCTCATCGATGTCGTCGACGATGAGGTCGAGAGTGCCATCGGCTTTGCTGCTCTGCTGAACGATGAGGTGGGTGCCACCCCGCAGTTCCAAGATGGCAGCTCGCCCCATGTTCGCTACGAGCCGCATGCCAATGGACGTGTAGAACGTTACGAGTTCGTCCACATCGGTGGAGGGGAAGGCGATGTGACCCAGGCCGAAGCGGGGGCGTTGATCGCTCGCCGAGGTTGAGTCGTTGCGAGATGGTGTTCGGATGAGAGACATGAGTTCATCTTTCTTGATGAGGTTTAGTTAGGCACTCCTAACAACCGGTGAGTGGTGGATGGCATTCCGTTTTTCCCAACGTTTGTCAGCATGACAGAACGTTCGGGCCGAACCATGGGGCGGGGTGCAAGGAGTCGACCGCCTACCCGAACGTGTCGGGGTCAGACCACCGGAATCTCGATCGTGCTCGTCGTCGCTTCCGAGACCAACCGATGGCGGCAAGCAGGAAGCGCGCCGAATCTCAGGCTTCCCGCTTGGATGCCATTTCGTTTTCGACCTCGGTGACAGCAAACGCCACCTCAAGCCCCGGTGGAAACTGCTCCATGAAGAGGTCGTAGTAGAAGCCACGACGATCCATCAACTGATCGTGCGAAGCCATCTCGACGATACGGCCGCGGTCGAGCACGATGATTGCGTTGGCGTCTTTCACGGTTGAAAGTCGGTGAGCGATGACAAAGCTCGTGCGTTCACTGACCAGGGCGTCGAACGCCCGCTGGATTCGACGTTCGGTCCGGGTGTCGACGCTGGATGTCGCCTCGTCGAGAATCAACACATCCGGTTCGGAGACAATGGCTCGAGCGATGGTCAACAGCTGACGCTGGCCTTGTGAGAGGCTCTCGCCTCCACCGCCCAGAACAGTGTCGTAGCCCTGCGGGAGACGTTCTATAAAGGAATGCGCTTCGGCCTGTTGGGCGGCAGCGATGCACTCCTCTTTGGTCGCGCCTTCACGGCCATACTCCAGGTTGTACATCACCGTCTCGGAGAACAGGAACGGAACCTGAAGCACGACGCCACAACGGCGACGCAGATCGGCGAGAGTGAGACCGACGATGTTGCGGTCGTCGAGCAGGATATGGCCGGCTTGTACGTCGTAGAATCGGGTCAGCAGATTGATAATCGTTGATTTGCCGGCACCGGTTGGTCCAACCAAACCGATCAATTGGCCTGGCTCGACTTGAAAATCGTTGTCGAACAGAATCTGACGACCGGGCACATAGGAGAAGTCGACCTGGTCGAAGTCGACCTTTCCGTTCGCGGTGTGCATTCGGGTCGCGCCAGACACATCGGCCACCTCTGGTTCGTGGTCGAGAATCTCGAACACTCGGTTTCCTCCAGCTACGGCCGAGAGCACCTGGGTCACAACTTGGCTGAGCTGAGAAGCTTGACCGCCGAACTGCTGGCTGTAACCGACGAACGACACGACATCACCGACCGAGATTGTTCCGCTAACGGCACGAGCCCCTCCGACCAGAGCGACAAGTGCGACATCCAGGTTGTTGACGAGGCCATTCGTCGGCTGCATCAGGAACGAGATGAATTGCGCTGACCGGTCAGCTTGGCGTGCGGTGTTTGACAGCTCTCTGACCTTTGCCGCAGAGGCTGCTTGGTTGCCGAAGGCCTGAACCGTCCGCTGCCCCTCGATGACCTCTTCGACGTAACCGTTGACTTCGCCGACCAACCGTTGATAGTCGGCAAAGTCGCTCCGTACGCGCCGACCGAGCACAACGACCACGCCGAACGACAATGGCACAATGAGGAGCACTACGAACCCCATCACGACATCGAGCGAAAACATGATGATCAACATCGTTACAACGGTGATACCGGCGGAGACCACCCGCGATACGGCCGAGGAAAAGAACTGATTGACCGTCTCGATGTCCGAAGTCACCCGCGCATTTAGGTCCCCCGACGATTGCGAGTCGAAAAACGACAACGACAAATCCTGCATCTTGGTGGCCAGCTCATCGCGAAGGTCCTGCATTCCGCGCTGAGCTACTATCGCCAGTTGCCGATTCGCAACGTAGCTCAGGCATCCGGACGTCGCGGCAATGCCAATTATCGTCGCAGCAAAGGTTCCCGCTCGTGACGAATTACCCTCAGCCAATTCGTTGACGGCCAAGCCAAAGATGAGAGGTTGGAAGGCCATACTCATCGCGCCAAGCACGAAGAAGCTGATAGCAACGACGAGCCTTCCACGTTGTCGAGTGATGTAGCTGAGCAGCCGGATGATCGTTGGCTGAGCCTTGGTTCTCATGATTTGCCCAGCAGTTCTGAGATCTCATCGAGGGATCCGAGTTGGGAAGTGACGATCTCACCATAAAGCGGTGACCGATCGAGCAGTGCACGATGGGTTCCGACATCAACGACGGTTCCTTCATCCAACAAGACGATTTTGTCGGCACCAATGGCGGTTGAGACTCGTTGTGCCACGATGAGTACGGTCCGTCCCACCATCTTCGCAGCCAGAGCCTTCTGAATCCGAGCCTCGGTTGCCACGTCGACTGCTGAGGTGGTGTCGTCCAGGATCAAGATTCTCGGATCGGCGGCGACGGCCCGAGCCAAACTCACTCGTTGGCGTTGCCCACCCGAAAGGTTTGTGCCTTGCTCAGCAATCATGCCCCCGTAGCCACCCAGTTGAGCGGCTATGAAATCGTCGGCATCTGCGATCTGCGCTGCCGCTTCCAATTGGGCGAAGTCCGCATCGCCAGCGCCGTATCGCAGATTGCTTTCGAACGTCCCAGCAAAGAGCATGGCCTGCTGCTCGGCGACCGCGATCTGACTGCGGAGCCTGGCAATGTCCATGTGGCGAACGTCTAGTCCGTCTATCAAGACTGCCCCCTCGGTCACGTCGTAGAAGCGGGGAATGAGACTAACTAGGGTTGTTTTTCCGGAGCCGGTCTGCCCGAGAATAGCCACCGTCTCGCCTGGCTCGACGACCAGGCTTACTCCGGTGAGGGCCGCTCGCTCAAGCGGCTGCGTGTCCTCATCGAGGTACGCCATGGTTACATTGCGAAATTCGATACGGCCCTTGATCTCGCCCGGGTCGATCGGATCCTCGGGCTGTTTTACATCTGGTTCGGTCTCAAACACTTCGATTGCTCGACTCAGCGACGCTTCGAACTTGCCCAATTCAGGGAGCACGAATGCCACGATCATGATTGGCACCATCGCCGTCAGCAGATAGTTGAAGAAGGTAGCGAGTTGGCCAGGGGTGATGGCATCCACATCGTTGGTGGCAACACCATCGGCGATATCAGGTCCGACGACGACCACCGCCAGACCGATAGCGGCATACAGAACCCCAAACAGCGTTGGCTGGAATGTCGCAGCACGAAACGCCGGGCGAAGTTGCGCATCGTAGAGCTTTTGGTTCTGAGCGCTAAACCGGTCCGTCTCCAGCCGTTCCCGTCCGAACGCCTTCACCACTCGAATCCCGCCGATGCTCTCCTGAAAGATCGAGTTCAACGTGTCGAGCTCAACCTGAACTCGGGCGTATAGCGGCCCGAGAGCGGGCGCGACCAGTACGACAACGGCCACGACAACAATCATCGCCGCCGCCATAATCCACAGGAGCTGCGGTGTTTGCAGCCACACCAACCCGACGGCGCCAATCATCATCCACGGAGCCTGAAACAGCATGTACATGGTCATCATCCAGGACGACTTCATAATGTTCACGTCCGACGTCAGCAGAACCAGCAACTTGCCCGTCGATAGCCGGTCGACGTTCCCATGGCTGAACTTGCTGATCGACTCATAGAGGCCACTACGAACCGCATGGGCCATGTTCGTCGCCGTCATCGCCGCTAGATAGGCCACCACTCCTGAGACGACGAGGTTGGCGACCGAAAAGGCGATCATCAACAGCGAGGAAGACACTATTTGCTCTGTGGCGCCGGCTAGGACTCCGTCATCGACGATCTGCTTGACCAGCTGAGGAATCATCAGCTGCGCCACGACCATCAGCACCACGCCGAACTGTGCGATCAAGAAGTTCCGTTTCTGGCGCAGCGGTGCGCGCTTCAGTACGGAGAAGAAGGCTTGGATGCCGCTCATGTGGAAGCCCTTCGTGAATCGACGCAGAGATGCTTGGTTTCTACCACTCAGTTTTGGGGTGCCTGTTGTGTTTCGGGGCCGACGAGTACACCGACCGTTCCACCGATTCCGGTGGGGGTGCCGACGATGTCTCCAAACTCTCGGAAGAACGGGCCGAGAAACGCGACGGATAACGCTGCGTTCGAGCGCAACAAAACGGCAACCCCTGTCGCCAAGCCGAGTCCTAGCGTCCGTCCAGCCCATGCTCCGGCCATTGCGTTCGCGCCTTCAACGTAGTTGCCCGCAGTTGTTGCATCGAGAAGACCCCTGATGCCAAGAGCAACACCAACGACAGCGAGCAGGTTGGCGTAACACGAAACCCAGATTGGGATACCGGGCAAACCGATCCGTTTGGCAATGGTCGTCACGTTGCTCTCCTGTGGTGGCCGACGTCGAGGATCTGGCGCTGGTTTGGGGACGTCACGGCTCGAGTTGTCGGATTAGTCGCGCCGGGGACGGCGCGCCGCGAATGCTGCGATGGTCTGCAGGCGGGCAGCTTCGACGATGTCGGCCGCAGCGGCGGGCCGCTGCCTCGGGAATCCGTCTGCCGCAGCCAAGACGGCATCATCGGGAATGACAACGATGGTTCGAGTGCTGTTCTGACCAAGAGCTTCAGTTTCGGTTTCGAGGCTCCGTCGAGCTCGGCGTCGGATGGGTCCGCCGCCTGCCCTGGCAGCCGGCGCCGAGATCAGGGTCACGTCAAGATTTTCCGATACGAGTTTTTCGGCGTGGGTCGACGATGCCACTGCCCCGTCGACGTAACGAACACCGTCGATGACCTTTGGCTGAAATACACCGGGAACAGCCGACGTGGCCTCGATGGCGTCGCCGAGAGTGGCCGGAATAACGTCGCGGCCAAACACCACCGTTTGCCCAGTATCCATGCGGACACTCGGAACCCATAGCTGGGGGCACCATTCCTGCTTAGTGACAAAACGACGGAGAACAAGCGTTGGAAAGAGCCCGGCTGGCAGCAACCCGACCAAGGCCGTCCCGACACCAACCTGGCCGGCCTTGCGAATAAGGCCAGGGGCCACAGGACGCAGAGCTCGGAACGGGTTACGTAGGGCATTGACCCCGGCCGCCCGCATCTGAGCTCGCTCCTCGCCACTTGGTGGATTGGTGATGATCTCCAGGACCTCTTCGGTCGGAGTTCCTGCCAAGAGGGTGGCAGCGATGGCTCCCCCGGCTGATGTGCCGACGATTCGATCGGCATCAGCGGGTTCTCGTCCGATCGCGTCACGGATGCCCTCGATAACACCGAGGTGGTAGGCCCAACCCAACGGTCCCCCAGCTCCGAGGACGATCCCCACTGTCATCGATCCTCCCCTCTGTTCATGCTGTTGAGCTCGACCGTAGGCGGCGTCGGATCAACCTCGCGATGCCTGCACCGATAGCAAGGAAAATCCCTACTTTGATGAGGCCGGCGGCCGCGGCCGCTCCCTCCAGGTCGGCACCGTCGGTAGCCTCGACGCCTTGCGACGAACCGGAGATGGCGTCGATGGCCTCGAAAACCCCGATGACGACAACGGCGGCGACGAGCACGAGCACGATGGGATAAGCATTTCGCGACAACCACGAGCTCATGAAACCGCTCGATTTGGTGCGATACGACCGATGTTGCGTTTGATCCAAGGCCAATGCATCGCCACATGAATCCCAACGAGCAAGATCAGAAGGTTCCCACCGGCATCGTGGATCGTCTGCCAGAAGCCGGTAGGGGCGAGGCTGATGCCGAAGTCAGGGAATATCGACTCGGAGATCATGAACCCGGAGTAGATGACGATCACCATGCCGATGAATAGCACGACGTCGAACGCTCGGTTGAATCGGACCTCACCGCTACGAGTGCTGTCTGATCGACGAAACACACGGCGGATCCAAGCCCAGTCCAACACGATGTGGGAAATGAAGATGGGAATGAACACGACGGTCAGGTACTCGTGGAATGGGATCCCGGTCGTCTGGGGAGCGGAGAGTGCGACATAGCCAACGAACAGGGCGATGTCGAGCCACACCCGGGTCGCAATCGACGCTCGCTTCGTCGCCCGAGGCTGAGCCGTCGTCATGCGAAGTGACTGACCGGTCGGGGCTGCCGTTCACCATCGATATCGATATCGACCTTCTCATTGTAGAAACAGACGAGCCCAGCGATTGGTGTCGACTCCGGCCGGGGCAACGTGTACATCCACGCCCCATCATCCATGATCTCGCCGCCGACGGGATCCACTCCAACACGAACGTCGAACATTGTGGCGTCTCCCTTGTACGGGCAGGACGCCTTGTGAGAATTCTCCGACAAACGTCGCATGTCGACGTCTGTCATGGGTAGGTAGAACCGTGCCGGAGCGCCGGTCTCAAAAAGCACCGTGGGTTTGCGGGAGTTGGCCAACTCAACGCCGTCGACCGACACCACGACATGACGCGACGAAGCAAGCGCATCGATCCGGGTGTACGGACTCCTCGGGTGGACGAACACTTCGATGTCTTCCTCGAACCAGTGATCGAGGGCATCGAAGTCGATCGCCACAAGATCTCCCAGCACCGGGTGGTCGGGATAACAGCGCGCCGCTCCTTTCAGAGTCCGGCCGGCGCACACCAAGTCGAAGCGAACGGCGCCATCGGGAAGAACGGCTGCATCGTCACTTCCGGCCGAATCGACGAGATTCCCATCGATGTGTTCTTTGGGGAAGAACCACCAAGGCCAGTACGGAACCTCCCAGACATTTAGGTAACTACGAGAGTCGACGACCACCTGTCCGTCGAGCATCCCTCGTATCCATTTATCACCCGGAACGGTTTGCGGGTCTCCACCGAGAGGGGTTGTCGACGGTTCCTGAACTCCCATTTTAGATCAGTCCTCTCGATGGGAAATAGTCGTGAGTCGAAGCGGGACTCTCGTACAACGCTGGATCTCGGTTTCGCATGCCGCCAACTCCCGTGCCGCGCAATGTCGATTCGCAGACGACAGCTTGCTTCGTCAAGGCCAATACGTCGTGGTGCTATCGTGACAAGTTGTGGTCGTAACTCGTCATTCTTCTTCCTCGATGCCGATGACAGTCCGCTATTCTCCTCGGCCACCAAATCAGTTGATACCAGTCGAGATCGTCTTCCGACGTGAACTACTCGTTCGCATGGCGGGACACGACATGGGAGCTCTGGAACGGGCCGACTTCCACCAGCTCCTGGTCTGCACCTCCGGAACCGGAGTGCACCACGTCGACTATGAAGCAATCGAACTGTCGGCCGGAATGCTGTTGCGCATCCACCCGGGCCAAGTCCAGCGGTACGTCACCGACTCGGACTTAGACGCGGCGATGGTGATCTGGCCTCGGGAGTCTCATCACGCTGACCCTGAGGATGGCGAGTGGTACCCGGGCAGCCGGGAGGCGTCCCACTGGCGACCCGACGATGACGTGTTCACCAAAATTCTGGGCTGGGTCGACGAGCTTTACCAGGAACAGCAACGATTCGATAGTTCCAAGCGCAAGATTGAACTTATGAAGGCTCTGCTGTGTTCGCTGCTCTTGCGGATTGCCGCCGAGCGTCCCGAGTCGACTCCGAACACGTCGCGTCTGCCGGCTGCCTACGTCGACTTTCGAGGCATCGTGGAGGAGCGTCTGTACCACCGGCCCGGAATTGCCGATCTCGCCCACGACCTTGGCTACAGCTCACGAACGCTCGACCGAGCATGTCAGCAGGTTTCCGGCCAGACCGCCAAACAGGTTCTCGATGAGCGGTTGGCCTTGGAAATCCGTCGACTGCTGACCCACTCCAGTCTCCCCATCGGTCGAATTGCAGCGAGTTTTGGCTTCAGCGATCAGTCGAACTTCTCGAAGTTCGTCAAACGACACCTCGGACAGCTTCCCGGCGTAATTCGCGACCCTGATCAACAGCGGCAACCCGCTCGACGTAGCGACTCGCCCTCAACCGACGTAGGCACATCGTAAGATCAGCCTCGTGACTCTCGACCACCACTGTGGTCGGCTCAGCGGAGAGTGAATCGCTCCATCGTCAGATTCCCGGCGCTCTTACCGGACACGAAGTCGGCGTTGACCGGATCTTCCATGAGTTTGGCCATCGACGCCTCTGCGGCCTCGATCGATTCCCCCACAAGATAACGGCCGCATGTTGGTCGAAACTTGACAGCCCTAGGTACTGGACTGACATTCATTCGGTCGAGCACCCAAACACCTGGGTTTCTGCTGGTAGCAATGCCGACAGTTGCAGTTCCCGAAATCCAAAGTCGATCCACAACATGAGGTTCCATGAGATCTCCATCCCGTTACCCCAGACACCGGACACCCGGCGGCACGTCGTTGAGTATCCGGTTCCGCCTTCTGACACTCGTCGCTGCAGTGGTTTTCGCTGCGGCCTGCTCCTCAGACGATGCCGATTCCGCCACGGACACCAGCGCCGAAGGCGACACCCCTGCCGAAAACGTGACCGAAGAGGCCACGGTTTCGAGTCGTGACAGCGGAATGACCGTTACGGTGCAGCAAACCGAGGCGGCAACGCTTCACACCCTGACGGCCCCCGAAGAAGTGTTCGCCAACTCAACTCACATCATTGAGACCGAAAACAGCCTGGTACTCATCGATACTCAGTTCTTGCTCCCGAACGCCCTCGACATGCGGGCCTATGCCGACGATCTCGACAAACCCATCGATCGGGTCTTCATCACTCACGCACATCCCGACCACTTCCTCGGCAGCGAGGCGTTCGCCGATCTCGATGTCTACGCCCTAGCCGACGTCGCCGACGAAATCTCCGCCAACGGCGAAGCCGAAATCGCCGAGAAGCAGGCCGACTTTGGCGATGCCATTGCTAGCACGTTCGTCACGCCAGAGGCCGTCGAACCGGGAACGATCGAGGTCGACGGCGTGGCCTTCGAGCTCGCCGAAGTGCTCGACGCTGAAGCCCATGTCCAGTTGGTGATCAGCGTTCCCGACGCCGGCGCCGTCGTAACCGGCGACATCGTCTATAGCGGTGTCCACCTCATAATGGCTGGCCAACCCGAGCCGTGGACAGCTGCCCTCAATGACCTGAAAGCCACGAGCGACCAGTACCCGTTCGTGCTGCCTGGTCATGGTGTTCCCGGAACGCCAGAGGTCTACGACACAAACATCGAGTGGCTGGCAACGGCGCAAGAACAGATCGACACTGCGACCGACGGTGCGGAATTCAAAGCCGGAATGATCGCGGCCTTCCCCGACCTCGGGATGGAAGCAGCGATCGATTTCGTGACCCCATTGCTGTTTCCCGATGACGATACCGATGCCGATGCCGCACCAGCTGCAGCGGGAGAGGTCGCATTCGGCGAAACAGTAGTCAACATAACCGCCGTCGGCGACGGCATGGCCGAACTCGTCGGGTCCGACCCCGTCGTCGCTGACGCCTTCGGAGTCATTGGGCTGATCCCACCGTCCGACGGCAACTCGATGACCATCACCGCCACCGGTTGACCTGCCCCGGGCGGACGATCGCTGTTCATCTCCCCCGGGCAATCGTCCGCCCCTGGCATTCGCGTGGTGCTGTGTCCGAAAACTACCAACGCGAGTCCACCTTTGACCACGAAGTTCGGAATGAAGGGCACTGGAAGGCGGTTGTAAAGACTACCTAACAGTAAGTACGCAACGATAGCAGGAGCCCCATGTACGCCGAAGTTCAAGAAGTAGTCAGACTCAGCCCGACCCTACTCCGAGTCGTCCTCACTGGCGGAACCCTTGACCAGTTTGAGGCATCGACCGCGACCGATGCCTATATCAACGCCCAGTTTCTCCCCGAACACTCACCGGTGACCGTGCCATTCGGACCCGCTGACCTGGAGGGTCTCGACCCGGCCCTTCGCCCCAAGCCCCGGCGGTTCACCATTCGACGGTGGGATCCTGAGCACCACCAACTCTCGATCGACTTCGTTTCCCATGGCGAGGATGGTTACGCCGGCCGGTGGGCCAGTCGAGCTCAGCCGGGCGACCGGCTGCAGTTCAACGGCCCAGGAGGCAGTTATCGCCCCTCCCCCAACGTTGATTGGCATCTCTTTGTTGGAGACGAGAGCGCCTTTGGAGCCATCGGAGCAAGCCTTGAGACCTTGTCCTCCGCCGCTCGAGCGATCGTGTTCGCCCTCGTCGACAGTCCGGACCACGAAATCGACCTCCCATCGGCCGCCGACGTCACCGTGCATTGGGTCCACCGGGAGACGGCCGACGATCCCGAGACCGTGTTGGTCGACGGTGTGGCCAATGCCAACTTCCCAGACGGAGACTTCGACGTGTTCGTTCACGGCGAAGCAAGCGAAGTCCGTGCCATTCGGCGGCTGCTCGTCGCCGATCGTGGAGTCGACAAAGACACCGCGTCGATTTCGCCTTATTGGCGACGCCAACACACCGACGAGGCGTGGCGCAGTGTCAAACGCAGCTGGATGGCAGACCAGTCAGCAGACGTCTGAGAGCACACCCGACTTGTCGAGATTGAACCCGAGGTTGTCCAATAGGTACCCGTACTGAGCATCGGTCCATTCGTTAGAGTCCAACGATGGCAGTCATCGAAACGATCACCCTGCAACTCAACGATGGCGCGTCGCCGGACAGCTTCGCAGCGGCAAACGCCAAGGTCGAAGCCGAGTACCTCCCACTCCAGCCCGGGTACAACCCGGGCACTCGTGTCAGTACCGTCACGAGCGACGGACGGTGGAACATCTCACTGCGTTGGGATAGCGCACGGGACGCCGATGCATCGATGTCGTCGTTCATGGATTCCCCGGCGACCCAGGATTTCCTTTCGCTCATAGATGCATCGTCGATGACCATGACCCGCGACGTGGAAATCGCGTCGGTAGCGGGGGCCGGGTTGAATCATGCCCGACGGCTCTATCTAGAGGGCATTCGCGATGGTGACGTCCGCCGAGCCGTCGAAGAATTTACCGGCGACCGTTACACCCAACATTCGACCGGGGTCCGCGATGGGGTGGAGGGTTTCGTTGAATTTTTCGTACCATTCGTGGCCCGAAATCCGGTACGAGAGATTGAACTGGTGCGCTCGTTCGTCGATGGACGATTCGTCTTCATCCAAGCAGCCCAGAACATAAACAACGGGGAAGCCCGGTGGGTCACTACCGATCTGTTCGACACGGACGGGAACGGCAAGATCATCGAACACTGGGACGTGATCCACGCCATGATGGATGGCACCAATCCAAGCGGCCATACCCAGGTCGATGGAGCTGTCGAGATCACCGACCTACATCTGACAGAGTCAAACAAAGAGATCGTGTGGCGGCTTCTCACCGAGGCGTTCGCCGAGACACCGACAGCACCGATCAGCGACTTCATCTCCGATCAGACCTACATCAATCACAATCCCGATGCCCCCGATGGCCTCGCGGCACTGGTCGAGATGGATTCGTCAAGTCGAGAGGCCGGACAGGCGCTCTACTACAAGCAGGTCCACCGAGTCATCGGTCAGGGCAACTTCGTGGTGTCATTCGCCCACCAGATCTGGAACGACATTCCCTACGCTGCCTTCGATATCTTCCGGCTCGACAACGGACTCGTCGTCGAGCACTGGGACAACGTCGAGGCCCTTCCCGATCCAGCGACTCTCGTCAATTCGGGGAAATTCTAGGACCGGTGCAACCGGGCCAGTACCAAACCAACTGAGCGAGGAATCACATCGTGCCTGAACCGATCATCGCCGACAACTCGCCGGTGCCAGTGAACCTGAACGCAGGTGAGGAATACCATTGGTGTGCCTGCGGCCAATCGAAGAGCCAACCGTTCTGTGACGGCTCCCACGTCGGTACCGAGTTCTCACCTTTGGCGTTTACTAGTGATGCCGATGGCGAAGAATTCCTGTGTGCCTGCAAACGCACCGGCAACCCACCCTTCTGCGATGGAACACATGCACAGTTCACCGCCGACCAAGTCGGCACCGACGGAACCGATACGGCACCGGCCGAGACGTCGGTAGCGCTCGACGACACCGGCCAGTCGGGGGCTCCAGTGGCGAAAGCGACGCCCGAAGAACCAACGGTGGCGTTCATCCACGAACTGGCCCGGGACGGGTTGTCCAAGTTCGGTCATCACGGGCCGATGACCTCGATGGGGGTTCCCCGCAAAGACCTCCCCCATTGGGACAATCTCCAAATCATGGCAGCCCAAATGGCCACCAAACCCCTCCTCGACGACGTTCCTGTCGGCACCGGACTGGTAATCGGCCCCCAGGCCGACAAGCCGCTACACCTCGACATTCCCCTGTTTGTGTCGGACATGAGCTTCGGTGCACTTTCCGAAGAAGCAAAGGTCTCACTGGCCAAAGGAGCCGAGCTCGCGGGCACCGGAATCTGTTCGGGTGAGGGCGGCATGTTGCCAGAAGAACAGGCGGCCAATAGTCGTTACTTCTACGAGTTGGCCAGTGCTCAGTTCGGCTACCGCGAGGAGCTCCTACCTCTTGTCCAGGCCTTCCATTTCAAAGGCGGACAAGGCGCAAAGACCGGCACCGGCGGCCATCTTCCCGGATCGAAAAACACTGGCAAAATCTCCGAAGTTCGTCAGATCCCCGAAGGTGAATCAGCAATCTCCCCATCAACGTTCACCGACCTTCATACAACCGACGACTTCCGACGCTTCTCGGATCGGGTCCGTGAGGTCGCTGGCGGTATTCCCATCGGTATGAAGTTGTCGGCCAACCACATCGAAGCGGACATGGGGTTCGCCCTCGACGTCGGTGTCGACTACATCATTCTCGACGGCCGTGGCGGCGGAACCGGCGCCGCGCCCGAGATTTTCCGTGACCACATCAGCGTCCCAACTATCCCCGCGCTGGCTCGGGCTCGCCGATACCTCGACGAACGTGGCGCCAGCGGCCGGGTAACCCTTATCATCACCGGTGGGCTCCGGGTACCAGTCGATTTCGTCAAGGCGTTGGCCCTGGGGGCCGACGGTGTCGCATTGTCGAACTCGGCCATGCAAGCCATTGGCTGTGTCGGCGCCCGCATGTGCAACTCCAACAACTGCCCGGCCGGCATCGCTACCCAGAAACCCGAATTGCGGGCCCGGCTCGACGTAGACACAGCGAGTCAACGCCTCGCAACGTTCTTTGGCGCATCGATCGAACTTATGCAGGTGATGGCCCGGGCCTGTGGCCACGACCACCTCGGCAAGTTCACCAAGGACGACATCGCGACCTGGGACGACAAGATGGCTAAACTCACCGGCGTCGCTTACTCCGGATTCTCCGCACCGTGACCAGCCGCGCCACGACCACATTCCATCGCTCATCCACTGCGTCCTAGTGAGGAAGGCAGGCATGTCTACCACATCGCACAAAATTCTCGATCACGGGGATCTTCCTGAGGGCCGTGTCACCACCGTGACCGTTGGTCACCATACGTTGGCGGTGACAAATCACGAGGGGACCTATGGGTGCCTCGACAATCATTGTCCGCACCAGGGTGGTCCGCTCGGCGAAGGGTCGATTGAGGAAGGTCATCTCCGCTGCCCTTGGCATGGGTACGACTTCGACCCGACGACTGGCACGCCCCCGGGGCCATTCAACGACGGTCCCCCGTGTTACCAGGTCGAGGTGCGAGAAGACGGAATCTACGCAACCCTTCCCGACGAACCGGCGCGGGAGCGAACCGTGTCCGACGCCATGGTCGAAACCATGGTCGCCTGGGGAATCGACACGGTCTTCGGCATCGTCGGCCACTCCAACCTCGGGTTTGGCGATGCCATGCGTCTGGCCGAAGTCAGAGGCGATTTGGCGTACTACGGGGTCCGCCATGAGGGTGCAGCAGCGTTTGCCGCCTCTGCCTACGGGAAACTGACGGGACGACCCGCCGCGTGTTTCGGTATCGCCGGACCAGGCAGTACCAACCTGCTCACCGGCTTGTACGACGCCAAGGTCGACCGAGCGCCGGTGCTCGCTCTCTCCGGCCAGGTTCCCTCGGCGACAATGGGACGGGGCGCCTTCCAAGACCTCGACCTCGAAGCCGCCTTCGCCGACGTCGCCCGATATAGCAGCACGGTCCACTCCGGCTCGGACCACACCGAATTGATGAACCTGGCCTGCAAAACAGCGATCGTCGAGGCCGACGTCGCTCACCTGGTCTTCCCCGACGAGGTGCAGGTTCAGGTGAGCGACGCCGAGGCGTCCGGACCGGCCGGGCGAACCGGAAGGCGTGACTTCCCGCCACCGAGCGAGTCGCTGGCCGAGGCAGTCGAGCTACTAGCCAATGCAGAACGCCCCTTCTTCCTCGTTGGCGCCGGCGCCCGTCAGGATATGGAGCAGATCATCGACCTGGCCCAACACATTGGGGCACCGGTGGCCACCACGTTCAAAGCCAAGGGACAGATCAGCGATCACCACCGTCTCGGTTGTGGCGTGCTCGGTCGATCGGGCACGCCTGTCGCCAGCTGGTTCATGAACGAGAGCGATCTGATCGTCGCTTTCGGAGCCTCGTTCTCAAACCACACCGGTATCTCCCCGTACAAACCGATCATTCAGGTCGACCACGACCCCATGGCGATCGGACGCTTCCACCCCGTCACCGTCGGTTTGTTGGGCAACGTCGGCGTCACCGCCCATTCCATCGCCGCCGCCGTCCCCGACGGGGCGTGGACCGACCGGACCACCGAAGTTGCGCAGCGACAGTCGATCTGGCGGGCAGAAAAAGACTCCCGGCTCGACGACAACCGTGGCAACGGTCTGAACTCGGCCACCATTTTCGCCGAACTCACCTCAGCGCTCGACCCTGACGCAATCATCTCGGTCGACGTCGGCAACAACACCTACAGCTTTGGCCGGTACTTCGAAGTCGAGCGCCAAACGGTCCTCATGTCGGGCTATCTCGGCTCAATCGGTTTTGGCTTCGCCGGAGCGATGGGTGCGTGGGCCGCTAACACCGGTCGCCAGATAATCAGCGTGTCGGGCGACGGCGGATTCGGTCAGTACGCCATGGAACTGACAACTGCAGCGAAGTACGGCATGAACATCACCCATGTTCTCCTGAACAACGACCAACTGGGAAAGATCTCGAAGGAACAACGGTCCGCCGACCTCGACGTGTGGCAAACCAGCCTTCAGAACCCGAACTTTGCGACGTTCGCCGACAATTGCGGTGCTCGCGGTTTTCGGGTCGAACAGGCCGATCAACTAGCACCGATGCTGGCCGAAGCCCTGGCCTACGACGGACCAGCGCTGATCGATATCATCGCCGACCCGGAACTCATCTGACGTCTCCTGACTGCCGCCAAGCATCTCTCCTCCAACCGTCACTCGATCCACTCAACGCCCATGTCTGCGAGCCTGTCGCGGAGGCCGTAATAGTCGAGCCCGAGTTCACCCGCTTCGAACTTGGCCCGGGTTGTAGCTTCGGTGTCGAGCCGTTCGTCCGACTTCTCAAGAGCAACCGCAGCGTCGGCCCGTTCGACGACGACCACACCATCGTCGTCGGCACAGACGACGTCGCCCGGCATGATCACCGTGCCGTCGATCGCGATCGGCACATTCACCGAACCCGGTGTGTTCTTTACCGTCCCTTGGCACGAGACGTGGCGAGTCCAGACCGGAAAGCCCATCTCACGCAGATCCTGTGTGTCGCGAACTGCGGCATCCATCACCAGACCACGAACACCCCTTGCCATCAACGATGTGGCCAGCAAATCACCGAACATGCCGTGGGTTGAAGGCGCCGTCGTAGTGACGACGAGTATGTCGCCCGCTTGGCACACTTCGACCGCAGCGTGGATCATGCCGTTGTCACCGGGATGACTCAAGACGGTCACCGCAGTGCCGGCCACCCTCACGTCCTGCTGGATCGGTTGCAGGTTCGTACCGACATATCCGCGGCGACCGATCGCCTCGTGCACCGTGGCGGTGCCTATCGGCGCCAGCCGATCGACGATGTCGAGCGGTGCCCTCTCGATCGTTCTTCGAACGATGTGTGTCATAACCTCTCCAAGCGGGGGAAGACTCGTCGGACGTTGTCTTCGAACACCTGCTGCTTTGCTGCCGCATCGAGTGCCGAGTTGTCGACGTACACCTTGGTGTCGTCCCAGTACGTACCGGTGTCGGGGTCGACACCGCGAACGGCGCCCACCATCTCGGAGGCGAAAAGCACATTCTCCGTCGGCACAACGTCGAGCAGCAGGTCGATGCCGGGCTGGTGGTACACACATGTGTCAAACCAGACGTGATCCAGGAGGCCGTCGAAGTCCCAACCGTTGTCCTGCGCCATGCCTTTGAACCGTCCCCAGTGATACGGTACCGCTCCGCCGCCGTGGGGAATAATCCATCGCAGATTGGGGAAGTCGGACATGAACCCCGAGCTCAACGCCTGCATGAACGCCGTGGTGTCGGCGCCGAGGTAGTGGGAGCCGGTGGTGAAGAAATTGTCGTTGCATGCCGCCGACACGTGGATCATGCCCGGGACGTCGAGCTCGCACATCGCTTCCCACAGCGGCCACCAGTATTCGTCCCACAAGGGCGGTCCGCTCCAGTGCCCACCCGATGGATCGGGATTCACGTTGCAGCCGATGAAATCCATTTCCTCGACGCATCGACGAAGCTCGGCGACCGAGCTGTTGGTACCGACACCGGGAGATTGCGGGAGCTGACAAACCGGGGCGAAATTCTCCGGGTAAAGATCGCATACCCGCTTGACGAGTTCGTTTTGATGTTGCGACCAGAACAACGATGTGTGTTCGTTGCCGACGTGGTGGGCCATCCATGACGCACGAGGCGAGAAGATGGTCAGGTCCGCACCGCGTTCTCGTTGCAGGCGAAGCTGGTTGCTCTCGATGCTCTGTCGGATCTCGTCGTCGGAGACCGTCATGACCCCTTTCCCCCCAACGTGGGCCGGGTCGGCTGCGACGGCGGACTTCTGGGCTTCGCGCCACCGGCCCACTCCCGGAGGGGTCGTCGTGTAGTGACCGTGGCAGTCGATGATGCGGGACATGTGTGGGCCGATCAGCCGTTGAGTTGTCGTTCGAGATTGTGAAGTACCCGGTAGCAACCGAGCACCTGTTGAACCGAACTGTTCGGATCGCGGCCCTCGCCGATGGCGGCGATGAACTCACGATCTTGCAGTTCGATCCCGTTCATCGACACCGCAACGTCTGACACGTCGACCACCTCATCACGCCCGGTGATCAACTCGTCGTATCTCGCGAGATACGTGCCGGTGTCGCCGATGTAACGGAAGAACGTGCCGAACGGCCCGTCGTTGTTGAACGACAGTGACAACGTAAGCAACGAGCCGTTGCTGGTCTTCATCTGGATCGACATGTCCATCGCGATTCCGAGCTCGGGGTGGTGCGGACCCTCCAGAATGTTGGCGGCGACGATGGTGTCGCCGGTCTGATAGGTGAACAGGTCAACGGTGTGCGCCGCATGATGCCAGAGCAGATGGTCGGTCCATGACCGCGGCTCGCCTTTGGCGTTCGTATTCGTTCGACGCCAAAAGTACGTCTGCACATCCATTTGCTGGATGTTGAACTCGCCGGCCCGGATCTTGTTGTGCAGCCATTGATGCGACGGGTTGAAACGCCGGGTGTGGCCCGCCATTGCCACGAGGCCCGTGCGTTGCTGCGCGGCAACCACCGCTTGAGCATCGGCGAGCGAGTCCGCGAGCGGGATCTCGATCTGGACATGTTTGCCGGCGTCCAGACATGCGATGGCCTGGGCCGCGTGCAGCTGTGTCGGCGTTGCGAGGATGACCGCGTCGACCTCATCGCGCCGAAGCACTTCGTCGAGGTCGGTGCACCAGTGGGCAATACCGTGGGCCGCTGCGTAAGCCTCGGTGCGGTCGGCGGTCCGGCCGAACACCGACACCACCTCAGCCTCATCGATGCGGGCGAGGCCGTCGAGGTGTTTGGTGGCGAATGCGCCAGTTCCACCGAGTGCGATCCTCATTGCGTACATTCTCCTCCGGCTCTGCCGCCGTACCGCGATTCCGGCCGACCCTACTACCGACCCAGGCTGTCAACAAGATCGTTGACAATCTCAGACTACACTCACGAAATGGCCCACGGCGTTCCGAGCATGTTGATGCGAGGCGGATCCTCGAAGGGCGCGTACTTCCTCGCCTCCGACCTTCCAGATCGACCCACCGAGCGTGACGATCTGCTCCGGCGGATCATGGGTTCGCCTGATCCTCGTCAGATAGACGGAATCGGGGGCGCACATCCGCTGACATCGAAGGTTGCCGTCGTCCAACCGTGTACCGACGATCGAGCCGATGTGGAGTATCTCTTTCTTCAGGTCGCCGTAGACACCGACCAGGTGTCCGATCGGCAGAACTGCGGCAACATACTCGCCGGCGTCGGCCCGTTCGCCTACGAACGAAGGCTTTGCGACGCCACGGTGAACGAGGCCACCTGCTCGATTCGGATCTTGATGCGAAACTCCGACACCGTTGCCACCGCTCGCTTTTCGGTGGCTGACGGTACTCCGGTGTACGAGGGCGAGACCGCCATCTCCGGTGTCCCTCACACCGCCGCAGCGATCCATCTCGACTTCGAAGACCTCGACGGCGGCAGTTGTGGAGCGATGCTGCCAACCGGCAACGCGGTCGACATCGTCAACGGCATCGAATGCACGCTGATCGACAACGGCATGCCGGTCGTTGTTCTGAGGGCCGACGCCCTTGACGTCACCGGCGCCGAGACTCCGGCGGAACTCGAAGCCGACGAGAGTTTGCGCTCCGCGCTCGAATCCATACGGTTGGCTGCAGGCCCGATGATGAAACTCGGTGACGTCTCGGACACAACCGTACCGAAGATGACGTTGGTGTCGGCACCCACGAACGGCGGCCACCTATCGACGCGCACCTTCATTCCCCATCGCTGCCACGAAGCCATCGGCGTACTCGGCGCCGTGTCGACGGCAACCGCTGTTCTGTTGCCCGTCGGTCCGGCCAACGACCTGTCGGTACCGTCCACCGATGAGAACGTACG
>CALIFY010000006.1 GCA_938021675.1 uncultured Acidimicrobiales bacterium
GGACAAGGCGGACGAAGTGTTCGAGTTGTGCCTGGTATGGGTCGCCCGTCTCGGCGGTGAGCCGATGCGACCGCAGGGGTGATTCCCACCCCGGTTCAGGGTCGTGTCGGTCGTATCGCCATGCCGTGAGGCTCGGGAACGCAAGCGACGCATCGCGGCCCATGAACTGGGCGTAGTCTTGACCAGCGTTGTGGAATCCGAGTTCGGCGGTCACCGACGCCTCCCAGCTCCACGGCGACGGTATGCAATCGCTAATCACGATTGTGCCGAGTGCGCCGTTCGCCAGCTGGACGACCACCGAAGCGGTGTCATCGAAGGCGAGGCGCCGATTCACGTTGGTGCCCGCGCCCTGCACCCACTCGATCTCCCCGCAGACCGAGCGAAGGAGATCGACCTCGTGAATGAGGTTGACCAGAAGAGGGCCGGCCCCTTCGCTTCGGCGCCACGCCAACTCGTAGTACGAGTCGGGTTTCTTCATGGTGACCAGGGTGTTGGTGGCGACGAGCGGTCCTAACTCCTCGGCGACAAAGCGGCGGGCTTCTGTAACCAAACCGTGGTGTCTCCGATGGTGACCGACCAAGACCTTGACATCGCTATGCGAGGCCACCCGACACAATTCCGCTCCAGCCGAAAGCGAATCGGCGATCGGCTTCTCCACCAGCACGTGCATGCCGCGCTCGGCGAAGAAGCGGCCGATTTCGAGGTGTGTGCCATTGGGTGTGGCAATCAGTACCGCTTCGGGGTGGGTGTTCAGAAGGTCTCGGAAGTCCCGAACGGCGGGGACCCCGTACTGCCGTCCGAACTCATCGGCGGCGGGGTCGACGTCAGAAAGTCCGCAGAGCTCGATGTCCGCCACCCGCAGGGCTGCTCGCAGGTGAACCCGACCGATTGCCCCGATGCCGACAACGGCAAGTCGTACTGGCTTTTGGATCATCAACAAACCGTTCCGGGGAAGTTCCAGTTAAGAAAGGTCGACTAGTATGGTTGACTAGTATGGTAGTAGCGTGTAGAACTATCAACTAGTACATCTAACCAGTACATCAGTAAGCGGTTGAGGAGTCCGAGAATCGGGCTTTTGCAAGGGGGAGTTTCATATGTCGAGTCGAATTTTGCTGCGATTTCTCGCGCTCTTTTTCACCTTCGGGCTGGTGACAACAGCTTGTTCGAGTGATGGGGGCGACGACACCGATGCCGCAGCCGATACCAGTTCCAGTGCCGAGGGTGACAGCGGCGATGCCGAGCCCCCAGACGACGGCACTGACACCGACGGCACTGACACCGACGGCACTGACACCGACGGCACTGACACCGACGGCGGGGACGAGCCAGATGCCGAGTGCCCTCATGAGAACGACACCGTGCTTCTCTTCGGTCCGTATGAGGCAAACCAGCCAGCCGGCGTGAACTGGCGAGCTGGAGTAGAGCATGGCATCCGCGACGTGAACGAAAGCGGCGGCATTCTCGGTTGCCAAATCGACATCGAATGGCAGGACACCCAGGCCGACCCCGACATTTCCAAACAGGTGGTTGCCGAGGGGGCCGAGTTGGACCCATACACCATCATGGGCACCGTCTTCTCCGGATCGACGATCGTGAATATGGTCGAAGCCCAGCGAGCCATGATCCCGCAAATCGTCGGCTCAGAATCACCGGCCATCACCGACCGAGCCGAGAACGGCGACAACGATTTCATTTTCCGCACCTCATTCGGCGGAGATAGCGGCGCTCCGAAGTTGGTCCAATTCATGGTGGAGGAGGGAGTCGAGAAGGTCGATCTCATCTACAAGAACGACGAATTCGGGGTCGGTGGAGCCGAAGCCCACCGTGAGGCATTCGAGGCGGCCGGTATCGCCATCGGTGAAGAGATCGTGGTCCAACCCGAACAAATCGACCTTTCGGCTGAAGTGAGCCAGCTGGCCGCTACCGATTCTGACGCGGTGTTCGTGTTCTTCTCAGAAATCGAAACCGGTGCGTTCCACAGCGAGGTGGCGGTGCAGGGCTTCGAAAAGCCGTTGTGGGGCGCTGACCCTCTGACAGCAGGCGCTTCCATCGAACTTGCCACACCGGGCTCGGCCGATGGAGCACGGTCACATTCCGGTGTTGTCGCCGATGCTCCATTGTTCGAGGATTGGCTCGCAGCGCACAATGAACTACACCCCGACATCACCAGCGTCGATCACAACAACATCAAGGGGTACATCGGCGTCTACGTGGTAAAGGAAATCACCGAACGCATGGGCAGCTTCGATCGCGATGCCTTCCCCGCCACGCTGCATTGTGCGTCGATCACCGTCGAAGACGAGCCAGGCGTTCTGCTCGACGTCAGCTACGACGCCAACGGAGATGTCGACCGAGAGAGCTTCATCGTCGAGGTGGTCGACGGCGTTGCCACCGTGATCGCCACCGTTCCCCCACTTGAGAACCTGGCCGACCGAGGCTGCTGACCGGAAGCTGATCTAGCTGCCGCCCTACGGTCCGGAAGGAAGCGGAGTCCCCCAACCCGCCCCCCTTCCGGACCGGGGGCGTGCAGCGACCAAACGGGAGACAGGTTTAATGGAGCAGTTTCTTCAGGTCACGATTTCGGGGCTAGCTACCGGGGCAATCTTTGCTATCTCGGCGGTCGGCTTCGCTCTCCTGTGGCAGACCGCCGGTGCGGTGAACTTTGCCCACGGCGAATTCATTATGGTTCCCGCGGTGCTCATCTTGGCTCTGGGCACGCAAGAACCCACCGTCGGGATCCCCGACTTCATACCACTTATAGGTGGCGCCAACATCGGAGTTGCCCTGCCATCGGCCGGTTTACCGTGGGGTCTCCTCATCGGGTTCGCTCTCACGATCCCGATCGCCATCTTCCTGCTTGGCTACCTCTTCAAAGTGTCGCTTGTCGATCGTCTACTCCAACCGGGAGGTGACGACATTCCCCTCGTCATTGCGACCATCGGCCTCGGGCTTTTCCTGAGAGAGTATGTGCACGAGGCATGGTTCGCCACGCCACAGCCATTCCCCTCGGTGTTCGGGAACGGATTCTGGCGCCCGGGCGGCGTCGCAATCAGCGCCGACGACATCGGAATCATCGTCGCCTGCACGATCGTCATCGGGGCCCTGCAATTCTTCATCAAGCGGACCTACCTCGGACGCCAGATGGAAGCGGCAGCGCAGAACGCCGAAACCGCTCGGGTCTTGGGAATTCCGGTCAACCGCATGGTGTTGCTGACTTTTGCCATCAATGCGGTACTGGTGACAATCGCTGGCCTACTCGTCTCGCCGGCAATCAACGCCCGATGGGATGCCGGCATCAACCTGGGACTCCTGGCCTTCACCGCTGCCATCATCGGCGGATTCAATCAGGTTCGGGGGGCGCTCTATGGCGGCTTTTTGGTTGGCGTGATCCAAAACTGGTCGGGGGCCTACCTCTCCACCCTGTATCGAGATGCCGGTCCCCTCCTGCTGCTCATCCTGGTCATTCTCGTTCGACCCCAAGGTCTCTTCGGCCGGGCTGAAGAGCGGCGGATCTGATCACGATGGCAGAATCGGTCAACGTCCCCCAATCGAAAGCCGCCGACGGGTCGGATGCTCTCGACCAACCCGACTTCGAAAACCGTCGCGACAAGATCGCCATCGTCGACCGTGGTCGACTTTCGCCCTCGTTGATCGCTCTCGTCTCGATGCTAGGGGCTGCGGTCGCGGTGATGCCGGTCGGTCGAGCTGGCTTCGATGGAGTCATCGGACTCTGGTTTTTGTCGGTACTCCTACTGGTCGGTGTGAACGTCGCGGTACCACTCGATACCCGCAATGGGCAGATGGTCAGATGGATCTCGACCGCTACCTTCGTTGCGTTCATGATGTTGTTCCCGATCGGAAAGAGCGGGGCGACCATGACCGACTTCGGTCTGTTCGCCATCTTTGGTGCCGTTGTCGTCGGCATGAATCTGACTCAAGGCTTTGCCGGGCAGGTCTCGCTCGCCCCCGCCGCCTTCCTCGGCATTGGATCGTACACATCGGTGCTGCTCGACATGGGTGAGGAGGTCACCGTCGCCGGCGTGACAGTCGATCTACCGGATCTTCCCTTCCTGGCCACGATTCCCATCGCCATCGTGGTGTGCATGCTGCTCAGCGTGCTTATCGGCTTCCCGGCGCTGCGTGTCCGGGGGCCGTGGCTGGCATTCGTTACCCTCGCCTTCAGCCTTCTCGTTTTCCTGGTTCTCAACAACGAAGACGGCCTCACCCGAGGTTCTCGCGGCATCCGAGTCCTTCGGAATGACTTCGAGATCTTCGGGATCGATATGCTCCCGACCCACAACTTCTATTACGCCGGGTTGTTCTATCTCTTTTTCAGCCTGACCGTGGTGTGGTGGATCGTGCGAAGCCCCTGGGGTCGAGCCCTCAAAGCCATCAGGGACAACTCCGGTCGAGCCAGCAGCCTCGGTGTCGACGTCAGAAACTACACGCTGCTCGGGTTCGCGGTCGGGTCCGGGCTTGCCGGAGGCGCCGGAGCGTTGTATGCCCGACAGGTGGAGTACATCGAACCTCGAAGCTACTTCGTCAACCAGACGATCGACTTCTTCCTCGCCACCGTCGCCGGCGGCCTCGGCACGCTCGCTGGTCCCCTCATCGGTGGGTCGCTGATCACTCTGGTGGCCGACTACCTCCGATTCACCGGGGACTGGTACCGGGTCTGGTTTGGCCTGTTCGTAATGGTCATGATGGTGGTCGCACCAGAGGGCCTGGCCGGCTCGTTCAACAGATTCCGGGCTTGGGTCCAGAAGCGAGTTGACTCATGACCAAAACCGTCGACAACGAACCAGTCGTCCGGGTGCGCAATATCTCTAAGCGGTTTGGAGGAAACCAGGCCGTCGATGACGTGTCCTTCGATGTCACCAAAGGAGAAATCCTGGGGGTCATCGGCCCGAACGGCTGTGGGAAGTCGACCCTCTTCAATTGCCTGCTGGGCCAGTACCGGCCCGACAACGGATCGATAGAGCTCGACGGCATCGATGTGAGTGACTGGTCGCCACCGAGGCGAGCGAAACATGGCCTCGCTCGGACCTTCCAGTTGTTACAGATCTTCGAGACGATGTCGGTTCGCGACAATCTAAAGACCGCGGCGCAAGAACACATCGGTTCTGCCGCCCGGCGCCTCTTCATGCGACCAGACATGGGGCTCGATGGCGAGGTCGACGATCTTATCGAGCGGTTTCGGATGGCTCACTTGGCTGATGAGCTTGCCGGAAACCTCAGCTATGGACAACAAAAGCTGCTGGACACCGCGATGGCTTTGGTCTCAAAACCGGCGGTCGCCTTCCTCGATGAGCCAGCCGGTGGGGTCAACCTCACCATGTTGGCCGACGTAGAGCAGCAGATCCGAGACCTGAATGTCCACGATGGCGCCACGATGGTGATCGTCGAGCACAACATGGAGTTCATCTTCGCTCTCGCCCACCGAATAGTCGTCATGGCCGAGGGAAGAGTCCTTATGGAAGGCACACCAGACGAGGTTCGCAACGACCCCCGAGTAGTGGAGGTATACCTTGGCGGCCACTGAGACAGGAGTCGGACCTGATCCGGCGTCGGGGTCCCGAGAAATCCTTCGATTGGATCGCGTGGTGGCTGGCTACGGATCTACGACCATCCTTCACGAGACGACCGTCGGCGTCGAGCGAGGCAAGCTGACGACGATCATCGGACCAAACGGGGCCGGGAAGTCCACGGCGCTCAAAGCGATTTTTGGAATGGTCAAAGTCCGATCGGGCCGAATTCTGTTCGAAGGCGACGATGTCCTCGACCTTCGCCAAACCGAACTGCTCGATCGAGGCATGGCCTTCGTCCCACAGGGCCGGAACATCTTTCCGGCCATGACGGTCCGCAACAACCTAGAACTGGGCGGGGTGAGTCTAGGCGATCTGGAGCTGTGCCGATCCCGGATCGAATCGATTTCGTTCAGCCTGTTCCCGGTACTGAAAGAAAAGGCCAATGACCAGGCAGGCACCCTGAGCGGAGGCGAGCAGAAGATGCTCGAAGTCGGGCGGGCGATGCTGCTCGAACCTCGGTTGCTTCTCATCGATGAACCTTCAATCGGCCTCTCCCCCATTTTGGTCAAGCAGGTCTTCGGTCTGCTGCAGTCTCTGCGAGATACCGGCGTCACCGTTCTGATGATCGAGCAAAATGCCAAGAAGGCATTGGAGATCAGCGACAACGGCATCGTTATGCAACAGGGGCGAGTCGCACTGGCAGAGACTGCTCAAGACGTACTCGACCACCCCAAGATCGGCCACCTCTTCCTCGGCGGAGCCGTCGATCTAGACTCCGCCGACGAGTAACTCCACCGTCGAGCCCTCGCGCGCAACAAACCGGAAACGAACATGGAAACCCCGCCAAAACCAACCGACGCCAAGCGACACACATCGGCCGATGAGATCTTCACCCATCTGAAGAATGAGATCATCTCGCTCAAGATCCTTCCCGGTACGAAACTTTCCGAAGCCGAGGTAGCCAAGAAGTTCGACCTATCTCGACAGCCTGTTCGCGAAGCCTTCCAGCGCCTGGGCGATCTGGGTCTGTTGGAGATCCGGCCACAAAAAGCCACCCTCGTGAAAAAAATCTCACTTCGAGAAATTGCCCACACCAGGTTCGTCAGGCTGGCGCTGGAAGTCGAAGTCGTCCGAGTGGCGAGTGAAGTTGCCAGCGATGAGGCCATCGCCGCTCTGTGGCAGAACCTGTCACAGCAAGTACAGGCTCGGGCCTCCAATGAACCGAGACGAATCCAAGAGCTCGACTACGTATTTCATCGCCTCATTTGCGAAGCGGCAAAGCAACCAAACGCGTTCGACGTGATCGCCGAATACAAGGCCCACACCGACCGGGTCTGCACCGTCGAGATGTCGGACGACAAAGGGATGGAAGAGACGATCGACGGGCACACCGGCATCGTCCGAGCCCTCGCCGAAAAGAACCCTGAACAGGCGGTGAAAGCCGCCAGGGACCATCTGCGGCACCTCGACACAACGATCGAGAGCGCATTGGTAAGTCACCCGGAGTACTTCGAGCTGTAGGCCTGTGGCGCTGCCGACGCCGACACGGTGTGCTCGACCGAAACGACAACAACCGAACAATGAGGAGGACAGATGGATCTGCGAGGGAAGACCGCGATTGTCACCGGCGGTGGCCGCGATATTGGTCGCGCCTGTGCGATCGCTCTGAGCGGCCACGGTGCGAATGTCGCCATCAACTATCACTCGAGCGAGGAAGGTGCCCAGTCCGCAGTGGCGGAGATCGAATCGAGCGGAGGTACGGCGTTCGCCCGCCAGGGAGACATGACAAACCCTGATGACGTCTCGACCCTGATCGAAGAGACGACCGAACGGCTCGACGCCGGCATCGACATCGTGGTTCATGTGACAGGCGGCCTGATCGCTCGTACCTCCATACGGGACATGGACCACGACCACTGGAACAAGGTCTTCGACTTGAACACGTCATCACTGTTCCACGTAGTGTCGACGGCGTTACCTCACATGTCCGCCGGCGGAAGCATCGTCACCTTCGCCTCCCAGGCAGGTCGAGATGGTGGCGGTCCCGGGGCGATCGCCTATGCCGCATCAAAGGGCGCCGTCATGACGATGACTCGCGGGTTGGCAAAGGAACTCGGACCAGACATTCGTGTGAACTCGGTGTGCCCCGGAATGATTGATACCGACTTTCACAACGTGTTCACCTCCGATGAGGTCCGCAAGCGGGTGGCCGACGGCACCCCCCTCAAGCGTGAAGGCCAATCAGCAGACGTTGCCAACTTGGTGGCGTATCTGGCGTCGGACGACGCATCGTTCATAACCGGTGCCTGTATCGACATCAACGGCGGCACCCTTTTCTCATGATCACGGCCCTCCGTTGCCTCAATGACAGCATTTGACCTCTTATCCATCGGCGAAGCGATGGCCGAAATCTCCTGTATCGAATCCCCTGGGTCTCCAACGGAGTTCGAGGTCGGAGTCGCTGGCGACACCTACAACACCGCGGTGTACTGCAAGAGGATCTTGGGGCAACGAGGGGCGGTGGCGTTCGCTTCCCGGGTCGGAAACGACGCACTCTCTTCTGAGCTCTTAAGCTCGGCCAAACGCGAGGGTCTCGATGTTTCACAGATCGCGGTGGATCCAACAAGGGCGATAGGTATCTACTCGGTCTCGACCGACGAGCAAGGCGAGCGCCGATTCACCTATTGGCGTGAGCGCTCTGCCGCCCGCACGCTCTTCTCGGGCGGGGCCGACATCGACCTGCCAGCGGCCCGTATCTCCTACCTGTCGGGGATCACGCTGGCCATTCTGACCCCGGCTGCCCGCTCGGTGCTACTGAGCCACCTATCGGCAGCGTCCGAGGCCGAGCAAACGCTCGTCGCTTTCGACTCGAACTATCGACCCGGTTTGTGGGAGAGCGAAACCGTGGCCCGTCAAACGATCGACGAGATGTGGCAAATCGCCGACATCGCACTTCCTTCTGTCGACGATGAACGGGCCCTCTTCGGAGACGCGTCTGAAGAGCACACCATCTCCCGATTCCTCGACCGACCGTGGACTGCTTGTGCGATCAAACGGGGTGAACGAGGTCCGGTTTCACCGACATTCGAGCATCCATCGACGATGGAGTTCCCTGCCGCGGCGAACGTCGTCGACACGACCGCGGCCGGAGATAGCTTCAACGCCGGGTACCTCGCTGGATTTCTGAAGGGCGAAGCCGAGTTCGACTGTCTACAACGCGGCCACAACCTAGCGGCCCAGGTCATTGCCGGGCGGGGAGCGATACTCCCCCGTGATGAACAGCCGAACCTCGGTCGGGATGCGGCCCGTGGATAACCCCGATCCCGGCCATGTTCAAGGAACGCTACCCGCTCATCTCGAGTCGATCCCCGTCGTGCCAGTCTTGACTGTTCCGAGCGTGGAGCTGTCGGTCCAGCTGGCGGAGGCGTTGGTAAGAGCCGGGCTCAATGTCATCGAAGTCACCTTGCGAACCGACGCTGCGTTAGAGGTAATCGATGCGATGAGGAGCGTCGAGGGCGCGGTTATCGGGGCCGGCACGCTGCTGCATCGACGCGACGTTGAGCGTTGCAAAGAAGCGGGTGCGTCCTTTGGAGTATCTCCAGGAAGCACGAACGAAGTTCTCGACGCCTGTGAACATGTCGGGCTTCCCCTCCTGCCCGGTATCGACAGCGTCACGACGGCGATGGAAAATCTGGCGAGGGGCTATCGCTATCAAAAGTTCTTCCCATCCGAGCAATCGGGTGGGGTTGGCAAGCTACAAGCGCTGTATGGACCGCTACCCGATATCCGATTCTGTCCGACCGGAGGTATCAACTCACAGAATGCTGCCGACTACCTGGCGTTGCCGAACGTCTGTTGCGTAGGCGGGACCTGGGTTGCTCCAACGCCGCAGATCGAAACGCATCAGTGGCACAACATCGAGGAAACGGCGACCGCCGCCTCGCTGCTCTAGGGCTGCAACCAGCGAACGGCCGACCGTGCAGATCACGGTCGGCCGTTCCACTCATCTTGGCAGCCGCTTACCGCCAAATTCTTTGGTTCAGTTGGCTGAGTCGAACGTCGTCCAGTCAAACGTTGGGCCCGGTGAGCCGGGGCCGTGACACCCGAGCTTGTTGCACGGGCCAGGTGGTTGTGGATCGGTTGGGAAATCTGGGAAGGGATCATCATTTGGCCACGGGAACGGCGGCCAGTCAGGCTCAGGCTCGGGTGGTGGAGGAGGCGGATCGCCGACACCACCGCCGCCGCCGTCCTCGCAGAAGTCGATGACCGGACACCAGTCGTTGTCGTCTTCCTCTTCTTCTTCGTCCTCTTCACAGATCGGATCGTCTTCTGGCTCGTCTTCGACGATCCCACATTCGTCACCGGTCTCGGTGTCGTCGGTTTTGGCTGTTGCGTCGGCCGGCGAAACGGCCACTCCAAGCAGCATCATTGATGCCAGTACGGCGACGATGGCGGCCAGCAGCCGGCGCCACGCCAATCTTTGTGTAATCGATTCGGTCATCGGTCAGTTCTCCTGCTCGTCGAATATCTGACCGATATCGTGATCGCCACTCCTCCATCGCTGTGTCTCCGAGCTGACAGAGCGGCAACGAGTAGGGTCGGGACCCTATTGGCCCGGTGGCGTTGCAGATCGATGGCGTACCCTCGCGGCGTTCAACCGAGCACGAGAAGTTCGGTCGCCCCCATGGCCACGATGAAACCCGCCCCTTGAGACCGGCTCATTCGTTCCCCCAGAACCAGGCGAGCGAGAACGACGGTGGAGATCGGGTAGAGCGACGACAACACGGACACGATGGCCAGGTCACCGAGAGCGGTGGCATACAGGAACGAGATGTTCGCTCCGGTATCGAGCACGCCGACAGCACCAATCCACACCAGCGTCCGACGCTCTGTCGGTATGACGAAGCCCGTGCCGTCATGCTGGCCGCCGGCCCGACCGACCCGGCGACGACGGTCGATAGCCAGTGCACCCAGCAACACCGTAGACGTGATGACCCTGGCGGCCGCCACCGGCCAGGGCGCCGTCGCCGTCTCCGTCGCATCGAGGGCGATGAAGATCCCTCCAAACCCGACTCCCGCCAGCAAAGACTCAGCAACCACCTGCACGGTCACCGCCGGTGACCCTTCAGGCCCGCCGCTGCCACCGTCCGATCCACTCGAAACCAGCAGCACCGCCATCAACCCAAGGACGACCCCGAACCAGCCGAGCATCGAAAGACGCTCCCCACCGAGGAGACCCCACGACGTGGGAACAACGGCCGAGGTAAGCGCGGTAAGCGGCGCAACCACACTCATCGGCCCGGCGGCAAGACGCCGATACAACAGCACGACACCGACCAGTCCGAGTCCACCGCCCAGAGCGCCGAGAGCCAATGCCTCGACCGTTACCGTCTCGGCCAGCAGCAAGGCTGCGGTCACCGACCCGATAGCACCGATCACGTGTGAACCGGCGACGACCTGAACGACTCGGGTCTTGCGAGCGGCCAGACCACCGAGAAAATCACCGGCACCAAAGAGCGCAGCGGTGATGAGAGCGAGAACGACGACCACTGCACCACCATATTCCGCTCGACAACGAAGAGACCCGTGCCGGACCCGAGACCCAAATACCCCGGTTCCACAAGGCCTGGAGGCTCGACCCCCGATATCGACGATGGAGGCGATCCTCGCAGCTCACCGTGTGGCAAATGGCCGACCGGTGCCGCCGACGATTGGTCACCACGGTCGAGTACAGTCATGCGGTCGAGCGCATCTGGCGGTGTCTTGTACAGGCGGTGTCTAACACTTGAGGGCGAACACAATTAACCGGAATTCCAACCACGCCATCAGTCGGCTTATTGTCCCTTTCGCTGCTCTCGCCATTGTGGCACCGGCATGTGGATCGGAGACCACGGTGCAGCCAGCCGAGGCGGCTAGCCCATCGACAATCGTCACCACAACCACCGAGCCACCGCCGACGACGACCACGATCGACTTCACCGTTGCGTCTCAGGGGCTCACCGCGCCCGTTCCCGACGAACCGACGATCGACGAACTTACCGACGTGATAAATGACGTTCGGGGCAACACCGCAGATATAACCGGCGAGATGAATCGACTGGCACCGTTCGTCCAGTTGAGCTCAGCCACCGTGGCCCAAATCGTAGACATCGCAATCGCTGCCGAGCCCGGCGTTGACGGTCGGGTACGAACCACATCGTCGGTTGTGGCCTACGTGCCAGCCGACGGGGCGACGGTGGCCACCCTCATCGACGACGAGCTGCGCGCCGCTGGTTGGAACCGGGCCGAGCAAACCGACAACTCCGAGGGCAGCAACGTGTCGGTGGAGCGGGCCTATCGAGTCCCCGGCACACCGGGAGACGAACAGCAGCTGGTCGTGGCCGTCGAAGGTGAACCAACCGAAGCGACGCTACTCCGGCTGGAATACGACGTGGAAGACGACACCGAGGAGAACGAGGCCACCTTGGCCCGGCTTACCGCCTGGCAATCCAATCTGCCCTCGCCCCGAAGCAGCACCTTCGAGAGCGCCACGGCAAAGACCGACGGTGACGAGGCGACCCTATCTCTCGCCTATTCGGTACCAGCTGAATCCACCCTGGAAGCCCGCCGCCAGTTCGCAGGGCAACTCTCCAGCGCTGGATACGACGTGGCCGACAGGGAAATCGAAATCGAAACCGACCGGTTAGCGTTCCTGGACCCTGATGGCCACGAACTCGTCGCCACTTTTGATCGAGCATCGGACCCTGACCTCATGGAACTGGTCGTGTCGGCCGAGATCGGCATGAAGCCGATCGGTTAGGCACCCGCCCCCCGGACACCGTCGTCAGGCGACCATCGAGTCCCAATCGACTTCGGCTGGATCCCACGTAAGAACGGCTGGCATTCCGACACCGGCCGGAATTTCAAGGGTCACACAACCGTCCCCGACGTTGAGCACGCCGTTCGCCCCCCGGCCATCAAAGGCGTCGCCGGCCACCGAACCACCATCCCCTGAACCGGCGATGGCCAACGAGAGTCCGAAACCGCTCGGCACGTATCCAACCCGTACCGCCGTTGCTCCGGTCATCGTGTGATCTGCCATCGTCATCGCCTCCTCGATCGTTTGGTGGGACTACCTACCTCTCTGACGCACTGAACCGAGATCTGGTTCCCGAATACCCATTACGGAATCATCACAACTTGTTTCCGCCCCGGACTTCGAGCCCCGGACCGAGAACGGTCGCCGGGGTGGTGGCCGGCCACGGGTACGCTGCAGCGATGCTCGACAGCAAGATTCTCGTGCTAAACGGACCGAACCTCAACCTACTGGGCATCCGAGAACCAGATGTCTACGGCGCCGACACCTTGGCCGACATCATCGAAGACCTTCGGGCCTACGCCCTCTCGCACAACTGTGAGCTCCGGCACCTGCAGTCCAACTCCGAAGGTGCGTTGATCGATGCCATCCAAGAATCGATGGGTTGGGCCGACGGCGTCGTTTTTAATCCCGGGGGCTACACCCACACCAGCGTCGCCCTTCGCGACGCCGTCGCCGGCTCAGGCCTGCCGGTGGTCGAGACCCATCTCTCGAACACCCAGGCCCGGGAAGACTTCCGTCACCGCTCGGTCATCGCCGGCGAATGCATCGGCGTCGTCAGCGGATTCGGCTCAGATAGCTACCGGATCGCTCTGACCGGCCTCCTCGGCTATCTCCGACGTATCGACTCCTAGCGACCGGTCGGGCCGCATTGAGGCCGGACGCCACGGCGTGACGACCAGATCCCGAAGTGTCTCCATGGCCAGGTAGTAGTACGGGAACGCCAGCAACACCAAGAACGTGCTCGACAACAGACCGAAGATGATGGTGAATCCCAGCGACTCCCAAAAGGGGTCCGACAGGGCGAGGGGCAACACCCCGGCCACCGTCGTGAGCGACGTGGCGACCAACGGCCGGAACCGCCGCTTGATCGCCGTCTCTATAGCCTGCTTGCGATCGGCTCCATCGCGCCGTTCTTGATTTGTGAAGTCGGTGAGAAGGATGGTGTTGTTCACCGCGATTCCGATAAGGCCGAGCAAGCCGAGCATCACGAAGAAGCTCAGTTCGTTGTCGGTTATAAGCAGACCGCCAAATACGCCGAAGAAGCTGAATGGGATGGCGAGGAAAACGAGGATCCACTGCACACTGGACCGGAACTGAATAATAAGAAGCAGAAGCATGGCACCAAGGGCCAGACCGAACGCCCGTGGCATCGAAGCGAACGACTCCTGATTCTCGCTTTCTTGGCCAAAGTCGAATGCTAGGGAGTCAGATTCGAGACCGAGTGCCGCCAACTCCTCCGCTCCATACAGGTCCGTGAGGAACTCTTCAGTTTCGGCCGTCGTGGTGGTGATGTCATCGGCATCGAACCGGGCCCTGACCTCGATCAGGCGCCGGCCATCCTCTCGCGAAACCACATCGGTCAGCGCCAGATCGGTTTCAATCACGGTGAACGTCGTACCGTTGTCACGCTCGATCGTGGCGTTGTCGAGGTCTGCGGCCATCGCTTCACCGGCCGCGGTCAAGGCATCGATGTCTTCTCCGTACACCTGGGCCTGAAATGGGAATAGCTCCTCCGGCGGCCCTCCCGACTGGGTGTTGAACACCACGCGGGCACCCTCGACCGACTCGGAGATGGGATCGAGCGCTGATTCAACCAGCTCCGGGGCCGGGGTCCGACCCCCGATATCGGTCAAGCTGTACTGGGCAAACGCTTGCTGGGCCGACCCGATAAAGGTGTACGCCCCGATCAAGTCCTCGCCGAGAGCGTCAACAGCCTCCTGGTTGACACGACGCGTGAGTTCCTTGGCGTCTTCAATCGACGTGCCCGGCTCAAACGTGTACTCGACGGCGATGAACGCCGAATCTTTCTGCGGGGGAAAAATGTTGAACCCGACCTGCGGAGCGAACACAAAAAGTCCGACTCCGGTGAGCACAATACTGAGCGCGATGCCAGCAAATCCGATGATCACGCCCTTACCGCCTCTGGTCCCCGGCAGTGAGGCAACGGCGTCGGCGAGCCGGTCTTCGATCCGAGCGAGTGGCCCCGCGGACGGAGGGGCGGACAACACGATGAAGCGCGACGCGAACGGAATGAAGATGAGCGACAGCACCAACGACGTGACGAGGGCGATGATGACCGAAATCGGCAGAACACGAATGAACTCCCCGAGGATGCCGCTGATGGCCAACATCGGAGCAAATACCAGCACGGTGGTCACCGTGCCGGAAATACTGGCTGCGCCGACACGCTTGATGGCATGACCGATGATCTCGATCGGGCGATCTCCGCCCTCCCGGAACGCGTCGATCGCCTCGGTAATAACTATCGCATCGTCGACGAAGAGTCCTAGGGCCAGAATCAGACCGAACAGCGAGATCGTGTTGAGCGAGATCCCGAAAAGGAACAACACCGCGACCGATGTGGCCAACACGGTAAGGATGAAGAGCGCGGTGATGACCGAAGCTCGCCACGAGATCAGGATCAACGCCACGATGGCCACCGCAATCAGGCCGGTCAGCACATTGCCTTGCAACGAGCCGATCTGCTGGCGGATCTGGGTGGCAAAGTCAACGGCGACGAAGGCACTGAATTCGTCGTCGAGTAGGTCTTGGCCTTCGACGCTGGCCAAGGCCAAGTCGGTTGTGTCCCGGATTGCCAGCGAATCGACTCCGTCGGACGCCAGCACACCGATAGCGACCGATGGGCGAACCTCCAGAGCCTCGGAATCGCCGGCGATCGTCGACTGGTTGAACTCGGTCTCGTTGGCCACCGGGCTACCGGTTGCCGGGTCGATGCCCTCGCTGATCAGCTCGACCACCTCAGCATCGGCGATCTCATCCCACCCATCGAACGCCGGCAATATGCTCTCGGCCGCGGCCTCAAGCTCTTCGGCCGTTGCGTCCACCGGCCCGAGCACGCCGACCAACAAGTCGTACTGGTTGAGAAACCGAGCGGCGTCGACCACCTCGACGTCGTACTGGGCCTCGGGAGGCAGGTCGATCCCATCGATTTCGGACTGGAGAATCTCCTGCCCGTCGCGCGACGTAAAGGCGTCGTCGAACTCGGCGATTACCACGAATGAATTGTCTCTCGAGTTCGTGGTGACCGATTCGATCTCCGAACGCTGACCTAACGCTTCGGCGATCGGTTGGGCTACCTCTTCATCGACCCGATCTTGATCGTCGACGAAATACCCGCCAGATGCCACCGAGATTGGAATCTCGACAGACGGAAACCCTTCGCGGGGCAACAGCGTGGTGTAGGCCAGAATTCCAAACCCGATAAGCAGTACCCACAAAGGCAGCGTAATAAAGGTATTGGCGGCGAAGAACTGCACGACTCGACGTAACACGAGTCCCCTCCTCAGGATTGACAAATCCGGCGCCCATCAAGGCAGCAACCGATGATGCCCGCGCCCGCGGACGATCGGTAGCTACCCTAATCTTTCACGGGACCGTCTAGCGCCATCGTGTGATCGACGACACGTCTCGACCCCGACGACCCCCGCCGCTTACCCCTGTACCGTCGGTCGACTAGGGCGCATCGACCTGCTCCAACTCGGCGGGATCGAGCCGGCCGAGTTGGCCGAGCATCTCGTCGAAATCGAGTTCGGCTCGAAAAAACCTAACCGCCGGTTCCGGCAATCGATAACGGGGCCATTCCGCATCTTCTAGCAGGTGACAGTGGCTTTCGATCGAGCCGTCATCGGCAAACCGGTACACCCGATAACCGGGCGGCAACGTTGTCCATTGGCTGAAATCGAAGTTGATAGTCAACGCAGGGCACACGAACACCGGCCGACCACCGACTTCGAGCACGGCGTCACTATGGATGTGACCTGCTGCGATGCCCCGGATCGTGGGGTGAGAGTCGAGCAGGGCCCCAACCTCAGCATCCAGGGTGACGCTTCGGTTGATGCCCGGCACCCCCGGCGGGTGATGCATCCAGACGAACACGTGGTCGGCATCGGAGGCCTCAATCATCTCCCCAAGCCGGGTCGCCTCGGCCACGCCGAGGGCACCATCGGCGGACAGACGGTCCGGCCCGTCGAAGACTTCACCACCGTGGTTGGAGTCGGCGTAAAGAAACAGCCACGAATCGAGCCGCTGTGTCCGATCCATCCCCACGCCGGGACGAGGCATCGACACCCGCAACGGCAGGTCGAAGTCGTGGTTCCCCGGCAACAGGTTGACCGGTACCGGTAGTCGGGTCAACGCTTCGGCGGCAACCGCGTATTCGTCCAGCCGGCCACGATCGACAATATCGCCGGTGACCACCACAAGGTCGGCCGATGACATCGCCCCATTCCGGCCGGCATCGACCAACACACGCTCGAACGCCCGGTCGGTGTCATACCCAAAACCTCCGTGACTCCGGTGGCCTGGCGTGGAAAAGTGAGTGTCCGAGAGTTGGATCACCGTTGGCATCGGACCAGCCTGCCACGACAATCCGGACACCGCATCCCGCCTCGACGCACTATACCGACCGGTCGGTTAGCCTGCGGTCGTGCCCAACGCCGACCAAACCTCACGAATCTAGGGACGACGATGGAGGATTTTCTCACCGGCTCGGGCCTGTCCGTGCAACTCCTACTGTGCGATTCAGCGCAGGTGGCAGGCGGAAAGTTGTTCATCCTGGGAGGTGGTGTCGCCTCGATCGGGCCAAAACCACAGCCGCTGGCCTTGGCGTTACAGATCACCGTGCCGTGGGACCGAGCCAACCGCCCCCACCGGTGGCGGATCGAGTTATTTGACGAGGACGGCCGAGCCGTGCTTATCGGCACCAAGCCGGTATTGGTGCGAGGCAAATTCGAGGCCGGTCGGCCGCCGGGGCTCCGCCCCGGTTCGCCGCTCGGCGTCTGTCTCGCCATCAACCTCACCCCTCTTCCGTTACCGGGTGGATCGAGCTACACGTTTTCGCTGTCCATCGATGACCGCACCCAGCCAGACTGGCGGGTGCAATTCTTTGTCAAGGCCAAACCATTGGCTCAAGCCGAAGACATGTGACCGACGCTAAATTCACATCCACCATCGGTTCTCGGCACTAGTGTCCCGACGGTGGGTTCAACGGCAGAACATTCCTCGGCCCGATCGTCGGGGCCGGTGTGGGACCGTAGCGCAGCCATCGACGGCATACGGGCGTTGCTACCCCTCGCGCTCCCCGCTCCGTTTTTTGGACTTGTGCTCGGCGTGCAAATAGGCGAGTCACCATTGGTCGACAACACGGCTGGATGGGCGTCCTCGTGGCTGATCTTCGGAGGGGCGTCGCAGCTCGCGGCTGTCACGCTTCTCAACGCCGGGGGAAGCGCGGTGTTGGCGGTCTTGACCGTCTTGGCCATCAACTCCCGCCACATCATGTATAGCGCTGCGCTTCAACCGCGGTTTCGCGACGCCCCGCTCTGGTTCCGCTACATCGGACCATACGTGCTGGTAGATCAGGTCTTTGCCACCTCCGACGCTCGAAGCGATGACGACTCGATGGCCTACCGGGTGAGCTTCTACCTGGTTTCGGGGGTCTGTTGGTTCCTTCTGTGGAACCTCTCTGTGTTGGCCGGGATCCTTGTTGGCAACGTCGTGCCGGCATCGTGGTCGTTCGACTTTGCCGTGCCGTTGATGTTTCTCGGTCTGATGGTCAACGCGCTCAAAGATCGCCCCGGGATCGTTGCCGCCGCCATCTCCGGAGTGATCGCAGTGATGGCCCGAGACCTTGAGCCGGCCGGCTCCGGGTTGCTCGTCGGCGCACTCTGTGGCATGACGGTCGCTGCGTTACTGGACTGGCGGCTCGAATCAGGCTCGGACGAACAGACCGACCATTCGCTGAAAAACGACCGATGAAGAGTTGGCTGGTCTTCATCTTCGCCGGAATCGGCACGTACCTCACCAGGGCGTCCTTTATCGCCTTCGGCGCCGGGGTCGAGCTGCCGACATGGCTTCAGCGGGCGTTGAAGTATGTAGCACCAGCGGTGTTCGCCGCCATCGCCCTGCCGGCGGTCGTCACCGGCGGCGCCAACCCTGATGTGATCGCAGTGGACGCCCGTCTGGTCGCAGCAGCGATCGCCACCGGGGTCGCGATGTGGACCAAGAATCTGACTTGGGTGCTGGCCATCGGTATGTCCACGCTTTGGGTGTTGCAGTGGATCGGCCTTTAGTGACTCGCTGAAAGCGTGCCGGCCCACGTCAACCGGTCGGGCCGCCTCGGTATGTGAGCTTGATTTCTAGGGGCTTTTTTCGTACCAGGCCGGGAATTCTGCACAAAGGGCTTGCGATTTTCCGATTTCGCGTGAATCATGCGACCCAGTGGGCGGTGCGACAAGCATCCGCAATGATGGACTGGACGGGAGGGGCCCTTCGGTCTGTCGGATTACCAACATGAGTAGATAGCACTCCAATGGACAGATTTTCCGCCGGTGGCCGAAAGGCCGCAAACTTTGCATTCTCCGAGACCGGGTCAAGACACCTGGCCGACTGCCTTCGCTGGCTGGAGCGAGCCGCCCATAGCACCGTCAACCCAACGATCCACCGTCTCATCGACGACGTAGCGACCGAACTTCGCGACCTCGGGTCGATCGACGTTGAGATGCGCGCCGTCATTGAGGGCGCGCTTGAGTCGGTCGCTACCGCACTCGACATAGACCGCTCACTTCGCCGAATGAACTAGCCGGTCTCGAAACGAGCTTCAATCCAAAAGAGAACGAGGATTCGAGCAAGAACGCGCTATTCCGTGCCCCGGTTAGACAACGAAGCCGAGCCGAAGGGGAGCGTCCCCGATTCGGACAACGCCCGCAAGCTTTCTATGGTTCCTTCGGTCATCGGGGCTGGCACATCGAGAGAGTCGAGAAGTCCGAGCGCACTCCTCATCTCATCGAGCCGTCGGTTCGTGTGGGTCGTGGCCCCTTCGACCAAATGCTCGAGCCACGTTTCGTCGGCGGTGTCGATCTCATCGACCAGGTTGCCCCAAAGCCACTCAAGATCGTCGGCTGCCGCTCCAGCCCGGAGCGCCTCGATTAACACCGCCGCCGTGCCTTTCAGCATGACGCTACGGAGCAGCTTCTTGGCCGATGCCGATCCCGGTGCACCGTCGAGCCGATCGACGTATCCCCCGATGCTGTTGATCATCTCGGCGTATGCCGCCGCGCCCGGCCCAGCGGCCACGGTCGGCGTGGCCAATCCATAGCCACGCACCGTTCTCATCAGAGCCACGTCGGCGAACGCCAGAGATTTAGCCTGTGCCACATCGGCCAATTGGACCATGAGGTTCGGATCCGCGGTCGAAAGGTCGGCGTAGGTGGTTCCAACCGACATCGCTTCGAACGCCTGAAAGAACGCCAGCTTGGCATCCGAGGCAGCGGTGACCGCCATGACCAAATCGCTACCGCGGACGGCCAGCGCGGGGTGAACGTACCGAACGACACCCTCCGGGGTAGGAATCTCGGCCGGGTCAAACGCCTGAACGTAGGCGCCAGCAAGCACAAGGTCGGAAGCCAACCTTGATCCTGCCTCGCCAAGCCCGAATACGCAGATCCTCATCGCCGTTCCGAACGCTAACAGTACCGCCCCAGGTTCGCTACGTGGTCGGCGTGGAACCCAGCGCTCCCCCGTCGGCCGGTTGACCGACCCTGGCCGGGCCGACCGCGTTTGGGTCCGAAGGTCTCCCGGTGAAGACCGGGTTGGACGACACGCCCCGGCACCCGGTGGACGGGTCATCGCCTGATCGGAATTCGGTCAAGACTGGTTCTGGCGGCGATTGGCGGGCGATGACCGTCCCCGACCTCTAGTCTCGGTGAAACCAGAGGTCAAGGGCGAGGTGCGACACTACATGACGATTCGGGTAGCACCCCTCAGGCACCGGTCGATGCCGCCATCGTTTCAGGGTGCGCTCGTCGTTGTGTCGATCATCGTCATCTCGATTCTCGCCGGTTGCGGGTCGGACGGTGACCGTCGAACGCTTCGCGTGTTCGCCGCCGCCTCACTCACCGATTCGTTCGCTGACCTGGCGGAGGCATTCGAAGCCGAGAATCCAGGCGTACGCGTCGAACTCAATCTGGCCGGTAGCTCATCGCTACGTGAGCAGATCTTGGAAGGAGCGCCCGCTGACGTGTTCGCATCGGCAAACGAGCAGGTCATGGACGACCTGGTGGCGGCAGCAGCCGTGTCCGGCGATCCCGCACCGTTCGCTTCAAACCGGCTGGCTCTGGCTGTTCCCGCCGGGAACCCGGCAGACGTCGATGGGCTCGCCGACCTAGCGGACGCCGAACTGTTGGTCGGACTGTGCGCCAGCCAGGTTCCGTGCGGGCAGCTGGCCTCCGAGGCGCTCGGCATGGCCGGCGTCACCGCCGCGCCGGATACCACCGAGCCTGACGTACGGGCACTCCTGGCCAAGGTTGAGGCCGGCGAGCTCGATGTCGGCCTCATCTACGCCAGCGACGTCGTCGCTTCCACCGGGGGCGTCGAGGTGATTGCCGCCCCTGCCCTCGATGGTCACTCCACTCGGTATCCGGTAGCGGTTCTCAGCGGTTCGACGTCACCGGCCCTGGCCGACGCGTTCATGATCTTCGTGTTGTCGCCGGAGGGGCGGGCCATCCTCGACCGTCATGGCTTTGGCCGATGACAGTGAAACGGGATGCCGCGGCCACCGGCAGCAAACGTCGCCGTTCTCACCGATCGGCCGATAGCCGTACGCCCTGGCCATTGGCGGTGCTCGCCGCGGTGGCGTCCACGATTTTCGTAGTCCCCCTGATCGGACTGATCGGCAGCGCCCCATGGCGAGACCTCCCAAATCTCATCGCCGATGAGATCGTCGTCGATGCCATCGGTCTCTCGTTAGTGTCGTCGCTCGTCGCTGCCATGTTGTCGGTGATCCTCGGCGTACCGCTTGCATGGGTTCTCAGCCGATCCCGCTTCCCAGGACAGCGACTCCTCCGAGCGGTGGTCACGCTTCCGATGGTGCTCCCACCGGTCGTGGGCGGCGCTGCGCTACTCTTCGCCCTCGGGCGGCGTGGCATCATCGGCGAGCCGCTGGCCGAGGCCACCGGATTCGTCCTCCCGTTCTCGTTGTGGGGGGTGATCGTGGCGAACACCTTCGTCGCCATGCCGTTCCTTGTCGTAACCGTCGAGGGGGCGTTCGATAGCGTCGACCGACGCTACGAGGCAGCGGCGGCCACCCTGGGGGCCAACCGGTTCACCGTGTTTCGCCGGATCAGTCTCCCGATGATCGCGCCATCGCTACGAGCCGGGTTGGTGTTGGCCTGGGCCAGAGCCCTCGGAGAGTTCGGGGCCACGATCACATTCGCCGGAAATCTGTCCGGGCGGACCCAAACGCTACCGCTGGCGGTGTTCGTGGCTTTGGAGGCCGATCGGCCGAGGGCGCTGGCCATCAGCCTCCTCCTCGTCGTCGTTTCCATCGTGGTGTTGGTGACGCTCCGCGACCAGTGGTGGCGCCGATGATCGAGGATCACGGCGGCCTGATGGCGAAAATCGCCATCGACCGCCCGGCCCAACCCCACCAGGACATCGGGTTCCACCTCGATCTAGCCTTCTCCATCGATCCCGGCGAGACGGTGGCCCTGCTGGGACCAAACGGAGCCGGAAAGTCGACGACGGTGCAGCTTCTCGCCGGGTTGCTCTCGCTGGACCGCGGGCAGATCTCGCTCGGCGGCCGTGTTCTCGACCGGGCAGGAAACGGCGCCGACCAACTGTTCGTCCCCCCAGAAAACCGGCACATCGGTGTCGTGTTCCAGGACTACCTGTTGTTCGATCACCTTTCGGTGCTCGACAACGTCGCCTTCGGCCCGGTAAGTCGTGGTACATCGCGACGGGAAGCGAAGGTGTCGGCAGCCAAACTGCTCGAACTCGTCGGACTATCGGCGCTGGCCGGGTCGCGGCCCACCGCCCTATCGGGTGGCCAAGCCCAACGAGTAGCGCTGGCTCGAGCCTTGGCCACGGAGCCGGATCTGCTACTCCTCGACGAACCGCTGTCGGCGCTCGACGTCACGACGAGGGTCGAGCTTCGTGCCATGCTCACCGCCCACCTGGCGCTCTTTGAGGGGCCGATACTGCTTATCAGTCACGACCCAGCGGAAGCGTTCGGGCTCGCCGACCGGATCCTCGTCCTGGAGGACGGCCGCCTTACCCAGGCTGGAACCGTCGACGAGATCCGTCGCCGACCTGCGAGTCGCTACGCTGCCGCATTGACCGGGGTCAATACTCTGACCGGAGTTTCCGATCGGGGTGCCATCACCCTCGACGACTCCCGACAACACCTCCAGACATTCGACCGGACATCTGGGTCGGTGCAGGTCACCATCGACCCTCGGGCCGTTGCCGTGTACCGCCGGGCACCGGAGGGCAGCCCCCGCAACAGCTGGTCCACGACCATCGAGGCCATCGAACCCCTCGGCGACATCATGAGGCTTCAGCTCGGTGCGCCGTTGCCACTACTTGCCGACATCACCCCAGGTGCGGTATCGGATCTCTCACTCAAACCAGGACAGACCGTCTGGGTGTCGATCAAGGCCACAGAAGTCCTGGCCACCAAGACCGGGGACGACCCGGAGAAAAATCTCGACGATTAACCGGTCGACCCTCGACGAACTTGGCTCATCTGGGGTATGCAGAGACGGTGCTGTCAAACCGAACGATGTCGACCGCTTGGGATGCCATCGAACCCGGTGATCTCGACCTTACCGATCCGCTCCACGCCTGCTGCCACGGATCGCGTGTCTTGGGGCGAGAACCGGCGTTCGTCCTTCACGGCGGTGGCAACACGTCGGTCAAGGCACCGTGGACCGACATCGACGGTTCGACCATCGACACGCTCTACGTCAAGGGCTCAGGTTGGGATCTGGCCACCATCGCGCCGGCTGGCTTCTCTCCGCTTCGCCGATCTCGATTGGCCGAACTGTTGGAACTCGACACCTTGTCCGACGAGGCGATGGCCCGCGAGTTGGCGGCGGCCAAACTCGACCCCACTGCCCCGGCGCCGTCGGTCGAGTCGCTGCTCCACGCTTACCTCCCCTTCCCGGCGGTGCTGCACAGCCATGCCGATGCCATCGTAGCGATAACCAACACCGCCGACGGCGAAGCCCACGTCAGGTCGGCGCTCGGTTCCAATGTCGTCGTCATCCCATACGTGATGCCCGGTTTCGATCTGGCGAGACTCGTCCGGGAACTGTGGCCGACCCAGTATCACGATGACGTGACCGGCATGGTGCTGCTCAACCATGGGCTGTTCACGTTCGCGACGACAATCCAAGAGGCGCTCGCACGCCATGTTGCATTGATCGAACGGTGTGAACAATGGATTGAGACTCACCCCGTCGCTCCACGGGCAACGCCCCACGGCGGGCGGGCAACCCCGGTCCCGCCGTCGCCTGACCCAATCGCCACCGCCGAGCTCCGACAACGAATCTCGGTTGCCGCCGGACGACCGATGGTGTTGACATCTATCAGCAACGCTGCAACCGACACGTTTCTACGCCGGACGGATTGGACCGACCTGGCTTCGAGGGGTCCGCTCACCCCGGACCACATCTTGAGGACGAAACGCCTGCCCCTTGTAGGGACCGATGTCGAGGGCTACGTCGAAGAATACGTCGACTATTTCGCCCGGCACACAGCCGGCTCCGGTCAGGAGCTGGTCATGGTCGACCCTGCCCCACGTGTCGTGCTCGACAGCTCGATGGGCATGCTGACCGTCGGGTCGACGGCGGCCGAAGCGTCGGCTGTCGCCGACATCGCCACCCACACCATCGACGTGGTGGCGACTGTGGAGGATCGTCTCGGAGGCTACGTTGCCCTGTCGGAGGCCGAACTGTTCGCGGTCGAGTACTGGGAGCTGGAGCAAGCAAAACTTCGACGCCAAGGAACGCCGGCCGAGCTGGCCGGGCAGGTGGCGATCGTAACCGGGGCCGCATCGGGAATAGGGCGCGCCTGCGCCGCATGTCTGTTGGAACGGGGCGCGGCGGTTGTCGGGATCGACGTTGCCGACGGCGTGGCCAACGCGTTCGACGGACCGGCCTGGCTCGGAATTCGCTGCGACGTTACCGATGGTCCGGCCGTGGCCGAGGCCGTCGCCGCCGCATCGGCTCGCTTTGGTGGTCTCGACATCGCAGTGGTGGCCGCTGGAGTACTCGGGGCAACTGCACCGATACGCGACCTACAAGACGATGCCTGGAGACACACCATGTCGATCAACGTCGACTCGGTAGCAACGTTGTTCCGTTCGATCCACCCCTATCTCGCTTGTTCCCCGGTCGCCGGGCGGGTGGTGGTCATCGGTTCAAAGAACGCTCCAGCGCCTGGTCGTGGTGTTGCACCGTATTCGGCATCAAAGGCGGCGTTGACCCAGCTGGCGCGGGTAGCCGCACTCGAATGGGCCGATGATGGGATCCTGGTCAATGTCGTCCATCCCGACGCGGTATTCGATACCGGTCTGTGGAACGAGGAGATGATCGAGACCCGAGCCCGTGCTTACAACATGACACCCGAGGCGTACCGATCGCGAAACCTGTTGGGCACCGAGGTCACATCGGCGGCGGTTGCCGACTTGGTGCTTGCGCTCTGCGGGCCGGCCTTCGCCGCCACCACCGGAGCCCAGATCCCGATCGACGGCGGCAGTGACCGAATCATCTAGATAGCCCTCGGCTCAGACACCACCGGGCGGTCAATCGAGAAAGAGCCAATCGGTCACCACACCGTCGGGGTCTACCAGCAGTACCGTTTCATCTTCGTTCGACCAGACCGGGAACTGCTCGCCGAGGTAACGGTCGGCCTCGGTGTCGGTCCCCTCTCCGGTGCGTACCCGAAGACGCGAGCCGGCATCGAGGCGACCATCGAGTGTGAACCGATTGCTCGTCGTGTGATCTCGAATAACCCAACCCGCCAAATCAACCGGCTCTCCAGAGCGGTTTTCAATCTCCAACCACTCCTCGGCAAGCACCTCGCCATCGGGGCCCGGCGGGTTCGGTTGGGCGTCGCCGATTTCGAGCGCTTGTGTCGCCGGGGTGCCGCAACGGTCGCCCCACAGGCCAAGTCGAGCTTCGGCCGACGCCTTCATGGCCTCTCTCCGCCCATCGTCTTCGAATAGGGCCAACCCATGCCCCTCGGCGATGAGGAGATCGACGACGGATTCGCCGTCGGCCAGAAGCTCGACGAGCAACCGACCGAACCGGTCGTTTTCTTCGCCAATCACCGACAATTGTCGGCCTTCGAGGAGTTCCGCGAGGGCCACCGTCGAGGCCTCGCCGTGGCAGCTTGGCCGGTCGTCGGGCAAGAGCGCTTCTGGGGCGTTGTAGTTTTCCAATCTCACATCGACGTCTTCGCCGGCGATCGTCATCTCCAGCGAGTCACCGTCGACCACCCGAATCAATTCGGCCGGCGCACCGCCGCTAACGGTTGGCTGCCCCTCGGACCCTGGCAGCGATCCAGGGTCGTTTTGGTCGAAGGACTCGCTCGACGTCTCGGCGGCTGAACAGGCGATTCCGACCACCGCCAGAGCCGTCAGCACACCGATCCCGAACGGGCCGACACGAAAACGTAGGGGTAGTGATGCCATAGGTGCTGGCCAGCGTACGAGGCGTCGGGGTCGACCCCTGCGCCGGCCTATGAGATTGACCGATCGGCCGGCTCACCTACGGCGACTTCGGAGTGCCTCTCGGCCAATGGCGACGTCTTCCCATGCGAGGCCATAGGGAGCGAGAGGACGACGGGCCGAGGGGCGACCGCCACGATCCAATCTGGAATCCCCGCCAGCCGACGAAGCCACCGAAGAACATGGCAGCCAGAGTCGCCAGTACGTACCATAGACGCCCGCTCGTTCCTTGCCGCCGAGTCATGGCCACCAGATCGTCTAGCTCGTCGAGCTGTTGAACAAGCGCTCGTTCCTGGGCCAACTGGTCGAGACGGACTGCCTCGACCTCCTCGCCGACGGTGACCTCGGCTCCGTCCTCACCGGCACCGATGGCCCGAATCTCGTTCTCGAGACGGTCGACCTCCTCATCGAGGTGGCAACCCGACGCATCGTCACAGGGGTCGATGGCCGGGTCGACCACCCCGTCGACTTCAAGCCGCACCGGAACCGAGAGGCCCTCAAGCGTTCGAGAGTCGACGGTCACCTCCACGTACCAAACCAGTTCGCGACGGTCCGACTCCGAACCGAAGAACGGCACGGCTCTGATCGGGGATTGTTGGCGTACGACCGGTTCGAGGTCGGGACCATACAGCACCGCTCGAACCCGCGGTTGTTCTCCACCGTCGACGTCGACCACCGGCTGAGCGTCGACGAAAAATTCGCGCTGATCGTTGGCGATCATCACCGCAAACACCGTCGGTCGGCCGACCGTTACTTGCTCCGTCGTCACCCCGGCTGGTCGAAACGTCGCAGAGCGGAAATCGGCCCCGCCCGACACCAACCCGATATCGACCGGCTCGTCATCAGCGTCGGCCCCGGCCGATGAAACGGCGACCAGGGTTAACGACACGATCGTCACCGCCAACGCGACCGAGACAACCCGCACCGACACCGAATACCTCGGTCGTTCGGCCAGAGAAGCGACGAACCGTTCACGGTGGCGAGCGCCGGCGACCGTGCGGTGGCCGTCCTCGTCTCGGGCCACGAGCAGGGGTGATGCAGAAAGCAGCGACTCAAGGCGCCATCCGACAAGTGCGGTGAACCCGGCGGCCAATGCGGCGACCACCGCCCAGACGATCACCCACCGGGGCCACAATCTGGAACCCATATCCAGGTCTTTGGCCGCGGTCAACGCCGACAGTTCGGCGGTCCGCTGATCGATTGAAGACTGCAGCTCGAGCAGACGGCGCCCGCTCAGCTCTTCACCGCCCTGATCGGCGCTTGCTCCAAGGGTCGCCGCCGCAAGCTCCAACGATTGCACCCGGTCGAGGTACTCACAACGGGCGCCGGCCGGGCAGCCGGGTCGGCGGCCTCCGAACCCCGTGCCTTCGAGATGAAGTTCGACTACTTGCGACGATGCCCCCTCTGGCGGCTCGCCGGTGAGACGCACACCGATATACACGTCCTCGTTCGGGTCGCGGTCGAGTAGCCAACCTGCGGCAATGCGGGTGGCGTCTGCGCCGGAGTCGACTTGGCCGATTCGTTCCCGCCGGTTCGTCAACAACACGTCGTCGCCGCTGCCAGAAATTACGAACACCTCAAGCGATGGCGCGTCATCACCAATCCGATTCTGTTCGCCCCTCGGAGGAGGCGGCGCATCGAAGACCGTGGCCGTTACGTAGAACGGCAGGGATGGTTCGATGCCGGCCCGATAGACCGCCGTTTCGCCGATGGCGATCCGATCTCGGTACAGGCCGGCCGCCATATCTGGAGTGCCGAGACGTGGCGCTCCAGCAATATCGGGGGAGCCTTCAACCATCGTCGCTTGTTGGCTCGGGGCGGCTCGCTGGATTTCGCCAGCCAACAGTTGCGAGAGACCAGACAACAATGAGTCGGCATCGGTTACCGACACGAACGCTCCGCCACCGGCTTCGGCGATACATCGAAGCTCGGCTTCCGCCGAGTCGCCGGTAAGAAATCCGACCGAATCGATCCGCAGGTCGGGGTGCCGTCGATGAAGGTCGGCGGCGAGGCGGCAAGGGTCCGGTCCGAAACTCGGACCGGAGGCCGGGTCGCCATCGAGATCTGCGTCGTGGCATTCGTCCCGCCCGTCGGACACGAGAATTATTCGACCGGTAGCGCCCGGTTCGGAACTGAGCCCGGCGTTGAGATCTTCGGCCGAAGAGTTCAGCCCGAGGGCGATCGGCGTGTCTCCCCTAGCTTCCAGGCTCCCGATCTCGCTGGCTGTGACATCGGGGGTGACCGGTCCGATCGGCACAACGCTGCGAGTGTCGCGGCGGCACGATTCGGCCCGTCGAGCCGGTGCCACCGATGGCCAATCGGCACCGTACACCCGCAGGCCCAGATCGGTGGCTGGAGGCAACACCGACAACAGGGAGCCGAGGGCTTGCTTCGATTGGTCGAGCTTGGTTGGCGATCCCTCGTTCATCGAGCCTGACAAGTCCACCAGCAACACGATCGATCGATCATCGTCCGATTGGCTCGTGACCGCCGGTGCCCGGTCCGTCCCCACACGATGGGTACCGGTGACGTCGGCACCGGATCGGTTGGCGCCCACCGATCCGACCACCAACAACGCCCCGACGACGAGGCCGAAGACGACTCGGACCGATGTGGCCGTCGAGCTCAACATCGGATCAGTTCTCAATCCGCGGTTCGGCCACCGAGCGAACCTCGAGGTCCATGCCCGAGTCGGTGAAAAGGTGTGCCAGGAAAAAGTCGACCCGACCACGAATGACGACTTGCACTTCGTCGGTGGTTGCCCGATAGTCGGCCGGCCACACCACCGAACGTGTCACCTCCGGAGGCTGATCGGCTAGGTTCTCGGCCGCCAATCGTTCAGCGTCACCGCGATCGAGGCGGACATCGCCGGTGAAGGCGAAGTGTTCGAGGTCGATCCCATTCGCGCCTGCTCTGGCCGAGGAATCCGCTGCCTCCTGCAATGCCCGCCGTTCGGAGATGACCGACCAGAGATCGACGCCCAAAGCACCGAATCCGATGAGGCCGACGAGTAGCAGCATCGTTGCCGGTGTGAGCCAACCATGATCGGTGCGCAGCGGCCGAACAACCACACCTCCAACTTTCTTGCATGACGGCCACATATTCAGAGGCATCTTCACATGGGTATTCACCGGTACAGTCATGGATCGAAGCTGCGGTAGTCTTCGACCCGTTCGGTAGCCGACGTCGACCAGAGCGCCGGGCCAAACTGGCGACCGCCAGGAAAATCGATGGCGGGAATCTGAGCTTGGACGGTGACGGTAAAGGGTTGGCCTCGTTCGATCGAACCTGACGTTGATACAGAAAATTCCGTCGCCTCGAACCCGTAGTTGGCCACGACCTGCCCCACCATCGCTTCGGCTACGGCCGGACCGTCAGCTGGGTCATCGACCAAAATGGCGGCTCGAGCCCCCTCGGCCGCCGCCGCTCTCGCCGCATGCTGACGTTCCGGCATAAGCGGTATGAGCGACACGAAAATGATGACCAAGAAAATCACGAAGATGAGAAACATGGCCTCCGGCGCGGCAAAACCCGAATCGCCATACGCTCGGAAGCGCCGACAACGCAGCGATCCCTTTCCGACACTCACCGGCCGATCATGATTCATTCGACCCCTGGCTCCCTGGCGATGACCGCTGTGTGAGAAATATCGAAGTCGCTGACGGGGCCAGCGATTTGAAGCAAGAATGGCACCGATCCGATAGCGACCGCTTCGATCACGTCGCCGTTTTCCTGGCATGAAACCTGGATCTGAGCGCCGGCCGGACCGAGTAGATCGTTGACCGACTCTTGCGCTCGCCCAATGCATTCGGCCGAGCCATTTCCCTCCAGCGCACCAAAACGAGCGCCGTCATCGAGCGATGCCCGAACCGCCCCCTTTGCGTACCAGACGACTACCAAGTTGGCACCGACCAGCACCAATACGAACAGCATGAGGAACAGAAGGACGAAGGCGGGCGGGCTATACCCACCTTCGCCCGCAAGCGACATCGGGCCAGGTGTACCGGTTACGGGATACCCAGCCTGGTTCGTATCTCGGCAATTGCATCGACGATCAGGTTGGTAAGCGGTGTCTCTATCGCCAGAACTACGGTGACTCCAATAAGGCCCAATCCAGCGGCGACCACTATTTGCTGAACTCCTCGGTCGGACCTCAACCTGGCATGAATTCGACCGCCTAGACTCTGAAACCGGGTGGCCGCTCGATGGGTGGCGTGCGCCGGCTGACCCACAGCTTGTGTCTCCAACATTGTTCCTACCTTTCCATTCTTTACCGCCGGCTCGAGCCGACCGATTGCGGCGATTTGCCGCTGAGTTTTTACTACTCCAAGGCGACATCAGAACAGCCCACCAAAGACGGTCGGGATGGGAGCAACGACGTAGAGAAGCCCCACTGGTGATGCCAGAAACAAGATGGGCAACATCATGGCGGCCCGCTTCTTTGTCGCTGACTTCTCGATTTGTTGGCGCCGCTCGCCGCGAAGCTGGTCGGCGTACCCACGGAGCGTTCCGGCCATATCGCCGCCGGATGTGCTGACGTTTCCGATGAGCCGAAACAGTCGAGCAACGCTCGAGTCGGCGGTGTCTTGAGCCAACCGATAGAACGCGGTGTCGATCGGGGTTCCCGCATCGATCCACCCCAAGGCCAGGCTCAGTTCATCGGCGGTCGGCCCATGGGCCCGCTCACTCAGCAGCCGAACCGCTCCGATGGGGCCATGGTTTGCCTGAACCAACATGCCGAGAAGGTGGGCGACGGTATACAGCTCCAATCGCATGATCTCCGCTCGGGTGGCTGCCAGCCTGGTGATCCGATGACGAAACCATGCCCCTCCGAGCGCTGCTCCCACCCCGGCGAAAATGATCAACACCGCGAAGTTCGTGCCGCTGCGAACCACGGCCAGTGCCATCCCGGCACCGGCGCCGGTCAACGTCGCCTTCAGCTGGTCTGAGCGAAACTGAGCGACCGAAACGTCGGTCCGACCTGCACGACGAAGCAGGAGCCGAATCCCCGTCCCGCCGTCGCCATCAAGCAACTCGGAGAGCCGAAGCGACCATCGAGAACTCTTGGCTCGCATCCAACTCTGGGGAGCGAGTGTGCCGTCATCATCACCGGCGACATCGATGGCGGCCAACACGTCCGGACGGTTCCCAAGGCGGAGGGCCTGAAGTTGGGAGTACGGGGCCAGCCGATCATAGAGGCGTACGTCAGGGCGCAGCACCAGTCGCATCAGACCCATGAAACACAGGCCCACCAAGGTCGCAGCCAGAATCTCAACCACGACTCGGTTCTTCCTGAGCGAACAGACGGGGTTCGACCGTAGCCCTGCCCAACCTGCTGACGATGACGAAGCTGGCGACGCTCAGCGCGGTGCCGACGGCGACCACGGCAAATCCGGCACCACTCTCATAGAACCGGCGAAAGGCACCGCCGCCGATGAGTACAACCACCACCAGCATCACCATCGGCAACAGAACGGTCATCCAGGCCGTAATCTTTTCCTCGGTGTTGGCAACGTCGATACGGCGGACGAGGTGCAGGTCTTCGCTGATCGAATCGGCCAAATCCCGCAGGATGTCGAGCACCACCGAAGGGCCAGCGTCGAAGGCCAAAATCAGGACCTCCAGCACGCGATCGGTGACCGGGTCGGCCAGATCATCCCGCACCGCTTCCAATGCCGATTTCGGGTCGAGCGATTGCGACAACACCGCATATTGCCGCCACATGAATCGAAGCGATTCCGGACCCACCGTCGACAGACCAACCAACGATTGGTGCAACGAACGGGCGGCCAGAATCCCACTGACCAGTTCGCGAATAGCTTCTGGCCACGCCTGCAAGCGTTTCCGACGCCACTGTTGTCGACGACGTTCAAGGTAGATCGTCGGGCCACCGATGCCGGCGGCGACGGCGACCGGCAACGCCAAAGACGACACTCGCAGCACCATGAACACGACACCAAACGTCGATAGCCCGACGAGTAAGGTGGCGGCTACCCGTTGCAGCGGCCGCATCTCCGGCGGTCCTTGGAGACGGGATCGGGTCGCCGGCGCGGCCTTCGACCGGGCATCGATCGACTGAAATAGCCGCGCTGGACCGGTCCCGGTGAACAGCGCGACCCCTACGGCAAAGAAGACCCCGACCGAAAGCGCAGCCAAAAACACCATCACGGCGACACCACCTTTACCGGTCGGCGGTTCGTGCCTAGCTTCGTTACCTGCCCCCGGGCGAGGGCAGGGTGACTCTGCAGGATGGACTGGAGATCGGTGCCTTCTTGGGCCAGTGCCGCCTCTAGCGCTCCTTCCAGTTGTTCCGGCACCGCTTCTCCGGTCCATTGGAGCGGTCCTCCGATTTTGGGCCGGACCAAGAGTGGGCGAATGGCAAAATCGTCATCACCGGCCTGCAATGCCGGTACCGCGGCGATCTCCATGACCTGTCGTCTGATCGGGCCATCGGAAGAGGAGCGGAAGTGCACGTCCTCGCGATCGAGAAATAGCACGAGGTCGAAGATCTGGCCAAGAGTCGATCGGACGTGGTGGGCCGGAACGTTCTGCCCGGCCATGATGGCGGTGTCGACCAACGCGGTCAGGCCTTCTCTGGCTCCATTGCTGTGGACGGTGGCCATCACGCCACAGCCGGCGTTTCCCGCTCGTAGCAGTTCGAATGCCTCCGCACCTCGGACCTCGCCGATGACCAACAAGTCGGGCCGCATCCCCAAGCAAATCTTCACCAGATCGCGAAGCGTCACGGCCGCCGACTCCCCACCGTCGGCTGTGGACGGTCGAGTCTGGTAGTAGGCGCCGTGATTGAGAGGAGCCGACAGCTCGCGAACCTCTTCGCAACACAGGACACGATGACCGGCCGGCACCGATCGAAGGGAGGCGTTTATGAACGTGGTCTTGCCGGCGCCCGGCCGACCGCAGATCAAGATTCCCATCCCCGACCGCATCGCAGCGGACATCAGGGTGGCCCCTCCGGGGGTGATGGCATCGAGGTCGACCAGACGATCGAACGTCTCGTGACGCATCGTGTATTTGCGAAGGGTTACCGAGAGCTGATCGGCAACCGGCCGCCCCACAACCCCGAGCCGTATACGACCACCGAAGACACGAGCTTGGATGATCGGCTGCCGCTCGCTCAACTCGCGACCGGAAGACATCAAGAGTTTGTTGACCTGATGGAGGAGTTCGGCCTCGCTGGTCGCCACGCCAAGCGATTGGAGCCGGCCGCTGCTATCGACGGCGTACAAGTCGGCGCCCTCGATAAAGATCTCTTCGATCTGTGGATCTTCGAGCAGCGAGCCAAGTGGCCCGTAGCCGGAAATTGATGCCAAGAGGCGTCGGCTCATGTCGGCCTGTCGGGCCAACGGCGGCGTGTCCTCCAGGCCGAGTCGGGCCTGGGCTTGATAGTGGGTGACGGCGCCGGAGATCAGCTCCGACACGAGGCCTCCGTCAGCTCGCGGATCGAGCCCGGTCTCCTTAATCCGTGCGCTGATTCGGTCCCGTAGAACCTCATAGGCCGACATCACGCCGTCCGTTCGTTTCGGTGCTCGAGGTCCGACTCGTCGTCTTCTGAATGGACCGTCGTTCGGCGACGTCTCGATTGCTTTCGCTCGTTGGCGACGGCATTGTGGAGCTGGAGCAGCCGAGTTCTCATCTCGTCGGCGGGCTGTGCCGGTTTCGACCACGCCACACCGTCCTCGGCTGGTGGCGGCTCAGACCACTCGCCGCCAACAGCCGCCGGGGCGACCGCCGGTTCAGCCGGATCGTTCTCCGGTTCTGGAATCACCTCGCCGTGGGCGGTCGACGACTCTGGCCTCACCTCGTCGAGATCCGACAGCGAACCGTCTTGGCCGGCGTCGATCGAGACCAATTCCTCTGTTCGTGGTTTGGGCCTCGACCGTTTCTCCGGTGGACGACCGCTGGTCGTTCGTGTCGCGCTCTGCTCATCATCGCCGACCGCCGGCTCCCCGGCCTCGACAACCTCAACATCTGAGTCGACAGCATCGGAGTTCGAGTCGGTGTCGGATGATTTCGTCACCGTTCCGGTCGTACCCGACCTAGCCGGAAGCGACGGTCGAGCCAGTTCGACGTCGCGGCCCCTCATCGGCTTGGCCAGCGAGCGCAACGGACGGACGAGCCGCTTGGGAGGAGCGGCACCGTTCCACCGTTGCTTGTCGAGCGCGCCGCCGGTTGGCACGAAGATCACATGGTCGATGACATCCGGGCCGGCACTTGCTCGAAGGTGAGTCTCCAACTCGACACGACGGAACCTGGCCCGAGTTCGCCCGTAGAAGACGACGGTCACCTCGCCGGGCGTGCTGATGCGGAGCAGGTCGGCCAACCGATCGAGGGCTCGTAGCGCGCCGACCGGGTCTGGCTCGGCCACGATAACCACAGAATCTGCGCGATCGAGAACCGCCCGCGTGGCCGCGCCACGCTGCGGAGCGCCCGGTATCCGATCCCAGTTCGGTGCGCAGATGGCCACGGTGCGCGACCAATAGGCTTCGGTCTCATCGAGTAGACCGTGAATTGATTCGGCGGTCAACTCCTGCCAATCCCGGCGTTTCGCCATCCCGCACAACACCGCAAAGTCGAGCGGCCTGGCGCCTCGCAAGTGGCGACCAAGAGAATCGGCGAGCACCCGCGGGCCTTGCCCGTTGCGGATGTAGTCGACCACATTTGGCGACAGGGCCAGCATAAATCGCGACGCCACCCCGGGGTCGATGTCGTCGACGTCGACGAGGATGGTGGGCCCATGGGCCGTGAAGGCCGACGCCAACGCGGCCCCCACATCCACCACTGCACCCTGCCAATGGCCGACGACGGCACACAACGATCCGACCTGATCGTCGACCTTCGCCCGGCGTTCTTTGACGACCTCGGTCGGACCTCGCTCGCTCTTGCCCTCTTCGGCCGCTTGCTCGAAGGCGGCGAGCAAGTCCGCTGGTGCACACGGCAATCCGACGAGTTGGTCGATGCCAACTCGTTCGAGTTGCGATCGACCCATGCCGTCTACCCCGGTGGCGTCGAACACCCCGACGACAGCTATCCCGGTCGCCTTCAGTCTGTCCACCAGATCGGTAGCCACGAACTGAGTCACGTCGTCGAACACGATGACATCAAAGGCAGTGGGAGAAATGTCTCCCGGCTCGCGGATAACAGCGATAGAGACGCCGACGGTGTGATCGGTGATCCACGCCTGCAGGTCCGATCGCCACTGGCGCGGCGTAGCAACGATGCCGATCCGTAGTGCGTTGCCGCGTTCCCCTGGTGACGTGTTCATCAACCGTCCCCTTCGCCGGCCGGGCCGCCGCTCTCGGGTTCCGCCTCAGAGCCCACGTCATCCGCATCGAGTGGCGGGGGTTCTGGTGTAGTGTCGGGATTCGGTTCGGCCGGCTCTCGGCGGAGATCAGCCTCCGCTTCTTGGGCCGAAATCAGTGCCTCTCGAAGTACGACGATGACACCGGCCTGGGTGCCAACTCCCGTGCGGTCGACGTTTACTGGCGGAGCCGCAGCGTTTGTCCGAGCGAGCTCCAGATCCCCCAAACCTTGCGCCGCGGTAACCGTCAGCAGCTGATCTTCGGTGAGGGCGATGGTAACAAAGTCGCCGCCCGTGGTTCCGGCCAAGGCTCCTGATCGGCCGCTGCCCGGCACCGCCACCACCTCGACGTCTGTGGCTACGAACGTCGAGTAGGTCGTCCCGCTTTGTGAGATCACCGCCAAGACGTGAACTCGGTCGCCGATAGCGAGACCCCCACCGGGTAGCTTGTCGGATTGGACGGGCACGCTGAACTCGCTTCGTTCCGCCCCACCGCCGGATGCCACAAGCGCAGTTAGCGGAATTGGCGCACCGGCCGCCACCGGTTGGACCAACCGCATCGACTCGCCGGCCAAACGTTCGGCGGTGGCGAACTGAGTACCGAACTCCGAGTTGGCCGGGAAGTCGGTTATCTCGAACGCACCTTCGGTGAGGTCGGTCCCGGTCGGCAAGTCGTCAACCGCTACGGCGACCTGCACGGTTTGACTGTCCTGGTTAAGTACCAGCATCGTCAATCCGAATCCGATAACGCCGGCGATCAGCATCAAGACGTGACCGAACGACAGGTTTCGGCTTCGACGGGTTCGCCGATCCCGATCGTCGAGCACCCCGAATTCAGCAGCGCTGCCGGCGGTTGAACCGTTTTGCTCAGCGTCGATCACCGAGGTCACAGCGACGACCGATCGATGGCATCGACGTTTGGATATCGGTATAGAGCGAACGGATTGCGCGTTGTATCGAACACAACTCGGACCTCCCCGTCCACGATCGATCCACCGATTTGGCTGTGATCGATGTCAGCGTCGCTCTGAACGCCGCGTGCCGTGTGCGTACCTGGTTATGTCCGGCTCTCACGCCGTTCTAACGAGATATCGCAGACTTTTTTGCGGTTTCTAGACTGCGACGGGTGAACGGCTAGTCACAAACCGAACCGGCAGGCGGGCCGCCAGTACCATCGGCGAACGGTGCGGCGCATGGAGCGACGCGGGTGCCGGGCCCGCCTGGGGTCTCTGCCGCGTTGTTTTCGACGATGGCCAACGCCGAGGCGATGTCGGCCATGTCCTTGGTGTAGCGACAGGTCGGGTCGTCGGATTCGCAATCCGGAGATGTGCCGGCGGCAACATCGATCCCGAACCGCTCTTCGACGGTGTCGAGGACTCGACCATCGGGACCCCACTCGGTGACCAACCCGAATACCGAGTCACAGGGATTCGATACGACATAGCCGCCGTAGTCGACCAGCGCTCGGGCGACCATACCCCCCATTTCGGTACGCATGGTCGACGGGTCGAAGCCGGCAGGCAGGGCGAGCAACGTGCCAAGCTGAAGCGCCGGGTCATCGCCGTTGAAGTTGCATCGGCCCCCTGAATTGTCGGCGACGTAGTCGTTGGCTCGAACCGCGGGCCAACGAAAGCCGCCCCCCTCAGGACTCAGGTAGTCGCGGCCATCGACGGCTAGCTTGATGGCGTGAGGAATACGGCCGGCCTCGATATCGGCCACTCGGATCGTGCCCCCAAGACTCGACATACCGGACCCAGGCTGACCTCCGACAAGACCATCGCCGAACAGGTCATCCTTGGGCGATTCGATTCGGGACGCGACCAAGCCTTCGCCGCATAGATGAAGCGGGGCCGTGTTCCATACCGTTCGACCGTCGGCGTCGAGAATGACGCCGACATTCCCGGCGTTGCGATAGATCTCTTTCCCTTCGGTGAGGAAGCTGTCGGGAATCGGCAGTTCTTCGCCATCGAACAACGGTTTGTCCGAGTCCACATCTGAGCAACGGGGCGGAAGATCTAGACCCCACCCGACCTCGGTCATGTAGATCGGTTTCGGCGGCGCGTCGGGCCGAAGAATGACGACGCTCTCCTGGAAGGTCGTGCCGTTCTTCGATGCTGTCATCCCAGCTGGGCGGTACGAGGCGTCGGATCCGATTGGCATGTTCCAAATGCTGTCCCATTCGAAGGGTTGGATCAGAGGATCGCGGCTTTGGTCGATAACGGGCGTGGCATCTTCCGGCTCGGCAGGGACCGACGTAGACGGGGGCGGGGGCGACGATGCCGCCGTCTCATTCTCATCGGGCGTTGTCGTGCTCGGAGTCTCGACGATCTCGGTCCCTTCCACGGTCGAGGAAACCGAGACGGTCGTCTCCGACCCCGATCGGTTGGCCAACACCGCGGCGATGCCAAAGCCGAACACGATCGCCGCCGCGGCGACGATCAACTGGGCGGCCCGGCGCGGCAGATGCCGAACCGAATCGGCGACCTCCGGCTCGGGGGCAGGACTCCCCAGCAGCATCGGCGACAGCTCGGGTTCGGGAACGGGCCCCGAAACGTCCGAGGGTGTTCGCCCACCGCCGGGGCCAGATGTCGATTCCGCCCGTTGGCGAAGCAGGTCGATGGCCTTGACCTCGGACACAACATCTAGACCAACCGGTTCTTGGAACCGATCGACGAAGCCATCATCGTCTAGTGGATCCAGCATCGACAGCAGACCATCGATGAGATCATCATCGCTTGGTGACCCATCTGGTGACATTCGATTTGTCATCGACCCACTCCTACCGTGATCCTGCCGCCGCCAGCACATGCTGAAGGCGTCGACGGGCTCGGTACAAGCGTTGATGTACTACCGAGGGCGGAAGATCGACGACATGGGCAATCTCGGCTGGCGTCAGTTCCTCCCATGCGGTCAAGAAGAGAAGCTCCCGATCGTTTTCCGACAGTTGAACTAAGGCTTCGGTCAACTCGGCTGCAACCGTTCGCCACGACTCAGGGTTGGGGGTTACCCGCAGACCGTTTGCGATTTGGGTAGACGCACGATCGACCAACCGGTTTCGACGCCGCCTACTCCGGTCGTAGTTGGCTGTCACCTTTCGGGCGACACCGTACAACCAGGCCCGGGTCATCGGCTCTTCTGGAATCTGATCGCTTCTGCGCCAGGCGACGAGAAAGGTCTCCGACACGATGTCCGCCGCATCATCCCGGTCGGTTCGACGCAACACGAAGGCCGCGACATGGCCAGCATGATCGTGGTACAGCTTGGCAAAAGTCCAGTCGTCAGTCATCGAATCGCCACCTCCCCCCACGCCACCTAGTCGAGCCATCAATCATCGACATTGCCACCAGTCTGCACAACGAGCGATGAATGGGAAAGGACGCGTTTGAGCCCCTCTGACGAGACTCTCGCCCCCAACAGCGGTACGCGGTCGCGTTGTCGGCCCAAACCCGGTGTCTTAACTCTTGATAACCCGACCCAGTCGTGGGTACATAAACGCGTACGATGTGGCGATCATGTCGCTGTCAGATCATCCATGTCACCCGAAGGCAAACACCTTGGGACCGCTCGTCGGCCGCGCCACCGAGTCTGAATACGTGGTGGACACGGTGAGCAATCACGGCCGTGCGCTGTTCGTCGTCGGACCTCCGGGGTCGGGACGAACCTCGATGCTCGATTCCGCGGCGACGGCCGCCAAAAGGGCAGAGCTCGCCGTGCTACGAGTTTCCGGCGGCTCTGAGCATCTCCGATGCCAGCTGCCGGGGAACCGCCAACTAACGCTTCAACCCATCGATCGGTCGATCGACGCCGCGCAGGTATTCAAACGACTCGAAGAGATTGCCCCTTGGATACTCCTGATCGACGACCTCCACCATCTCTCGACCGACGCCACCAGAACGTTGCACGGTGTGTGCCACATGGTGTCACCGACCACCGGATCGCTAGTGGTGGCGGTACGAGCGGGGGCTCGCCGCACTCCCATTCACGCCTCGTTCCTCACCGAAGTATCGAACCGGTTTCTCTCATCGACCATCGAGCTCGGCAACCTATCCCGAGGCGACGTCCACGAAGTCGTCACCTCGGTGTGCGGTCCGGATGACCGTATGGCAATCGTCGAGCGCCTCCTGGAGTGGACCGCCGGAAACCCCGGATTGATCGCATCCTCCCTTTCGGAACTGCGGCAGTCGAGGGTAGGAGCGAAACAGAACGGCAAGCTCTTGGCCGCCGTCGAGAACGCCCTCGTCGGGGCGCTCGACACTCGACTGCAAGCGGAACCGGCGCTCGGCGAAGCACTGATCCGACTCGCCCTCCTGCTCGACGGAATCGGTTCAGACGACCTCGACCTTCTCGCCGAGGTAACAGCGACCGAACAACAGACCGTCGCCGAGGAACTCGAGCTGCTAAAAGAGAGCCGTTCGTTGACCGTGCAAGACCGGTGGTACCGGATCAGTGATCCGTATCGAGCGCTATTGGTTCATCACGATCAGAACGAACTCCGAATGCGAGCTCTCGAATCGAAAGCTCGGGACGTGGTGTTCACATCGCTACGTTCGTCCGAGACGCCAAACCAACGTATGTCTGCGATCGCTTGTGTCCTCGGCAACGACGACGATCGACAGGATCGTGATGCCATCATCTCCGCTGCCGCCAACCTGGCCTACCGTAACCCAACCCTCAGCCACGCCGCGCTCGATCGGGTCGATCCGTCAGGAGTTCTGGCGTTGATGGAACGCCCGCTGGTCATCGACCGCATCGACAACAGCCCGGACAGAGCCCAAACCATCGACCGGCTCGCCGAGCTCACCCGATCGATGCCTGACCGCCGTCGTTTCGACACGCTGGCATCGGCGGTAGTCGTTGGCGAACAACCGATCGATGGAGCCCTTGTTCAGTCCTCGGTCGGAATCGAACTTCTCTCGATCGGAGGCGACCGAGCCTGGCACTGCCCAATGCTGGAACTAGCCTTGGCAAACACCCTGGTGGCGGCAGGTGACAACCATGGAGCGACGCAACTGCTCGATTCGATCGAAACGAGCCAGGATCCACTTCCCTGGTTTCTCAGACTCGAACCGGTACACCTCGCCCATTTCATCGAACACGGACGGTTCGATCTTGAAACCGCCCAAGCGGCAGTGGACGAAACCGTAGCGACACCGAACTGGCCGGAGTGGCAAATCGAGCTCGCCGCCGTCTATTTGGCCGACGGGAGTATTCGACGGTGCTCCGACGTTTTGACGTCGTGTTCCCCTCCAGCCGGGCGCCTCGAACGGCGACATCGCAGCCTGTGGCTCATGGCTGAGGTCTTGATCGGACGTCCAACAGAGGTGTGGGCCTGGGCCACCCGAAACCCGTCAAAGACGGCAACCGGTGTCGGGCACCTCGCCATCGCGTTGGCCGGGCACCGGCTCGGACACGGACACCGCGGTCGGCGATGGCTACCCGACCCGGCATCGCTTCACCCGAGATGGCACGACCTCTACGACTATGTCGAGTGGCGATTCGATGACGGTGGCACCACCTCATCGGATTCACCGACCTCGTTGTGGCGACAACTCGGGAGGTCGAACACCGCGGGCGACACCGTATCGGCCGTGCGTGCAGCTCAAGTCGCAGGGCTCGTCGATCCGGCGCTCGACCGTTGCCTGTCCGTCGCATCCAACCCCGAGGCAGATGACGGCGCCCGACAGTGGTGCCTGGCCGAGCTGGAACGTTCGGGTGACAAACTCCGCCTCGCTCTGGCAAAACGCCACACCGGTGACCTGAAGGACGCGATCCACGGCAGCGCAACCTCCGACGAGCTGTCGGCAAGCGATCGGCAAATCTGCGAGCTGGTCGCGAGCGGGCTGACCAACCGAGAGGTCGCTCAGGAACTCGCGCTCTCCACCCACACCGTGTCGAATCGGCTCAAGCGGTTGTTCGTGCGGTTCGGGGTACAGAATCGGACGGCCCTCGGTGTCGAGTTCCGGGCGTGGGATGCGCCGACCGAACCGGGCCGGGGGCGCCGATGGCGTCGCCGCTGAGAGCAGACCCAACCAGCAGCGGTAGGCTCGGCTCTTGAACACCGCCACCGCCGAACAACGCAGCGTCGGCATGGGAAGCAACGAGTTCGTGTGGTTTCTGGCCACGATCTCGGCGACCACGGCACTCGGCATCGACATGGTACTGCCGGCATTCGGTGAGGTTCGCCAAGCATTCGGGCTCGCCGACGACTCGACAAGCGTGGCCCTCACCGTCACCGTGTACTTTCTCGGCCTGTCGGTTTCACAGATCCTGTACGGACCGCTCGCCGACCGCTTTGGCCGTAAACCGATCCTTCTGGCCAGCCTCGGACTGTACATCGCCGGGGCCATCGCCGCTGGGTTGGCCCCGTCCCTCGAGGTTCTGTTGGCTGCCCGCCTTTTGTGGGGGGTCGGAGCGGCCGGCCCACGGGTCTTGCTTATGGCCATCGCCAGAGATGTCCACGATGGTGATCGGCTGGCCCGAGTGTTGTCGATGGCGATGGCGATCTTCATGATCGTGCCGGCGGTGGCCCCACTGCTCGGCCAAGCAGCGCTCGCGCTCGGCGGTTGGCGACTCACCTTCATCGGACCGCTGATCCCGGCGATGGCCGTGATCCTGTGGTCCTCTCGATTGTCCGAGACGCTGCCGGCCACCTCGCGGCGGCCTCTTACGTTCGCTCGAACCACCACAGCTGTTCGGGCCGTTGTCGACAACCGGACGGCGCTCGGCTTCTCGCTCGCACTCATGTTCGACTTTGCCGCTTTTGCCTCGTTCCTTGGGACCAGCGAGCTGTTGTTCGATCGGGTCTACGACCGGTCAACACAATTTCCTCTCCTGTTCGGCGCGATGAGCGTCGTGATGGGCATCACGGCCTTCAGCAGCTCCCGCCTCGTCGGCCGATTCGGGGCTCGCACCATGATCCACACCATGATTGGTTTCGCCCTGCTGACGGCGGTGGCCCAAACTGTCGTGTCGGTCCTCGGAGATGGCGCTCCCAACTTCTGGCTGTGGTTTGCCATCATCACGATCGCCAACTCGATCCGGACATCGGTCAATCCACTGATCGGATCCGAAGCCATGCAGCCCATGGGCGACTTGGCGGCAACGGCGGCCTCGGTCATGGGTACTATCAGCATGGGCGGCGGAGCCCTTCTCGCCAGTGTGACCGATCGGTTCATCCTCGACTCGGTGACGCCCCTGGCCTTCGCCTACCTCGGATACGGCGTAGCCAGTTTGCTGACCATCCTGTGGGCCGGTGGCATGCTCAGTCAGCGATCCAACGACCCAATCCCCCAGGATCAGCTCGAAGGATGAGCATCAACACACCGAATCCAACCGCGGCGACCAGAAGTGGAGTCACCGCCAGCCGACGACGGCCGGTGCCGTAGCCGACCAAGGCAATGATCGGCACGAGGATGGCGACAAGAAACGAACCGACGATGCAGAGTTCGGTGATCGTGTGGTGAATCCCTAACTCTTTCGGATCCGGTTCGTTGCGGACCGGCCAGGCGCCGTCGGAAAGTCGCACCCGCAGCGCCATCGACAACAGCAACATGGTGGCGACAGCAGGGATCGAGCCGAGGGCCCACAGCACGATGGACAGCCACGATCGGCTCACTCGTGGCACCAGACGATCGCCGCCGATGACCGAAGCGAGGAGATCATCATCCACACCATGATCGTGGCCGAGGTCACCGACCTCTGAATCGGTTCGCTGGTCTGAGCCCATCAGGTTTGATGGTAGTGGGTTGTTCGATCATGAACCGCTCGGACGGGGATAGACCGCGATCAATACACAACCGGGCAACGTGACGACCGCTACGGCGACTCCGACCGATAGTCGAGAATCGGCGATGAGCCCGACGAGGATCGGTGCGGCTACGCCGGCCAGCTTGGTGCCAGCGGTAAGCGCACCAAGAGCTCGCCCTGGTGGCCCGTTGGCTTGGGCCGCTGCATCGTAGAGCTGAGGAAACACCACGGAGACACCGAGAGCGGCGACGTAGTATCCAAGCAGCGATACCACCAGCAACGTCGATCCGCTGTCGATGGCGGAGCCGGGTGGCAGGCTAGCGGCGGCGATTCCAACGGCGGCCAGGACCGCGGCCCATCGGGCGAGGCGAGCCGGGCCGATGAGGGCTTGAATCGTGTCACCAAAGAACCGCCCCGTCACCATGCCACAGGTAAATGCCACGAACCCGAGTCCGACTCGGCCCGGTTCTACCTGCAGGTCGTCGGCCAGGCGAAAACTCGCCCAGTCGGCGGTGGTCATCTCCATCGACACCGCGGCCGCGCCGAGCAGCCCAAGCAGAGCGAAGGCCCGAGCCGATGACCCACCGCGACCGGCTGGGGTTTCGCGATCGGCAACAGCGGTCGGGGTCTCATCATCGGAGAGCAGAAACCACGACGACACCATCAGAACCACACCGAGAACGACCGATACGACAATAAAGTGAACCCAGAGTTCCACGCCATCGGCAGCCGCTCGAACCGCGATGAGACCGCCGACAACCGTACCCAGGCTCCACAATCCGTGTAGCCGGTTCATGACCGGCGTGGTTCGACGGGCGCTTAGCCGTGAACCCTGCAGGTTCATCGCTATGTCGATCACGACGTCGAACCAGGCGATGGCGGCAAGTGCGAGGGCCAGCGTCGCCACCGAGCCGGTCAGACCAACTATCGGCAAGACGACGATTGTCAGAACCGTGCCGCCGATGATCACACGCCGTGTCCCGAAACGGCCGATCGCCGGGCCAGCTACGGCACTACTGATCAGGCCGCCGACGGCCGAAAGGGTCAACACCAGTCCGAGTACGGAAACATCGACCCCCAACCGATCGCGAAGTTCTGGCAGTCGGGGGATGATGGAGGCGTACACCATCCCGTTGATCCAGAACTGAGCGGCGACAGCCATCAGCGCCTTTCGGTCGCCGCTGCCACCGCTCGCCTGTGACGATTCGATCATGTCGGTAGCCAGCTGGACGGGTCGCGCCTACCGAACACCTCTTCTGCGATTAGTCTTTGGCCGTGCAAAACGTCGTCGAGCTGGGAATCCCGGGTATTGGTCCGGCCACACTTCTGGCCCGCGGCGGCTCTGCCTACGTCTATTTGGCCGAGCAAATGGATTTCGGCCGCCCGGTCGCGGTGAAGGTCCTCTTTCAGGCGCTCGAAGACGAGGCGACCATCAAACGCTTCGATCGGGAGTGTCGGGCCATCGGGGCGGTGTCGTCTCACCCCAACATTGTGGTGGTTCACGGCCGCGGACTGACCGCTGACGACCGACCGTATCTCGTGATGGAGCACCGGGCGGGCGGTTCGTTGGCCGAGCGGCTGGCCATCCGCCGACGTCTGACCGAGGCGGAGGCCACGAGTATCGGCATCAAGATCGCCGGCGCACTCGACGTTGCCCACGCCGCAGGTGTCCTCCACCGCGATGTGAAGCCGGCGAATATCTTGCTGTCGGCATATGAAGAACCGGCGCTGGCCGATTTCGGCATCGCCCGAATCGAGGGCGGACACAAGACGACCCAGGGGGTTCTGAGCGCCAGCGTGCTCCACGCCAGCCGCGAGGTACTCGACCACGGCGAGCCGACCGCTCGGTCCGACGTCTACTCGCTGGCATCCACGCTGTTCGAGCTGACAACCGGGCGAGCCCCATTTTCTGACCCTGACGACGAATCGATGTGGGCCGTGGTCAACCGCGTTCTGACCGAGGACGCCCCCGACCCGACGACGCTTTCGGTCTCACCAGCTTTGGCCGCCGTGTTACGCCGGGGCCTTTCCCATGACGCGGCGGCACGACAACCGTCGGCCGCGGCGTTTGCCGCTGAGTTGGAGGGCTTGAACAAACCGACGCGGGCCAACGAACCGACGGCCCAGACTCCGGTAACCTCAGTCGAGGCGTCGAGTAACACCACGGTGATGGCCTCGGTTCCCGCCGTTCCCGACCATGCCAACCCCGCTGGCCAATCGATTGCCGGGGCCAGCCAACCGCCGGTTGTTCCGACGCCACGGGTTCGAATTCGCCGTGTGCTGCTGGCCGTGACGTTACTCATCGGCGTCGGCATCGGGGCGGTAATCGTCTTTGAAATCTTGACGTCCGATGCTTCCAGCCAGGCAGCATCGGTCGATGAGCGACCGTTCGATGATGTCGGTACCGATCTGAACGAAATTGCCGGAGCCGATGCCGCCGACGGGCCACAACTCAACTTTGCCCGAGCGGCGATCGGCCCGCTCCGGGCCGGCGAACGATACACCCTCGATGTGATCGATGGCCCCGACCAGGCCCGGTACCGGATCTTGGTCGATGGCCAACCGGTAACCGATCTCGAGGAGTCGGTGCCGATCTATTTCCCCGAAACCGGTCGATACGCTGTCCAACTCGAAATCGAGACCCCCGATGAGGAGAGAACGACCACCGAACAAGCGGTCACCCCACCGGTCGAGGTGTATGTCTCGGGCGATGGGCCAGAACCCGGGTACCGGGCCAACCTGGCGTCGATTCGGTCCCTACCCGAGAACTGGCCCCAGGCACTCGATCTGTACGACAAGCTCGTCAGCGATGGACACACCGAGTTGAAGCTGAACCTCTCCACCCGTGCCGAAGAAGACAGCTTGCCGTTCTGGAACTACTACGTCGACGGATTCGGTGACGATCAGGCCGAAGCCGAGGCCTATTGCAAACGCTTCGGGCTCGACGCCGACAGTTGCTTCGTGGCGAGAGCGGGAGCTTGACCATCGGCTGACGATGGAGGAGCGCCATCGGGGTCAAACGGACTCGCCACCTCCTCGGCACCGTCCGCATCGACCACGGAGGCTCGAACCCGAACCGGTGGGACATCATCGAACGGTGGTACCAGTTCGTCTGGGAGGGGTCGGACCGTTGGCCTGGCCCGCCGCCGACGACGCTCGGGCACCAAGGACCGCATTTCTTCCATTTTCCCGAAGCACAGCAGCCGGTCGTCAGCCTCCAGCACCCGCCCGTCGCGGGGATTGGGAATCACTTTGCTCCCCCGGTGGAGGGTGAGGACCGAGATGTCGCGGGCCCGCAGCCCAGCCCCAATCGTGTTGCCCACCAGTTCGGCTGCCTCGCCGACCACGAGTTCGGCGACACCATAGCCGGTGCTGATCGATAGCCGTTGCCGCACATCCAGCTCGGGAAATGCCACCTGACGGGCGATGTAATCGACCACAGCGCCGGCCACGTCGAGCCCGGTTGCGGTCTCGATTCCTTCCATGCCCGGAGACGAGTTGACCTCCATGATCAACGGGCCATCATCGGATTCGAGCATGTCGACGCCGGCGACTCGAAGTCCCATGATGTGGGCGGCCCGTACGGCAAGCGCTTTGGCGTCCTCATCGAGATCGACTACCTCGGTCCGCCCACCACGGTGCACGTTTGAACGGAACTCGTCGTCCTTCCCGATCCGCCGCATGGCGGCGATGACCTGGTCGCCAACGACGAAGGCCCGGATGTCACGCCCTCGGCTCTCGGCGATGAAACGTTGGATAAGCACGTTCTGGCGCGTCCATTGAAGGGTCTCGATAACCGTTTCGGCCACGGCCGCATCGGGGGCAAGAATGACACCGATGCCCTGTGTCCCCTCAAGCAACTTGATGATCACCGGCGCTCCGCCGACCCGCTCGATCGCTGGCGACACATCGTTGCGGTCTCGAACGAAGGTGGTATCTGGAATGCCGATCGAGTGCCGGGACAGTATCTGAATTGACCGGAGCTTGTCGCGGGAGTTAGCGATGGCATTTGCTGTGTTCGGCGTGTACACATCCATTTGTTCGAACTGGCGAACTACCGCCATGCCATAGAACGTGATTGACGCGCCGATCCTGGGGAGAATCGCATCCACATCAGCGATCGGCTCCCCGCGATAGAGCATGTCGGGCTCATCGCCCGACAGGTCGATAGCCAGCCGTAACGTGTCGAGTATCTCCACGTCGTGCCCCCGTTCAACGCCAGCAGCGAGAAGGCGTTGTGGTGAGTACGAAGAGGGGTGTCGCGAAAGTAGTGCCAGTCTCAAGTTTCCCTCCGCCCATTCCCGGGTCCGGACCTCGACCGAACGGCTACATTCTACGTTGTCCGGCCATCCCTGCGGCTTCGCCCCCAACCCCAACCACGGTTTTTTTCGTGTTGGGACAACGATTTTCTCGCTGGTTTAGTGAGTTTCAACCAGGCTGAAAACGTCTAGCAATTCGACTGTGGTCGACCAACATTTCGTCTAATCGGGGCGAAGCAAGTCGGCCGTCGGCAACTATCGGCCGTCCGGCCACCACCGTGTACCACGCTCCGGTCGGACCGCACCGCAACCATCCTTCGATCGGATCGGCCACGACACCGGCAAAGCTTGGGCCGGCCAGACGCCACACTGCGATGTCGGCCACGGCCCCGACGCTGAGTTCACCGAGCTCTCCGGACCTCCCGAGACACGCCGCTCCCCCTCGGGTGGCCATCTCCAGAGCGACTCGGGCCGGCATGGCGTCCGCTCCCGCCGTTAGTTTGGCCTGGAGGAGTGCCAATCGAGTCTCCTGCCACAACGAGCCACTGTCGGCCGAAGACGAGCCATCGACCCCAACTCCGACCGGGCATCCGGCGGCCAGTAAGTCCACGATCGGCGCTATCCCCGAACTGAGGATCATGTTCGAACTCGGGCAGTGAGCGATCCCGACCCCAGCTGCCCCGAGCCGCTGAATCTCCGATGGATCGGGCCGGACGACGTGGGCGGCCCAGCTCCGATCGGTCATCCAACCGACGTCTTCGTACAGATCGATCGGCCGCATACCAAACGTGGCGAGAGCGAACTCGTCATCCTCGACGTTCTCGGCCAGATGGGTGTGGAGTCGGACGTCGAGCGCTTCGGCAAGCTCGGCCGTTCGCCGCATCAGGTCTGGGGTCACGGTGAACGGGGAGCAAGGAGCGAGGGCGACCCTGGTCATCGCACCATGGCTCCGGTCGTGCCAGCGATCGACATGGCGAACCGATTCGGCCAAGATCGTGTCCTCATCCTGCACCGCGTCGTCTGGCGGTAAGCCACCGTCCTTGGTCGACAGGCTCATCGAGCCATAGGTTGGATGGAAGCGGACCCCAAGGTCTAGGGCGGCGTGGATTTCGGCCCCCAACAAATCGCCGGCCGTCGACGGGTGCAGGTAGTGGTGGTCCGAGGAGGTCGTGCACCCCGAGAGCGCCAGCTCGGCCAGACCGACCCATGCCGCAACGTGGACTGCCTCTTCATCAAGAAACTCGGTCCACAGCGGATAAAGGCGCTGCAGCCACCCGAACAGCGGTGCCGACGTCATCGGCCCGTAGGCTCTCGTCAAGTTTTGAAAGAGATGATGATGGGTGTTGACAAGGCCAGGGGTGACCAGGCATCCCTCTGCGGAAAGCGTCGAGGTAGCCTCCGGCGCCGCATCGGTCGATGCCCCGACAGCGACGATGAGACCATCGGTGATAGCGACCCAACCTCCGGGAAGTTCTCGCCGATCGGCGTCGACGGTAGCGACGAGGCGAGCATCACGGATCAACAGATCACAGGGGGCAGCGTCGGGCTGCGACCCAACCGTCACGATGCGTCGGTCACCTCGGAATCGGCCACTGCGGACTCGGGCCCATCAGAATCGGGCCCATCAGAATCGTGGACAGGCGAATCTGCGATAGGCGAATCGGCCACAAAGGAATCTGCCTCACCGACGGTGGCACCGGCCATGGCCAGGCCGAGCCCCTCACGAGTCGCCGATGGGCGATCGAGCACCGAAACAACCTTTCCTTCATACATCACCGCAATCCTGTCGGCCAATGCAAGGATCTCATCAAGGTCTTCGGAGATCATCAGGATAGCCACGCCATCAGCTCGCTGAGCCAGAAGCTGCGAGTGGATGTATTCGGCGGCGCCGATGTCGACCCCTCTCGTCGGTTGAGCGGCCAACAACACGGTGGGGCTGCTGTCCAACTCCCGAGCGAGGATGAGCTTCTGGATGTTGCCACCGGACAAGCTCTTCGTCGGAGTTTCCAGGCTTGGGGTCTTCACCGAAAACGCATCGACGAGGCGGTGACAGTGCTCGGCCATCCGCTCGGAGCGAAACAATCCGCTTCGCAAGAACCGGGAATCGTCGTGGTTGATCAATAGCAGGTTCTCTTTGACATCGAACTCGCCGATGGCACCGTCTTTCATACGCTCTTCCGGCACATAGGCCAAGCCGGCAGCGCGAGTAGTCGCCGAATTGGCCGCCGTTACGTCGACCCCATCGATCTCCACCACCGAACCCCGGCGGGCCGGTCTGAGCCCGGCGATGGTCTCGGCCAGCTCGCGTTGTCCGTTCCCGGAGACCCCGGCGATACCAACGATCTCGCCCGCCCGGACGTCGAGGTCCACGCCGTTGACCGCCATGGTGCCCCGGTCGCCGATGACCTTGACGTCCCGGAGGCTCAGGCGGACATCACCAGGTTCCACCGACGCCTTATCGGGGGCCAACACTACCTCACGTCCAACCATCATCTGAGCTAGCTGGTGGCGGTCGGCGTCGGCTGGCACCGTGTGTCCGGTGACCCGACCGTTGCGAAGCACCGTGATCCGGTCGCTCAACTCTATGACTTCGTGGAGTTTGTGAGAGATAAACACAAGACCACGCCCGTTCGCTGTCATCTGCCGGAGGATGACGAACAGATCGTCCACCTCTTGGGGTGTCAACACCGCGGTCGGTTCGTCGAGAACAAGCAGCTCGGCGTCTCGATACAACGCCTTGATGATCTCTACCCTCTGGCGCTCCCCGACCGACAGCTTCCACACTTCGATCGAGGGATCGACCGCCAGCCCGTATCGCTCCGAGATCTCGACGATCCGGGATGACACCGCCCCGAGGTTGGTGGACGGCCGCCAGCCAGGCTTCAGACCGAGCGCCACGTTTTCGGCGACGCTGAGCGTCGGCACCAACATGAAATGTTGATGGACCATGCCGATCCGCATGCCGATGGCGTTTGTCGGCGATGTGATCTCCACCGGATTACCGCGGAGCAGAATTTGTCCCTCATCGGGCTGATATAGCCCGAACAGGATCTTCATCAGAGTACTTTTTCCCGCTCCGTTCTCTCCGAGAAGGGTGTGTACCTCTCCGCGGCGAAGATCAAAGCTTACGTCGTCGTTAGCCACCACGCCGGGAAAGCGCTTGGTGATGTTTCGCATTTCCAACAACGGAACATCGGTGTTTTCAACACGTTCCGGCGCGGTAGCCAACGACTCCATAGTTTTGATCTACTTTCGACTACTGGCCGGTGCTGATCGAGCCGTCGACGACGCCAGCGATCGTCTCACCAACCCCACCCTTGATCTCTTCATCCAGTTCGAAGCAACCGTTGAACTCGATCACGAGGCCCTCGTTCTCTAACGTCAACTCGAAGACCTCACCTCCGAGCGTGCCGCCTTCGATTGCCGAGAAGATGTCGGTCAGGACGACCTCCCAGTGATACACCTGCGATGCGACCACCAGGTCGGGCGAGAGCGACACCTGATTCGACTGCGTTCCGAACCACGGAACTTGGTTGGCGTCAGCAACGCTAATAGCGCCCACAACATGCTGGGCCGAGCCGGTCAAGATGTCTGAGCCGGCGTCGACATGGGCCGTTGCCGCCTCGGTAGCGAGAGCGACATCGCCGAACGAACCGGTGTACGTGACGTTGACCGAGGCCCCTTCAGCCTCCGCTCCGGCGACAAACCCGTCGACGTAGAGGGCGGCATCGCCAGCTTCAATCGGTCCGACCATGCCGATCGATCCTGCCTCGGACAGCTTGGCTGCCACGGTTCCGAGCACGTACCCACCTTGATCTGCAGCCGGCGTGTAGGCAAAGACGTTGTCGAGCCCTTGGGTCTCGCTTGCGGTGCCCCACACGAAGCTCGTCTCCGGGAACTCGGGAGCGATCTCCTCCAGCGAGCCTCCGTACTGTGTGCCATGAGCGATGACCACGTCGATCCCGTCCTCGGCATAGCCACGGATAGCGGCCGCCGCCTCCTCAACCACGAACGTGCTGGTGGTTAGCTGCGGTTCGATACCGAGTGCCGTGACGGCGTCGACCATGCTCTGCGTGAATGCCAGATCATCTTCGGCGCTGGGGGCCACGATGGCGACGGTCAAGTCGGTGACCGGCTCAGACGCGGCGGGGAACGATGAGGTTTCGCCACATTCGACGGTAAGCATGTTCCCGCCGGCATCGGCCATAGCGTCGCCATCGTCGGCGTCGCCTTCTTCCTCCTCTTCCTCTTCCATCGCGCCTTCGGCTTCTTCGGTCACATCATCGACGGCATCGTCTGCCGCATCCGCTGCGTCGCCAGCTGCGTCGACAGCATCGTCGCCGGCGTCGGTTACCTCGTCGACCGCATCGTCGACAGCATCATCGCTACCACAGGCGGCAGCGATGAAGACAAGCGCCGCGAGGGCACCAATCAGCTTCAGAACAACCTTCTTACTCATAGTGAAATGTGTCTCCTGCCTTGGTCTTTGAACTGGATCTTGTCTCGTTTGCCTAGCGATTGGTTGCGCGGTTCATATCAATGCCGCGAGAACGGTCGGGCCAGAGCGGCCGGAGCTTCGATTCGACGGGCCAACACCACGAGGGCGACGATGGTCAACACGGCCGGGGCCATGGCGCCGAGATCGGAGGCTTCGAGCGGGATGATGCCGCGGGTCTTCAGCTGAAGGACAAGGGAGGCCACGATCCCGTACAACAACGCACCGACCATCACGCCGCGGGATCGCCAAGCGCCAAAGTAGACGAGAGCAACGGCGATGAATCCAAGCCCCTGGGTTAGGTTTGGCTGGAAGATCCCCAGGCCGAGAGACAACGCCATCCCCGCCAGGCCGGCCATCGTGTTTCCGATCAAAATGGCGATGAATCTGACGCCGGCGACCGACACGCCGAGGCTGTCGGCGGCCTGCGGGTTCTCGCCGACGGCTCGGACGTTCATGCCGAAGGTGGTTTTGAACAATACGAGCGTAACGATGGGCACCAATGCAAAAGCCAGGTACGTCAGAGGGTTGTGCTGGAAAATGGCATCTCCGACATACGGAATCGAGCCGAGACCGGGTATGGCTACCTCTTCGAGCCTGACCTTCAGCGGCGTAGGTGTACCAACGAGTTCTTCGAATAACAGGTCGCTGAACCCGAGCCCAAACAGGAAGATACCTATCCCGCTGATGCCCTGTTCCGCCTCGAAAACTACGGTGATGACGCCGTAGACCACGCCCATGAGTAATCCGATTACCGCCCCCGCCAGGAAGCCGTACCACAAGTTCTCGGTTCGTAATACGACGTAGTACGAACCGAACGCGCTGAGCAGCATAACGCCGTCGACACCAAGGTTGAGCACACCGGACCGTTGACCGATCGTTTCGCCGAGCGCGGCGAGAAGGTACGGGGTAGCGAGTCGGATACCGGCGGCTACGGTCGACACGAGAACCGACAAGGTGAACAGATCCCTCATCGCTTCACACCTCTCCGGTCACGGCGACATCATCGGTCGTCTCATGGGAGTGAGGTAGTCCACCTTTTTCCCGTAGCATCCGGTCTTCGATCAGGTGGCGGACTCGGCCACTCGACACTACGAAAATGACGATGATCCCGTTGAGAGCGATGGCCAATGGAGCGGGGATCTGAAGTGCTCGTTGGAGGTTGTTGGCGCCGGTCAGCAAGCTGCCAAACAAGAACGAAGATGGGATGGTCCACAGTGGGTGTAGACCGCCGAACAACGCAGCGACGATCCCATTGAATCCAGCGGAGCCGGTGAACCCCACCGATGAACCATCGGTGACCATTCGTAGACTCTCGCTCCCAAATACCAGGACCGCACCGGCCAGACCAGACAGCGACCCGCTGATAGCCATGGCGGTTACGATGCTTCTCTCTACAGAGATTCCAGACGCTCGGGCGGCATCCGGATTGTAACCGACCGCCCGGAGCCGGAATCCCAGGGGTGTTCGCCAGAGCACCACCCACACCGTCAACGCTGCCGCTATCGCGATAACGATCCCGAGATGAAACCGAGTACCGGGGACGAGGATGGGAAGGGCTGCATTGTCCGTCAGTCGCTGGGTCTGAGGAATCCGGCTACCTTCGAGTTCTGCAGGGTCGATCATCGGGCCACGCAACAGGACGTTCATTACCTGAATGGCGACCAGGTTGAGCATAATCGTGCTGAGGATCTCATTTACCGCGGCGTACGCCTTCAGCACACCGGGAATCGCTCCCCAAAACGCACCGCCGACCATGCCGGCGAGAAGCACGATGGGCAAGAGCAAGATCTTCGGCGTGTCGGGGATGGTCAAGGCGATGGCGGTGCCGAGGAGCGCTCCGATCACGATTTGGCCCTCGCCGCCGATGTTGACCACCCGCGACCGAAAGGCCACGGTGATTCCGGCACCGACGAGCAGGAGTGGTGCCGCTCGGACCATTGTGGTGGCCAACCGGTCCGGCGTACCAAACGCCCCATCAACCATCGCCACCAACCCGTCGAGCGGGTTTGCTCCCAGAGCGAGAATCATTACTGCTCCGAACAGGAAGGCGACAAGGGCCGCCCCAAGGGGCACGACGCCGCCAAGCACTCTCGTCCCGACCACCCGTCTCATCGACGGTCACGCGGCAGACGTCGTCGTATCCGGTCGATCACAGCGCCCCTCCCGGTCAGCAATGTACCGAAGACCGTGCCACATTGAAAGAAGGATCGACATCCAGGTAGGCCCACCACGGCCGGCAGACCATACGAAACCCTGACGACATCGACACTGCTCAGGCGCCGGTCAGGGCGCTATGCCGTCCTGTCGATTGCGTTCAGGTAGTTGTAAATTGTAATTCTGCTGACACCCATGATTTTGGCCATGTCGTCGACGGCGCCGCGAAGCAGGAACGCACCATGCTCATCGAGCATTCGTACCACCTGCTGTTTTTCGGCCCTGGTCCACTGAGTGGACGGCGTCCCGAGATCTCGTTCGGCGGCTCGGATCATGTTGGCCAGCGCATCGTGGAGGGGCCCAACGTTGAGCTGATCAACATCGGTTCCGACGTGAATTCGGATGGAGGTCGCTCCGGCCCCGACCGCTCCCCGAATCATGTCGGCAACCGAATCGGCGATCCGATCGACGCCACCCGAGGTCACCGAGGCGAACGGACCAAGCTCGACGGATAGCCCCCGTCGCTCGAATGCCTCGACTGCGACGTCGACGTATTGCCCCGGCGAACCTTCAATGAACGGTTCTACCAGGAACTCGGCGGCAAGTTCGGATGGAGGTTCTTCGGAACCCATGACCTGCCACGGTAGCTCACGCGTTCGGCCCCGTCGCCAAGCAGGGACACGGCGACCACCAAACAGCGAGCTTTACATTTTGTAAACAGCTGGGTACCGTGGGCATGGTGACCCAACGCGCCATGCATGATGATCATTGTGGCACCAGTTCGCCCGGTGACCATATCGGTGAGACCGCTCCCCTTACACCGATGGGCCTCGACGTACTTCTGAATCGTGTCGCCCACGAGTTCAACTCCCGAAACCGAATATTCGACCTCCCGACCGCCCGCTATTGGCGACCCGATCCCCAGATCGATCTCGGTTTCGATTTCCTCGGTCGTCACGTTGCCACCCCGACCGGACCAGCAGCCGGCCCCCACAGCCAACTCGCTCAGAACATCGTGTTGTCCTGGCTCGGCGGCGCCCGCCTATTCGAGCTGAAAACGGTACAGATCCTCGACGAACTCGACATCGCCAGGCCATGCATTGACATGGCGACGGTCGGCTACAACATCGAGTGGAGCCAAGAGCTACGCATCCCGCAGAGCCTCACCGAGTACGTCAAAGCATCGATGATGCTCGAAATGTTGGCCCGATGGGAACCGGTGACCGCCCACATCGGTGAGGATTCCGGGCCATACGTGTTCGATCTGTCCGTCGGCTACGACTTGGCCGGTATCTCCGACGAGCGGGTCGCCACCTTCATCCGAGGGATGGCCGACGCCACCGCCGAAATCGAACGGCTGCGGGGCAAGATTCCTGAACCGTTCGCCCGGTTCCGCGACTTCGATTTCACTACCCGCCTGGCCGACACGTTGACCCTGTCGACGTTTCATGGCTGCCCGCCGGACGAGATCGAACGGATCACCAAACACCTCATCGATGCCCATCACCTCGACGTCATCGTCAAGCTGAACCCAACCCTTCTCGGCTATGAGACGGTCGCCGGCATCGTGAACGACGAGCTCGGCTACTCCGATGTGGACATCAAACAGGAGGCGTTCGCCGACGATCTGCAGTTCGACCGCGGCGTCGAACTCATCGATGAACTCAACGACTACGCCACCGAACGGGGACGTCGATTCGGGATCAAGTTGACGAACACGCTCGTTGTCAACAATCGAAAACAGTGGATGCCCGACGACACGATGTACCTCTCGGGGGCCCCGCTCCACGTGTTGGCCATGTCCTTGCTCGACAAGCTGTCGGCGACGATGCCCGGACGGTTCGACCTCCCCGGTCACGACGGCGACATCCTCGTCAGCTTCTCGGCCGGTGTGTCAAAGGACAATCTGGCCGACACCATCGCCACCGGCGTCAACCCGGCGACCGTCTGTTCCGATCTATTGAAGCCCGGCGGCTACGGCCGGCTCGCCCCGATGCTCAAGGCGTTGACGACCGCGGTCCGAGAATCCGGAGCCACCGACCTGGCGGGATTCCGAGCCAATCGGCAGGCCGAGGCGATAGCGGCCGGCGCGTCGTCGACCACCGCCGCCCATGTGGCGGCCATACGGGGGATCGATCGTCACCGATACCACGTGGACGGCAACAGCAAATGGCCGAGGGAGGTAGAGAGCGACCTGAAGATGTTCGGGTGCGTCGCCTGCAACCTTTGCATCACCGTCTGCCCAAACGATGCCTTCTTCTCGATCAAGAGCCTGAGCACCGACCACGAACTCCGCACAACGTTCGACGTCGAGGGCACGGAATCCCGACAGCAGTACACCGAGTCGGGCATGGAGTCCCGACAGCAGTACGTCGTGTGGGCAGAGCTGTGCAACGAGTGTGGGAACTGCATGACCTTCTGCCCGGAAAACGGCGACCCGGCCATGATCAAACCCCGGCTGTTTACCGACCCTGCCGTATTCGAAGGGCGTACCGGCCAAGGCTTCCTGCTGGGCGATGCACCCGAGGGTGCCGACGCCCCGGCCGGCGTCGGATTGACCGCCCGAGACGGCCATGAGGCCGACGGACGCATCGTGGCCGCCCTGTTGTCTTCCCCGGCCGGAAATCCGTTGTGGAGATCCGAGTCGTGACCGGTCGAGTGCTACGGGTCGGGGCTGGTCAACTCGGGCCGATCGCTAGAGACGAACCGCGCCACGACGTGGTTGCACGGTTGATCGCCTTACTCGAACAGGCGGGTGACCGTGGGGTTGAACTACTGGCCTTTCCTGAACTGGCACTTACTACATTCTTTCCCCGGTGGTTCACCGACGACGTCTCCGGCCACGACCACTATTTCGAACGATCGATGCCAAGCGAGGAGACCAAGCCCCTCTTTGATGCGGCGACGACCTTGGGCATCGGGTTCTCTCTCGGATTTGCCGAACTGACAGAAGACGGCGACCGCTACAACTCGACGATCCTGGTCGACGGCGATGGTTCGACCGTCGCCACATTCCGCAAGGTCCATATCCCCGGTCACCAAGATGACGAGCCGTGGCGTCCGTTCCAGCATCTAGAACGCCGGTACTTTCTCGAATCCGACGACGGGTTCGGGGTCTGGCGGTGCTTCGGCGGACTGGTCGGCATGGCGACCTGCAACGATCGGCGCTGGCCTGAGACGTACCGAGAGATGGGTCTCCAAGGGGTCGAGCTGATCCTTATCGGCTACAACACCCCGATCCACTACGCCCCGGATCCCGGCCAGAACTCGCTTCAGGGGTTCCACAACCACCTCTGTATGCAGGCCGGCGCCTATCAGAACGGCACCTGGGTGGTCGGTGTGGCCAAAGGCGGAACCGAAGAAGGGGTCGAGTCACTGGCGCAGTCGGCCATCATCGCCCCATCGGGGCAGATCGTGGCCCAGGCGTTGACGACCGGCGACGAACTCATCGTCGCCGACTGCGACCTAGACAGCTGTCGCCGTTACAAGGAGACCTTGTTTGACTTCGCCCGGTACCGCCGGCCCGAGGTCTACCAACGGATCGCCGGACAGAAAGGCGTGATCGAGCCGTGAGACATCGAGTTGATACGACGGCAGAAGAGACGAGGTCGGTTCGATGAAAAAAGAACCGATCGACCTCGTGGTAAACGGCCAGCCGGTATCGGTATCGGCCGAGCACGAACATCTCTTGTTTGCCCTCCGGGACGAGCTAGGGGTTATCTCACCGAAAGACGGATGCGCCCCCTCAGGGCAATGCGGATGCTGCACGGTACTGGTCGACGGCAAAGCCAGGGTGGCCTGCCAGACATCGATGGAGCGAGCCGCCGGCACCGAGGTGACGACCGTCGAAGGACTCGATGCGTCCGAGAGCGACGCGATGGTCGCCGCCTTCGCCGCCCACGGAGCCCTCCAGTGCGGATTTTGTACTCCGGGCATCGTGATGCGAACCAAGGCCATGATCGACAAGAAGGGCCAGGACCTCACCCGCGATGACGCGTCCCGCCTTCTGGGAGCGCACCTCTGCCGGTGCACCGGGTACATCAAGATCCTCGACGCCATCGAAGACCTAGCGGCCGGCGAGGTGCCGGTGGCTATCGAACCGAGCGGCGTCGGCTCTCGGGGAATTCGCTACGAGGCCGCCGAACTGACCCTCGGATCGCGGCCATACATCGACGACATGACACCCCCGGGGTTACTCCACGCCGCCTTCGCCTTGACCGATCACGCCCGAGCCGACGTATTGGCTATCGACACCAGCGAAGCCGAGGCGTTGCCTGGCGTCGTTCGAGTGTTTACCGCAACGGACGTACCGGGGGAACTTCGTTCGGGACTGATCCACAAGGACTGGCCGATCTTCATCCCGGTCGGCGGTCGAACCAGCTACCTCGGCGACGTGCTGGCCCTGGTGGTGGCCGAAGACCGACCGACGGCACGTCGGGCCGCCGAACTCGTGACTGTCGAATACGACGTACTTTCTCCGTTCACGAACCCGGCAGAAGCGGTGGCCTCCGACGAAGACGCGGTGTGGACGCTCGATGGGAACGTTCTGTCGACGTCGGTGTACGCCCGAGGCGACGTCGAGGATGCGCTCGCCAGCTCGGCTCACGTGGTGACCGAAACGTTTCAGACCCAACGGATCGAGCACGCATTCCTCGAACCGGAATCGACCTTGGCCGTGCCGGTGCCAGCTGGGACACCGCTACCGGTAACGGCCGGCGACAAGACCGTTGACGATGTCGACCGGCTGATGGTGTATAGCGGTGGTCAGGGAATCTGGGATGACCGCGACGACATCGCCCGCATTCTCGACGTCGACACGTCGGTGGTGGTAACCGAGTTGGTCTCCAACGGAGGGGCATTCGGCGGCAAGGAAGACATGTCGAATCAGGGCCAGACGGCGTTGGCCGCTTGGCTGTTGCAACGACCGGTCCGTTGCACCCTGTCTCGAGAGGAGTCGTTGCTGATCCACACCAAACGGCACCCGATCGCCATGACCTACGAGGCCGGCTGCGATGCCGACGGCCTTCTCACGGCGGTCAGAGCCAGGATGCTCGGCGATTCAGGGCCGTATGCGTCGGTTGGGATGAAGGTGCTCGAGCGGGCCGCCGGTCACGCTTCTGGACCGTACGTCGTCCCGAACATCGACGTCGAAGCGGTGGCGGCCCGGACGAACAATTCGGTGTGCGGTGCCTTTCGAGGGTTCGGGGCCAACCAGGCCCAGTTCGCCATGGAGGGCGTGATGGATCGGCTGGCCGCCGCGGTCGGGATCTCCCCATGGGAGATGCGGAACCGCAACGTGGTCGAACCCGGCTCGGTCTGGGGCCCCGGCCAGATCATGGACGATGGCTGCCTCGGTGCCAGGGCATGCCTCGATGCGGTCAAACCGGCGTTCGATGAGGCATCGGCGGCCGGGAAGGCAGTCGGTGTCGGGCTCGGGCTGAAGAACTCCGGCCTGGGGAACGGGTTCAACGAGGTGGCGAGGGCGGTCGTCCGATTCCGGCCTGAAGACGGGTCCGGGAAAAAGGGGCAAAAAGGAGAGCAAAAAAGAGTTGAGGTTCGGCATTGCTGGACCGAGATGGGCCAGGGGGTGCACACCGTCGCTCTTCAGGTGGCGGTCGAGGAACTCGGCGTGTCGGCCGATCAGGTCGAGGTCATCGTCGACTCGACCCGAGAACTCGGCGCCGGCCAGACGACGGGTAGCCGGGGCACGCTCATGGGGGCAGGCTCGGTGGCCGACGCCTGTCGTGCCGCGGTGGCGGACGGCTGCCGGGTCGGAGTCGACTACGAAGGCGAGTATCGGGTCGATTGGACCAACTCATTGTCCGATGGTCTCGAACATCCGATCATCCATTCCACGTTCGGCTACGCAGCACAACTGGTGGTCATGGACGCCGCCACCGGCGACATCGAGAAGGTGGTGGCGGCCCACGACGTCGGCCGCGCCGTGAACCCGCTGCTCTGCGAGGGCCAGGTCGAGGGGGCGGTCCACATGGGCCTCGGCTACGCCTTGTCTGAGGGGTTCCCGTGCGACGAAGACGGACGACCGCTGAACACCACACTTCGAAGTCTCGACATCATCCGACCAAAGGACATGCCAGCCGTCGACGTGATCTTGGTCGAGTCACCCCAACCCGACTCGCCATACGGAATTAAGGGTGTCGGCGAAATTGGGCTTGTTCCTACCGCGGGGGCGGTGGCCGAAGCATTGCGGGGCGTCGATGGGGTATGGCGCAACGAGCTACCGATGGTAAACGAAGCCAACCGTGAACGAGCGAGTGCATGGGAACGCTAGCGGCAGACCAAACACCGGGTTTGGTCTGCGCTCACCATCATCTCTATTCGACATTGGCTCGGGGCATGCCGGCGCCGCCCCGGACTCCAACCGAGTTCTTGGAGATACTTGAATTGGTGTGGTGGCGGCTCGATCGGGCCCTCGACCTCGACGTGATTTACCACTCCGCTCGGCTCGGCGCGCTCGAAGCACTGGCCGCTGGGTGCACCGCCATTATCGACCACCATGAATCTCCGAACGCTATCGACGACTCATTGTCGGTCATCGCTGAAGCATGCGCCGAGGTTGGGGTTCGGGTGAGTTGCTCCTACGGGGTCACCGATCGACATGGCCCCGAGGGCGCTGAGGCCGGGCTGGCGGAGAACGACCGATTTCTATCGTCGGGCGGTCGAGGCATGGTCGGGCTTCATGCCGGATTCACGTGTTCCGATGAGACGATCGCGGCCGCCGCGGCCCTTGCTCAAACACATGGGGTGGGCGTCCATGTCCACGTTGCCGAGGGACCGGCCGATACCTGGCAAAAGCTACGAGGCCACGCCACCAACGATTGGCTGTTGATCCATGGGGTCCATCTCCCCGACGATCACGACTTGTCAGGAACCATCGTTCACAATCCACGCTCGAATATGAACAACGGTGTCGGCTACGCCGTTCCTCGACGGTTCGCCAATCCGGTGGCCTTGGGCACCGACGGGATCGGGGCCGACATGCTCGATGAGTTTCGCCTCGCGTTCGTCAAGGCCAGGGAGGATGACGTGACCGTGGGGCCGGACGTGGCCTGGGGTTGGTTGCGTACCGGTTGGGATCTGTTTCCCGAGGCGCTGAACGACGCCGTGACGTGGAACTACCCTGTGATGGATTCGTGGCGGCTGGCCTATTCCACACAGGTCAGCCCGACGACGATCGAGATTGACGGTGAGGTGGTGTGGGCCGATGGATCCCCGACCAAGGTCGATGCCGACGAGGTGCGCCGTAGCGCGGCCGAGGCGGCGCAAACACTGTTCGACAGGCTGGAAGGCCTGTGAGTACCACAGCTGCTCTTCGGAGGTATCCCGATGACTGAAACCGACGCAGCGCTTGCGGTATTCGGTGACTTTGCCCCCGACGATGGGCCGTTTCAAGGTCGGCCGGCCTATGACAACGCGGTGGCCCGTTTCCGGAAACAGAACATAGTCCTCCCGACATTCGCTCAACTTCGCGACCCGTCGACTATCCCGACGGAGATCGTCAGCGCCCTCGCCGAGGTAGACAAGGACGCTCCCGATCCCCGGAACCTGTTCCGGGTCCACTGGTACAACCAGCACGCCGACAAGCCGAACGGGCCAAACTATCCCCGTGTTGTCAAGGTGCCGGACCATGTCATACTCCCTTCGGAACTGACCGGGGTAGAGGCCAGAATCGTGTTGGCTTTGGGTAACCGGTTCCCGATGATCCGGGCCCACAAGGTGCTGGCCGCCTACTCGTGCCTGGTGGCCCGTTTGGTGACCGGTCGGTTCGACCCCACCGCCAATCGTGCCATCTGGCCGTCGACCGGCAACTACGCTCGGGGCGGGATCGCCATCTCGAAGATCATGGGCTGCCGCGGTGTGGCGGTGTTACCGGAAGGGATGAGCCGTGAGCGCTTCGAGTGGCTCGACCGTTGGATCGATCACCCCGATGATGTGATCAGAACCTACGGCACCGAGAGCAACGTCAAGGAGATCTACGACGAGTGCAACCGGCTTGCTGCCGAGCCGGAGAATGTGATCCTCAATCAGTTCAGCGAGTTCTCCAATCACCTCGGCCACTATGGGGTCACGGGCCCATCGCTCGAACGGGTGTACCGGCACGTGACCGCCGACCGGCCGGGACCGTTGGCCGCGTTCGTGTCGGCATCGGGTTCGGCCGGAACGCTGGGGGCCGGGGATTACCTAAAGGACGCCCACGGCGCCAAGGTGGTCGCCGTCGAGGCGTTGGAGTGTCCGACGATGCTCTATAACGGGTTTGGCGATCACAACATCCAGGGCATCGGGGACAAACACATTCCGCTCATCCACAACGTGACCAACACCGACCTGGTCGTCGGCGTAAGCGATCGGTCGACCGACCATCTCGATGTCCTGTTCAACACTCCTGCCGGCGCCCGCTTACTGACCGAGCGGGGCGTAAACCCGGCGATCGTCGAGGCCCTTGTCGACTTCGGGTACTCGGCGATCTGTAACACGTTGGCGGCGATCACCGCAGCCAAACGATGGGATCTCGGCGCCGACGATGTGATCATCTCGGTGGCCACCGACGGTAGCGAGCTCTATAACTCCGAGCGGGAGAAGGTCATGTCGAGCCACTACGGGAACGGGTTCGATGATGCCGAAGCCGAAGCGGTGTTCGCCGAGCACCTGACCGAGGTCGACACCAGCCACACGTTAGACATGGGACCGGTCGAGCGCGACCGGGTGTTCAACCTCGGCTACTTCACCTGGGTAGAGCAGCAGGGTGTCTCGATACCCGATTTCGAAGTCCGCCGGAAGCAGGCGTGGTGGGATGGGCTGCGAGGTCTGCTCGACCGGTGGGATGAGATGATCGTGGAGTTCAACGAAGCGACGGGAGCGAGCCACGACTAACGGGACCGGACCGGCGAACCCATTCCTCCGCTACCGGCAACGGCTCGACTCCTACGCCCCGGTCCGGGACGGTCGGCTGTCCGACGAGCGATTCGTCGAGATCGTCGAGCGCCTCAACAGCGCGGTGGCCGACGTCGACGGCGGC
>CALIFY010000007.1 GCA_938021675.1 uncultured Acidimicrobiales bacterium
CAACCGTCGTTCGGGTGTTCGACCCGGTGGTCGGTGGGCTGCGGGGTGACGGTCATGACCTTTACTCCAACGGGAGCCTCGAACCGGTGCCATGTGCCTTGGGGGACGATGATCATCTGCATCGGCCCGAGCGTGTGACGACGCTCTTCACCGTCGATACACATCGTCATGGTCGTCGACCGCTCTCTCAACAGCGGCGGCCAAATCGATCGGAGCGGGCGTCGTCATGACCACCAGTGAACCACGCCCGCCACCTGGGTTGGTCACGCCACGGTCCACATCGACCGGGACGTCGTGGCGGCCGGGCGCTTTGACGTTTCCGTTCGATGGGCGTTCTCGCTGCCGCTTGCCCGGTTTCGGTCAGGTCGTGATGACGATCGGCGTCCAGTCGAGCACGATGTGACGCTCCCCGTTGTCTCGGTGGGCGGTCACCGTGACGTTGACCGCCCGCAGCATGCCGTCACCCGATGGTTGCTGGTCGATGAGTTCGTGTTCGAACGACAGAAGGTCGCCTTCGAATACCGGGGAGGTGTGGTTGCATTCGTGCCAGCCGATCAGGGTGGCCAATCCGTCGACCGAACGCTCCAACGACGCCTGGGCGAGGGCCACGGTGTGGCCGCCGTAGACGAGGCGTCGGTCATATGGGGAGGCGCCGGCGTCGCGGTGGACCGAGGCCAGATTGTGGGTTGCGCGAACGAGAGAGGTCGCCCGTTCGACCACGTCGCGCAGCGGGTCGATTCGCACCTCACCGACCGCCCAGCCGTCGTGTTCGCCGAGGAGGGCGACGTCCCAATCCGGTGGGGCGTTGATCTGGTACTCGTTCAGCGTGAGCGGCCGCGAGCGTGGTCCGATGTCGTCGTTGTGGCCGGGTAGCGAGTCGTGTTGGCATGGAAGGAGAGCGCACCGCTCGAATGCCAGCACGACGTCATCGTCGGCTGTGGTGGTGATGCCGAGTAACACTTTGCCCCGTGGTTGTCCGCCGGGCTTGAGCGACGAATCGCAGAGTGCCCGAACCTCGGTTGACGTCTGCACCGTTTCGCCGAGATGTACCGGCCGGGCCAAGGCCAACCCTCGGTAAAACAAGTTGGCGACGACTCGCCGTGTGGCCACGGTGCTCGCCCCGATCGACAGCGCGACGACGAGGCCAGGGTGGGCCAGCGGCCGGGAGTCGTTTGTCAGCCTTGCGGCCAGTCGATGGTCGAGCCCTGGCGCCCAATGGTCGCCGCAGATCGATCGGTAGGTGGCGGCGTCGCCGGTGGTGAGCGTGTGGCTAGGAGGTGCGGCGAATCGGTGACCGACGGTCAGCTCATCGTAGAACGGGCCGACATCGGAACTTCGATGTTCGGATGCTGCATCCATTCTCGGACTCTCCTCGGGGTGACCGGCCGAGCGATCATCGTTTGTCTGCGTTTCGGCGACCATCTGGCTTCGACCAAAGTACACGCAATATGATTTGCACCCGAATGGCTCACCGATGTTGAGCCGTCGGCAACTGGGGGAGATATGAACGTCGTGCAGAACGTCCGGTGGCCGTCGGTGTGTCGGCGCGACGAGGAGTACGGAAGGACGGCCGGCGATGATTGGAGACAACCCCGACTTTGAGGTCATCCGTACCGAGGTCAGGCGGTTATGCGACCGATACGGAAATGAGTACTGGCGCGGTCTAGAGCCCGACCGGTATCCCACTGAATTCGTCGCCGACCTTACGAAACACGGCTGGTTGGCGGCCCTGATCCCTGAGAGTTATGGCGGCGGCGGGCTTAGCCTGGCCGGGGCGTCGGTGATTCTGGAAGAGATTTCGGCCAGCGGTGGCAACCCCAGTGCCTGCCACGCCCAGATGTACATCATGGGCACGCTGTTGCGTCACGGCTCGGAGGAGCAAAAGCAGCGGTACCTTCCGAAACTGGCAGCGGGCGAGGTCAGTCTGCAGGCCTTCGGGGTGACCGAGCCGATGGCCGGATCCGAGACCACGTCGATACGGACGCGGGCCGAACGTGACGGCGACACGTGGCGGATCAACGGGCAAAAGATCTGGACATCTCGAGCCCTTCACTCCGATCTGATGATCTTGCTTGCTCGAACCGCGTCAGCCGATGAAGCCGAGGACCGCCTTGGTGGTTTGTCGGTGTTTCTGTTCGATCTCCGCGGGGCGGACGGTGAACTCCTGTCGGGGCTCACGATCAATTCAATCTCGACGTGGATGAATCACAACACAACCGAGGTGTTCTTCGACGACGTGGTTATTCCCGCCGACTCTCTGGTCGGGATCGAGGGCATGGGGTTTCGTCACATTCTCGACGGGATGAACGCCGAGCGGATCCTCATCGCTGCCGAGTGCGTCGGCGACGGCAAGTTCTTCCTGGAACGGGCCAGCGAGTACGCCCGAGAGCGTGAGGTGTTCGGTCGGCCGATCGGATCAAATCAAGGCGTCGCCTTCCCCTTGGCCAAGGCCTACGCCAACCTTCGAGCGGCGGACCTGATGCGGTGGCAGGCCGCCGAGCTGTTCGATGCCGGAGAGTCATGCGGTGCCGAGGCGAATATGGCCAAGATGCTGGCGTCGAACGCCTCGTGGGAGGCCGGCAACGCGGCCCTCGATACCCACGGAGGGTTTGGGTTTGCCGTCGAGTACGACATAGAACGCAAGCTGCGTGAAACCCGCCTCTATCAAGTCGCTCCAATCAACAACAATTTGGTGCTTGCCTTCGTGGCCCAGAAGTGCCTCGGCCTTCCAAAGAGCTACTAGTGAACAGATTGGACGTCGATGGGAGGTACCGATGACTAACGGTCCGGGGTCACGGCGGCAGTTGCAGTCACGTGTACGGCCACGGCTACGGCGATCCGAACTTTCGGTGCCGGGATCAAACCCGGCGATGATCGCCAAGGCCGTCGCGAGCGAGGCCGATGTCGTCGTCATCGACTTGGAGGACGCGGTTGCTGCTCAGGCCAAAGTCGACGCTCGAATGAACGTCATCACTGCGCTGAACGACTTGGACTGGGGCCGGAGCGGTCGTGCGTACCGAATCAACAGCGTTGACACCTCGTGGTGTCACGATGACTTGATCGCCGTTGTCACCGCCGCCGGCCGGCACCTCGACGTTGTAGTCATTCCGAAAGTACTGGGACCGCGGGAGGTGTGGTTCGTCGATGATCTTCTCACCCAACTCGAACTGAAACTCGGTCTTGAACCCAAAGGCATCGGTCTCGAGGTCTTGATCGAGGAGACGCGAGCGCTAGTCGAGGTCGATGCGATCGCCGGATCGAGCGCCCGGCTTGAAGCCATCGTTCTTGGAGTTGGCGATCTTGCCGCCGACCAAGGTATGCGACTCGGTCATGTCGGCGACGTCCCGGCCGGCGCCGGCGACGTTTGGGCTTACGCTCGGCATCGGACGATCGTTGCTGCTCGGGCTGCGGGGATAGAAGCGATCGACGGGCCGTTCGGTGATTTTCGAAACCTTGAGGGGTTCACCGCCAGTGCCGCATCCTTCGCTTTGATCGGAGGCTCGGGCAAGTGGTGCATTCACCCGTCCCAGCTCGACGCAGCGAATCGAATCTTCGCCCCAACCGCAGCCGAGATAGCCGAAGCCCAAGCCGCCCTCGCCGCGGTGACCGAAGCGGGCCGCGCTGGCAACGGCGCAGTCAGCGTTGACGGCAAGATGATCGATGCCGCGACCGAACGAGGTTTTCAAAAGCTTCTGGATCGAGCCAACGCCTGTTCGACGATGCCCCCAGCGGAGTCACCGTGACCGCTTCTCGATCGCATCACGGCGGCAGGTTGCTGAGGTGAGGTCAAACCCCGGATAGGGTTACGTTGCCGGTAGTTGGAGTAGCTGTGAATGACAGAGTGGAACACCTACAGATGGTCCAGTCGATCATCACCCGGATGGCCCAAAACTCCTTCCTGCTCAAGGGGTGGACGATCACGCTTATGGCCGGAATTTTTGCGATTGCAGCCACGAGCACTACCGGCTCTCTTGTGGCAATTGCGTTTGTTCCAGCGACCGGATTTTGGTTCCTTGACGCCTACTACCTTCGTCAGGAGCGGCTGTTCCGGTTGCTTTACGAACGAGTTCGTGACGCTCCGGATGTAGATTTCTCAATGAAAACAAGCCCGGATAGAGCCGCCGGTACTGGCTGGTGGGCTGTTGTGTTCTCTATCACGCTCGTCATCTTTTACGGACTAGCTCTGCTGACCGTAGCCCTGGTCTGGATCGGGATATCGATCGCTGGGTGAGGGCGATCGTTCCCAGGCCTTCGGCCACGATGGCTTTCAAAAGTTGCTGATGATGTCGATAAACGCTTCGGCTATCGTGCTCGGGTCGCGAGCGTCGTACGCTTCAGCCTGGGTGGTATCGGCAATTTCTCGCATCGTTTCGAGGTCCGAGTCCTTGTCCAATGCGATAGAAAAGATGCGAATCGGTGGTTGTCCGTCGCCGTCAAGCTCGTCGAGTAAGCGGATGAGGTCGGTGTCGCCGTCATCGTTCATCCCATCGCTAACCACTAAGACAGTATTGATGAGATCCGTTTCGTCCTGAGACTCGAGTGAGCTGACCGCGTCTCGAATAGTACGGTAGAGGGCGGTGTCTCCTGGTGTTGGTTGAATATCACCTAGATTCGCTGAAAGTCTGAGTTTGTGGTCGTCATCCAGCCGAGCTGTCTCGACCAATTCGCGGTATGGGGTCGGGCCGAAGGCTCGTTCGCTGGAGAAGATCCACAAGCCAACCTCGTCATCGGAGGACAGCTGGTCTAACGCATCAGCCGCAGCCTTCTTTGCTACGTCGTTGCGGGTGGTTGTCTCGCCTTCGCGTACTGTCTCGCGCATACTCCCCGAAACGTCGTACAGAAGCAGTAGCCGAACCTTCTTTCTTAGCTCGGCCCAGTCATCCAGAATCTGTTGAACCACCTCTGCTGACGGCGGGTCCACGACGGTCGGCCTGTCGGTTGATGCCTGGGTTGCTTGCACCAACGCCGTCCCGGCGATGCCTTCTGAGTCCCGGAAGCCGGCTGCTTGGAGTTCTTGCTGCTGTTCGTTGTTCTGAACGAACTCAAAGAACCCTGCAGCTAGTTCGCGTTGGTCCTCCGATGCTGACGGCAAGACGACGAAGGGGTGGTCCATCATGAGGGTTCCGTCTTTCGGGCTGATTGCCACGAGCGGAATTTCGGGGCGTGGGGCATTGTCGAAGCCATCTCGGTCGCCCCCGGGGTTCCCTGTGTTGTAGAGATATACCAGCTGCTCTTGCATCAGGATGGCGCTGACGTACGGCAGTTCGCCCGCTTGTGCTTCGGCTTCTGCGAACTTGGTAAGGAACTTGAGGGCCTCGTCGGAGTAGTGCACCACGCCCCGCTCGACTCCCTCGACGAAGTCCCGAACCTCGGGATCCTCGACGTCTGCGAGCGTCAGCTCGCTCTTGCCGGATGCCGCGTAGTACGAGGCAATCGTCGCCGCCATTCCGGAGGTAGATCGTTGTGGGTTGTCCTTTCCTATCGTTAGTGGACCCCATTCTGGGTGGCCGTGGGAGGCCCAGCCGCCCGGTGCATTGATCAGGTCGAGAACGTCGCTCCAGCCGATCGGCTCGTCGGGCCAACCCAGGGCGCGGGCCATCGGTTCTCGCATGGCGATGACTGCAGGACTTTGGGCCAGGGAGCCCACGATCTGCGGTTGGTCTTCCCGTTCATCATCGGCCCAAGCCTTCTCCAGAATCGACACCCAGATTGAAGAGGTCGGCAGCCAAACCTGTGGCTCGGGTTCGCCGGTACCTCGGCTCTCCCATCCATCGGCCAAAGCCTGACGGGCCAGACCGGATGTCACACGAGATACGGAGACTTCAACGCATCGTCCGTCGTCCAAGCGCGTGTTCTCGTTGTAGTCATTGGCGAACCCTGTCATGAGGTCTGCTTTTTCGGTCGAAACCGCCATGTCCAGTTCGACACACGACCCGGTGGGAATTTCTGGTGCAGCGACACTCGTCTCGGGGCGGTCCTCGTCGTTTCCACTTTGGCCTGTTGACGGCCAGGCGAGGAATGCGGCTATCACAGCTAGTGCAGCCCCTATCGCCCAGATCGTGTGGGGGGAAGCTCTCCACCTTGTCTCAGCTTTTGGGGTATCCGGAGACAGTTCGACCATCCGGTTTACCAGGCGAGCAAGGTCGCCATCATGCTCTGGGCCGCTCCGAATGGGCTGCGCCTGACGGAAACAAATCTCCCTCAGGTCGTCTGGCCATTCGTCCTTTCCTGGCATGATTCGGCCGTCGGCCAGAACGGGGACGATCGGGACTGACCCACGTAGGGCTCGCCGTAGTTCGTAGGCGACGAAATCCCCTTCGGAGAATAGACGCTCTGCGCTCCAGTGTTGCCCGATGACCAACACCACTGCCGCGGAGCGGTCCAGAGCACGGTCGATTGCTAGACGGGAATCGTCTCCAGACCCTATCGAATGTAAGTCTTGGAAGACTGATACGATTTTTGGTGACTTCAGAAGAAACCGGCGAATTTGGGCAGCGAGAAAGGGGCTGTCTCGCTTCTGGTAACAAAGAAAAACAGCTCGCTCTGATTTTCGAAATCGCAATACTAACCCCTTGCAAGACCTGTATAAAGTACGCTCGAATAGAGCGACAAGTAGTGCCGACCGTACGCCATTCTGTTTCTGGTGGGAGTGGTCCAACGCGATTCTACAGGCCTAGGAATCCGGTAGGTCTTGGGGTGGCATGTGGTGGTTCGATTGCCCAGGTGCGGAAGTCCTGGAGTGGAGCGCTTTGCCTCTCCGGCCGTGTGGCTCGCTCAGGAACCGGTGACACGCCGCGGACGCCGAGCTGTTGCCCGATCGTGCGTGGACCCCAATCGAGATTTCGCCCGCCGGAACTTGTAGTCTTCAGCTCGCCAGAGACGGTGCACCTGTTTGTTGTTCACTCGCCAGCCTTCGGCCCAGAGCCCGTCGCAGTGCGCCGCCATCCCCACCTTGGTCGCCGCCTCGCGAACGCTCGGAGCCATTCACAGAGTTGTTCTTCGTCCGCTGGTGGCGGTTGCGGGCGGTGTCGTTGCACCGATCGATGTTGGCCGACTACCCGACATGCTCGGCGTTGCGATACCCGGAACTCGCCCTGCAGGTCATCAACAACCATGCGTTTGCGGTTCGGGTCATCACTTTTTCTCGGCCATGTATTTCAACATCGCCGTGTCCAACTCAGCCTCGGCCGATAGCTTCCTGAGCTGCTCGTTCTCGGCCCGAAGGTCTTTGAGTTCCTTCGCGTCATCGGCCTTCATGCCGCCGTATTGGTTGAGCCACCGATGTCAGGTCGAGATCAGCGATCTCGAGTTGCCGGCAGACATCGATCAGCTCCATCCCGCCAGCCTTGAGCTTGTGGCCCTCCGCTAACTTCCGGATGACTTCCGATTGGACTCGATACCACGCAGCGGAGCACGGTAGAGATGAATCCAGACGGTTCCGTGACGGTCTCGGTGCAAGAAAAGGTATTTGATTCGTTCGACCCGTCAATCGCAGCAGAAGGCGAGTTACCGGATCTTGAAGAACCGGTTAGCGCAAGGATGGAATGGGTGCCGCTCGGTATTTTCTCTGCTCCTTGGGTAGTTGATGCTAACGGTGTTGAAGTTCCCACATGGTTTGAAATCAGTGGGAATCAAATCACCCAAGTTGTCGATCTTTCATCTGAGGAAATCGCCTACCCGGTAGTGGCAGATCCCGACTACACCAACTCCTGCAATTTGGTTAGGTGTCAGCGACACTTTGCGGTCGACGTATCCCTTCAAGTCGGGAGGGATATGGCAAACTCAAGTCTGGCAGGTTGGGTCTTCGCCTAATGGACTCTACTGTGGTTTCGCCGGCGCCCTCGGTAATTGGTGGACGACTACCCCGTCGAGTGACAGCAACTGCAAGTGGACCTGATGACGCTAATTCAAAGGCTGTTTATTCTACTTGGCGTAGTGCTATTCATGTCTGGCGTTTTGTTCATCAACATCGTTCGTCTGAGCGACAACCCTGTGCTTCCGCCGATAGCTCCGGGGGCACTCGCAATCCTTGCTGGGTCAGCCTGTTTTTTTCTGGCCAGATTCGTGATTCCCAGACAGAACGGCAAGGCGGAGCAGACCTAAAATCAAGAATCCCCGGTCAACTTGGCCGGGGATTCTTACGTCGGCAACATTGCAGCGCTAGTGCACGAGATCAGATCGGCGCTGCTGCCGAGTTTGGCCGGTTGAGATACTAAAGCCATGTCGCCCCGCGATCCCAAACTTGGATTACAGGCCCGTAATTCCAAGTTTCGAGCGCGAAACTTGTGTATCAGTCGGTACAATCCAAGTTGTGGGTGCTGATCTCTCGAAGTCGCCTGTGGGCTCGTCCGTGCTCATTCGAGGCACGGACCATCGGTTCAACGCGCCCTATGAGCTTGGTGCCTTCGTTCCTGCGCCGTTGCCGCGCAACCTCGATCTGCCTGGCGACGTTTGGATGGCTCTGTCAGACGCCATGGGCGCGCTTGGCCGGCTCGACTCGGCCGCGAGCCTGATCCCGAACCCGCAGCTCGTGACCAGAGTCGCAACTCGCCGTGAGGCGATTGGCACCTCCGCACTCGAAGGAACGTTTGCGAACCTGACGGAGCTGTTCGCCGCGGAAGCGATCTCTGTTGAAGAGGTCGATCTGAGCATCCCGCCCAACGTCCGCGAGGTGATGAATTACACGCGAGCGGCCGACGCTGCCTTCGATTGGATCCGGGAACGTCCTATCACGATCCCTTTGCTGTCGAGCCTGCAAGCGGAGATAGTTCGGGGAACCGACAGCGATCTTCCCGAAGCTGGTGCGCTACGGGAACGCCAGGTGTTTATCGGCACCAAGAACCGGCCAATCACCGAGGCCCGGTTCATACCACCTCCCCCGGGCGACCAGCTCGTTCTGCTGCTCGATGGCTGGCTCGCTTGGCTCAACGATGAGACGCTCCGCGACTCCTTGCATCTGCTCGTGCGCGTCGCGCTCGCTCACTATCAGTTCGAGACCATTCACCCGTACACCGATGGCAACGGTCGACTGGGCCGCCTCGTCGCCGTTCTGCAGCTCCTCACCGACGGTGCGCTCAAGACCCCCGTGCTGTCGATCTCCGACTGGCTGAAGGATCGAGGTCCCGAGTACCGAGACCACCTGTTGCGTGTGAGCGTCACCGGCGAGTGGGCGCCGTGGATCGAGTTCATCGCTCAGACGGTGGCCGCTTCAGCAGATGACGCGCTTCGCCGGGTGATGGGCCTCCTGGCGCTTCGAGAAGAGCTTTCAGAACAGGCCCGCCGGGCGCTTCCACGAGCGCGTCTCGCCATCGAGATAGCCGATGACCTAATCGCCTTCCCGATTCTCACAGTGGCCGCCGCCCAGTCTCGGTACGGCAAGTCCAACCAGGCGAACCGGAACGCAATCAACCGTCTCTGCGAACTCGGCCTCCTCGAGCCGTACGGCGATACCCGATACGACCGTCTGTACTGGAACCGCCGTGTGTTCGAAGTCATCGAGAGTTAATGGGGAAGGCCGGACCTGTGGGAGCCATCGTCGCCAGCCACGCCCGGGCATCGGCCTTCGTGGCAAAGGTCGTGTCAGCGGGAACCTGTTTGCCCAGGTGCCAGTAGCGCGCCTGGTAACGCCCAGACGAGAGCTTCCGGATGTTGCCAAAGGGCCTGCTGCTCGCCACTCGTGTCTACTGTTCGCCGTTGTTCTAGGCACATTGTAGGCACGAGGTCCGGTTGCTATCCAGTGGGTCAGGCCGGATGACCCCGATTGCCAGGGCTTTCGTAGAGAGCGGGTGACGAGAATCGAACTAGCGTATTCAGCTTGGGAAGCCTTGGCCCATTGCGATTGACGGCTGTAGGCCTGCTGAAATCGGCACCTTGTGTGGTCGGTTGCGGACGACGATCAACGGGTGCGGTCGCTTACTTAGGGCACGGATAGGGCACGCCGTTGGAACGGCCCGTTGCTAATCAAACAGACGGAATCAGAAGTCTGACCCGCTCCGAACCCAACCGAGACCGGCAGATATCTCGCTGGCTTAGACCCATAAGCATTGCACCTGATGTGGCCCGTGGGAGAGGCCGCCCGATGTGCGGTCCCGATTTATGCTCCACTCTCGATGCCCCAAATTCGTCGGGCTGAATCGGCGGCTCCAGCGATTCTATATAAGTCTCGCTGGTGCGTAAATGCTCGCGACCGATCCAACCCAACGCCATCCGCTAAGATCTCCAGGGTTTTGGGAGTATTTCGCCTATTCTACTTGGGGTCTCCTTGAAGCCAGGCAGAACCCTCTACTACGTTAATGGGGTCCGCCCCTATGCCAGGCCACACATTGCGATACATCCCTTGCACGCTTTCCCCATTTTCCAGGGATGTTATTTCCGTCAATGAAATTACATCACCAATAGTGGCGTTACTGCAGACTGCGTCTACGACCGTAGCATTTTTTGGGTCGTTAGCCTCGATGCATGAGCCCAAATCCGCGAACTGGTAGCTCTTGTCGTTGTGTGGGTGAGACCAAAGGGTTTGGAACCCTTTACATCCATCTCCGTTGGACGGGGCCTTTCTTACACTACCGTCCTCGTTTGCGTTGCCTGGATAATCATGATTGTAAGCATCAATGCTTAATACGATGTATCGGTCATTCAGGTTTCCAACCTCAGCAGAAGGGTGACTCGCCTTGCAGACATGATTCGGTTCGACTTCACGCATTAACGGTTGACAATCTTGCCAAGGTATGTACACATCATCTTCAGATCCGTACAACACGCAGGTTTGGTAGGGCTCGTTTTTCGCTAGGTCTATATCTACTGACGTAATACGCATGTCGTAGGCTTTGCAAATATCTTTATTCTCTTCACTGGAACCGCATGTTCCCATAGATACCATGGGCACGAAGGCTTTCTGGGCGTTTCCGATTAATTCGGTTGGACCCTCGAGGTGCCTGCAGAGGGTGTTGTCTCCGAAGGCGTTCTTCCCTAGTACCGCAAACGACTCATGCGTGCCGCCTACCGATTCGGCCCTACAAAGGTACGAATGATTCTTCCAGGAGTCTGCGGTATCAGCCGAAGCCAAACCAGCGGTGACTAACAGGCCTCCAACAACTGTGAATAGAGTTAGAAGTCCAATCCCAATTAGTGAATTCGGTTTCTTCATTTTGTTGAATTATCCTTCTGTTTGTTTCGGGCCACTGGCCGACAGGGTGGATACGCAGGTTCGAAACCGCAGAAAATTGAACAACCAACGGTTTTCTGGTCAGAAATCACCGCCTTGTTCGGTGCTCAACCCAAAGCAGCTCGAACCCATGGGAACGTTTCAAACAGACTTATTCCCTCTTTCCAAAGGCTCTAAACTTCACTGGCGCAGATTTGAGGTGCCAAGCACTGACCAGGTAAATCGGCGCTTCGCGTCTTAGGATGGGGTTGAACGATGCCCAATTGGGCTTGCTGGCCTAGAGCAGGCAGCGGATGAACCTCGGTTCTGGATCGGCCCCGACCGATGTCCTCTCGCCCGCCTCTATTCAGACGTAGCAACGACGGGCCCGAAGACGTTCAGTGGTAACCGAGTCGTCGCCCTGCCCATCCTACTTAGCCAATATTCTTGCAGGCCACCTCGCTCGGTTCACGGCCGAGTCTCCCGATGCCTTCGTGTTCACAAACACCCACGGTCGACCAGTCCGCCACGTTCGCCGGAACCACTGTCAGGCACCTACCGGAACCGTGTCGCCCGGGAACCGGAACGAGTCCCCACAACGTCGGCCACCCAACGGAGCCACTACGTCAAGTATTTACCGGTACCACACACAAAATTGATCGAGGAGTTAGGGCACGTGGAGGGCACGGAGCCTGATTCCGAGACCGAGAAGCAGGGCGGCGGTGGTGCGTTTCTCCTGGTCAGCCTGTTGAGCGGGTGACGAGAATCGAACTCGCGTATTCAGCTTGGGAAGCAATCGGATCGCCTACTTGTGGAGGCGGTTTTCGGCCGGAGGCCCATGATCTCGTGGGCTTTGGGCTCGGTTGACAACATTTGGCGACGGCCAGATGCTGTTCGCTGTGGCACGCGAGTGGCGCGGTTGGGAGTCAGGCAGGGACGAGATCGAAGGCTTGGCCAGTGGCCGGCTTGACGACCGTGAAGTGGCGGCGGTCGAGTGTTGCGATGCGGGTCTGGCCGAGTCGTTCGGCTATCGCGATGACGCTAGCGTCGGTTCCGCCGAGCGGTAGGTCGGCGTAGGTTGTCACGAGGTGGGCGATGCGTGCCCAGTCGTGGTTGTTGAGGGGCTCGACTTCGAGTGAACCTTCGATGAGCGATTGGTAGAGCGTGGCTTCGGCTGCAGGGCCGAGCTGTCGCTGGATCAAGTAGGCGCACTCGGCGATGACAAGGCCAGTGGTCACGAGCGGACCGGTTGCGTTCTGGATCGTGTCGACGCTTTTGTGGTGGAAGCGGTCGCTTCGGTCAGCGGCGGCAACGATGACGCCGGTGTCGATGACGAGCACGTTTAGTCTTGGCCGAATCCGTCGGCGAGTAGTTCATCGATCTGATGACTAATGCCGCCCTCGGATGCTCCGGCCGCTACGAAGGCAGGCATCTTGGAAGGGGCTCCTCCGGAAAGGCTTTCGGCGTACTCGACGATGAGTTGATCGACAGTGACTCCGCGACGCTTCGCTTCGGCGGCGAGCTTCGCTTCAGCCTCTGCAGGAAGGTCAATGGTCATGCATCCATCATAACTCACGGGTGTGACTGCTCGCCCTCGAAGCCCGACGGACGGCTTTCTGGAGTCCGCCTTCTAGGTTCGGCCCTAGAAGTCAGCGTCTCGAAGTGGCACGTTGTGGCACGACGATGCTGGCCTGTCGGTCGGCCAAGTCGGCACCAGCCGAGTTTTCCCTGTTCAGGGGCTTGCGATGGGAGCGGGTGACGAGAATCGAACTCGCGTATTCAGCTTGGGAAGCTGATGTTCTACCATTGAACTACACCCGCAACGAGTCCTTCGATCCTAGCCGACCGCTCGCAAGATCGCTTGGCGTCACGTTCCCACGGCTAACCACCAACACCCGTGACGGTCGACACGCCGGCACTACTTAGCGGAGGAGATACCCCCGGAGTGATTCGATTCCGCCCGGTGGGCCTCTAGCCTTATCATTGTGCGCTGGCGTCCATTTCCCGTAACGCTCTTCGACTGCGACTCTACCCTTACCGCGGTCGAGGGTATCGACGAACTGCCGGCGGACACCGCTACCCAGGCCGAGGTGGCCAGCCTTACCGAGTCGGCCATGGACGGCCAGGTCGCCCTCGAGGATGTGTACGGCCGGCGACTTGCGCTCCTCAACCCGACAAGGGCCCAAATCCGTGACGTGAAGAGTCGATACAAAGCCGCTGCCGTCCCAGACGCCAAGCAGACCATCGCCGCCTTGAACCATGCCGGCACCGAGCCGTGGATTATTTCCGGGGGTCTCAAAGAGGCCGTCTCAGAGTTCGCAACCTGGCTCGGCGTCTCCCCGGACAACGTCCGTGCGGTCGATACCGAGTTTGATCCCCTCACCGGAGACTGGTGGCAAGGTGAAACCGACCCTTGCTACGCCGACCACGAGCACGGCCATCTCACCACCACCGCCGGCAAGGCCGACGTGATCCGCGCCGCGGTTAAAACCCCCGGCCGTCGGCTGTTGATCGGCGATGGTGTCAGCGACCTCGCCGCCAGTACCGACGTCGACCTGTTCGCCGCCTACGCCGGTGTCGTGTCTCGTCCCACCGTGACCGATCACGCGCCGGTAGTCATCACGTCGTCGTCGATCGCCCCTGTCCTCGCCCTTGCCCTCGGCCCCGAGCGCGTCGCCGAGCTAGCCGATTCCGGTGGACCCCATTCCCCGGTGGCCTCGACCTGTATGTCCGAGATCGAATCCGGTGCCCTTCATTTTAATGACACTGCCCTGGCCCGCCGATTTGGTTCGGCTGCCTAGCCCGCCGTCATAGTTCCCTTACCCCCATCCCCCGAGAGACCCCCATGTTTAAGATTCTGATCTCCGACAAGCTGGGCGACGACGGCGTCGCCGTGTTCGAGGCCGCAGCCGATGCCCAGGTGGACATCCGCACCGGCCTCTCCGAGGACGAGCTGATCGACATCATCGCCCCATACGACGCCCTCGTCATCCGGTCCGGGACCCAGGTCACGGCCAAGGTCCTCGAGGCTGCAACAAACCTGCAGGTCGTCGGCCGGGCCGGCGTCGGCACCGACAACGTCGACGTCGACCACGCCACCCGTAGCGGCGTCATCGTGATGAACACCCCCGGGGCCAACACCGTCGCCACCGCCGAGCTGACGTTTGCTCTTCTCATGTCCGCCACCCGCAACATCGTGGCTGCCCACAACTCGGTCTCCGAGGGGCGATGGGAGCGATCCAGCTTCACCGGTACTGAGCTCAAGGGCAAAACTCTCGGCATCGTCGGTTTCGGCCGAGTCGGTCGGGCCGTAGCCGCCCGGGCGCAGGCATTCGACATGACCGTGTTGGCCTACGATCCGTTCGTGTCGGAACGGGCTGCCCTCGATTCTCGGGTCGAGCTGGTCGACCTCGACGAACTATTGGCCGCTTCGGACTACGTAACCCTTCACACCGCGCTGTCCGACGACACCGCCAACCTGATAAACGCCGAGCGCCTCGGCCTTATGAAGCCGACCGCCGTGCTGATAAACGCCGCCCGGGGCGGTCTCGTCGACCCTGAAGCGGTAGTGGCCGCCCTCGACGCCGACCAGCTTCGCCTGGCCGCAATCGACGTGTTCGTCGAGGAACCACCAGCCGAAGGTCACCCATTCGTCAATCACCCGAAGGTGATCCACACCCCGCATCTCGGCGCGTCGACGTCGGAGGCTCAGCGGGATGTGGCCATCGAGATCGCCGAGCAGGTCCTCGAGGCCCTGCGCGGCACCAGCATCGCGAACAGTGTGAACCTCGCCTTTTCGCCTGGTCTCGACTACGACCGGGTGAACCCGTTCATCTCGCTTGCCAGCAAGATTGGCCTGCTTCAGCAGGCGATGGCTGACGCCAAAATCGAAACGGTCGAACTTGAGCTCTACGCCGACGACGCCGAGGATCTCATGCGGCCGGTAGCTTCAGGCCTGCTGAAGGGAATCCTGGAATCCGCCGCGCCGGACTCGGTCAACTTTGTCAACGCGCCGGTCATGGCCCAAGAACGAGGCCTGAAGATTTCTCGGTCTGTCGGCCTAGGCAAAGCCGATTACCGCAACCAGATCACGTGCCGAGTCGGTTGGGACGGTGGCGGACGGACGGTGTCCGGCGTGGTGTTCTCCGATGACCACCCCCGCATCGTGCAAATCTCCAACTACCGGCTAGAAGCCGATCCCTTTGGTCCGGTTCTTCTACTACTCAACGACGACGTGCCGGGCGTCATCGGTACGGTCGGCACCGTACTCGGCGACTTCGGGATCAATATCGGCGAATGGCGTCTCGGACGAAACGTCGACCGGGGAGAGGCGCTGTCGTTCATCAACCTCGATAGCGTGCCACCGGTCGACGTGCTGGGGGCAGTCAAGAGCCTCGAGCACGTCAACAAGGCGGTCGTCGTCGAACTCTGATGCTGAGAGTGACGCCATGGCGAGCCCGACGAGTTCGGGCCGTCATGGCGGCCCTCCGTCACTGATATCGTCTCTTGGGTGATTCTTTCCGACCACACCATCAAGAAAGAAATCGCCAACGGGCGGATCCGTATTGAACCGTTTGATGAATCATCGATTCAGCCATCATCGGTAGATCTCCGGCTCGACCATCGATTCATCGTCTTCCGAAACCACACGTTCAGCCACATAGACGTCAAGGCCAACCTCGAAGAACTGACCGACATGGTTGAGGCCTCGGACGACGATCCATTCATCCTCCACCCCGGGGAGTTCGTGCTCGGATCAACCTCTGAACGGGTCGCCATCCCCGGCGATCTGGTCGGTCGCATCGAGGGCAAATCGAGCCTCGGCCGTCTCGGGTTGCTAATCCACACCACCGCTGGATTCGTCGACGCTGGCTGGGACGGGCAGCTGACGCTCGAGTTCTCAAATGTCGCCAGTCTGCCGATCACTCTCTATCCGGGGATGAAGATCGGCCAGATCAGTTTCATCCAGATGACGACCGATGCCGACAACCCGTATGGCTCTGGCAACCTTGGCTCGAAGTACCAAGGACAGAAAGGCCCGCGTCCGTCTCGCTATTGGGAAAACTTCGGCTGACCGGATGTGGCGGCGTCCTGTAGCGTGAGCTGTCGCTACTCTGCCGGGTTGCTCCGGTACGACGTGAGTCGCTGGACGACGTCGAACCAGAACGGGGCGCCGAACGACACCGCGAGCCCGGTGAGAAGCCACCCGAGGACCACCTCCCACCACGCGAGGCCGATATCGGTCGACGAGCCGGTCAACGAGTCCCACGGCGGCGTGTAGTCGCCGAACAATGGCAGGGTCAGCCGTTCGTCTGCCGCTTCCAGTTCATCGGCCACCGCGGTTCGGCAGACCTCGATGTCGCCCCCTTCGCCGCAGGTGCTCGCCGCCGTCAACGCAAGCGCGGTTCGAGCTTCAGAATGGTTCTTCAAGTCATCGATGAGGTCGAGGGCGCCGATGTTTAACCCCACGGCCAAACCGAAGCCGGCGACGAACAACACCTTGCGGGCCGCCAACCGGTACAACTCGCTGAGCCGGACCATGTAGTCGTCGTACCATTCGCCGATCGCTTCGGTAACTCGCGCCACGTCTTGGAACGCGTCGGATTGGGGTTCCGCGGTCGTCGCTCGGGCGACCCGTTCGACGACGTCGCCGACCGGTGACCCGGCGGTCAAGTTTCGCAGCCGGGTAACCCCGTCGTTGCCCAGCGTTGCCGACAGTTGCTCGATGCCGTGGTCCAGAGTTGGCAGTGTCTGGCGCGCTGCGATCAGAAGTCGGCTATCGGCCCGCTCTTTCTGGCCAGCTTCGTCCACCGCCGCAGCCCGCCACACCATGGCCGACGCGGCGATCGGCTGGGCCAGGTCGGCGTCGAGGCCAGCGGCGGCCAGGTCGCCGGCTAGACGTGCGTGGTCAACGGTCAAACTCCAACCATCGACAACGTCGACCGCTGAAACCCCCGCTCGGTGTGCCGTGGACAATGCCTGTCGAGCTTCCACTACGTGGGCGACGATCTCGGTTCTTCCTACCCGCGTCGCGGCGTCGACCAGGGCGTTGGCCAACGTCGAGCCGGGTATGTGATCGACCCGAGTACGACCCGGGGTGCCGACGGTGGTCACGCTACCGAGCGAACTGACGAGTGGCGTCCTGGCCAATTCGGTCACCAAAGACAGGGGCGAACCTGGGTTGCCGCCGGGGTTCGTCGAACGCGACGGCACCGACACCGACACACCCGGGAGCCGCCTCCAAGTGTCCTCCAGCACACGAAGCGCCGACGCGATCGATCCGAACACCAGCGAGAGCACAGCCTGCCAGGGGCGAATGTGCGGGTCGGCGATGAGTGGACGGAGATCGCGGCTCCCGTAAAACCAACGAAGCGAATCAAAGAATCCGATCGAAAATGGTGCACTTCGCTCCGGATCGAGGGCGTTCACCAGGCCCTTCCAAAGGACCTTGGCCCGAATGTCGAGCAACCGGGTGACCCACTCGTTTAGCGACGCCACCAATGAGGCCACCAGGAAGAAAACGAGTGCCGTTCCGATGGCGACGTCGAGCAGCACCGAATCCAACATGGCTCCCCTTACTGTTCTGACGGGGCGACCGAAATTGAACTCGCAGCCGCCGGTGGCAGCAGTCTACGATGCGTCGATGACGAGCCAACCGATCGACCTCGCGGCCCGGCTAGATGATGATCACCGTTCCGTGTTAGAGCTCGTGCCGGTCGACTTGCTCGACCTGTCCGACATCGACAAGACACGCACGGGCGTCGAGGCGCTACTGGCCACGATCCCCAGGCCGGACTTTCCACCGGGCCTGACGATCGAGGACGTCTTCGTGCCCGGGTTCGACGGTGACGTCGACGGGGATGCAGAAGATGACGCAGACCGTGGGCCGGACGTCATGGTTCGGGTATATAGGCCGGCGGAACTCCCGGCCGGAGCGCCGGCTTTGTTCTGGATTCATGGCGGTGGTTTAGTGCTCGGGTCTGTGGATATGGACGACGCCGAATGTGCCAGGCGTGCCACCGATCTCGGTTGCCTTGTCGCCTCGGTCGAGTATCGGCGTGCTCCCGAACATCGGTTTCCGGTGCCATTGCAAGACTGCTACGCCGGATTAACTTGGCTGGCGAGCAACTCTGAACGGTTGGGTATCGACGCCGGCCGGATCGTCGTCGGTGGTGCAAGTGCCGGCGGAGGATTGGCGGCAAGCCTGGCGCTGATGGCCAGGGACAAAGGCGGCCCGAGTATCGCGTTTCAGCTGCTGGTGTACCCGATGCTCGACCATCGGAACGTGACACACAGTAGCTACGAGATCGTAGATCCCCGTGTGTGGAATCGGGACGCCAACGTTGCTGGGTGGGCCGCCTATCTCGGTTCGAGCCAGCCGAGAGAGGTGTCGCCCTGGGCGTCGCCGGCGGTGGCGTCCGATTTGGCTGGGCTCCCACCGGCCTACATCAACGTTGGTCAGTTCGACCTCTTTCTCGACGAAGATGTCGCCTACGCATTGGCCCTCCAGAGGGCTGGGGTGCCGGTCGAACTCCACGTGTATCCGGGAGCTTTTCACGGTTCAAATTCGATGGTGGCTCACGCCCCGGTTTCGGTTCGCTGGCGTCACGACGAGGATGCCGCCCTCACAGCGGCCCTCCACAGCACCGGCTAGAAGATCGTTACGAACCGGGGTCCGAAGGGGACCCGCTGCACGCAAACGACGTAACGGTGCTACCTTTTCGCTCGCTTCGACATGGAGGGAGCAACGATGACCAACGGTATGCGTGGCCCAATGCCCAGCAAGCGAGTATGGCTCGCCATCATGGCGAGTGCCGGTTTGGTGATCACCTCTTGCGGGGGCGGCACCGACGAAGATTCGGCCGGTAGCGACGATCCGCCGACGTCCGAGGACAGCTCGACCACAACGGCAGCGGAGGTCGAAACGTCGACGTCAGAAGCCGACTCGACCCCGGAAGCCGATTCGACGACAACGGTCGCCGAAGCTCCTGAATCGGACGTCTCCGAACCGCCGGTGATTACCCTGATCGACCCTGGCACCGAGCCGTTGGTCGAACTTCGATTCGATCTCACCGATGGCGACACTTCCGTTCTTTCGGCGTCTCAAGTTCAAGAGTTCAGCCAGCAGGTCGATGGCGCCGATCAGCCATCCCCCGGCCCCCTCGCCTTCGATACCGAGATTGAAGCGGTGGTTGCAGCCGAGGGTGATGACTACCGGATCACGTCGACGGTGACGTCGTTTGCTCCGGGTAGCGACGTCCTCCCATCGGTGGCGGAAACGCTGGAAAGCGAACTTCAGAGCATGGTTGGGCTAACCACCGAGAGCCTGCTCGACAGTCGAGGTGTCACAAGCGACGTCGAAGTGTCTGGCCTTCCCGATAGTCAGGCTGGGTTGATTGGCGATCTTATTAGCCCAACCCAGAGCACGGTATTGCTGCCTGAAGAGGCGGTTGGGGTGGGCGCTACCTGGGAGGTGTCTGAAACTCTCTCGCAGCTCGGCGCAGAGGTCGAACAGACAAGCGTCTATGAGGTCGTGGCCATCGATGGACCGATCGTGACCCTGGCGGTGACCGGCACACAGGACGTCGACCCCGAAACGACCATCAACCTCAGCGGTGTAGAGGCCACGGTCATCGACTGGGAAGTCACCAGCACGGGCGACATCGAACTAGATCTTGGCTCGTTCGGGATCGTCGGAACACTTGAAACCACCGGCTCACAGGAGATGGAAGTGTCGTCGCCTGATGGCACGGCGATCGCCCTCGTCCAAACCCTGTCGTCGTCGTTAGAGTTCGACAAAAGCTAACCGCATTCGGCGGCCGCTCCGGTTGGTTGTCCGATGCCGGGTTCGAGCCTCAGGCTTGTTGTTCCCCGGCCTCGATGGCCTCGAGTAGATGCATGGCAATGTCGGCCACCTGAACCTCTTCCTCCTCTACCCCGTGGCCCTTCACGCCGTCGTCCATCATGATGTAGCAGAACGGGCAGGCGGTAGCGATTCGTGACGCGCCGGTGGCCAGCAGCTCCTCCGAGCGCTCATCGTTGACTTTGGTGCCGATCGTTTCTTCCATCCACATGCGGGCCCCGCCGGCCCCACAGCACATACCTTTCGTGCCGTTGCGGCCAGCCTCGACGACCTGGATCCCTTTGAGCGACCCGATCACGTTTCGGGGTGCGAGGTACACGTCGTTGTGCCGGCCCAGGTAGCAGGCATCGTGGTAGACGATTCGCTCATCAAGAGTCGCCTGGCTCACATCGAGGCGCCCCTGGCTGATCAACCATTCCAAGAATTGGCTGTGATGCACCACCTCGTAGTTGCCACCGAGTTGCGGGTATTCGTTGGCCAGGGTGTTGAAGCAGTGCGGGCACTGGGTCACGATCTTGCGAACGCCGATGCCGTTCAGGGTGTCGACGTTCTGCTTCGCCAGCATTTGGAACAGGTACTCGTTTCCCGACCTGCGAGCTGGATCTCCGGTGCACAATTCGGCCGGTCCCAAGATGGCGAAGTCGATCCCGGCCCTAGTCATAAGCTTGGCCATCGCCTGGCTGACTTTTTGGTTTTTGTCGTCGAAGCTGCCGGCACAACCGACCCAGTAGAGGTACTCGTGAGTGAACGCCTCACCGGCCGAGGCTTGGGCACGAGCCTCGTCTGTTTCGATCACGGCGACGCCGATGTCTTTCGCCCAATCGGACCTGTTCGTCTGACTCATCGCCCACGGGTTCGAAGAGTTCTCCATCGCTCGGTATGCGGTGCCGAGCTCGGTAGGAAAGTTTGATTCCATCAAGGTCAGGTATCGACGCATGTCGAGGATCTTGTCGAGGATCTCGATGTTTACCGGGCATATCTCGTCGCACGCTTTGCACGAGGTGCACGCCCACACCTCTTCTTCGGTAATCCGATCGAAGATCCAATTGGCCTTCACTTCGATTTCAGGGTCGACCCCGATCGGGGGAGAAACGGCCGGGGTGCCGGTGCGGGCCATGACTTCGCCGGTTTTGAGTACGATCTCGCGAGGATCGAGCGGCTTCCCGGTCGCGTTGGCCGGGCAAACCGATGTGCACCGACCGCACATGGTGCACGCATCGGTGTCCATCAGCTGCTTCCAGGTAAACGACTCGACCGTAGAGGCCCCGAAGGTCTCGAGTTCGGTTGTGTCGAGATCGGGTAAGGGTTTCATGGCACCCTTCGGCCGGTCACGGTCCGACAGGTACATGTTCAGTGGTGAGGTAAACATGTGGCGCAGCATCGTGCCGGGGATGATGGCCAGAAAGGCACAGAAGCTGAGGACGTGGGCGATCCACCAGACCTGGTGCCACCCGGCAAGGTTGCCGCTGCCGTCGACAAGACGGGCCAGCGGGTATCCGATCACCGACCACCGTTCGAAATCGGGGTTGTCCTGCAACGCGATCCGGTATGCCTCCGCTCCGAATCCGGTCACCCCGATCGCGGTCAACACCCCGAGGATGACGGCGTGTTCCGGCCGGCTCTTGGTGGCGATGCGGAACGGGCGAACCGACTTTGGCCCGTACCGGCGGACGATAGCCATGACCAGGCCGGCAAGAAATCCGAAGCCGGCCAGGTCGCCGATGAGGGAGTACGCCTGGTAGACGCCTCCATGTAGGAACTTCAGGCTCTCCGGGGCCTGGTGATTGACCTCAAGCACGGTGGTAACGCCGAGAAGGATCAAGAAGTTGAAGTAGATGAGAGAGTGCATGATGCCGGCGCCGGGTTCCCGCATCAGCGTCTTCATGTAGACGCCAGACCGGAAGTCGGCGAGGCGTTTCTTCACGTTCCGCCGATTCGTGACCCGTCGGTCCGGTCCGCCGCGCTCCCAATTCTTCACCCGGTAGGAGAGTTGGACCGAACCCCAAAGCAACAACATCGGAACGATGGTGTAGAAGGCCAATCGCAGCGGATCGGGAATGTTCTCCAATACTTCGCGAGTGACCTCGGAGTCGTCGTGGGATTCGAAGATCCATGACGCAAGGCCGGATAGCACGGTCACTATGGCGATGGAGGCGCCGACGGCCAGCCAGAGTTGGCTGGCCTTCAGCCGACCGGTTGGCGGGGGTTCACCCGATGCCCAGCCATCGGCTCCACCTTCGGTGGTGCGACGATCCGTTGTACTTTCGGCTGTGGAAGCAGACATACGGACACAGACCGTAGTGCCTCGACGGGCCCGACCACATCTTGAAGCGAAACGATTCGTCCCATCGGCGGTCGCTTTGGTGTCTTCGGGCGCCATTGGGGTTCCCGCATGGCCTCGCCGGAAGTATGGTTGCGTTATGCAACTCGTTACCGCAGTGATCAAGCCCCACATGCTCGATCAGGTCAAGGGGGCCCTGGCTGCGGTCGGAGTCCAGGGCATGACGATCAATGAGGTCAAGGGATTTGGGCGTCAAGGTGGTCATACCGAGACCTATCGCGGCGCCGAATACCGGGTCGACTTCGTACCGAAGATCAAGATCGAAATCGTGACCGAACCAGAGGCGACCCAGGCGGTGATCGAAGCAATCGTCAAGGGAGCACAAACCGGCAAGATCGGTGATGGCAAGATTTGGGTTTCCCCGGTAGAGACTCTTGTGCGGATCCGGACCGGCGAATTGAACATCGACGCGGTGTAACAAGCCACCGCCGATCGGATCGACTCAATCGCTGCTGAGTGCGATGAGCAGGTTCAGTTGTTCGGCGTTCGGTGGACCACCAAGTTCGCTGCGAAAGTCTTCCGTTCCGACCTGCCAGGCTGCGAAGGACTCAGCGAAATCGCCTGCCCCGGTGCGGAAGTCGGTGGCTCCGTCCCCTGGCCACCACGGACTCGACGCAATGTTACGAGCATCCTGCCACAGTCGACGTTCGGGCCCATCGTTGAGCGTGACGTCGACGGCGTGGCCAATCTCGTGGGCGATGACGTGGGCGAGGAGCCTGTCGCTCTGCTCAACCCGGACGTAGACCTCGATCCGTTTCTGTTCGACCATGGTTAACCCGTAAAGGCCGTCCCTTCGGTCGGTGAAGGTGATCGTCCATCCGGGGAGTTGTTCGGCCCATGGGTATGTGAGCGTGGATAGCGCCGCCTGCCCGCGCTCTTCGGGCGTTGCCGGAGGTTTCGGAGACGTCGGGCTTGGCGTACTCGTAGAACTTGGTACGGCCAGGGTCGCTGGAGTTGATGTGGCTGGAGTTGCTGTCGCTGGAGTTGCTGTCGCTGGAGTTGATGTTGCTGGAGTTGCTGTCGCTGGAGTTGCTGTCGCTGGCGCATTTGGCGAGGGAGGCGACGATGTGTTGGTGTCGGCCGACGGTCGCCTGTCTTCGACGGTTGAAAGGTCGGTCGAGGACGGTGCGGGGCTGTCTGGCTCCACCAGGGTTGTCACCGACCACGTCGGCGATGGGGTTAGTGGTACCCCCGGTTGGTCGGCCAGGACGAGCAGCTGGCTTGCTGACCCTGTCTGCGGGGAGACCCATCGGATTGACACCGCGGCGACGACCAGTGCGGCGAGCAGGCTGGCCAACACCGCGCCGAGCACCGTATTGACCACAGGGCCGACCGGTCGACGATTTCTGCCGGTTGATTCCTGCGGATCGTTGTCGATCCCATCAGCCACATCACAAACGTAACGATGGTTCGCCCAAGCTTCGAGGGCAAACACCCCTTGCTACTATCGACCCCATGGCCCATTCGGTGCAGGTGACGTTCGACGCCCACGATCCGCCCAACCTTGCGGCATTCTGGGCCGTCGTGCTCGACTACGAGGAGCAGCCACCGCCGCCAGAGTTCGAAACATGGGCCGAGTTCGCAGCGGCCAACAACCTTCCAGCCGACGCTATGGGCAACTACGGTGCCATCATCGATCCGGTCGGCGACGGGCCTCGCCTGTTGTTCTTGAAGGTTCCAGAGCCCAAGGCCGGTAAGAACCGGGTCCATCTCGATGTTGCCGTTTCCGATCGCCCGGCTCATGTCGCTCGGCTGGTGGAGGCCGGGGCCATCGAGCACGAGACACGGACCGAGTTGGGTGTGACCTGGACGGTGATGGAGGACCCCGAAGGAAACGAGTTTTGCGTTTCGGTCGAACCGTCGGCCCAAGCGGGCCCGGACCAAGGCGGTTGATGGCGATGGCCCGTTGGACCTGTCGGGACTGCGGCCGGCAATTCGGGCGGGCGAACCAGGGCCACGAGTGCGCACCGGCCATGACGCTCGACGCCTACTTTTCTACCGGTCCGCAACGGGAACGCCCGATCTTCGATGCGGTGTGGTCGCACCTGTCGACGTTGCAATCCGATTCCGGCGTCGACGTGTACGTCGAGCCGGTGTCGGTTGGCATCTTCTTCAAAGGGCACGGCAGATTTGCTGAGCTGCGACCAATGACCCGGTGGGTTGCGCTCACCTTCAATCTCAGGCGAAAGCTGAACAGCGAGAGGTTGTCGCGAAAGGTGCTTACCCACGGCCGCCGGCACTATCACGTAATAAATGTCACCAGCCCAGCCCAGGTCGATGATGAAGTTCGTGAATGGTTGACCGAGGCCTTTTTCTCCGACGTCGATGGGTGAGGTCGATCCGGCCCCCGGATACCTCTGACGTAACCGCTCGGCCAGAACGAGGCGTGCGACCGACCCCGTATCCTGGGTGGTATGTCCCGCTCTCTCCGCCCCCACCCACAGTCGATATCTCGATCGGGTCCGATCCTGGTCATCGTCGCCGACGGGGTCGGCGTGGCCCCGCCCGGTCCGGCGAATGCGGTTCACGAGGCGTACACCCCAACCATCGACCGGTTGACCGGATCTGAACTGGCATGCCAGTTGGCGGCTCACGGCGAAGCGGTCGGTCTCCCGAGCGACGACGACATGGGCAACAGCGAGGTAGGACACAACGCGCTCGGTGCCGGTCGAATCTTTGACCAAGGGGCAAAGCTGGTCAACAAAGCAATCGCCGATGGGACGTTGTTCGAGACCGAAGCGTGGCGAGAGACCATAGCCCGGACGAGTGGACCGGAAGCGGGCACGCTCCATTTGCTCGGGTTGCACAGCGACGGCAACGTGCATGCCCACACCGATCACCTGTATTCGTTGCTTCGCCGTGCGGTGTCCGAGGGAGTATCTCGGGCTCGGGTCCACGTGCTGCTCGACGGGCGTGACGTCGCAGCACGCTCTGCGTTGGATTACCTCGAAACTACCGAGGCGGTATTGGCCGAGATCGTGGCTGGCAATCCCGGCTCCGACTATCGCATCGCCTCGGGCGGTGGACGGATGACGATCACCATGGACCGCTATGGAGCGGACTGGCCGATGGTAAAGGCGGGCTACGACTGCCACACCCACGGCATCGGTCGGGCCTTTGCCAGCGCACGCGAAGCGGTCGAGACCATGTACGCAGAGACCGATAGCGGCGACCAAAATCTCGACCCATTCGTGGTGGTCGATGGTGATGGGGCACCGGTCGGTCCGATGGCCGACGGTGACGCTGTGGTGTTGTGGAACTTCCGCGGCGATCGGGCCATCGAGATCAGCCAAGCGTACGAGGAGAGCGATTTCACCGCCTTCGAGCGAGGCGATCACCCTGATGTGTCGTTTGCCGGCATGCTCCAATACGACGGTGATCTGTTGGTTCCAAAGCGGTACCTGGTGCCACCACCGGCGATCGATCGGACGATGGGGGAGTTCCTGTGTGCTGAAGGCGAGCCTTCGTTCGCGGTGAGCGAAACTCAAAAGTTCGGGCACGTCACGTACTTCTGGAACGGGAACCGGTCCGGCTACATCGATGAGTCGCTTGAGACGTACATCGAAGTTCCGTCCGACAACGTCGAGTTCAACAAGACCCCCGGCATGAAGCTGCGGGAGATCACCGACAAGACCATCGAGCTTATGCGGTCCGGTCGTTATCGGTTCGGAAGAATCAACTTCCCGAACGGTGACATGGTCGGCCACACCGGTGACCTCCAAGCCACCATCGAGGCCATGGAAGTTCAGGACGAGTGTGTTGCGCAGCTTTGCAAGACGATCGACGAGATCGGGGGCGTATTGATCTACACCGCAGACCACGGCAACGCCGACATTATGTACACCGAGAAAGACGGGACCCGCCTGCCGAAGACGTCGCACACGTTAAGCCCGGTACCGTTCGCCATCTACGACCCTGGCTACGGTGGCGAGTACAAGCTGGCTTCGGTCGAAGGTGCTGGTTTGGCCAACGTGGCGGCCACGGTCTTTGAGTTGATGGGGTACCACGCGCCGGACGACTACGAGCCCAGTCTGTTGGAGTTCCTTCACCAACCCGCGGGGGAGTAGAGATCACTCCGATGGACACGGCGGTCGACGGTTTCAGTTGGGTTCGTGTCGTCGGGCTCTTCACCCCCATCGCTTGCGGGTGGTTTCGGTGGCTGCTCTTGTCCTCCTCGTCGCCGGTTTTGGGGTTATCAACCCGCTTTTGATTCGGGTTGTATTCGATCGAGGGCTTACTCGCATCTCCAGCAGCACTTGGCGGAGTCAGTTTCGAGGAAGGGCCGGGACAACCTGACGTACGGCCGTCCCGGCGCCCGCGTATCGCTTCATGCCCCGCGTATTCGACCGTGGGCAGATCGTGCAATCGGGTGACCACCAGACGCTGTTGGCCCAGGGCGGGGCCTACGCCCGCTTGCACCGGGAGCAGTTCGGTGGTGGTGAGATCGAGACAACGTGTGCAGATGGTGTGGTTTATAAGGATGGGCGCTGTCGGCTGTTTCCCGCCGGCTCTGGCACCAGGTCAGGCTCGGACTCTCGGGCGTAGCGTCTCGCCGACCTCTTCCCACGACGGTATAAATATGGCTGATTTGCGTTGAGCCATTTGAAGTGAAATGCTGCTCCCACAACACGGCGTGGGCTCGCTCAACCATCACCTAAGTGCGGAGCCTTTTGTATGGAAAGCTTTAGCGTTGTCGTCCCCTGTTTCAACGAGGACGAGAATGTAGGTTTGTTGTACCGGCGAATCTGCGACCAGATGTCCCAGCTTGGAGAGTTCGAAATAATATTCGTCGACGACGGCAGTACTGACCAGACGTTGGAAGTCATCAAGGGTCTTGCGGTCGACGATCAACGGGTGAAGTACCTGTCGTTCTCCAAAAACTTTGGGTTGGAGCCTGCGTTTCGGGCAGGTTTTAGGTACGCCACCAAGCGGTGGATAATCCAGATCGATGCCGACATGCAGTCGCCTCCAGAAGAGATTCCGAAGCTTGTCGACGAAATTCGGCGTGGGCATGACATCGTATTCGCTCGACGTCGCAACCGGCAGGACAAGTTGTTCAAGAGGTTGGGGTCGATCGGTCAACACGTCATTGCTTCTCGTGTCTTTAACATCGAGATACCTCAGGGGGCTTCGACATTTCGGATTATCGATAGCCGAATCGCTAAACGAATCGCCTGCAGTCAGACGACACGACCGTATTTTCTCGCCGAATGCGTGGCCATCGGCGCCAAGTACGAATGTGTTGATGTCGAACATCATCCCCGTGTCGCCGGTAAGTCAAAGTTTGGTATTCGCAGGTCATTTCGAGCGACGGCCGACCTGTTCATAGGTCATTCACTTGTTCCGCTGCGTCTATTTTTCTATCTCGTGGTTGCTATTGGGTTGTTCTATGTGTTGCTGGACGCCTCTCTTGCTTCGGCCTTGAGCGGAACATTGCTGGCCTTGGGTCTCTGGCTTAATGCTGGCTACATTGCTCGAATCGCAGATGGAGCTTCGTTTCAGGGAATGTATTTGATAAGAGATGCCAACTTCGAGGTTGATCCGGTCGACCTGTTGTATGGATCTAGTCTTCCAGAAGACCTCGCGGTTGAAGCGAACCGGTACCGGGCTTTATGAACAGTCCCACCATCGTAATGTTGGGGGCAAGCGTCGATCAGCTCCCCTCTTACAGGGTTGCGCGAGATATGAACTACTACATCATTAGCTTCGACGGCAATCCTGATGCTTTCGCATTCCCATTGGCCAACGAGACGTACCCGGTTAGTGTGAGGGATCATCAGCAAATAGAGAAGATTCTTAATGGGCGACAGGTTGATGCGATCTACAGTCCGGCCAGCGATGCAGCCCGGCTAAGTGAATACCATCTAGCGAAGGCCTTCAAGACGCCAAAAAGGGTGTCCATGGATTCGGTGCGCGGCTCGGTGAGTAAGAGCTTCTTTTTGCACAAACTCCAATGCATGGGGTTGCCGCATCATGCGCACATCCGAGGTAATGACCTGGCCGAACTCGCAAACGGTGTGAATGGCTGGAGCTATCCGTTCGTTGTCAAGCCAAACGATAGCTCAGGTAGCAAGGGGGTGAGGGTTGTGCGGTCGGCGGCCGAACTTGGTCGAGCGCTCGAGCAAGCCCGGTCGATCTCGCCAACTCAGTCGGTCGTCTGTGAGGAGCTGGTTGTCGGTATGCATTGCTCGGTGGATGTGTTCCTCCGAGATTCTCGAGTGGAATTCATGGCTGTTGCTCAAAAGATGATGACAAGCGAGCCATTCATGATTCCGCTGCACTATGTAATGCCGGCAGAAGTTCGGGAACCGGTCCGGGACAGCATCAAAGAGTACGTCGAGCGTATATGTAAAGGTCTCGATATCGTGTCAGGTCCCATCACTTGTGACGTTGTGGTCAGGGATGCTGATGAAGCTGTGTACTTCATCGAGATGGGTGCTCGGGCGGCAGGCAATGGGATCAGCATGCTAATGAACCACGCCTATGGTATCGACTACATCGACGCATCGTTGGGGGTTCATCTTGGGAAGAGTGTTTCGGTAAAACCGAAGTTCCATAAACACGTTGCGTTGATGACTGTCGCCAGTGGTGCGGCAGGAGTTATGCAGAAGGTATCTGGCGTTGACGTCTTGCTCGAAGATGGGGTCATTGTCGATTGTAAGATGTTCTATTCGCCAGGCCAGTTCGTCAAGAAGTTTGAAGAAGCATCTCACAAGCTTGGATATCTAGTCTTGGAAGGAGATTCCCCCGAGGAAATTGGCCGCAAGATGGAGTCTGTTGGGCGAGTATTGGACATACGTGTGGAGAGCAAGAATGCATTCCTTAGCGACACATTTGCGTAAGAACACGACTGCAGGAGCCTATCTGCTGGTTGCCTTGGTGCTTACCGCGGTTATCTTGGCATTTCTGCCAATGGAAAAAGAGATTTCTTCCTTGTGGGTGTTTCTCTTCAAATTATTGCCATTCGTATTCGCCACTCTAAGTATCGCCCACCTCGATTTCGTCGACGGAGTGCGCAAGAAGCTTGGTTTGGTCAGTGTTCCCGTTACATTTTTGGGGTTCTTTTGCTACTTCGTCCCGACCCTTTTCTTCTACTCTGATGAGTTCGAGGTGATGTACCAAACGATGTTGCTGGCGGTCCCGTACGTGATCTTGACACTTGCGTTCTCGTATCGGATGGGTGGTGGTTCTAGCGGAAATACGATTCGGTTGTCGTTCGCCATGTTGTTGTTGATGATTTCAGGAATCGAAGACCTTGCCTTCGTGCTTCTGAGTAGTTTGTATGACCCCGATTGGCTAGGAGTGCCCGCAGTGTGGGATTGGGCATCACACATGACTGTCCGGGTCGGTCGGCCGGTGACGGCTTTCGAGGCGTACGTGTTCATTGCTGCCCATGTTGCTCTCGCGGTATTCGTCATGTTCTACCCCTTCCGCAGACTTGCCCGTATGGTTGATCGCACCAGTGCGACCTGAGAGCGGAGGTTCGCTAAAGAAGCTCGCAGTATTTCTATTGAAGGCCCTCATCGCTGCAGCGTTGCTCGTGTTTCTGGGCGTCAATGGTCGGTTCGATTTCGAGCGCCAGGTCTCCGTCCTGCAGCGGCCGGTGCTGATCGCCGGATTGTTCTTGTTGTGGGTTTTGAGCTTCCTGGTACTCGTGGCTTGGCGTTGGCAGCGAATTGCCAACGTCCTCGACTTAGACCTACCCATTCTGTTTGCCATCGAGGCGCACGCTGTCGGCCTCTTTATGAGCTCCTGGTTGCCGGGTGGAATGGGAGGCGATATTTGGAAGGCCTATTCCTTTGGGAAACACCACTCGTCGCCCGAAAAGAAGTACTTGGCGTACGTTAGTGTTCTTCTTGACCGCACTCTTGGCCTCTACGCTGCGGTCTGCTGCGGAGCGGTAGCGATTCTCCTCAACGTGGAGTATTGGTTCACCGTCGACTACGGGTACCTATCGGTCCTCGTCGTTGTCCTGTGGTCGCTCCTCTCGCTACTAGGCCTACTGGTGGCCGCAACTCCGCTGAGGTTGCCCGAGGTGCTACGGGTCCCATACCGGAAGCTAGAAAGGCGATGGAGGTTCGTTGGGGCGTTTCCTCACATGGTCGTGCTTGCGAGGGAGAACAGACGGCATCTAGGGGGCGGTCTTTTGCTGTCGATTCTGATTCAGTTGGTAAACGTTTTGTTCTTTGTGGTGGTGACACAGGCGGTTACTTCGCAGCGCGTTGGTTTCCAATGGATTGCCCCAGTGTTCGCCATTGGGCTAATTGCCGCCGTCCTCCCCATCGCTCCCGGTGGTGTTGGCGTTGGGCACTACGCGTTCGATGTGTTGTTCGTTGGCATCGGGCTGACGGGCGGAGCCGATGTGTTCAACTTCTTTCTCATCGTGACAACCCTCTTCAGCCTCGTCGGCGTGGCGCCATTCCTATTTTCCAGAATCCGCCCGTCGGGGGTGGAATCTGGCCATGTTGCTTACAGCGCCGATTCGACCCGGATCCGGGCCACGGTGCCAGATGCGCAGTAGTACAAATCTCGGTGCCACCCGGGGGTCAGGTACATGCCGTCAAGGGTGGTCGCACCGGTCGCCACTCGGCTCTTCATCGTGCCGGTTCGAATGTCGAGAACGACGAGATCGTCGCTGGTCTGATTCTCGGCCAGGAACCGAAAGTCGTTTACTACCAACTCGTTGGTGTCCGGGAAGAGCAATGGTGGCATCGACGGGCGGAATGGTTGGTACCACAACATGTCTGGCGCGTTCCGGTCTGAGACGTCGAATCCGGCCAATCCGGTGTGGCAGGTGTCCCAGGCCAACAACACGTCATCATGGATCAACGGCGACGCGATGACCCAGCCGCCGGAATTCTCGGTTGGGGTGATCTCCACGATGACGTCTGGGTCGCGGATGTCTACTCCGATGACCCGGATGGGATCGTTCCAGGTGGAGTCCGGTAGCTCCTGGACCTCGGGGTACGCCCCGTGGGCTTGTTGTTCGGTGGAGAACTTGCGTTGGACGGTGTCGACGCTGCCGTTGTTCATGAGCCAGACAAATCCGTCGACGATTGTGGCGTCCCAGGCCAGTCCGCCCTGGCCTTGGTGCCGATAGCGCGGTTGCCAGGTGCTATCGATCAGTAGCTCGCGCCCGGTCCACCGATATCGGAACAGGCGGGTCTCCCCGACGACGTATATGTCGTCGCCACCGGCGGCGGGGATGGTCGACAACCGGCCCATCGATGCTTCTGGTAACTCGACCGATGTCAGCACGTCAAGGTCGGCGTTGCAGATCGTGAGCGTCGATGGCTCCGGGCCGAGTCGGAGGTCTTTGGTGGCGATCGATCCGTCTCCCAGGATCAGCATGCCGTTGTGGGCATGGTCGACCGGGAGTTCGCGTTGTGCCTTGATTCGGCACGCGAGGTCTAGGCGGTGGACGAAGGAGCCGTTGGCGACGTACAGGTCGCCGTTGGCGTGGGCGACCAGAGAGCCTGGCCACTCGTGGCCCCCGGCAGGGAGTTCGCCTGAAGATGCGGCCGGGGTGAGGGTGATCGGATCGACGCGCTCAACCCATCCGGCGACGGTGGCCTCCGAAGCGGTCGTCGTGCCGTACAGGTAGAGCTGGCCCGGGTCTCGCTGAATGAACATCACCGGCCGACGGCCGGTGTGGCGTGTGTTTGCGACCAGCCGATCGGTTGGTTCGATGCCGAGGCCCCTCGACGGCACAATCTTTGGACGATGGTTGGCCCCGCACTCGACTGGCCACACCGCGGGCCAATACCTGCCTGTTGTCACCCCGGTCAACCCCTCTGAACCGTCGGTTGATGTCGAGGCATCACCATACCGGCGTTGGAATTGGGGAATGCCCGTATCTGTCGTTGCTGGCGCCGATCCTACATATAACAAGCATCGTGGTCGGCCTGTCATCGTCTAGCCAACCCCGCTTTTGGTCGGTCGGCCACGAATGCTTCGTGTGTCTGGGCCGTTTCGTTCTGCGTTGCCTCTACGGCATCACAAAAGTTGCTAGTGGGGCACTCAACTATGTATAGTTGGGTCCACTGACCCGATAGACAGGGAATGGGACAACTTCATTCGTCCCTAACGTCAACGCAGTAGGAGCACGCGCAACATGGCAAAGGCCGTTGGAATCGACCTCGGAACCACAAACTCGGTGGTGGCTGTCCTGGAGGCCGGCGATCCCCTCGTCATCCCGAACGCTGAAGGTTCTCGCACGACCCCTTCGGTCGTCGCCTTCGGCAAGGATGATGGAGAGGTGATGGTTGGCGAGGTGGCGAAGCGTCAGGCCATCACCAACCCCGATCGCACCACTCGGTCGGTGAAGCGACACATGGGTACGAAGTGGAACACCAAAATCGACACCAAGAACTACACCTCTCAGGAGATCTCGGCCCGAACCCTGATGAAGCTGAAGAGGGATGCGGAGGCGTATCTCGGCGACGCGGTGACGCAGGCCGTCATCACCGTCCCCGCCCACTTCGACGATGCGCAGCGAACCGCCACGAAAGAGGCGGGGACCATCGCTGGCCTTGAGGTGTTGCGAATCATCAACGAACCGACTGCGGCCGCGTTGGCCTACGGGCTCGACAAGGCCGAGGCCGGCGATCAGACCGTGTTGGTGTTCGACCTCGGTGGCGGCACCTTCGACGTGTCGATTCTCGAAATCGGTGAGGGCGTGTTTGAGGTGAAGTCCACCTCCGGCGACACCGAACTCGGTGGCGACGATTGGGATCAGGCCATCATCGATTGGATGGTGACCGAGTTCAAGAACAGCCATGGCGTCGACCTCGGGGCCGACAAGATGGCAGCCCAGCGCCTCAAGGAGGCGGCCGAGAAGGCCAAGATCGAACTGTCGCAGGTCGCCACAAGCAACATCAACCTCCCGTTTGTGACGGCAACCGCTGAAGGCCCTCTCCATATGGAGTTGAGCCTGACCCGGGCCAAGTTCGAAGAACTGACCGCCGATTTGCTGGCCCGGGTGAAGGTGCCGGTCGAGTCGGCGCTGTCCGACGCGGGCCTCAAGCAGGCCGAAATCGACCATATCGTATTGGTCGGCGGGTCGACCCGGATGCCAGCGGTAGTCGAGCTGGTTGAGAAGATGACCGGCAAAGAGGCGAACAAGTCGGTAAACCCCGATGAGGTGGTCGCTGTTGGCGCCGCCATTCAAGCCGGCGTACTCAAGGGCGATGTGTCCGACGTGCTTCTACTTGATGTGACTCCATTGTCGCTGGGTATCGAGACCAAAGGTGGGGTGATGCACAAGCTGATCGAGCGCAACACCACGATCCCCACCAAGCGGACCGAAACGTTCTCCACCGCTGACGACAACCAGCCGCAGGTCGAGATTCACGTGCTGCAAGGCGAGCGTGAGATGGCGGGGTACAACAAGACGCTTGGCAAGTTCCACCTCGTGGATCTTCCTCCCGCTCCCCGTGGGATCCCGCAGATCGAGGTCACGTTCGATATAGACGCAAACGGCATTGTGCATGTGTCGGCTCAGGATCGAGGGACCGGTAAAGAGCAATCGATCACCATCACCGGTCAATCGACGCTGTCTGACGATGACATCGATCAGATGGTCAAAGATGCCGAAGCCCATGCAGAAGAAGATCGTCAACGCAAAGAAGAGGCGGACATTCGCAATTCCGCCGACTCGCTCGTCTACCAGACTGAAAAGCTGCTTTCCGACCAGGGCGACAAGATCCCCGAGGACGAAAAGAAGGCGGTGGACGAGGCGCTGGTAGAGGCCAAAGCGGCGCTGGAAGGCTCCGACATGGACGCCATCAAGGATTCAACCGAGAAGTTGATGAAGGCCAGCCAGACCGTTTCGACCAACCTGTATGAGCAGGCCGCAGCCTCCGATGCGTCCAGCTCGGCCGGTGGTGGCGAAGCGGCGGACGATGATGAGGTCGTCGATGCCGAGATCGTCGAAGACGACGACAGCGAGGGCGACAAGAGCGACAAGAGCGACAAGAGCGACGAGGCGTCGTGAGCGGCAGCCCGTTGATATGCGATCGGCTCCGCTTTGCGGCGGAGCATCGCAGGAGGATCGCCCTATGACCGCCAACAAACCGTCAGATTCCATGGCGAACGATTGGACCAAAGCAGTTGTCGACGGAGCAACCGAAGACGCTGGAGATCAGAGCTCCTCGGTCGAAGATTTCGATGGCATCGTCGACGGGCCGGAAGACTCCGGTGCCGCCGATGCCGAAGTTGTTGACGCTGAGGTCGTCGAGGAGTCAGACTCGACGAACGAGAACATGAACGACGAGACCAGTGACGATGAGACCATAGATGCCGAGGTAGTTGACGACGAGGTAGTTGACGACGAGGTCGCTGACGACGAGGTAGTTGACGCTGGCACTATCGCCGAGGGCTTAGCATATGAGGCCGCCGCGGAACAAGGCCAGGGTCAACCGGAGCCGCACCCCGGACACGGCGCTGATGTTGCCGGTGTTGACGCTGGAGTTGCCGAACCAGAGGTGCTGTCGGTTGAGGCTCTGGTCGTCGATCTTGAACGGGTAACCGTCGAGCGCGATCAGTATCTCGACGCATCCCGGCGGCTTCAAGCTGAGTTCGAAAACTACAAGAAACAGATCGGCAAGCGCGAAGTCGAGAGTCGCGAACGGGCCAATGAACAACTGGTCGGTGAGTTGCTTCCAGTTCTCGACGCTTGTGATGGTGCGGTGACCAACGGTGCCGAGGAAGTCGTGCCGATGCGAACCGCCTTGTTGGATGCGCTGATCAAACAGGGCCTGGATCGAGTCGAGCCGACCGATGCGGCGTTTGATCCGGTGTTACATGAAGCCGTTATGCATGAAGACGCCGACGACGTCGATGGCCCGGTTGTTGCCGAGGTCATGCGAGCGGGCTACCTCTGGAAGGGACGTGTTTTGCGCCCTGCCATGGTCCGCACGCGCGGGTAGAGACGAGGAGTCTGGCCCTTGTCTCAGCATGACTGGTTGGAGAAGGACTTCTACAAGATCCTCGGCGTGTCCGATGATGTCGGCGAAAAGGAGCTGACGAAGGCATACCGAAAGTTGGCCCGCAAATACCACCCCGACGCCAACCCAAACGACTCCTCAGCCGAGGAGAAGTTCAAGGAAGTATCGGAGGCCTACGACGTTCTCGGTGATGCCGAGCGTCGACAGGAATACGACGAGCTTCGCAAGTATGGGGCCGGTCCGTTGGGGGGAGGATTCCGTCCTCCTAGCGCGTCTTCGGGTGGGCCTGGAGGCTTCGGTTTCGACCCCGGGAACCTGTCGGACATGCTCGGCGACCTGTTCGGCGGGGGTGGGCGACGTGGTGCGCCCGGCACCGGGCCGAAACGGGGCGACGATCTTGAGGCCGAGCTCAACCTTGGGTTCGATGATGCGGTGAATGGAGTCACCACCTCGGTGCACCTCGTATCTGATGCGGCCTGCGATACCTGTCGTGGTTCGGGCTCGGCGCCGGGCACCACCCCCGAACTGTGCCCAGAGTGCGCCGGTCGGGGCGTTCTCGATGACGATCAGGGGTTCTTCTCGCTGAGTCAGCCGTGTCGGCGTTGTGCCGGCCGTGGGCGGGTCGTTACGACCCCGTGCCCGACCTGTAGAGGTAACGGCATCGAACGAAAGCCTCGTCAGGTCAAGGTCCGGATTCCCGCCGGGGTGAAGGACGGGCAGCGCATCAGGCTAAAGGGCCGTGGTGGTCCGGGTCGTAACGGTGGTTCACCAGGCGACCTGTTCGTCGTCGTTAGCGTGGGGAGCCACGACGTGTTTGGAAGATCGGGAAGCAATCTGACGATCGACGTGCCGGTGACGTTCGCCGAGGCCACCCTCGGCGCCAAAGTTACCGTCCCGACTCTCGACGGGTCGACGGTTACGCTCAGGATTCCGGTGGGGACCCCGTCCGGCAAGACGTTTCGGGTGAAAGGCAAGGGCGTTCCGAGATCTAATCGGAGCGGAGACCTTTTGGTCACGGTCATCGTCGATATCCCCGACACACTAACCGAGGAGCAACGGGCGGCGATTGAAGCTCTTGCTGCTGCCACGGAGACTTCGCCCCGAGCGCATCTTTTGAAGACGGGCTAGGAAGATTCGAGGGCACGCCCATGGCTGATTCGGACAACGATCGGGCGCGAGCGGTGTACGTAATATCGGTTGCAGCTGAACTGGCCGGGGTTCACCCTCAAACGCTCCGAATCTACGAACGCAAGGGGCTTGTGCAGCCGGCACGGACCGATGGCGGGAGTCGGCGTTATAGCGATGATGACATCTCGCACTTGCAACGAATCCAGGACCTTACCGACGGCGGCCTAAACCTTGCTGGTGTCAAACGGGTGCTTGAGTTGGAAGCCGAGGTGGTCGCGCTTCGGGCTCAATTGGAGATGCTCCGGGTCGACGCCAAGGCTGCGGTCGAGGATGTTCACCGCCAGTACCGGAACGAGATCGTTCCAATCAATCAGAGTCTGACCGTCTATCGACGGCCACGTCGGGGCCGCTGAGTACTCTCTGGCGTCGGCCCTCTTATTGAAGCGGGTGCCGCCCGGTTGGTGTCGGTGTCTCGGTTGGGTGTGGTGGTGTGTCTTTTAGATGGTTTGTGTTTCAAATGATTGTTTGGTGGTGTTTGGTTTTTTGGTGGGGAGTGGTCTCCATGTCGCTTGTGGGGTGATCGGGCTAGTCTCGTTTTTGCGGTGATCCGTGAGGGTCTGACGGGAGGTCTGATCGTTGGTTGGGAAGTTGTTGCGGTTGTTTTTGATGTTTTTGGTGGTTGTAGTTGTTGTTTCTGCTTGTACCGGGGGGAGCGTTGAGGGGGAGGAGCCTGGCGTTGTTCCTGAGGTCAGTTCCTCGACGACTACCGAGGCCGGGGTGACGGGTACAGAGGTCGCTTCGGTGGCAGATGCGCCGGATACGAATGATCTAGTGGTTTTGTGGGGTGAGTTGTGGGCTGCGACTGGGTTGGAGGCTGAGGACCGCGAGGTGGCGGTGGTGGCGCTTGGTGATGCTATTGATCCTGGGGTGGTCTCGTCGGTTGTTGGGACGGTGGTGGTTCCTGGGGAGCATGAGGTGTTGACTGATCCGGCTGTTGTCGAGAATGCTGATGGTTCGGTCGATATCCGGGATTGTGTGCTTTTTACTCCTCCGATCGAGGGTTTCACGGCGCCTCATGTTGTTGAGGGTCATGCTGTGCCCGATGGTTCGGATGGTTGGATTATCGATCGTGCCGAACGGGTGGGTCGAGGGTGTGTTCCGGCCGCTATGGCCGACGAGGTCCTCGACGACTACGCCGCCTACATCCAGGCCCTCAGAGATTCCGGTGACCCGCCAGACCCTGATCACCCTGGTTTGTCTGAAACGATGACCGGTGAGTACCGAGAACAGATCGCGATCGGGAATCAGGATCTTCTCGACGAGGGCTTGGTCTATCGAGATCTCGATATCAATAATCCGGAGATAACTGATGTGCCTGGCTCGGAATCGATCGTGATCCTGGATTGTGTTGAGGTGGACCCTGACAGCGGATTTTACGAAGAGTCTGGTGAAAGGTGGGAGGAGTCAATCCTGACCGAACCAGGGGAGAGAATCCTTTTTGAAATTCGAATGCGGAGGGAAGGCGGGAAATGGAAAACGGAGAGCTACACACAGGTGGACTCGGAATGCGATGTAGCACCGACCCCTGCAGGGCTTCCCAGAATTTGAGCCGTGGGCGGGCCAGGCTGTTCCTGATCGTTCTCGCCTTCTCGGCGGGATCGGTCCTGTTTCTTGCCGAACCAAGCCTGTCGATGACCTGTAACGCTGGGTCGGATGGGTCTGCCAGGAATAGTGGTGGGGTTGTTACGGGGACGTCGGGTCGTACTCAGCGGTGTTTGGGTGGGGAGGGGGGTTCGCCGTCGACGTCTGTTGAGCAGTTGTGGGCGGCGCATTGTCATATGTATGGGTCTTTTGGGCCGGGTGCGGGTGTTGAGATGGTGAGGGGTGAGTCAGTGGCGGCGGGTGAGGAGGTGTTTGTCGGTGATTCGGGTCAGGCGGTGTCGGTGAGGGTTGAGTCGCAGGCTTTTCGGTGGACGATTATGTGTACGACTGCGCAGGGTGCAACGTTGACGTATGTTACGGCGTTGCCGGTGGGTGTTGCTCCGGTGGATCCGGTTGTGCTTCGTGATCAAGCGGTCGCTAGTTTGACGATTCCTGATCCGGTGTTGGGTGGGAATCCTCCGTTGGATGATCCGGATCGGCATAGTGTTGTTCGGATTCCTACTTGGTTGTGGATCGCTCATCCGTGGGAGTCGTTGTTTGCTTCGGCGGCTGATGGGGGTGTTGCTGTGTCGGTTACTGCGACGCCAACTCATGTGACGTGGGATCCGGGGGATGGGAGCGGTTCATTTGATTGCTCGAACGCGGGGGTTGTTTGGCGGCCCGGTGCCAAAGTGACGTCTGAGACGTGTCTTTATGAGTACGTGCGATCGTCGGCGGGTGAGGGTGGGGATGCGTTTCGACTTACTGCGACCGTTTCGTGGAGTTTGACGTGGTCCATTAATGGTGTCGATCAGGGGCAGTTCGATGTGTATCAGCCATCGGAGAGTGTCGATCATCAAGTAGGCGAGATTCAGGCCATCGAGAGCTGACCCCAACAACAAACCTGACCGAGCTGCGTACTCCACTCGACCATGTTCGCTGCCGACTAAGGAAACTTGATACTGTCATTGTCAACCTTGTGATGACGTAGTAGACTTTGTCTATGGCTATCGACCCGAACAAGTGGACGGTGAAGACGCAGGAGGCCGTGGCCAAAGCCCTTGAACAGGCCGGCGCCGCTTCTCATCCAGAGGTAACCCCGGACCACGTCCTTCTGGCTCTACTCAGTCAACCCGAGGGCGTTGTCCTCCCCTTGCTGACCAAAGTTGAGCGTCAGCCGAGCACTCTCCGATCTGAGACCGAGAAGGTCTTGGCCGGACTATCAAAGGCCTACGGAACTGAACCGCGCCTAAGTCGTCAAACCAATCGTGTCCTTAACGATGCCGACTCGGTGAGAGCGGAGCTTGGCGACGACTATGTCTCGACCGAGCATCTTCTGTTGGGCCTGGCAAACCCGGATCCTGGTGGAGCGACCGCGGCCAGAATCGACCTCACCCGCGACGAACTGCTAAGTGCGTTGCAGGAAGTGCGCGGCTCGCATCGGGTCACCAGTCAAAGTCCAGAAGAGCAATTTCAAGCTCTGGATAAGTACGGGCGGGATCTCACCGAAGACGCCCGTCTCGGCAAGCTCGACCCCGTCATCGGGCGCGACGATGAGATTCGTCGAGTCGTGCAAGTCCTGAGTCGCCGAACGAAGAACAACCCGGTCCTTATCGGTGAGCCTGGTGTCGGAAAGACGGCCATCGTTGAAGGGCTTGCGCAGCGGGTAATCGAAGGAGACGTGCCGGAGAGCCTTCGTGACCGTCGGGTCATCTCACTCGACATTTCAGCGATGCTGGCCGGGGCCAAATTCAGGGGCGAGTTCGAAGAGCGGCTCAAGGCAGTACTCAAGGAGATCACAGACGCCGATGGCGAGGTAATAACGTTCATCGACGAGATGCACACGGTCGTCGGTGCCGGCGCTGGCGGAGATTCGGCTATGGACGCATCCAACATGCTCAAACCGATGTTGGCTCGCGGGGAACTCCGGATGGTCGGAGCCACCACGTTGGACGAATACCGGAAATACATCGAGAAGGATGCGGCACTGGAACGTCGTTTTCAGCAGGTGTTCGTAGGGGAACCGAGCGTCGAGGACTCTGTTGCCATCCTTCGGGGATTGAAAGAACGCTACGAGGTTCACCACGGCGTCCGCATCCAGGACTCTGCCATCGTGGCTGCCGCCACCCTGTCCGATCGCTATGTCACCGGACGGTTCCTCCCGGACAAAGCAATCGATCTTATGGACGAGGCGGCCTCAAAACTTCGAATCGAGATCGACTCGCTACCAACCGAGATCGACATCGTCGAGCGGAGGATCCGGCAGCTCGAAATGGAACAAGTGGCGCTTGGCAAGGATCCAGAAGATACCTCTGCCGCCCCAAAGAAAACCTCAGACCCCGCATCGGTTGAACGCCTCGAAGAACTCGACGCCGAACTGGCAGACCTCAACGAACAGCGGAATGGCATGCGGGCCCACTGGCAGAACGAAAAGGATGCGATCGACAGGATCCGCGTCCTCAAGGAAGAGGAAGACAACCATCGCCGTCAACTCGAACGGGAAGGGGATCTGGAAAAGGCGGCCGAGATCCGCTACGGCTTGCTACCCGAAACAGAGAAACAGATCGATGAGGCTTCCGCGGCGTTGGCTGATCTCCAGTCCGAGAAAACCATGCTCAAAGAAGAGGTCGATGAAGAAGACATCGCCGAAGTGGTCTCGCGGTGGACCGGTGTCCCCGTCAACCGCCTTATGGAAGGCGAGGCCCGCAAGTTGCTTCGACTCGAAGACGAGCTACATCACCGAGTGATCGGGCAAGACGAGGCCGTCGCGTCGGTAGCGGCGTCTATCCGTCGAAGCCGGGCAGGACTTTCCGACGCCAACCGGCCGATTGGTACCTTCCTATTTCTCGGTCCGACCGGGGTAGGTAAGACCGAGTTGGCCCGCACACTGGCCGACTTCCTGTTCGACGACGAACGAGCCATGATTCGTATCGACATGTCTGAATACATGGAGAAGCATACGGTCAGCCGGCTCATCGGGGCACCCCCTGGCTACGTCGGCTACGACCAAGGTGGACAGCTGACCGAGGCTGTCCGGCGGCGACCGTACGCTGTTGTCCTGTTGGACGAAGTGGAAAAGGCTCACCCCGACGTCTTCAACGTATTGCTCCAGCTGATGGACGACGGCCGGCTCACCGATGGACAAGGCCGCACAGTGGATTTCACCAACGTCGTGCTCATCATGACTTCGAACCTGCCGGGAGACCCGAAGGACTTCTTCCGTCCAGAGTTCATCAACCGGGTCGATGACACGGTGAGGTTCTCGGAGCTGAGCGAGGCGGACCTGGTGTCCATCGTCGACATCCAATTGGCGGCTCTCGCCGATCGACTCACCGACCGACGGATCGCGCTCGACGTTCACGACGGGGCCAAGGAGCTGTTGGCCAAGATCGGCTACGACCCAGCCTTTGGGGCCCGACCACTCAAACGGGTGATTCAGAAGGAAGTCGCCGACCAGCTGGCCATCCTCATTCTCGATGGCGAGGTCGAGGACGGGTCGAAGGTGGCGGTAGGTGTCGAGGGCGACGCGTTCACCTTCGCCGTGTCGTGAACCCGTCAAGCCCGATAGCGTCGAAGCCGGGAAACACTCGCCGCCGGTGCAGTCCAGATCTTGACCTCCTCTTTTGGCCCCAAGCGGTAGGATTACGACAATGCCAACAACGATCGTGGTCGGAACCCAGTGGGGCGACGAAGGGAAGGGAAAGTTCACCGACCTTCTCGCCAAAGAGATGTCGATGGTGGTCCGCTACCAAGGCGGCCACAACGCGGGCCACACCCTGGTCGTCGATGGTGAGGTCTTCGCCCTTCAATTAGTGCCCTCCGGGGTGCTGTACGACCACATCGTCCCGGTCATCGGAAACGGCGTAGTCGTCGATCCCTTCGTGTTGTTGGCTGAGATGGACATGCTCTCCCGTCGAGGGATCGACACCGGCCGCCTTCGGCTGTCGGGGAATGCCCACCTGATTCTGAACTATCACCAGCAGCTCGATGCCTTGCACGAGAGGCATCTCGGTAAGTCCAAACTGGGGACGACAAAGCGAGGCATAGGCCCGGCCTACGCCGACAAATCGCTGCGGATCGGGGTTCGGGTTCAGGACCTACTCGATGAGATGATCTTCCGAGAGAAACTTCGGGCCGCACTCAGCCACACCAACAAAGTGCTGACCAAGGTCTACAACCGGCTCCCGGTCGACCCAGACATGCTGGCCGACAAGGTGCTGTCGGAGTGCCTCGAACCGCTCAAGCCTCACATCGTCGATACGACCGACTTGATTCACGATGCGCTAGAAGCCGATCAGCACGTGTTGCTCGAAGGGGCGCAAGCCACGTTTCTCGATCTCGACCACGGCACATACCCGTTCGTGACGTCGAGTAACCCGACCGCCGGCGGCGCTTGCACCGGAGCCGGGATAGGTCCCCGCCACGTCGATCGCGTACTCGGAGTGGCCAAGTCCTATGTGACTCGGGTGGGCGCAGGCCCATTCCCGACCGAGTTGACCGACTCCGACGGCGACAAGATCGTCGACATCGGACGGGAATATGGCACCAACACCGGTCGTCGCCGTCGCCCTGGCTGGTTCGACACGGTCATGTTGCGTCACGCCGTTCGGGTCAACAGCCTCACTGAACTGGCCATCACAAAGCTCGATGTGCTCGATTCCTTCGAGCGGCTCAGGCTTTGCGTGGCCTACGACATCGAGGGCGAGCGGACCGAGAAACTGCCGTATCATCAGTCGGAACTCCATCGGGCAGTGCCGATCTATGAAGACCTTCCCGGTTGGCAGACCGACCTAACGGAAGTTACCGAACAAGGGCAGCTGCCCGAAGAGGCTCACGGCTACCTTCGAGCCATCGAGGCTCAGGTCGGCGTACCGGTCAAGCTGGTATCTACCGGTCCCGGCCGGAGTCAATACGTCCACTACTCCTGAGCGAGGGTTTGGACCCTACGATCGTGCCGATGTGATGGCCTACGCATCGGCCGGACGGAGAACGGGCGGTACCCACTCACCTCTATCGTCCACGATCTCGGCCGGAAGTTCCTCATAGGGGTCGGAGTCGTGGTCGTCACTCTGCCTGTTCGTGGCCGAGGTCTGTTGGATCGGTTCGGTCATCAATTCTCCTATGGATTTCGGGCCGGTTGACACATCGAGTCGCAACTCGGTCGAGGATGGAGTGTCGGTCGCTGCGATGTAGGGCCGCGGATTTCGAAACTGGATCGGTTCTGAGTCGGCGGGCGACCCCTGACCGGGTTGCTCGAGAACGATCTCGTCGCCGTTCCCGTGTTTAGAACCGGCCTTCTGTTCGTATTCGGCGAGCCGGTCGATAGCGGACACAACGGCGTGGGCCGAGGCATCGTCGCTGGCACTCGGGGGGTCCTTGGGGGCGGGGCATGAGCTGGCAGCGTGTACGGACGGGACCGAGTCTGCGTCGGGTCCAGCCGTCTCGATCATCTCGACCTCGTCGGCGGCATCGAAGTACTCGAAGATCGGCGGCCGGGCCGGAGCGGCCCGCAACTCCTCGCGGCGGCTGTTCGCCGTCTTTCGTGCCCCTCGACGCTTTGGTTTCTGGTGGCGGACACCAGCGGCGATCAATGCACACTCACGACACAGCGGGTACTTCCGCCGTTTCATCATGACGAGGCAACTCTCACAGAACTCACCGAAGCACGTGCCACACACGTCGACTGAATTTTCGAATGGATCAATTTCACAACGACGACTCATGATTTGGTCCCTCAGAGCTTACGTACGGTTCTCGGCTCGCTAGCCGATTCCTAACCTGCCGAGCAGTAGTCTGGATATCGACCCCGCCTCGAAACTGCTTTACCGGGTGGGTACATCGACACACGGAAGCGAATCGAGGCCACAGTGGTCATCCCGAACGTATTGGCGGAGCGGTATCCCAGCGGGGAGATGACCGCCATCTTTGACCAGAGCGCTCGCATTATTGTGGAGCGGCAATTCTGGGTGGCGGTCCTGAAGGCGCAGATTGCGCTCGGGCTTGACGTAGATCAGTCCTCGGTCGATGACTACGAATCGGTTGTCGACCAGGTCGATTTGGCTGCCATCGAGCGAAGAGAGCGGGAGACGAAGCATGACGTCAAAGCCCGACTCGACGAATTCAGTGAGCTGGCAGGGCGGGAAGATGTACATAAGGGTCTGACGAGTCGAGACGTAACCGAGAACGTCGAGCGGTTGTTGGTATGGCGAGCGATGGAGCTCGTTGAGAGTCGAACGGTTGCGTTGCTGGCCGCGATCGCCGAGACCGCGGCGGAGTATGCCGCTCAGCCGATCGTCGGTCGGACCCATAACGTCCCGGCCCAACCAACGACAGTCGGTAAACGGTTCGCCCAGATTGGCGAAGAACTATTGGCCGCTCATCGACGGCTTGTTTCGGTTCGAGATGACTTTGCCATTCGAGGGGTAAAAGGGCCGGTGGGGACCCAACAAGATCAGATCGATCTCCTGGGTACCCCGGCTGCGGCTGAGAGACTTGAGATGATGGTTGCCGAATACCTCGGGGTGCCTCGGGTGCTTGGTGCGGTAGGACAGGTATATCCCCGGTCGCTCGATCTTGAGGTCGTGTCGGCACTTGCTCAGATCGGGTCGGCGCCGGCGAACCTGGCGCTTACCGTCCGGCTTATGGCGGGCCATGACCTAGCGACTGAAGGATTCCTTCCTGGCCAGGTCGGCTCGTCGGCCATGCCACACAAGATGAATACCCGATCCTGTGAGCGAATAAATGGCCTGTTTACCATCCTCCGCGGCCACGTGACGATGGCCGCTGGTCTGGCTGGAGATCAATGGAGCGAGGGCGATGTTGCGTGCTCCGTAGTGCGGCGCGTTCTGCTGCCCGATGTGTTCTTTGCCATAGACGGAATCATGGAGACGACGTTTGCTGTCCTTCGAGGGTTCGGCGTGTTTCCTCAGGTCATCGACCAGGAACTCCGTCGGTACCTACCGTTTCTCGCCACGACAAAGCTGTTGCTTCACGCCACCAAACATGGCCTCGGACGTGAACAGGCGCACGAGCTGGTCAAGGAACATGCCGTCGCAACCGCGCTGGCCATGCGGGCTGGTACCGGTGATGGCGCCGGATTGGTCGAGGCGTTGGGCCTCGATGAACGATTTCCCGGCACGGAGGACGAGCTGGCAAGACTCGTTGACGAGCCGGCCGAGCTTCTCGGGTCTGCCGACGAACAGGTTCAGCGGTTCTGCGCAGAAGTCTCAGCACTGGTGGCCGATAGGCCAAAAGAGGCGAAGTACCGAGGCGCCGACATCGTATAAAGAGGCAGGCGTCATCTAGAGGGACAGACGAGGTCTAACCGGCTCTATAGAGAGAACTGCGGCCAGAACGAGAACCACCCGCCACCCGGGAACAGGAGCGGCGGGTGGTTATCTGGCAACTTGGTCTGCTTGAGCAGACCTCAAACAGCCGATCAAGCGGCGCGGCTGATGCCAGCCCTTTTAAGAACCGCAGCGGGAACGCCAATCTGGCGGAACGCAGCGTAGGTAATACCCTTTCGTTCGGCATAGCCCTTCGCCACTTGAGTGAACTCGTCTTCTAGTTCGACAATGTCGATGCCATTGTCCATCTGCTCTCTCTCTTCGGTCAGATCGAGCTGTTCTTGGGTGAGCTGAAGGCGCTTGAGTGGATCGGCCTCTTCGAGTTCGATTTCGATCTTCTCTAGGCGTCGGTCGATGGACTCTGTGGTCCGCTTACGGCCTCGCTTCGGCTTCGAAGATTCAAGTGCTTCCAGGTACGCACGAACCTGGCGCCCTTCTGCACGGCCCACTGCTAGGGCTTGTTTGTGGTTGTCTGTCATCTGTGACTTTTTTGTTGCCATGGTTCGCTAATCCTACTCTCAAAATTTGAACGGGCTGTTGATAGGGGGTAACTCGTCGAGGGCGTTCCGGGCTGAGCCTGGTGAGCCGGGAGGTCCAAGGCAGGCAAGCCGTCGACCTCTGGCATCCGAAGTTTCTTACATTAAAGAACAAATCGGACGATCTCGTCGGTATCTTAATGGCTAGTTGAGCCATTGGTGGTTAACCATAATAGAAGTTGGCCACCTGATCTATTCGACGTTGGGAACGTACACCTATGGCGCAGCGCCTACTATCCGGCGGCTGAGAGGATCGCAGCCGGGTTTGGGTCGGCTCCTATAGCGCCGTCGTGCTTGGCGGTTAGGGATCTTTGCAGTGCGGGAGACGGGCGGGAATACCGTTTCGTGGTGGCGGGTTCATCAATGGCGGTCATGGATGGACACGCAGATGCCATGCGCTAATTGTCTCCAATACAAGAAAGTGCACTTGGTTGCGTGCTGTACATTGTCGGCAGTTTGATTCCGTAATGAGGCTGATGGCCTAGGTCGGCGTGCCAAAATGCGCCTCGCCCGCTCCGAAGAGCGGGCGAGTGATCCGGTGGTCGGGACCGGCGTCGATCCGGTGACCTACCGCTTTTCAGGCGGCCGCTCTACCAACTGAGCTACCCGACCATGTCGAATTCCAGCCGCATGAATGGAGAAGGTCTTTCTCCATTCATGCGGTGGATCCAACGCGGTCCCGACGAGATTTGAACTCGCGACCTCCGCCTTGACAGGGCGGCGTGCACTCCAGACTGCACTACGGGACCTGGGCATTGAATTTGGCTAGTACCCCCAACGGGATTTGAACCCGTGTTACCTGCGTGAAAGGCAGGCGTCCTAGGCCGCTGAACGATGGGGGCCGAATTGTCTTACACACTCGAACCGACGAATCGATCACCCACGAGGGCTGCATCAATGTATCAGCTTCTCCTCAAACGCGCACCGTTATTTGATGGCCCGGAGCGCATCGATCGGCCCGGAGGGAGTGTCTGAGACGAACGGCTGCCGATAGTGGGCCGGTGGAGCTACGGAGTCGACTCGTCTTCGGGGTCCGGTAGCGAAGTTGTCAGCGCCTCGACAATATTGTGGACGAGCTCTCCCAGGTAGCGGTAAAGCATGTGGCTGTCGATGTTCGGGTCATCCGAATCGATGTCGTAGTCGTCTTCGGACACATCCAACATCGTGCCCAACACCAGCCGCAGGTCGTTGAGTACCCCCATCCACGCTGAGAGTTCGTCCTCGGTCAACCGGTCCTTCGACGCTGTGCTTCGAATCAACTCGACGGCATCTCGCCGCTTGTCGATCAGTTGTTGACGGGCGAAGACCTGATACCCGGCGTCTCGTTCGGGATCCTCGGGGTACGCGGTTGGGAAGAGGCGACGAGTCTCCGGAAGGTCGGTATCGAGCAGGTCATCGAGCTGTTGGGCCAGCGTCACGATCCCGTGGCGGGCTTCTTGGGAAAGCTTCACCGCATACGAACCGTCGTCGAGCGGAACGAACAAAAGATGGCGGCGAAATAGAGGCATCGGTCGACTACTTGTCGTGTTCCATGGTGGCCCAGAGGCCATGGCTGTGTAGGCGGTTGACGTCGCGTTCCGCCTCGAACCTCGTGCCGTTGGAGACCACAGCTCGACCTTTCTCATGGACGTCGAGCATCAGGCGATTTGCCTTTTCCTCGCTGAATCCGAACACTTTTCGGAAGACGAAAGCCACATAGCTCATGAGGTTGATCGGGTCATTCCAGACAAGGACGATCCACGGACGGTCCGCGTCGGTCGTTTCTTCGGTGCCCAGATCGATCTGTGGCTCCTGCACCTCAAGCGGTGTGCCCATCGTTCTATTCTGGCAGATCGACTGCCGAATGCCCCGTGCGGTCCGTTCCTAAGACCGATTCGACTGGGTGCTCGAACAGTTGGAGGTAGGTCAGCACGGCGAGGGTCCAAACGAGTATGGCGCCGAGAATGTGGGCAGCCACTATCGCTGCTGGCACGCCGAGCGCGAATTGAACGTATCCGATCGCCCCTTGCCCGACGGTGGAAACGAGTAACAAGCGAGCCGATCTGATGAGCTGACCCTGAGCGGCCAGAAGGAGTAGGAGTACCACTACCGAAGTGACGAGGCACCAGGCGGCAACGCTGTGTATTCGGGCCACGTCCGTCAACTCGAATGGGAGTCGACTGGCCCGTGAGTCGCCGCTGTTTGGTCCTGTGCCGGTCACTACTGTCCCGGTAAGCAACACGATGGTGGAAAGAGCGATCGATGCCCGTCCGACCCGGACCGTTCGGCGATCGACGATCGGCCGTGTCGGGGTTGGTGCTCGGCCGGAACGATCCCACAGTACGACGGCGTTCCACAACAACACCATCGATAGTAGAAAGTGGCCGGCGACGACCATCGGGTGGAGGTCGGCCAGTACCGTCACCGCTCCAAGGAGGATCTGAGCCACGACGCCGGCAACCAATCCCCACGCCCAACGGATTAGATCCGGTCGCCGTGGTACCCGGCGATACGCCGAGAGGACAGCGGCGATGGTGGCCACGGCCACGACACCGGAGATCAGCCGATTTCCGAACTCGATCCAGCCGTGGAGTTCCCATTCCGGCAGGAATCGGTCGTCGTTGCAGGTCGGCCAGTCCTCGCAACCGAGGCCGGCCTCGGTGAGCCGAACCGCCGCGCCCGATAGCACGATCAGTGCCAGGAACGTGCCAGCGATGGCTACCACCCGCCGGTATCGATGCGGGGATACGGTTCGATGCCAGGCCTGGACCTTCGTCGCTGCAACGGTCATGGGGGCTCCTCGGTACTCATCGCCTGCGCGTTCCGCCTGGTGAGTTCGATCGACCCTACCGCCGGCCGACGGCCCGAACCGAACCGACTTCGGTGGGGCCCAGTTGACACTCATGTCACACCACAGCCGTTGAGGCCGCTACAACGGCTTGAACCCAGTACGCTCTCCCGTGGTGCTAATAGCTGCCCCTGCGCGGTATCGAGTTCGGGCCTTCGTCGCATTGACGAAGCCCCGAATCATCGAACTTCTACTCGTTTCCACCGTTCCCACGATGGTGGTCGCTAATCGCGGCCTGCCTTCGCTCTGGTTGATGGTGGCAACGGTGGTTGGCGGGACCCTTGCCGCAGGTGGCGCAAACGCCTACAACATGTACGTCGATCGGGATATCGATGCGATCATGGAGCGGACGAAGGGCCGCCCGCTGGTAACCGGTGAGGTTTCCCCGTCGGAGGCGTTGGCCTTCGCCACCGTGGTTGAAGCGCTGGCTTTTGTCTGGCTCGCGGTGTTCGTCAATGTATTGTCGGCTGTCCTCGCGTTGGCTGCCTGCGCCTTTTATGTCGTGGTGTACACCATTTGGCTGAAACGAACCTCTACGCAGAACATCGTGATCGGTGGTGCCGCCGGCGCAGTGCCAGTACTGATCGGGTGGTCATCGGTAACCGGGGAGGTCGGTTGGGCAGCCGTCTTGTTGTTCGGCGTAGTCTTCTTTTGGACGCCGCCGCACTTCTGGGCCCTTGCCATTAAATATGAGGCCGACTACGCCGCGGCGTCCGTACCGATGATGCCGGTTGTACAGGGTCACAAATCGACAGCCACGCAGATGGCTCTCTACTCCATCGTGGTATGGGTACTCACCATCGCGTTCTGGGTCGTCGACGACCGAGGATGGATCTATTTTTTGACCTCGATGGTGGTTGGGGCATTGTTCACCGGCGGGGCCGTGCGGTTGCGAGGATTGACCGATCCCGTTCAGCAGGCAAAAGAGTCGATTCGTTACTTCCAATTTTCGATCACCCACCTCACCGTGTTGTTTGCGTCCTTGGCCGTCGATCAGCTCGTCGGATGGGGAGTATGACGTTTTCGATTTCCACGCTCGCGGCCGGTTACAGTACGTGGCCGCAGTACCGCAAGACTTTCTTCGCGTCGTCCACTCTGCGATCGGCGCAGTATGTCCACCCGTCCTCGACCCCACGGTTGCGCGCATGGCACTAACGGAAACACGGCCGGAGACCGGCGCCCTCGATAGCACTGTCGCAGCAGCGGCACCTACCACCATCGATGGAGTGCTCGGCACCGGCGAACACAAGACGATAGGCCGCGTCTATCTCGGCGGCGGGGTCATCGGTTTGATCGGCGCGCTGGTCGTTGGCGTGATCGCCGTATTTATGTCCAACAACCTGGACAACCTCGGCGCCGACCAGACCGACATGCTGGCCAACCTGTGGTCGTTAGGCCGAGACTTGGCTCTCTTTGGTGGCCTTGTCCCGATCTTTGTCGGGTTGGCGATCTACCTCGTTCCGCTACAGGTGGGCGCCCCGAGCTTGGCCTTTGCCCGTGGTGCGGCGGCCTCGCTGTGGACGTGGATGCTCGGCACCGGGTTATTGGTATTGGCCTACGTCCTAAATGGTGGCCCCGGCGGCTTGCGGAAAGATTCGGTCGTTCTGTGGGCCGCAGCGTTGGCCATGATGGTCGGAGCGCTCGTCTGGGCCATGATCTGTATTTCGGTTACCGTTCTCGGGGCACGAACTCAGGGCATGACCCTTGAGCGGGTTCCGTTGACCACCTGGGCCTTCTTCGTCTTCTCGCTCGTCGGTGTACTCAGCCTTCCGATCCTCATGGGTGAACTTCTGCTCGCCTTCTTGCGGATCCGGTTCCTGCATGTGCCGATCGCCGAGAGCGCCTCGCTGACCACGATCATGGACGGGCAATACCTCGCCCCCGCCGTCTACTGGCTCGGCATACCGGTATTGGGTATGGCGGTCGACATCATCGGCGTGCACAGCGAACGCCCCGCGATCTATCACCGATCGATCATGGCCGCTATCGGCGTGTTCGGAATCCTGACCTATGGCGCCGACATCGTCGGCTTGGCGTCGGTCCGTACCGGTGGCGTAGATTTCGACAACGGGTTCTTCGTCGGCGGGATGATCGCCGTCATCGTGCCGGTCTTGGTCACGCTCGTCCTCGCCGGACAATCGCTTCGCAGCGGCGTATTCCGGTTGCGGACCGCCCTCGTCGGCGTTCTTCTCGCCGGCCTTCTCTTGTTGTTGGCCACTACCGTCTCGCTACTCGGTCTCATCGAGCCGATCATGCGACTGCTCGACGACGCATCGCCGGGGAGCGTTGACCTAAGCCAGACGCTAATTCTGAACGGCACCCGATTCCACGAAGGGATCCGAGCACTACTGCTGGGCTCTGCGTTGTTGGCGGTCATCGGGGCGCTGCACCATTGGGCAACTAAGATCTGGGGACGTCAGCTTTCCGAGCCGCTCGGTCTGCTGAGCCTTCTTGCCACCGCTGGCGGATCGGTTGTGTGGGCGACCGGTGAGATTTTGGCCGGATTCGACGATCAGCCATGGCTTCCCGCTCGATCAACGGACGACTTCTCCGCCGGTCTCGGAGCACTTGGTTTGGTTGGAGCGGTCGTGCTGGCCGTCGCCGCGGTCTCGCTCGGTGTCAACATGGCGATCAGTCTCGTGAGTTCAAAGCCTGCCGGGTCCTCTTCCAGCCCGTGGAGCGGTGTCACCCTTGAGTGGGCCACATCGTCTCCGCCGCCTGTCGGCAACTTTCCTGCGCCGCCAATCGTTGCTTCTGCCACCCCGCTGTTAGACGAGCTGATGTTCGATGGCGAGGAACCGACCAACGAAATCTCGACCGAGGGCGCCGCCGCTTCCGTCACACAAGGAGACACTGCGTGATGTCGACCGACGTGTCGTCATACGACCCAATCCCCGTCGATGTCGCCGTCGCCGAGCCGACGCGGCCGCGATTGTTGCTTCAAGGCACGAGCTTGGCCTCCGCCGCCATCGTGATGGGTTTTATGGGCCTTATCGCCGTCTACGTGGCGGAACGGGCCGAGTTCTTGGCTCGGGAAGAGCGATGGTTGCCCGATGGCGTCAGTATTCCGCTCACCCAGCCGAATTTCATGGGGCTCACCTTATGCCTTTCGGTGATCACCATTTGGTGGACGGTCCAGGCGGTACGAAACGATGATCGCGGGCATGCCTTCGTCGGCTATCTGCTCTCCTTGCTCTTTGCCTTTGCCTTCCTGGCCCAGACGGCCTACTTGCTCACGCTGATGGAGCTTCAAATTCTGGTCGAGCCCCGGGCGGTGTTGTTCTTCGCCATTATTGGTTTGCATATGGCGTTGATGGTCGTGGCCATGGTCTTCGCCGTGGTGATGCTATTTCGTACACTCGGCGGCGAGTACTCGTCTCGGAACTACGAGGGCGTGCTGAGCGCTGCGTTGTTCTGGACGATGACCGTGGCCCTCTATGGCGTCTTGTGGTACGCCATCTACATCACCAAGTAGGTTCGAGATGTTTACCTGGGGTTCGAAGTATCTACTCGGCATTGCCACGGCAGCCTTTCTCGCCGCCGCCACCTATGGTCTGACCACCGGTGGAACGGTCGTTGGTGTATCCAGCATGGGGTACAAGGGCGGCGTTGGCGAACACACCGGCTACACCATCCTCATGGCGTTGGCGTTCGTCTCGCTTTTTCTTGGAGTGGTAAACGTCATCACCCGTGATGGCGATGCCGAAGAAACTGCAGCATTGATCGGCTCTGATCACATGATCGCCGTCCGCCCACCGTCCGGTTTGAGCCCGCTTGGGCCGCTGACGGCCTTCGGTATCGCCTGCCTGGCCATCGGGATAGCGATAGGCATGGTGTTCTTTTATCTTGGCATTGCCGTCCTGTTCGTGGTGGGGTTGCAGTGGCTGGTCCAAGCTTGGGCCGATCGCGCCACCGGCGACGCCGAGGTCAACGCTGTCATCCGAAATCGGATCTTGGCCCCGATGGAGGTTCCGATGATGGCGATGTTGACCATCGCCGTCGTAGCGTTAGCGCTGTCGAGGATCATGCTCGCAGTGTCGGAGATTGCGGCTACCGTCGTGGCGGTTGCAGTCGCCGCCTTCATATTCGTCGCTGCGATCCTGATCGTGAAGTCGAAGGCCCCTCGGGCTGTGGTCACCTCCGTGGTCACCTTCGGTGTAGCCGCAGTACTTGCCGGTGGGGTTATCAGCGCGGTGGTCGGCGAGCGTGAACTTCACCACGATGAGGAAGGTGAGCACAGCGAAGAAACGTCCGACGCTGGCTCGGTTGAGGGAGTAGGCGAGTGACCGAAGACCATCACACCGCCCGGCGCTCGATTTGGCGTCGACTTGCAGTGAACACAAGTCTGGACCGACATATGAGGCGAGGCGTGCGCAGATTTTGGGTAGTCGTGCTGTCCGGTGCGTTGTTAGCAGCATGCGCCGAGGACAAGCCGCTGAACACCTTCGAGCCACGCGGCCCGAAGGCCCGCGACATCGATTCTTTGATGGTATGGATCTGGCCGATCATGGGCATCGTCTTCGTCCTGGTCATCGGTGGCGCAATCGCCATCGCTTTGCGGAATAGAGTGCGGCCCGAAGACTACGATGCCGAGGATCTACCGGCGCAGACCCATGGCAACACGCCCCTGGAGCTGGCATGGACCATCGCACCGGCCGTGTTGCTCGCCGCCATTAGTTTCCCCATGGTCCAAGGTATTTGGAGCCTGGAGGAGGAGAACGCCGAGGGCGACCTGGACGTCATGGTGATCGGCCAACAGTGGTGGTGGGAGTACCGCTATGACGTCGACGGTGATGGATTTTTCACCGATGCAAACGGTGATGGAGTGTCCAATCAGGATTTGACCGGTGATGATGCTGAGCTTCCGCTCGATATCAGCCTTGATCCTGACGACATCGTGACCGCAAACGAACTGGTAATCCCAGCCGGGGAACAGGTCGACCTCATAATGACGTCTCGCGATGTGATCCACTCGTTCTGGATTCCTCGCTTGAACGGTAAACGCGATACGGTCCCCGGCCGTTGGCACACCTGGTCGGTCGAGGCTGATGAGCCCGGCAAGTTCACGGGGTGGTGCACCGAATTCTGTGGGCTATCACACTCGAGAATGCGTATGTCGGCCATCGCGCTGTCAGCTGAGGATTTCGACGAATGGTTTGAGAACCAGGCGTCTCCGGCCGAGATTCCGACCGATCCCGATGCGTTGGCCGGTCGTGAACTGTTCCAGAACAACTGCCAGCAGTGTCACGTCATCAATGATGGTGATTTGGCCTACGCCGACGATTTCAGAACCAATGTGCCTTTGGTGTCTTTGGCCGCCCCAGACCTTACGCACTTTGCGAGCCGGACGTCGTTTGCCGGCGGCGTCTACTCGACCTACGCCGGTGGTCCCGAAGATGACAGCACAGACGCAAACGATGATGGACTCGATCCCGACGTGTATCTACAACTCGCCGAACTATCGGCGGCACCCGACTCCCCGGACGACTACCGCTTCAATGCCGCCGAACTGAAGCGTTGGGTCTCGAACGCGCCGAGTCGCAAAGATATGGCACCAGATGCCAATCCCGAGACTGGGCTGGGACGTGGTATGCCCGCCTTCGAGTCGCTGACGGACGAACAACTCGACCAGATCGTCGCCTATTTGGCAACGCTCGACTGAGAGACGGACTATGACGACCTACGACGATCAGCTCGCCCTACCGTCTGGGCTCTCCGACGGACCCCGCCAACCTCTGGGAATCTTCGCTCGACCGAGGAATGCCAACGGGTTCGTCGATTGGTTGACCACGGTTGACCACAAGAAAATTGGGATCATGTATGGTGCGGCTTCACTGTTCTTCCTGATTATCGGTGGTGTCGCCGCGCTACTGATTCGAATTCAGCTGGCAACACCAAACAACACGTTCCTGTCGGGCGATGCGTACAACCGCATCTTCACCATGCATGGGACCGTCATGGTGTTCCTCGTGGTGATGCCGATGGGTGCGGCGTTCGCCAACTTCTTGATGCCGCTTCAGGTCGGGGCCCGCGATGTGGCGTTTCCTCGAATAAATGCCTTCAGTTTCTGGGTGTTTTTTGCCGGCGGTCTGATGCTGAACACCAGCTGGTTTATCGGTGGCGGCGCGCCGAACGGAGGGTGGTTTAACTACGCTCCAAATAACGGCGTTGCGTTCTCACCGGCGGCTGGCATCGACTTTTGGAATATCGGACTGCTCATTACCGGCATCGGCTCTTTGACCGGTTCGATCAACCTCATAACCACGGTGCTCAACATGCGGGCGCCCGGCATGACCCTTATGAAGATGCCGATCTTCGTCTGGATGACGTTGGTTACGCAGTTCTTGCTCCTGTTCGCCATTCCGGTGCTCACCGTGGCTCAGGTGCTACTGGCCGCCGATCGGCTCTTCGGTGCCAACTTCTTCAACGTGGAACTCGGAGCTGATCCGCTGCTTTGGCAGCACCTGTTCTGGATCTTCGGGCATCCCGAGGTCTATTTGATGATTCTTCCGGCCTTCGGGATCGTTTCAGAGGTAATCCCCACATTCGCCCGAAAGCCGATCTTTGGCTACCCGTTCATGGTTTTCTCCGGGGTTGCTATCGGTTTCATGGGATGGGGAGTGTGGGCCCACCACATGTTCGTTTCCGGTATCGGACCCCTATCGGTCACGGCCTTCAGCGTGGCGACGATGTTCATCGCCGTTCCGACCGGGGTGAAGATCCTCAACTGGTTAGCCACGATGTGGGGCGGCAAGTTGATCCTCAACACCGCCATGTTGTTCTCGATCGGTCTCGTCACCCAGTTCACCATCGGTGGGCTGTCCGGCGTATCGCACGCCATTGCACCTTCTGACACACAGCAGACAGACACCTACTACATCGTCGCTCACTTTCACTACGTGCTCTTCGGTGGCGCGCTCTTCGGGTTCGTTGCCGGCTTCTACTTCTGGTGGCCTAAGGCCTTTGGCTATCGGCTGGGCGAGCGGCTCGGAAAGTGGAACTTTTGGACGATGGTTCTCGGTTTCAACCTGACGTTTGGACCGATGCACATTCTCGGACTGCAGGGAATGCCTCGCCGGATGCAAACCTACGACCCCGCCATGGGCTTCGGACTGTGGAACATGGTCGCATCCTGGGGTTCATTTATTCTGGCCCTGGGCATCCTGATGCTGTTGGTCAACGTTGTCCAATCACACCTCGCGTGGCGTCGAGCGGGCCGACCGAATGTCGGCGCCGACCCCTGGGATGGCCGGACGATCGAGTGGTCGATCCAATCTCCAGCGCCCAGCCATAACTTCGACGTCGACCCGGCGGTGACTTCCTTGGATGACTTCTGGCACCGCAAGTACCAGCCCGACGAGACCGGAAAACTGCGTCGCATCCATACCGGCGACGAGATCGCTCAACCAGGCGATCCAACCGGCGTCCACCTCCCGGCACCGTCGTACTGGCCGATCGTGTTGGCTATGTCGATGCCGATTGTCGGGTACGCCCTGATCTTCAACTTGTGGTTGATGATTCCTGGCGTCTTACTCATGACGCTCTCCCTCTGGGGTTGGGCCTTGGAGCCGGCGGACGACCTTGATCCTCACGACGACGATGGCGCTGGCCAAGGCGACAGTGCGTCACCCGACGGTGGCGACGGAGCGACCGCTGAGCCGGAACTGGAGACCGTGTCATGACCGACACTGCTGCACGCGAGATGCCTCTTGAACCGGAGAACGAACTCCAAGATGATGTAGCCGTCGTCGATGACCACGGCAGCGACATCGCCGGACATGACGATCACGAGGGTCATCACTCCAGCCTCGGCCTATCGAACATGAAGCTGGCGATGTGGCTGTTCCTCGGGTCAGAATGCCTGCTGTTCGGCGCGCTAATATCGACGTACCTGTTGTCGAAGGCTCGCTTCCTAACGGAGCTGGTCGCGCTGAACCCACGGGTGCTCGACGGTCTTCGCGACGGTGGAATGCCGGAAGAATTGATCCAAGAGTTCATCGCCGAGGGTTCGGTTGAACCAATCTTCGACATTCCGTTCACCTCGGGCTCATCGTTCATTCTCTTGATGAGTTCGTTGACGATGGTTTTCGCCCACAAGGCTGTGTCGGAGGGCAACTATCGCAATTCACGGGTGTGGCTCGCCGCTACGGCGTTGCTCGGATCAACCTTTATGGCTGGTCAGGTGTACGAATTCACCATCTTTTTCAGAGAGGGTTTGACCTACGGCGGAAGCCTGTTCGGTTCTGGGTTCTTTACCCTTACCGGATTCCACGGTGCGCACGTAACCGGCGGCATTATCATGTTGTTGTCCCTGCTCGTACTCTCGTTTCGTGGCAAACTCCAGTCGAATCGAGCCGAGACGGTTGAACTGGTCGGTTTGTATTGGCACTTCGTCGACATCGTGTGGGTACTGATCTTCACGATCGTCTACCTCATCCCGTAAAGGACCTGCGATGGCTGACACTGCAACCGAGACACCGCATGGGGCTGATTCCCAGCACGGCCACGATGATCATGGAGATCACCCGACCGAGAAGCAGTACTGGGTGGTGTTCGTAATCCTTGCGGTATTCACCGCGGTCGAGGTGGCTTGGTCCTACCTGGGGCTTGAGGGCATGCAGCTCGTCGTTCCGCTTATCATCATGATGGTGATCAAGTTCTTCCTGGTCGCCGGGGCGTTCATGCATCTCTATTTTGACCTGAAAGTGTTAAACGGACGTCTGTTTACCTGGGCGTTTTTTGGTGGAATTCTGTTGGCAATGGGTGTGTATGCCGTGGTGTTCTCGACGTTTAGGTGGCAGATCTAAGTGCGATTTTGGTTGAGGCCCTAGCCGTGATGCGCCTCGCCTTTGTCCCGTACGAGTTCCATGCTGAGGTGTGGGTCTTAGTGGTCGGGGCAGTGGCACTTGGCTGGTATGCGACGAAAATCGTTCAGCCGAAGGCGATCGAAGCCGGCTATTCACCGATCTCCAAGGGCCAGAAACTCTGGTTTGTTCTTGCTGTTGCCGGTATGTGGCTGGTTTCCGACTGGCCGGTCCACGAAATCGCCGAGCAGCACCTGTATTTCGTGCACATGTTTCAGCATCTGTTCCTATCGATGCTGGTGCCGGCAATGTTTTTGCTGGCCACGCCGCGATGGTTGTTCGAGCTCGTACTGGGCCGGGACTCGATGGCCTGGCGATGGTTGCGTACCGGCTCGAAGCCACTGATCGCTGGGGTTACTTTCAACACGCTGACGTTGTTGCTCCACTGGTCCCGGCTGGTGCAGTGGTCGTTCGAGTCTGGATCCTTTCACTTCGCGTTGCATCTGATGATCTTCGTGTCAGGCTTGCTCATGTGGATGCCGGTGGTTGGCCCGGTTGCCGAGTGGCGGCTCGGACCAGTTGCCCAGTGCCTGTACCTTTTCTCGATGTCGATCGTCCCCACGGTGCCCGGAGGGTGGCTGGTCTTTGCCGAGGGCGTGGTCTACCGCCACTACGATACGCCGGACCGGTTGTGGGGTATAGATGTGTTGACCGACCAGCAAGCGGCTGGCGTGGTCATGAAACTCGTTGGTGGGTTCGTGCTGTGGTCGATCATCTTCATCATTTTCACGAGGTGGGCAACGAGGGAGATGGCGAACGATGAAGCGGAACGCCTCAAACGGCAGCAAGATTCGAGGGCTGTCGACAGTGGGACCGCTTCGCCGCTGACGTTCGATCAGGTAACCGGCGCGTTCGCCAAAGCCCCCGGGCCGACCGAAACGGAACGCTAAACGGGTTCTGCTTCCAGGTCGTCCCAGCCTGCTTCACTGGGGTGATGGAATCTGATGATCTACGGCGGATGCGGCTCGATTACGAGACGGGCGGCATCGACGCGTCGACCTTTCCCGACGATCCGTTGGCCCAGTTCGACCGTTGGTTCGCCGATGCGGTGGCGGCCCAGATCGAAGAGCCGAATGCAGTGGTCGTCTCGACGGTCGATGGCGACGGACAACCGTGGTCTCGATATGTCCTACTCAAGGGACTCGACCCACGAGGCTTTTCTTTCTACTCAAACTATGGGAGCAACAAGTCTCGTGATTTGGCGGCACAGCCGAAGGCGGCTCTCACGTTTGGTTGGCTTGAACTCCACCGTCAGGTAAACGTAGCCGGAGCGATCGAGCGAGTCGATCCTTCGGAGTCCGACGACTATTGGTCGGTGCGGGCCCGCGGCTCCCAGCTTGGTGCCTGGGCGTCCGACCAGAGTCGGCCGGTTGCGTCAAGGGATCAGTTGCTGGCGGCCTACTCATCAATGGAGGAGCGGTACCCCGATGGTCCCATTCCTCGCCCACCTCACTGGGGCGGATGGAGGCTGATTCCTCACACGGTTGAATTCTGGCAAGGTCGACGGAATCGGCTTCACGATCGCCTTCGCTATGTCCGGTCGGCGACGCCTGACACTCCCGACGGAATCTGGGAGCTTGTTCGATTGTCGCCGTAGGTTCGTGTTCTCTTAGCTAGAGATCGGCGACCGCTGAGATCAAGTCGGCGCCGGCCATGGCGATGTGATCGAGATCCCCGAGATCGAGTACTTGGAGGTACATTCGCTGAATCCCCTCCCGTGCGTAGCGCTCCATCGTGGCGATGACCTCGGTGGTGGTTCCTGCCGCTCCAGACGATCGAAGCTCGTCAGGGGAGCGACCGATGGCTTCGGCTCGACGGGCCACCTCGGCCTCGTTCGCCCCCAGGCAGAGGGCCAAGGTCGCTGACCGGACGATCTCGCGAGGGTTTCGATCGATGGCAAGACACGCTGCTTCGACCCGCTCGATCGCTGCCGCCACTTCGTCGACGGGTGTGAACGGCAGGTTGAAATCGTTGGCGTGACGGGCCACTAGCTGAGGGGTCCGTTTGGGTCCTCGACCGCCGATGATGATGGGAGGGCCCGGTCGTTGAACCGGCTTAGGCAATGCGGGAGACTCGGTGAAGGTGTGAAAACGACCCTCATGGCTAAACGTCGAGCCCTCGGGTGTAGACCACAGGCCGTGGATCTGTTCCAGATACTCTTCGAAGCGGTCGAAGCGTTCACCGAGACTTGGGAAGTCGAGCCCGTACGCGGCATGCTCGGCTTCGTACCACCCGGCTCCGAGTCCAAACTCCACTCGGCCGCCGCTCATGATGTCGACTTGCGCCACCGAAATGGCGAGAGGTCCCGGCTGGTAGAAGGTGGCAGGGCTGACCAAGGTGCCGAGCCGGATATGCGAGGTGTCCCTGGCCAGGCCGGCGAGTGTCAGCCAAGCGTGTGTCGGTCCCGGTGCCCCGCTCACGTCGCCCATTTTGAGGTAGTGGTCTGATCGGAAGAAACCGGCAAACCCAGCGGTTTCGGCCACCTGAGCGACGGCGAGCAGATCCTCGTATGAGGCGCCCTGCTGAGGTTCGGTTAAGATTCGGAGTTCCACTGCACGCACGATAGTGGCCGGTTGGCCGGCGTGTCGGTCGAGGAACCGATCCCTATTCTGTATTTACTCCTAGCGTGGGCGCTCTCACTTATGGAACGGCGAATGTAGGACGGAGATGAGGGGTGTGGATAGAGAACTGACGCTCAATCGAGCGATGATCGGACTCGCCATTTTGGCGTCTCTTTGCCTGGTGGGTATCGGGTTCTTGGTGAGGTCTGCCGACACCGAACCCGACGTCGTCGTCGAGTCGGTACCACCGGCAGCCGGTGGGGTCAGCCAGTCGTCAACGGATAGCGACATAGGATCGGATCGCGCCGTCAATTCCGATTCGGGAGGATTGTTCGGCACGGCTCGGTTGGATGCAACCGGGCTACCGGCTGATGGGGGACAGGCCGACGGCCCTGGTGCCCCCGCAGACCAGCGGGGGACCGACCCCGACGTCACGACCAAGGACTCGGGCGACGACACCGATCCATCGGTTCCCGGTGATGGTGGGGATCCCGGCGACGGTGGGGTTCCCGGCGACGGTGAGGACCCTGGTGACGGTAGCGGCGATCCTGGTGAGGACCCCGGTGATGGTGGGGATCCCGGGGACGGTGGGGTCCCTGGTGATGGTGAGGTTCCTGGTGATGGTGGGGATCCCGGGGACGGTGGGGATCCTGGTGATGGTGAGGTTCCCGGTGATGGTGGGGAACCTGGCGATGGTGGGGTCCCTGGTGATGGTGAGGGTCCCGGTGACGGTGGGGAACCTGGCGATGGTGAGGTTCCCGGTGACGGTGGGGATCCCGGTGATGGCGGTGAGGAGCCTGATGCCGTCGATCCCGATGGTGGCCTTCTCCCGTCAGGATGAGGTGCATCTTCGAAACGATCACGCGACGAGACGTATCGATCAAGACCCGGTCCGCCAGCTGGCCGTCAAAACGACGACACCTACAACCGCCAGCTGGCGGCCGCCCGTACCAGACCGTCTATCAGGTCGTCCACGTGTGGGAAACGCCGATGCCGTCCCCCGGAAGCGGGCCAATGGAGGGCAAGCGGTGACAGTCCGCGTACCCGTGGCGGCAATTCGAGTTGAACGCCGCCGTTGGAGGGAAGGTTGCAGGGATTCTCCGGATGCACGCCTCGCAAGGCTTTCGGGATCTGTTCAATCTCGTCGACGATTTGATAGGCGGGGAGGACGGCTCGCACGTGGTTCGCTACGTGCGAGGCCAACCGCCGGTTCTGGCCACCACACAGCAAACTTGTGAACAGGCCGCGGCGGCCGTAGCCATGAACGGCCACGACGACATCGCAATGCTCAACGAACGACTTCAACGCCGGTGACTGAGCCGGGGAGACCATCGCCGAGGGGATGTGGTGGCGCATGCCGGGCGGTTGCAGCACGGCGTAGTACGACGACCCCGAACGAGCGGCTGCCTCGGAGGCGATCTGGTCTGTCACCCGCTCAAGGTTGCCGCCGTGAAAGGCACAAAATCCGAACTTGCTCCGGAGGTCGACCGTTTCGAGCACTCCCGGCTTGGCCAGGAGCGCTGCGAACGTAATCGGCTCACGGTTCACGCGCTGCACGTCTCAAGCCTGGCAGATGGCCCGACCCCCGCGCCAAAGACCGAAGCCTCGGGGCGGTCGCCGGTCAGTCGACGGCGATCGGTTCCATGCTGGGCTTTGGAAGGTTCCGGCGAGCGAACCAGCCGGCTACTGCAAGGACGACGTTTATCAACAGGAACGCCCACCCCATGACGGTGGTGCGGGCTGTCGTCCGCCCGAATAGAGAGATCTGAGCCGAAATCCAGCCGGCCAGGTCCGCCTGGAATTTCTCAGCCCTGCTGACGATGGCGTTGATCCACGGCGTCGGTTCGCTGTCAAACGACAGGACCTGCTCGGACCAGATGCCGTAGAGGGCGACATAGACACCGACGACAACCAAGATGACCGCCGAGATGAGGTTGATCTTTGGTAGCAGTTGCCGGAAGCCGGAGACGAGACCCTTTTTGCCGAAGCCGACAGCCAGCGTGAGCACGGTGGCCAACAGCCCCATTCCGATGGCATAGGAAACGAAGGACCCGAGCCGCTGACCGAACGAGGTACCGGAGGTTGACGTCCCGATGGCGCCGAGGAAGATACCGATGGTGCAGGTGAGCGAGGCGACGGCGTACGAAACGCCGAACAGAAACATCGAGCCAACCGACTGGCTGCTACCTCCCTTGTTGAGTTTCGGGATCTTCACCATTGGCTGGAAGCCGAACAGCATGGCGATACCCATGAACACGAGCCCGATACCAACGATCACCGTGATCCTCGGTAGCCAGCCCGATTCGTTTAGCCCGCTTATGGTGCCGGCCAGGAAGAGGCCGAGGATGCCGAACACGGCAAGGAAGCCTGCCGACATCGAAAGGCCAACAACTTGGGCTCGATTCAAGGCGATGATCGACGATCGCTTTCCATCCTCACCGTCGTCTAGCCCGAGAAAGTAACCGAGGTACGCCGGGAGGAGCGCGAACCCGCATGGGTTCACCAGCGCAACCATGCCGAGGGCGAAGGCCCGGGGATCAAAAAGGTCTCCCATTACGTCTCTCCAAGCAGATTGGTATCGATCTTCTCTTGCAGTAGCTCAGCACTTAGGATGCCGCCCCAGGTCTCCATCACGGTCCCATCCTCGGACAGGAAAACCGTGGTCGGCATGCCCTTCCCATCGAGGGCTCTCCAAATGTCTTCTTGCGGTTGGTACACCGTCTCGAAGGTGATTTCCGTCTCGGACACGAACGTTCGCCAGGTTGCTTCGTCGATGTCGTGGCTGATTCCGACGAAGCGGACGCCAGCATCGAGGTTGGCCTTGTGTACTTCCTCGAACTCCGGTAGCTCGGCACGGCATGGAGCGCACCACGACGCGAAAAAATTGACGACCAACGGCTCGCCCCGAAAATCGGCGAGCGTCGAGGTCTCCCCGTCCGTGGTGACGAACGTGAGGTCGGCGATTTCCCCGCTCAGCGCGTCGCTTTCCGGTCCCGACTCGGCGCTAGTAAACACTGCGATGAGTACGAGTACGGCCGCTATGGAACCGATGATGGCGTAGAGGACGGTCTTGGACGACGAGGAGCGAGACTCCGCTCGGGTCGACTCTTCAACGCCGTTGGGTGCTGCTGGTGGCGTTTGGGGCTCCATTGCTTGCTCCAAGCTGCTCTGTTGTGTTCGATACCAACTCTATGAGAGCTGACCAGAGATAACAGAAGCGGGTCGGTATGCATTCCCCTTCGGGCCAGCCATGCGTCACGGGCTCGCGTATCCGTCACCCGTGACGTGGCTGGTCCCGAATCCCCCTTGTCACCGGCACCGATCGGCTTCTTGTTCGAAGTGATCGGCACCGGTGAGCGGTCGATTCCTGCTATTCCGGTTAGGGGAGGCCGGATCGCTGTCCCGGTCCAACGACCAGGCGATGAGCAGACCCGATTGTGATCATCGGACCGACGGGGCCCGGCTTGAGGAGAACTTCCGAGACCCTTTGCTGTGGCTGATCAAGCGATCAGACGTTGCAGGTGTTCCGGTACGGGGATCACCGGCAGCTGATCCTCAGGGCGTGGCACCTTAGGCGGCCGCCCACGACGGCGTTTCTGGGCCAACACCCGTCCGTTTGAGAACAACTGACCGCCCCATACACCGCACGGTTCGGCTCGTGAGATCGCTCCTTCGAGGCAGGGCGCGATGACTGGGCAGTCAGCGCAGATGCGCTTGGCGGCAACGATGTCGGCCAGTTCTTCTGAGAAGAACAGTTCAGCCGCCCCCGATGCTGATCGGCACGATGCATCGACCTCCCAAATCTCTTCGTCGATCGCTTTGATCTGAACGTTGACTTCAACGGCGACCTCCAGCTCATCGGCGGCCATCGCTCGGTCGCCCTGGTCGGAGATCCTTCTGGCCGGGGCTTCGCTTTCGTCGGTGGCGTCGATTCCGAGACGTTCGCTGTCGGGCGTCTCGACCACGAAGGCCTTGACGTCGATGTCGGCAGCGGTTTTGGCCTCCAACGGCGATCGGTCGATGTCGTTCCACTGTTCGGTAATCATGGTTCTTCGTCTTCTCGTGTCTGGGTCAAACGTGGTCAAAAGGTCAGGTCATGTGCGGAGTTGCGGTCCTTTCCGTGGGGAAAAACGGAAGAGCCGCTGGGGCTTCTGCTCCCAGCGACTCGGTCGGCATTACTCTTCTGAGTTTCCTTAACTCAGGGAGTAGCCTTCCATCGCTGGAAGTGAGCGGTCTCGGACTTCGGCGTATACCAGAAGCCTTCGGTGACCGGGAGAGCATGCGTACGCACGGCAGCATGGGCGTCGAGGCCGGCAACGATCCGATTCATCGCCAGAGCGGAACGGCCAAAGAGGCGGTTCTGTCCGTCGAAATGCACGGGTCGTACCGCTACGGCACCCTTACCGAGCAAGGCATCGCGGCAAAGACCGAGGAAGGCATCGCGGCGAATACGAACGCTGCTCGAGGAAGTCGAACGAGTCCTCATCGTTGTCATAATCTTGTCGATCATCATCACACGTGCCCTCCCTTCGAAATCTTGGGGCCTCCAATACGCAACTCGATTCTGGAAAGCCTGTCAACTGATTTTCCGGAACGAATTTTCGATGTGTCGTGAACCGCAACCTACGGTGGCCAAAACGTGCTGTTTCAGCCGGTTCGCAGCGTGGGCCGTCATCGTCGGCGCACCTCTGGATGGGTGCCGGTTACCGCTACGGTCAGAGGACGATGAATGGATTGGCCACGCCAGCTTTTGCCCCCCTCGCCGCCGATGAACACGACGGCCGACGATTCGAAGGGAGTCGGAAGGTTCGACTTGGCGATGTGACTCCGGACGGTCGACTTCGGCTCGATTCGCTCACCAGGTACACCCAGGACGTCTCCGACGATGACACCGTCGACGCTGGCCTCGACGTGGAGCCGGGATGGGTCGTCCGGTCTACCGTCGTAGACGAGCTGATCCCGGCTGCGCTGGCCGAGGTCCTTACCATCACCACGTTTTGTTCTGCGCTTGGCAAACGTTGGGCCGAACGACGTCTTTCGGTGGTCGGCGACGCCGGAGCCCGATACGAGGTGGCCACGTTGTGGGTTTGTATGGATCCTCACTCCAGCCGACCGGTAGCACTGACCCCACAGTTTCTGGCGCTCTATGGTTCAGCCGCTGGTGACCGTCGAGTCCGGGCCAGGCTTCAGGTGCCGAAATCAACCGATCTCAACCCTGGGCGTATCGAAGACGACCGGTGGCCGCTACGGGTCGCCGATTTCGATGTCTTTGGCCATGTGAACAACGCCGCCTATTGGTCGGCCATCGAGCAATGGCCCGAAACGCTTCCTGCCTGGCCCCGTCGAGCGCGGCTTGAGTATCGAGAAGAGGTGACCAGCCAAGAGGTCATGATCACCCGGGCATCGGTTGGTGCCGACGTGTACTTTTGGTGGTCGCAGGGGCAGGCGGTCGCTGCCGCAGCATCGGTAGCAAAGCTGCCGGACGGACTTTACGAGCCGGCCTGAGTTCCTACCGGCGGGGCCGGGGTGTTGTCGCCGTCTGTCGCGAAGAATTGATCGCGGTAGAAACGGAGTTCGGCGATGCTTTCGGTGATGTCGTCGAGAGCTCGGTGGCCGACGTCTTTCTTCGGAGCCTTCGACAGCACGTCGGGATACCACCGACGGGCCAGCTCCTTGATCGTCGACACGTCTACCGAACGGTAGTGGAGGAACCCTTCGATTTCCGGCATGTAGGCATCGAGGAACCGACGATCCATCCCGATCGAATTCCCACAAAGGGGCACGGTGCCCGGCGCATCGATATGGGCGCTCAGGAACTCAAGGGTGGCGGTGGCCGCCTCTTCGACGCTCACCGTTGACGCCTTGATCTGATCGAGCAGGCCGGAACGGGTGTGCATGTCCAACACGACCGGTTCCATACGAGCGAGCTGTTCGTCCGTGGCATGAATGACCAGGTCGGGGCCACGTTCAACGACGCGGAGTTCGTCATCGGTGAGTAGCGTCGCTATTTCCACGATTACGTGCTGCCTCGGATTGAGGCCGGTCATTTCGAGGTCCATCCAGGCAAGCAAGGATCTTATGTTAGCTACTCCACGAGCGATCCCGGCCAAGGGCGCACGCGGCGGGAATTGTGCCGAGTGTCCGGCTAGGCGGGACTGGTTTGGTGGCCGACTACGCTCGCCGGGTGGTTCACGTACCTCTCAAATCCCTCGACCATGAGCTTTCGTCCCCGACCAGGATGCGTTCTGGTGATGCGGCGGCCGATCTCCCAGCCCGAACGACAACCGAACTCCCGCCAGGGGGGCGGGCCCTCGTCCCGACCGGGTTTGCGGTAGCGATTCCCGAGGGGTGGTGCGGTTTGATCCTTCCGAGATCGGGCTTGGCCCTCACCCACGGGGTTACCGTATTGAATGCTCCTGGGTTGATCGATGCGGGGTATCGCGGTGAGTTGCAGGTCGTACTCCACAACACGGGCACCGAGACGGTGGTCCTCGATCGAGGTCAGCGGATCGCACAACTGCTCGTGCTTCCGGTTCCGCCGTTGGACTTTGAAGCGGTCACCGAGCTTCCTCCGTCGATCGATCGGCGGGGGGCGCAGGGTTTCGGGAGTTCTGGCCAATAATCGGCTGGGCGAGATTCCCTCCCGGCTAGTGCTGGGGTAAGTCTTCAGCTACAATGACCGAGTAACAGGTAGAGGGATGTGTGTAGAGGAGCGCATCCGCCGGATTCCTGGTGTATTTCCAGTGTCCTGAGCTACCACTAGATCTGACCCGGCCAAGGGCACTACCCGCCAGCCTTCGGCCGGGTCATCCTCTTTTTGGCCCTAGGTAGCTCGCCGGCTCGGAGGTGGTACCGATGTCAGAGGCTCGTGATCGTGTCCGTCGCCAGTTCGGAATCAACGCTGCCCACTATCTCTCGAGCGAGGTGCATGCCCGGGGAGCGAGCTTGTCACGAATCGTCGAGCTGATGGCCCCTCAGCCCCACTGGCGGTTGCTTGATGTTGCAACGGCGGCCGGACATACCGCCTTGGCCTTCGCACCCCATGTCGAAGAGGTAGTTGCAACCGACCTGGTCGATGAAATGCTCGACCTTGCTCGGCAACAAGTGGCTGTTCAGGGGGTTGGTAACGTCCGGGTCGAGCCGGCTGATGCTGAGGCGTTGCCGTTCGAGAACGCCAGCTTTGATGCCGTGACTTGTCGGATTGCGTCCCACCATTTCGCCGAACCCGAACGGTTCGTGGCCGAGGTGGCGCGGGTGCTTCGTCCTGGCGGACAGTTTGGTCTGGTGGACAATATGGTCCCCGTAGAAGCGTCGGCTTTTGTCAATACCTTCGAATCCAAGCGCGATCCGAGTCACGTCCGTGCGCTAGCAATGGACGAGTGGCTTGCGATGCTGGACGGGTTTGGGTTGAACGTGCACTGCGCCGAGATGATGGCCAAGCGAATGAACTTCCACCATTGGGTGGAGAACATGTCGGTGGCCGACGACCGCCGCAAAGAGTTGTTGGCCGATCTGGAAGGGGTATCGGACGAGGCGGCCGCATACTTGCGGCCCGAGTTCGGTCAGCCTGGAGACCAACGAGCCGCCGCTTTCTTTCTCACCGAAGGAGTGGTAGTGGCTTCGCGCCGGTGACCCGTGGCCTGGTAGGCAGGGTGGGTATCGTCGCCGGTCCGACGGCCGAGACGATCAGGCCGTCGTCAAAAGCAACTCAACTTGGCTTCGCTCAACCGCCGCTTTGGTCACCAGGGGCGTGAGCTCGTCGGTCAACCGGTCCCGGTCGGTGATATCGGCTTCGGGGTTGGCGAGGGTTATCAACAGCTCGCTCGGCTGCCATGTGGCGTGAACGCTGATCCGTCCAGATCCATGAAGGGCGCTTACGGCGGCGTCGACCGCCTTGCGCAGCTGCTCGACGATCGAGATATCGGCGCCGAGTCGCAGTGCAAGTCCTGCGACGGCGACCCGCCCAATCCGGGTGAAGGTCGGCGACGCTGGGAACGACACCTGCAGTTGCTCTTGGGTCCCATCGTCCATGAATCTTTGACCCTAGCCGATCGAGGAATGCGCCCAGCCCTAGTCTTGCATCGTCGGCGGTCTCATCCTCCTCCCGGAGGTGGGATTTCTCGTATCACTTCGCTAGGGGGTTGGTCGGCTCGTATCCCGACGAACACCGGGTGACGCAGATATCCGTCGGCCGGCCACTCGGCGAACTCCACCTCGACCACCGTCGTGGGGTCGACCCAGGTCGGCGGTCGATCGAGCTTCGGTACCTGTTGAAAGGGCGTGTTGTCGGTCGGTAGGAAGCCGGCGGCCAGCTCCGCTCTCGTTCGGTCGGCCAGACCGCTTCCGACGATTCCAGCCATCGTGAGGTCTCCTCGGTCCCACACCCCGATCAGGAGTGATCCGATCCCGTCCGAGAGCGCCCCTTGGCCCGGTATCCACCCGCCGACGACGAATTCCTGCCGCAGCCGGATCTTCACCTTCCGCCATTGAGCGCTCCGCGTTCCTGGCCGGTAGGTGCTGTCGAGCCGTTTGACCACTATCCCTTCGAGGTCGCGATCCCGGGCCAGTTGAAGCAGCTGATCGGCACCATCTTCGACATGGGTGGGCACCCGGTGGTGAGGCCCATCATCGAGGAGCTCTTGGAGGAGGTAGCGTCTCGTCCGGTACTCCAATTCCAACAGAGATGTTCTGTCGAGCTCCAGCAGATCGAATATGACGTACACGACTGGGGTACTGGTCAGTAGAGCATCGCTCGGGTTGTGGACATGGAGTCGTTGCAGCACGCGGCTGAACGAGGGGCGATCACCGTCGAAGACGACGATCTCACCGTCGAGCACCGCCGACGTGCCGACCTCGGCCCCGAAGCCGGCGAGTTCGGGAAACGCCGAGGTCACATCACGGCCGGTCGAGGAGCGAAGCTCGACAGTGGCCCCGTCGGTCAACAACTCGATGCGTAGGCCGTCCCATTTGAGTTCCGCAGCCCAACCGACGGTGTCGACCGGGAGGCCAACGGCCGATTTCATCGGCGGGATCCAGGCGGGCATCGCCGAGTTTGACACCGGCAGATCATAGGCCCATCGGCTCATTTGAGGGTGTACTGCTGATTCCGTGGACCCCTACCGCGGCGATATTGGGGCCGTTCGGGGCATCGGGGGATAGGTGGTTTCACCCCAGAGAGGAGAGTGAAGATACACGCACCGCTTGTGGGAGACGTTGGATGATTCCTTTGGATGTTCGTGCCAGTAGTTGGTCGAGGAAGGCCGTCGTCGCTGGTAGCGCCGCGCTGGCGACCGGTCTGGCCGCTGCGCTTCCTGTCAGTGCTGGTTCCTCAGACGGTTCAGCGGGCGGCCATTCCGGAAGTAACGGTTCAGCCAGGGTCATCGGCGCCTGCAGTACCTCATTTGCCGACAACGCCGAGCAGTCTTTGGTGGAGGCCGCCGCTGTCGAAGCATCTGCTGTGGACGATGCTGACGCGCTGGCTGTCGAGCTTCAAGGCGCCGAGGAGTCGGTAGCCCAAGCCGAAGAGGCTGAGACGGCGCGTGTGTCGGAGCTGGCTGGCAAGCAGGTGATCCTGAAAGAAGCGCAGGCGACGCTCCAACTGAAGTTGGATGCCCTCGCAGTGTTCGAATCTAGTGAGGCGATCGAGGCGGTGAAGTCTGCCCG
>CALIFY010000008.1 GCA_938021675.1 uncultured Acidimicrobiales bacterium
CCCTAACCGTAGGTTGTAGTAACGTGTATTCACGGTGACATGGTGCAGGGAGTGCTTACGGTAACCAAACAGGCCTGAATGAGGCTGAGGTAGATTGAGGAGGAACGGGACAATGTCGGGGGGCAGATGTCGCAACGAACCGACCGACGGTCAGATCGCTGAGATCCGCGCGGTGGCTTGGAAATCGGCTTTGGCAAGCGGCGCGGCATGGCACGAGGCCGACGAGGTTGCGCAGGAGACTGCGGTAAAACTCTGGCTGTCGTGGGAACGGACCGGCCTTACCGCCGTCCGATCGTCGGGCCAAGCCCGGTGGCACCGATACATCCGCACCACGTCTGTCAATGTTCACCGCGATCTGATTCGCTCGCATGTCAGGCGTTTGGATCGCAACAATCGCTCGGCGGGCGGGCGTGAGGTTGCGTCAACTCCACGCCCTGGCTCAGTGACAAGAGTTCCGACCAACATCGATGCAATAGAGGCCCACCTGGCCCGCGCTGTGATCTGCGACGAAATCCGATCGCTGCCAGTCCGGCAACGGGCCGTGGCCGAGATGATCATGATCGACGAGCTCAGCCCCCGCGAGGTTGCGGCCAAGCTCGGCATCCAAGACCAGTCGGTTCGAAAACACCTTCGAGCGGCCAAGGAAGCACTGCAACGGCGGCTAACCGAAGCAGAAACACAAGCGCTGTAGCCGACCACGTTCAGGTAACAACGCGCAGGTGACAACCCCGGAGTGTGGTCGGCTCGGTGGGGTCTCAATATCGGGGGCGGCGACCGCTCCCCGTGCGGGGGCGACGCCGCCGACGGCGGCGGCCACCGGTCACTTCTTCTCGCTCGAGACGCTCAGCGTCGATCGGCTCACCCTCAAACGGGGGCAGCGGTGCGATGCGCCACTCGTCGTTGTCGAGGTCGATACTGTCTATCTGACGGAGGGCCTCGCGCCGGATCTGTTCGTCGGCCGAGCGCACGGCGTCGGGCTCATCGGCCGGATCGTGGTCGAGTTCGGAGGTCATGACAGACCTTTCCCTGGCACCGATTGACACAACATTGGGTCATCTCCACATCTCGGTCCTGGCCCCGTGTCGCCGCCCACGGCAGCTACACACCGTTCTTCAGTAAGTGACGGCACCGGTCGGCCAAACCGTTACCTCGATGTCATAGTAATTTGGATCTTTGACCCAACATCCATCGGTGGCACACACCCGTGGTTGCGTTCGTTGCGCTGATTCAGGGGACCCGGTCGACCAGCTCACATGACGGGCCAGCGCTGTCGGTCTGGCGCCCGCCGTCAACGTAGTCGAACCCCAGGCCACAATCGATCGCATCGTTACCTTTCTGAGCGTAGACGTTGTCGGCGTTGCGGCCGGCAAAGATGATGTCACCCTCCGACCCCCCGTGGATCAGGTCGGCACCGCCGCCGCCCCACAGTGCATCGCTACCCTCCTCGCCATCGAGCTTGTCGTTCCCGCCGTTGAGGTCACCTTCGGTGTCCAGCGCCGTCTGGTACTCATCACCGAATACCTGATCGACACCAGCGCCAGCGCAGACCCGGTCATCTCCTTCGAGCGCAACGATCACATCATCGCCCGACGTGCCAAAGATGACGTCGTCGCCGGCCGTGCCGTAGACAATAGGACCTCCACTTTGCCAGGCATAGATCGCCGTCAGTGGCGAATAGGGAATCCCGAAACAGTCGAGGTACTGCAGAGGTTGTGGATCGTCAGCGGGGCATGGGGAGGACTATCGATGAGTGGCGTTAGCGAGCCAATAGCGACCCATCAACGACCTCAGGGTTGCCGGCGACCAACCGTCGGGGGACCTCAGGGTCGGGTCAGGGACAGTCCCGATACCGACGAAACCAACTTCCCATCAGTATGAGATCCATGGAAGCAACCAGTGCAGCTCAGACCGATGCCTCTCACCCCAACGCTGGGGCAAGCGGCGTTCCGCCCACCGGATACGATGCCCACACCGACTTCAAGAACTCGGCATTCGGGACGTCGGCATCGGACGACAAAGTCTTGGCGCTACGCGATCAGATGTTGGCCGGCGTGGCCGGCGGTGTCGCCCACTATCTCGGAGCTAACCCGACCCTTGTACGGCTACTCATCGTGGCTGGCACCCTGAGCGCCGGTCCGGTAATTCCCATTCTGTACGTCGTGGCATGGATAATCATGCCCGATAGCCGTGAGGGCGATGCCGTCTCCTCAACCGACACCATCGATAGCTGAGGACCCAATGCGAGCCATCCCCACACGTACGAAGAAAGCGACACCGAAGATGACAACCACCCTCAACAGAACCGGCGCACTGGTGGTCGGGATCGTTGGCCTCTCGGCCTTGGCCGCCTGCCAGGTCGACGTCACCAACGGTGTTGAGACCTCAAGCTCATTCACGACCGACGACTTCAGCTCCATCGAGATAGACAGTGCGATCGATGCCGAGATCATCGTCGGCGAAGAGACCAACGTCAACGTCATAGTCGACAACGGGATAGCGGATCAACTAGAGGTGCAGGTCGACGACGGTCGGCTTTATATCGGACTCGACGGTGTCTCCATCGATGACGACGGCGTCCAGACAACAGCCCAAATCTCGACCCCGACGCTGGACATGGTGAACCTCAGCGGCGCTTCCTCCGCCGACATCACCAACGTGGTGGGCGATACCTTCGACCTCGAAGTCTCCGGCGCCGGCTCGGTCACCGCGTCGGGAGCCGTCGATGAGCTGAAACTGGTGGCCAACGGTGCCAGCGATGTAGACCTCGCCGACGTTCAAATCGGAACGGCAGACATCGATGTGAGCGGGGCCTCATCGGTCGAGCTGACGGACGCCAAGTCGGTAACCGGCTCGACCAGCGGCGCATCTACGGTCGACGTCGACGATGATGCCTCGGTGTCGGTCGACGTATCGGGGGTCGGCTCGGTCGACTAACCATGGTGACTCGACCGGCAGGCAACGGCCACCAGACGGTCCGAAACGACAAGAACATGCAGTCCCACCTCGATCTCCCGAGGTGGGACTGCTGCCTTTCGGCCGGCCGCGCCAGGCGGCCGAAAGGGGCGAGGCTAACGCGTCAGCCGTCGCCCTGGGATTGGAGGAAGACAACGGCTTGGTCGCCGTCTCCGCTTACCGTCACGACCAAGGACTCGCCGGTAAAGCTGAGGGCCCGGCCGTCCTCCCCGCTGGCATCTATGCGGTTCACGCCTTCGACCCCTTCGAAATGCTCGTCGTAGAACGACGCCACCCGTTCCAAGTCATCGGCCGGGAACTCCAGAAAAACCTGCGAGGCCGACCGTCCATCGGAATCGACGGTGCTGGTGGAGACGAGCAGGCCGCCATCGGGTATCGGAAGGTCGAACCCGTCCGGCAGTTCGCCGTTCGCCGAGATCGATACCCGTTCTCCGCCATCTCCGTTCGAGCCTTCGATCGTCACCGTCTCGCCGTCACCGTCGACCACGATCGAGCCATCGGGGCCCTCGAGAGTGACCGTTTCACCGTCGGCATCGACCTCGACACCGGTCGCTTCTTCGACAGCCTCCTCGGCCAAACGATCAGTAACAGAGCCACAGCCGGGCAGAGCGAGCGAAACAGCGGTGACCACTACCGCGACGACGGCGTTCCCCAGGCTCACCCTCGTCGTGGATTCGTTCACGGATAGCCCTTTCTGGGAAAACGTCATGGCTGTTGGCTCTAATTGCTGACTCACGTTGCTTGTCTGACGTGCTTGTCGACAGCACAGCAAAGCCCCCGGATACTGACCTAGCAACTATTCCCACCGAGGGAATATCGTACCTGGTGGCGGGCTTAGACGGACGATCGTATGGCCCCGACGACGCGGCCACCACCAGTCAATTCCCTCACTGGGAATAATTCCTTCGTGGGATGACCAGGTCATGGTCAGGAACCGACCCGCAACATGACCCGGGCGGTGTTCCGCCCCGCGGCCCCCCACACCCCCGCCCCGGGGAACGTGGCGGCACCCGTCACGAAGAGACCAGCGATCGGCGTCTCATAGCGGGTAAGTTCGTCACCGCGTCCAAGCAGCGCCGAGACCGGTCCGGCCGAATAGGAGGCAGCGTGGCCTCGGGGAAGGTAGAAACGCCGCTCGTACTCTGCCGGGGTAACCGCACGCCATTCTCGCACCGTCGACTCAAACCCCGGTTCAAACAACTCGGCCACCACCGACAACCAGCGCTCCGGCTCCGGCGAATCAACCCACCCACCACGCAGACCGTATGGGGTGAACAGCACTTCCAAACTGAACACGTGCTCACCCGGCGGGGCGACCGTCGGATCGCACTTCGAGGGCACATTCACAAAGAGCATCGGCCGTCTGGTCACTCGCCCATCGGCCATCAACCCATGGGCAGCATCGATGCCGTCGAGCCCCGGCGCAACAAGCGTGGAGGCAGAATGGTGATCATCAAATCCGACCGCTCGGTTGAGCCGGTCGTCGGCGCTATGCCGCCACGTCGGCAATTCCGAAAGTCGGGCATCGATCTTCGATTCGTACCCGGCCGCACCAGCCGTCTGTCTCCATCGAGAAACGAAACGCTCAGCCCCCGGTGGCGGGTTGGAGAGAAACGAGGCAAAAGCCCGGTTTGGGTCACATGCCACCACCACCGAAGCGGCGGTAACCGTTCGGTGCTCGGCACCATCCCCACCACCGACAACATACGAGACCGCACGCACCTCGTCCCCGTCACAAAGGATCTGGTCGACGACCGCTTCGGTGATGATGGCACCCCCGCCGGCCACGATTCGCGACGCCAACGCGTCGGTCAACGACCCCGAACCACCGACTGGGCGCCCGACCGGTGCGACGTGCTTGAACGCGTACGCCAATGCCCCAAGTCCGGTACCGGGGGTAGCCGACGCCAAACCCCATACCGCCGGCCCGCCGGCCATCGCCGGACCGAGAAGACCGTCGGCCGAGAAGTAGCTACCGAGAACGTCGCCAACCGATCGGCGCGACCAGCTGAGCGCCCTCGCCCCCGCTCGACCGCTGCGCATCGCAAGGGCCAGCGCCGCCCTCGAACCAGGAATCTCAGCAGCCAGATCGAGCACGAGTTTTGCCACCGGTAAGGCGTCGGTCGCATATCGACGGTAGTTGTCGGCCTCTTCGGGGAAGTGAACACCGATGGCCTCAACCGTTCGATCAACCGAGCGGAACAGCGGGACGGGGCCCGGAGCGTCCCAACCCAATCCGATCTGACCAGGATCGAGATCGAGGTACCTCAGGCCATGATGTTCGAGATCGAGGTCGTCGATCAGTGGCAGGGTTCGAACCAACGAATGATCACAATTGCAAATGTTGACCGTCGCCCCGACCGCCACTTCGCTGCCGGCACAGCCACCGACGGCCGAACGAGCCTCGACGACACAGACTCGCTGGCCGGCCCGCACCAGGTACGCAGCACACACCAACCCGTTGTGTCCGCCACCGACGATCACGGCGTCGTAGTCTCGTTGGTTGTCCACTAGATTCCTCGTGATGGGTGCCCGGCAATGACAGTAGCGTCCCGCCGGTTCGGCGAATTACGTGCGTCCGATGTGGCAGAGGCCATCACCGCCAGCTCCATTCTGGTACTCCCGCTCGGAGCGGTCGAACAACATGGCCCACATCTACCCCTCAACACCGATCTGATCATCGCATCGGCCTGCACCGAGGCGGCGGTGCAACAAAGTGGCCATGAGCTCGATCTGTGGCTACTCGAACCCCTGGCTTACACCAAGTCGAACGAGCACGCCGGTACACCAGGAACGATCTGGCTTGGACCCGACACCCTACTCAAGACCCTCGACGACATCGGACGATCGCTCGCTTCCACCGCCGCCACCAAATTGGCCATCGTAAACGGGCACGGTGGCAACTCGTCGCTGCTCAACGTGGCCTGCCGGGAACTGCGGCTCGCCCACGGGCTGGAAACGTTCCTGCTTCACCCAAGCCTTCCCCCCGACCAAGGTCGAACCACCCAGGACGACGCATCGGATGGCGACGGAGATGAGCTCGGCATGGGAATCCACGCCGGCCACGCTGAAACATCGATACTGCTCCACCTTCGACCCGATCTCGTCCGCCTGGACCTCGCCGATCGCAACGTTCCCAAACACCTGGCCGCCAACCGCCACGTCCGCTTCGGCGGCTCGGTGACCTTCGGCTGGCTGGCCTCTGACTTCGGCGACACCGGAGTGATCGGCGATCCGACAGGCGCCACCGCCGAGGCTGGGCATGCACTATTCACCGCAGCCGTCGGCCAACTCGTCGAAGCGTTCGGAGAGATCAGCCGATTTCGGTTCCGCGATGATTAGACCCTCAACGCCGGAATCAGCAGCGCCTATTGCGCCTTGACCGTTACCGACGATCCGGTTTCTTGTTGAACGTCGATGAGGTCGCCGGAGATCTGAGGCGGAATGAGGTTGATAACCGAGCCGTTCTCGTCGGCCGATTCGAACTCCAACGTCAGCTCGCCGTCGCCGTTTGTGGCGACGACCAGCTTGGCTGCGCCAGGGGCCCGAGCGGCGGTGGCCAACATCTCCTGCGCCACTCGGACCACCAGTAGCCGTTGCGAGGCCGACTCGATCGGGGTGGCCTGCCAGTCGATTTCGATCAACGCCCCAACATCCTCCCGCAACGCCGAGGCCTCGATTTCGACTGCGGTGCGGGTCGGATCGGCGGCCGATTCGAAGGGACTGTTGTCGTCGACCGGATTGATAGCGACGCTGTTTCGCCACGCCCGCTCGCTACGGGCTAACTCAAGATCCCACAGCATTTCCGCATGGGCGTCGTCGGATGATTGCTCCCCGACCACAACCCCAGGCCGAGCGGCCAACGTTACGATCCGCTCTTCGGCCGAGGTCAACTGGGTGCGGAGGTCGTCCCGTTCGGCGGAAAGGGAATCGATCTGCAATGCCTGAGCGTCGGCCAACTCTGTCCGTTTGCGAAGGGTGGTGGTCGTCTCGTCGATCTCGTTCCGCAACCCGTCGACTTCGCTGTTCAAGCCACCGACCTTGGCTTCCAAGCCACCGACCTCAGACTCCAATGCTGCGACATTGGTCGTCAAGCCATCTCGCTCGCCTACCAGTTCCCGTCGAGCAGCATCGAGTTCATCGATCTGTACACCGGCGGCCTGGACACGCTGTTCGCTCCGCTGAAGCTGATCTGTGGTTGCGTCGAGATCGGCATTGAGGGCGTCGCGCTCTTCGGTCAGCTGATTCGCCTTCTGCTGAGTTTGGAACCAGAGGACGAGGGCTCCGGCGGCGACTATGGCCACAACGATGACGAGAACCTGCATGTGAAGAACCTACCCAACCGACCTCGTGGCGAACGAAATTGCCGCCCAATTAGAACAGAACGCCAATGAGAGCACCGCTCGCCCTTAGCGTATGCCAATTCCGAGGCCCTGAAAGGGAGCCGCCGGTTTCGCCGGCACCGGCCAGCCCTGACCCTTTAGATTCAAGCTAATTCTCAGCCCGAGAGCAAATCGGGAAAGCGCAGGGAAAGCGCAGGGAAACCGCCCGGAGAGCCCGGCGTGGCAAAACGTAGGCCATGTCTTCTGAGTGGTTCCGGGCCAGAGCGCTGAGCACCATCCTCGGCGTGCTCGTGCTCCTCGGAGCGGCCAGCGGACCGGTGGCTCTTTGGCTGACCCTCAACCGCGATCAACCTCCAGCGGAGTCCCGGCTCGACTATCCCGACAGTCGAGCCGGGACTGCTGGAGAATTCGCCTCCCTCTTCGTCGCCAGCTGGCTCCGAGGTGACGACCTTGGCTTCTTCAACCAGAACCTAACCGCCGATGACTCCGGCCTATTGGTCGAACGGGTCGGAGCGGTCCAAACCATCGAACGAGGCCGGGGGTTGTTCGACGTCGTCGTCGCCGCCGACCTCGTCGAGTTCATATCGGGTTCCGAAGAACAGTTCCGGCCGATCGGACTTCGTTTCTACTCGGTTGGCGTCGCCTTGGACGACGATGATGACCTTGTCGTACTCGGCCTCCCATCGGTGGTAACCCGACCAGCAACGGCGCAAGCGCCGGCCCACGTCATCACCGAACTTCGTCGACCTGATGCCCCCGAGGTAGTCGACCTAGCGGGAACGCTCAGTGGATTTTTTGCTGCCTATCTGGCCGGCGACGGCGAGGTCGACCTTTTCGCCTCCCCCGGTTCGGAGATCGGTGCGGTGACCCCAACGCCGTTCGGTCAATCGACCGTCCAGCAGCTCGGCTGGTCGCCGGTACCCGGGGTGGACGATCCAGCCATCCGTCTCGTCAGGGTCATGGTCGACGCCATCTCGCCATCGGGTAGTCAAGAACTTGAGTATTCCCTGGTCGTCGCCGAGCGCGACGGTCGGTGGGAGGTCTCCCAAGTGCTGAACGCCCCCACCGTGTTCACAGACGGGACGTCAGAGTGACGCCTCGACAGACCGAAGATCGACGGACGGAAGTTCGAACGAAAGGAGCGAGCCCATGCTTGCATTGACCGACGCCCTTGTATACGAGGCAGGCCGCCTAACCAGTGTCGCAGTGATCGTGCTCGGCGTTGTCATCGCCTGGAAGGTGCTCCGAGAGTACCTCTTCAACGGTTTCAAGGCCGTCCTGGCTGCCATCATCGTCGGCGGTATCGCCCTCTGGGGCATCGTCGCCGGACCGGATTTCTTCCGGGATCAAGCCGAAAAGGAGGCAGACGCCATAGTCCAGGATGGCGTCAGCAACGTTCCCGCCATCAACTTGCCGGACTCCGATGACTGACCGTCGATCCAGCCCAAGCCGAGGCATATGAGTGATGGACCGCTCCGAGACGGTGTCGATACCGTGCCATAACTTCTCCGACATCCGGCGCCGGCCTCTGGTCATCGGAAAGCTCGACCAGGTCCGGCTGCCGTTCGTGGTGACCATGCCGCAACTGGCGGTTGGCGCCCTCAGCTTCGGACTGTTGTTTCTGACCCGCCCCCTCTGGGGCGCGGTGATGAGCGACCGGCTACACATCGTGATCTTCGTCGTCGGACCGATACTCATCGCCCAACAGGTTTCCCGTACATCGATCGAAGGTCGACCGTTGTCAAAGGCAGCGATTGGTCTTTTTCGGCTCTGGACGGCGCCTCGACACGGCGAACTCAACGGCCGGCGACTCCCGCCTCCCACCACCGACAACCTGACCGTTCGGCCATTGCTGGATATTCGCCCCCGGAAACGGCAGCGTGGCGGCCCACGATCCGAGGGCCAACGACAGAAGCGGGGCGCCAGACTATGAATCTGATGCCGGTCGAGATGTTCGACCACATCGTCATCAATACCTCGGGAAAATCGTGGGCGGTATTCGAGCTGCAAGAACCGGCGGGAATGACCTCATACCGTTTCCATTCGGATGCGGCCACGATCAACTACGCAGCCCAAATCGCCACGTGGATCCGAGGGCTGCCGCTCGAAGCCCGGCTCCTCTCCGTGGCGAGCCCTATCTCGCCGGAACACATGGCCAGGGCGGTCAGCTCAGCCCCTCATTTGATCGCTCAGGTCAATCGGCGACGGCATGATGCGCTCACCCTGGAGGCGGAACGGGCAGCGAAGCACGCAGAAGAACGGCCGGCCCACCGCCGCTCCCATTTCCTCTGCGTAACCCTGGACTCCGCCGACAACTTCCGCTCATCGGCTATCGAAGCGATAACCCAGGTGTCGCAACTCATCGGGCGGCGCCGTGCCCCATCGTCGGCGGCCCGCCGAAAAGAGTTGCTGGCCACCGCCGAACTCACCCAGGCGTCGCTCGGCCCCCTGGTACGCCCAGCCAGCGCCCACCAGGTGCGCTGGCTGATGCAACGGGCCGTGTGCCGGGGGCTGGTCGATCAACCGGAACCACCGAAACCTCCCCGACCTGGCCGCTCCCGGAATGACTCGACGCAGTCCGACCGTTCATCGGGACGGCCCCGTCCGCCTACCTCATATCCATCAAAGCCGCTGCTCGATGCCACACTTATCGAAGGCGGGGAACGGCGGGCCGGTGGGTTGCCGAAACACCGGCAACTGTTACGGGTTGAGTCGACGAGTGGAGAATCGTTTCAGACGTCGCTGGTGTTGGCTTCCATGCCGCCGGAATGGAGCTTCCCGGAGAACGGCTACTGGTTGGCCGCCGCTGACGAGTTCGACTTTCCGGTCGATGTCACCGTCCGTATCTATTCGCCACCCCAACATGAGACCAAGAAACAGTTCCGACGGCGACACAAGGAACTGGCGTCTCAGCCCGACCAGTACGCCGGCACCAACACCGGAGTGCCCGACGCCGTACTGGAACTGATCGACCGATCGAACGCGGCGCAATCCAAACTCGAAGGTTCCCGACTCAATCGGATCCATCGAACCCTGACCTGCCTCACCGTTTCCGCTGACTCCGCAGATGAACTGAAACGACGGGTGGCGACCGTGCGAGCCGAAATGGCGGCCAACGGATTCGAGTTCCATACCCCGACCGGCGATCAACGAGACCTTTTCTTCCTCGGCCTGCCCGGCACCGCGGTTCGACCGGGCGGCGTGGTTGCCGACTACGACCAGGACCTGACGGCGGAAGCGATCGCCTCGGGATTGCCCGGGTTTACCCCCGAGCTTGGTGATGATCGAGGGGCGTACCTCGGGCATCGGATCGACACCGGACCGCCGCTTCCGGTGCTGCTTTCTCCTTCGGTCACCACAAGCGCGTCGACTATGGGATTTGGCGCATCAGGTGGAGGAAAGTCCTTCACGGCAAAGACCATCGCGCGCCAGGAACTTATCGGCGGCGCTCAAGTCGTCGCCATCGACCGAACAAACCGTGGCGAGTACGTCCAGTTCGCCAGCGGCCTCCCCGAATTCCTGTCGAGCGAAGTGGTCGACCTCTCCGGCGAAGCCAATATCTCGCTGTGTCCCATGTCGACCTTTCCGCCTGAGGATCGAGTCGAGATTACGACCAGTTTCCTTTGCCTGCTCGCCGGAGTTGGCGCCAGGACCATGGAGAGCGCTCGCATCGCGCAAGCCGTCGAGTTCGTCGCCGATCACGAAGCTCGCACCGGTCGATCGTGCGCCACCGGCGACGTGCTCGACGTTCTACGGGTTTGGGGTGGCGGCGGAGGGTCCGATCTTCGGGCCGAAGACCGGTTGGTCAAAGACGCCGGAACGGGCAGCGATGGCGAATCGCTATCGCGAGACCTCTACTACCGCATCGCTCCCCTAGCCAGGACCCGATTCGCCCAACTGGCCTTCCAGCCCGGTACCGGCGTGTCGGTACAAGGCGCCGATCTCATCGTCCTCCACGCCAGAGGCCTGGTACTTCCATCGAAGGACGAACTCCGTTCCGGCGACGACCTCGACGCATCCAAGGCGGCCAGCATCGCCATGGTCTACCTGCTCATGGCGCTAGCGGACACGATCGGCAACACACCAAACCGGCTCAGTTCGATCATCCTCGATGAAGCGTGGGCCTTCCTCGATTCGTCATTCGGGATCGATCTGGCCAACCGGGTCCTCCGAGACGGACGGAAGGACTTCAAGAAGCTTCAATTGTGGTCCCAGCACCCCTCCGATGCCCCAACCGATCTGTTGAACATGGCATCAAACGTGTTCCTCAGCAGACAGGTCGAAGGGGCCGGTGCGACCGCCCTGAAAATGGTCGGCGCCGAATCTTCTCCAGAACTGATCTCCATGGTTGAACAGCTCGGCATAGGCGAGATGATCATGCGAGACGAATACGGTCGCTTGGGGGTCATTAAGGTTGCTCCACCCGCTGACCCCCGAGTGGCTGAGTCGTTCGATACTCGACCACAGTCCGGGGACAATGCACCACCGGTTCCACGCGCTGCGGTCGAGTCGAACGGCTGGATCGACGCCGGTCTCGACCCGATACCCAGCCTGCCCGTTTCGCCGATCGGCGAACTCCCTCCCGGCAACGAGGCGGACACGGTCGATGCCGCTTCAGACACGATCCGGCTGAGCCGAGGGGCGGCGGCGGCACTGATCGAATCGGTGCCGGAGCTCGCCGGTGAACCCCTCGACCACGGCCAGTATCGAAACACCGATCGGGCCGAGGAACCGAACGGCTCGATCGCCGACCAACACTTCGGCCTCGAACTCGAACCGGACGATAGTGACCCCGGTGAACTCGAACCGAACGAACTCGAACCGAGTGAACTCGAATCTAGCGAACTTGAATCTGGTGGGTCTGAGACAGACGACGCCGATGGTCCCGACGAAGATCACGATAGCGAAGTGAGCGACGACCTCTTCGAACGGCTCGGTCAACCGAAACGACGACAGTCTCGACGACGCCTCGACGTCGGTACGTTCTCGGTGCCGAAGGAATGAGGCGTCGGTGATCGGTCGTCTACGTCGTCTTCGACCACGAGCTGTCGTCCCCGTGCTACTGGTCGGTGGCCTGCTGGTCCTCTCCGCCACTTCGGCATCGGCCGAAACCGCGACCGACTCCGAATCGAGCGAGACGACTACCGGTCAACCGGCCGAGTCCGGACCGGAAACCACGACGACCACCACCGCCGAAACCGACGATCCCGTCCCATGCGAGGTGGCGATGGTGGTTGGGTGCGTCGCCACCGTCGACGGCCCAGACGGATCGAAACCGGTCACCCTACAAATCGCTGGTGACGGGGCTAGCGCCGACGATGAGGAAGAGACCACCGAGGGCCAAAGCCAAGGTGGTCAAACCGGCGAAGACGACGAGCGGCCGGTCCAATCCGGCATCGATCCTTGGGAGCGCGGCGGTCTCCGATCCAACTTCGGCACACAGTCAATCCCGATTTCTCACTATCAAATCGGAGCGGACGTCACCGGACTCCTCGGCGTGCCGGACCCACTCGACTCGTTCGTCGCCTCCCAGACCAACTGGGCATTTACCACCACAACGTTCCTCGTGATCCTGGCCACTAACGCCCTGCAATGGGCGTTTGACTTCCCCCTAGCCGAAGATCTCATCGGCGACGCCGGTGTGCTGGCACAAACCTACACGGTCGACTTCTTCGGGTTCGGTCTTTCCACCTCGGTCTACGGTTTGGCGTTGACGGTCACGATGATCTTTGCCGGGTTCAAGGCGGTAACCAAAGGCATGATCGCCGCGGGGAGCGAAGTGCTCTTGGCCTTCGCGGCCTACGTGGTTCTCATGGTGCTGACCCTTACCTCGGGTTTCGGTGATCTCGGCCTCAACGTGGCCAGACTCAGCTCCGATGTCTCCGGAAGCATCGCCGAATTCGCCGCCGGCGATTCCAGCCAAGAAGAATGCGCCGAAGACATCGCTCCGGCCTCGATAGCGGGCGCAGAAGCGAGCACCGTACCGGACGAAAACTCGACGGCCTCATCGTCGACATCGGCGGGTTCATCAGCGTGCAGTTTCGGGTATGCCATGCAGCGGAGCCTGGTCGAGATGCCATATCAAAACCTGCAATGGGGTCAGGTACTCACCGGTGTTCCCGGCAAGGAACGTTGTGCCGAGATCAACCTGGAGCTGCTACGAGAAGGCCCGTGGGGCAACAGCGATGAGCCTCGAGAACGGATGGGAGCCGAGGCAGCGTGTAAAGAGAACGCCGATTTCAATCATCAGGCAACGTACATCCGCCTCGGTATCGCCTCGGCACACACCGTGGCCGCCGCCACGGTCACCCTCTTGATCTTGGTGGTGTGCGCCATGTTGTTGTGGCAGCAAGTCAAGCTTCTGTTCCTTACCGTCACCATGCCACACGCTCTCGTTTTCGCCATCCTCCCCGGCCGGAGCCGGAAGGTTGCGTGGCAGTGGATCGAACAACTCGTTGGCGTGATCGTCCGCACCGTCATCTTGTCGCTCGGTCTCGTCGTCTGGCTGTCGTTGTTCTCGTTGATCGTCCACGAACAGCTCACGTTCCGCGGCATTTTCCTCTCGTTCTTTGCTTCTATCGCCATGGCGGTCTCCGGGTTCTACGGCCTTCATCGACTCGGGAGTATGACAAGAGGCATCACGCCCGCCGTCGACCGGGTAAGCCGAGCCCGTTCCGACAGTTCCGATGGCGCCGGCCCATCTGGCGGCAGTGGGCCGACCAGCCCCGGAGCCTTGGTGGTCGCCCGCCAGGCCCAATCAACGTTTCGGTCCATCCGGCCTCGACCAGCCAGCTCTGGCCTCAACGGGCGTGAGCGCGAAAAGACGTTGGTGAGATGAAGTGGTTCGTCGGATCTGCGGCCAGTCGGCGCCTGGCCATCAATCCGTACCGAGTGGTAGCGGCCTACGCAGCCCGCAACCCGCGCCCGGTGATGGTTGGTGGCGGGGTCATTCTGGGAACGATGGCCGTGATGTTGCTGATCGTGGTCTCCTCGGTTCAGGCGTTCTTTGCCATGTCCCAGCAGAGCACCAACAACACCAGGAACCAACTATTGGTCAATGGCCAGGACTCGACGATTCTCGGAGGGAGTGGCGGCTCGGATGGTCAGGTTGTACCGGCAACGTCCGGGAGGCAACCGACCGAACCGGTCGGACGAGAACAAACGACGAGCGTCCACGGAATTCAGGTGCACGTCTCGATCGCCGCAAACGTCAAGGCGCTCATCGACGACGCTGCGGCAGACGGCATCACGCTAAGCGGCTGGGGTTGGCGGGACCCAAAAACCCAGATCCGGTTACGCCGGCAACACTGTGGGACAAGCCACTACGCCATCTACGACATGCCGTCGTCTCAGTGTCGTCCACCGACGGCCCGGCCCGGCCGTTCTCAGCACGAACGTGGACTGGCTATCGATTTTACATACAACGGAGGCTCCATCTCGACCCGACGCAACGCCGGGTTTCGCTGGTTGGACGCCAACGCCGCAAAGTACGGCTTCAAGAACCTAGCGAGTGAACCATGGCATTGGTCGACGACGGGACGATGACGATGGCGGAGCGAGTACGACACCTCCGACCGGTCGATGCAAGACCGGAAGGTACGGACGCCGAGACCGAATCGGGAACAGACCCAGCTGGTGATACCACGCCGGCATCGAACCTGCTTCATGGGCCAAGCGAAAAGCGGGTGTTCCTGTTGACCGCCTTCCGCCACCCCGGCCTGACCCCGGACGGTGGGCCCATCACCGGGATGGCCGAGGACGTGTTGGCGGTGATCGGCATGGACGGCCCCCGGCAGCGATTCGAATGGGTTGGCACCGACCAGCTGGACTCGATCGCCAACCCCGCGTTGATTACCCCGGTCGAGGTTCGACTGGCGTTGCCGTCACCCTGGCACGTCGACGACCCCGAGATGGCGACCGGGTTGGTTCCCCTCGACGCTGGTCAGCTTGGAGATGGCACGCTCGACGAGGATGTCGACCACCTACTCGCTGAGCTTTCGATCACCCGCTAAACGATCAATCGTTGACCGCTTGGATCTCCCCGACCTGGACGCTCTGGGCTGTCGTTCGTTCCAGGTTCGGGAACGGACCGTACGAGCCAGGGGCGTTTGTCTCCACAGCAACCTCAAAGCTGACCGTGGTGTTTACCTCGTATGCATTGCCGGCCGCTCCCGCCGATGAGGTCTTGTAGGTGTAGCTGCAGTCGGAGGCCGCATCGTCTAGGCCAGTTTGCCAGATCGTGCCCGGATTGTCGCAGGAGACGACCGATCCGTCACCCATATCCCAGTCGGCCTGAAATGGGGTGACGGTGGCGGTCACCGTCACCCGACCAGCTGAGGCGATCGCCGATCGCGGCACCCAGTACCCAGGATCGATCGCTAGCCACGATTGGAGCTGGGCGTAATGCAGCTCAGCTGGCGTCATGGCCAGTTCGGGTTCCGGTGGATCAACTTCATCGAGCGCTTGCTGCATGAGGCCGGCGATGTTGATGGCCGGGCCGCCCTCGGGAACGACGGTGATCACACCATCGCAGGTCACCTCATACCATCGGCCGGTCGGTGAAAAGTGCCGCATGAAGGTGGGCAAGCTGGAATTCAGATCGGTTGGACCACCGGCGAACGGGACATTCCCAACACCGGAACCGACGATGCGGACCCAGTCGCGGTTGACCGGTTGGGTGAAGTCATCCTCGACCACGATGCGAACGTTGCTCGTGGTGCACGACGAGCCACCGTTGCCCTCACCTTCGGACCCGACCGGCAACCAACCAGTCTCTGCTCGCACCGTGACGGAACCGGAACTCACGCCCGACTCACCGTAGTCGCGTGGCGATGGCCCACCGTCTTGGGCTCCGGCCGCCGAGGCCGATCCCAAGAGTGCCGCCCCGATGGTCGGAAGTATTAGGAAGCGTAGGAAGCGCATTGGTCGTACCCCTCGGTCTCGGCGCTGCTTTGGGAAATGCCGTTGACGCGCCATTCGCCGTCAACGACCTTCATAGAAACGTTCATCAACGTGGCCGTATCGGCCTCGCCGATGACCTCTCCGTCGGTCGTGACTTGGACGAAGTCGTCAATCCAGCAGTCCTGGATAACCACCTCGTCCCCCTCGGCCTTGTCGAGCACAGCAGCACCGGCGAGGTGAAGCAAGTGCTCGCTGGCCGACGGTTCCGGCAGTACCAGCACAACCTGATCGGATTCGAAGCCGGCCAGCTGCTCGCGCAACGATTCCCAGTTTGCCGGCGAGGAGAGTTCTTCCAGCGGACCGAACTCGGGGTCGACAGCGGGTGGCCCGAAGGCGGCGGCGAAAGCCTCCCAGTACAGCCAGTACCGGCCATAGAGCTCCTCGATATCGCTCGGCCACGTCGTCGGGATCTCCACGTCGGGTCGAACCGACGCGGAGATCAGCCGGCGGTTGGCGGCCACCGCCTCTTCGTCGTCCGAAAGCAGCAGTCCGGATGGGATCGCCGTCTCTTCTTCGTTCCCATCTCCGGAGTCGGTGTCGGTCGCTGCGGCCGCGCTCTCGCCGGCGGCGGTCGACTCGCCGGCCGGTCCAGGGTCGGACGAGCACGCCGCCATGGCCATGGCCATGGCCGCCACCAGCGGCGACAAAAGACGGCGGAGGCCGAACCGGGATCGTGGGACAGCTCTCACCGACGGGTCTCATCCTCGGAGCGGCGACCAGGCCGGTCGGGACCACGGCCCACCGACAACTGGTCATAGATGTCGGCCAGCTCGGGATGGGTACCGAAATCGGGGGTGCCCTCCTCCGGTGCACCACCGCATTCGAGTGTCGTTTGCAGGTCGGCGAACGCCCGAACAATCTCCTCTGGGTCCTGAAGCAGAAGCGCGGCCTTGCCTCGTTTGGCCAGCAGATCGTAGTAGCCAGTACCGGTGCGCAGACCTTGCTTGGTGGCCCAGACCGCGAGGGCGTGATCGCCGAGCTCGAATGCGATATCGGTCAGCGCTGCCGCCGCCTCCTCGACCTTGACGATCGTGGCCTCGATCTCCGGTAGCGCCCACTCGTAGCCGTCGTGGGGCAAGGTGAACGGTCGACCCCGCACCAGTTCGAGCGCTGCGGTCCACGACCGCCGCTGATCGTCGATGTGGTCGGCTTGTCTGGCCTGTGCGCAATGGCGGGCAAAGTCGCGCAGATCGAAACCCACCGTCGGCAGCAGCTGATAGAACGGCTCGGTCGGCGAGGCGTGAGGCAGGTGGTACTCACCTTCGACGTTTAGGCCAAGCGCTTTTGTTCTCGCGTCGCTGATCAGTTGGTTGAGGCGCGGTCGGTTTGGCGGCTGCTCGGGAAAGAGACGCTCCATCAACAGGTCTTGACTGGCGCCGGCCGGGTAGAGCAGAAGGTAGAGGATCAGTTCGGGGGTCTTGGTGTACTTCCAAGGTTTCCGTCGATCACCGACGTGGTGACCTTCGATGGTGAGGGGTCCGAGGATCGAAACCCGAACCGCGGTATCGACGTCGTTCGGCGGTACCTCTTCCGGCGAATCAGCTGACGATGACTCAACCGATCGAGAATCGGTTGGGTGTGCGATGGACGGTGTGTCGTCGCCGTTGTCGAGCGTCTGGTGGTCCGCCTCCTCTCCCGAGCTCTCAGGAGGCGACTCGGCGGTGACGTGCACCACCGGTAGCGGGCCTTTGCCGGCCCCAGACGGCCGGAGGGCACGAACCGATTCGACGGCGGCGGCCGATTGACGGGGTCGCTGCGGGGTATCGGAGTCGCGCTGAGTGGAATGGCGAAGCGCCCGCGGGATCGGGGGGCCAAACTCCGATCTAGCCGATCGGCTCGCCCCTGAAGAGTCCGACGTCGAGGATGACCCCTGATCTTCGGAGTCCGGCCAGTGATACAAACTCGGCTGCGACTCCGACGGTGGCCAGGTGCCCGGGTCGATGTGACTGACCTCGTCCCACAGCATCTCGGGATCGACGCTGGGCGCCGACGGGTCGGCCGGTGAGGGTTCGGTGACGGTCGGCATCGGTCGCCACGATGTCTTGTCGTCGAACGTCGGGTCGGCCCCCACGTGAACCTGCGGTGTCTGGTGTTGTGTCCCCGGCTCGTGTGGCACGTCACCAGATGACAACCCGCTCGGATCGGTGCCCTCGGCGGGCATGGTCATCGTTTGGTCGTAGGTGCCCGGACCGCTTCGGACCATACCCCGGTTCATTCCGGCGCCGATCGAACCATCTCCGTCCGGGTGCCGCCCAACAGCGGTGAGATCGATGACTTGCGGATCCATGGTGTTCCAGAACTCGTCATCGAGCTCTACCTCTTCGCCAGATTCTTCCAGTAGGTCCGAGATGAGATCGATGCCATCGAGTTCGGGCCGGGTGAATTCGTGGTCGCCGAGATCCCCGTACAGGTCGGGACAACGGAGTCGATCGCCGGTCACCTCGATCGTCCATCCGACACGAGCCGGATAGCCACAGATTGCCGTTACCCCGCCGATGGTTCTGTCGGCCAAGTCGATCAACGAGTCGGCGTACTCATCGGCCGGGTTGGCGTTCATCACGATGACCGGATTCCATGTGTCCGCCGCTCCACCGCCAACCCGGGTGGCGAACGGGCTGGCATCGGCGGCGGCGTAGACGGCCCGACTGGTTACCGATTCGAGGTCGGGCATTATCTCGGCCAGCCGATCGATGACCAGCACCCGCTCCAGCTCGGCCAGTTCGCTACCGAACCCTACACACACGATCTCCGCCTGGTCGGCCGTCTCGCTGGTAGCGAGTTCAAGGGCCATCATCGCCAGCGTCTCTAGCCGCGCCCGATCATCGTCAGCCTCAATCGAAATGACCCGTCCCGGTTCGAGGTCGATGGCGAACAGAAGGGAGGTCGACAGTCCGTAGGCGTCGGCCGGGTCACGGCTGCCGGTGGTAAGCGACAGGTCGAGCGCCGACGTTGTCCCCAGCGTGGTCAACAGCGGCATCGGGCCATTGGCGCCGCGGGCTAATTCTTTCGCCCGCCCGAAATTGGACCGGTGGAGACTCCAGCCCGAACCGTCGACGAAGTCGGTAAACGGTTCCGGTGGATCGATACGTGGTGAGTCGTCGGTCAGGGCGATGACCAGTCGGTTATGGCTGACCCATACCCCGGCGATTTCCGGGAGGCGACGGGCCGGCACCGTTCGGAGTTGATGGCCGAGGGCTCGTAGTCCGACGTTGACAAACTCTGGATGCTCGGGACCAGCGGCGGCGGACAGTCGACGAGCCAGCGTCTTGGTCGGACCCTTCGACTGCTTTGGCATCTTGCCGGGGTGGCGATGACGGAGCGCTGTGTCCCGCCGACGGCCGCGAGCTCGGTAGAGGTAGGCGCCTACCAGGGTGAGGGCAGCGATTCCGGCGAAGACCGGTGCTCGATCATTCTCGGTGGCGAGTGCATCCCCTCCGTCGAAGTTCGATGCCACTTCGTCGGCGCCGACGTCGATCGGTGGACCGATGGACCGCAACGGTGGAATGGCGTCATTTACCGGAAGTTGAATATCGAGGCTGGTGTCGCGATCGGCGGTGGCCGAGGCCGGCATCCCGGCCGACCGCTCCTCCTCGGAGTCGGTCCGATCATCAACCGTGACCGGTGGTGCAACAGATCCCTCTTCGAGCCCGTCGTCGGGAGGCTCGCCACCATCGACTAGCTCAGAATCAGAATCAGCGGCGGCGCCGGCCACCGAGCCGGACGGATTGGCGTCCGTCGGTTCGGGAGTCGCCGAGTCCGATTCATCGCCGGGGGCGGAGTGCGGTGTCGGTACCAGACGGTCGGGGACTACGACCGCCGAAGACGATGAGCCATCATCGGTCGGAGCGACATCGTCGGCCGGTGTGAGACGACCGATCGTCCCATCGAGCCCCGGTAGGGCAAGGGTCTGACCGGGCAGGATCATGTCCGGATCACCGGCGAGCATCTCCGCGTTGACGTCGGCGATCTCATCGACGTGGGCGGCGATCTTCCGTCCTGGTTCGGCTGTGCCGTCGAGTTGATCGGCAAGATCGACCTTGGCAATCCCCCATACCGTGTCGCCTGGTTCGACGACGACGTGACGGGTCCCAGCCGTGGCCTTACCGGGAGTGGGGCTCGAAGTTGCCGAGGCGGGCGCCGGCTCATCAACCGGGACCTGCGACACATTGGCCGAGGGCGGCAGCAACAAACGCCACTCGGGACGGAGAAGATCGGTGGACACCGAAATCGTGTGTCCGTCCGCCATGCTGCGCCCAATATTCAGGCCCCGGATCTCCTTCCACCGAGTACCCGAACCGAGGGTGTTCTCGGCAATCCCCCACCAGGTGTCGCCCTGCCTGGTCAGATAGGGGACAGGGTCGGAGGTGACCGGTCGCTCCAACCGTTCGTCCGGTGCCGGCGATGTTCGATACTCAAGCGAACTTTCGACGACGGTTGCAACGGCCGGAAGTGGACCGGCGGCTACCGGCTTCGCCCCGAGCGAGGCCAGGAGGGTTGCGGCGGTGACAAGCTTCCCGATGGTGGTCTGGAGACCGGGAAGAACCATAACGCTCGCCGCTAAACGTCCGCGGACCGTAGCCAGCACCTCAATCCAGGTAGCCCAGGCGACCTGGACCCAAAGGATCCACAGCACGATGGCCAGCACCGATACGAGGTAGTCAGCGGGGATCGGTGCCCTACCAGCAAAAATGTCGCCGATCCCCTGCAGGTTTGGCACTGGTGACGGCACCGGAACACCGACGAAAGCCAGCAGTGCGATGGGGACGCCGAGCACAACGAACACGAGAGCCAGTAAGGCCAGAAGCGAGCCGAGCAGCGGGGCGAAGGTACGAGATGACCTGCTCATGTCGGAACCTTTCATCTTCATTTGAGCACTCTCATTCAAGAGCTCCCGTGACACCCGGGAGGGCGGTGGCCGATTCGGTGGCGGTGAAGGTACGAGTCCTGCCAACGCTTCCGATCGGAGTGACGGTTTCGGCCACGGTGACGGTGATGGTGGCCTCTTCTATACGGACATCGGTGGCGGACACGGTTGGCAGCAGGGCAAGGTATTGGTCGACGGCTTGGCGGGCTTCGGTCGGATCGAGTCGAACGTCACCGGTCGATAGCAGGGCATCGGTATCGATCTGTTGCGCACCTGCCCTCGCCGCGTTGTCGGCCGCCTCGCGGGTCTTCGACAATGACCCGAGACTCTGGCCATGCATGAGTACCAAACCGATGAGGGTGAAGATACCGAGCCCGAATAGCGCCCCGGCAATACTTACCGAACCGGTGTCTCCGGCTGCGCGATGTGGCATGGCGATCACCCCTCGCCCTCCCCTTCGCGAAACCGGTCGACGATCTCCAGCGCCTGGGCGGTGAAGGTCGCCTGCCGGCCGGCGACCAAGTCGGTGCGACAAATCACGTCGACCGCCACCACGGAGCCGGGGGCCATGCTGTTGGCATCGATCGTGGCGGTGCAAACCAAGCCGGTGGCGTCGGTCACGTTGCCGGCCAACGCCTGTTGACCAGCGGCGACCGCCGCTCCCGGAGTCTGCTCAAGCGATGCCGCCCGAGCCGCTTCTTGTGCCGCCGACTCCGCCTGGTTCTTGGCCTGAATCGATCGACCGGCGACCAACAAACCGGCAAACATAAGGAAAAACAAGACCGGCCCGATGATGGCGGCCTCTATCGAAAGATCCCCACGCTCGCCGGTCGCCCTCGGCGTTCGGCTACTCATCGCCGTTCCTCGCTCGACCGGAACTCTTCGATCGGCGCCTCCGCTACGCCGACGACACGCCACGCCACCGGTAGGAACTGGTATGCCCTGGCTTGAATCTCGACCCGGGCCGTGTCGTCACCGATCGAAATGTCCGTTCCTGTCACCGTGGCGTACCCGGCGTTTGCCAGCACTCGATCGGCCGCCGATTGGGCCCGGGTTACCGAACCGTCACGAGCCGACGCCGCGTCGGCGGCGTTCTCCGCCGCGGTCTGGACGGCCAGCGCAGCCATCCAGGCAAAGGTGGCCTGAAGGGCCAGGATCAGCACGAAAAACAACGTTGGCACCACAACCAACGCGGCCTGAATGGACACCGAACCGTCTTCGTCGGTCCGCGCCGAAGACCATCGCTCATGGCGGGTGGTCCTCGTTTTTCTCCGACGCTTGGTGGTGGCCATCGATGCGGGCGAGTTGCCGTTCAGTCGCCTGCGTCGCTGATCGAGTCGGGAATTTCGTCGACTGCGCTGTCGCCGAGATCGGTCAACGCGGTGGCGATGGCCCCGGCGATGGCCAGCAGAGCAATAGCGACGATGACATACTCGATGGCTACCGCTCCGGCGTCGTGACGCAGTCGCTGTAGGAGGGCGTCACGCTGGGTCTCGTTCGGCCGGTGGGTGTGATGGTTGTTGACGGGTAAGAGCACGAGGTGCTCCTCTCTCTCTTATTTTCTCAGGAAGCTAAAAATTTTGGGCGGATCTGAGGATGGCGGTCACCGCCGCTATTCCAAAAAAGGTAAGTAGCGAAAAGAGGACGACCATGAGGGGGAACGTCATTTTTTCGGTGACCTGATCGTCGGCGATCTTGACTTGTCGGGATTGGTCTTTGGCCAGCGAGTCGGCCAGAGATCGAAGGGCCGGACCGATGGCAGACCCGGTCGATTGTGTCTGTTCCAATCGACGGGACAGGTTCGTCAGCTCGATGACACCCAGTTCTTGACCGAGCGCTTGCAGGGCGCGATAGGGGGCGAGGGTGGCCGAGCTGGCAGAGGCGATGGCGAATCGGATCTCGTCCCAGACCCAACCGTCACCAAGTTCGGCGGCGAACTCAAACGATCCATCTATCGAGTTGCCGCCGGAGACCATCACGTCGACGAATGACACATAGTGGTTGAGCGCGGCGGCGAACTCGGCGCGGCGGCGGGCGGCGTCCTGTCGAAGGGTATGGAGGGGAAGGTAGAAACCGCCGGCAGCCATGGCGACACAGAACAACGCGGCCACCGCCGGCGGCATGGACAAGCCTCCGAGCGGCAACACGACCACCAGAAACACGAAGGGCACGGCAAATCCGGCGACGGTCAGGGCGATCTGTTGATAGACGATGTAGTCGACGCCATAGTCGACGAGCCGGAGATCACCCTCAAGCTCTCGGTAGATGGAAAGCCGAGAAAGCCCAGGGCTCGTACGGGCGCTGCCAAATCTCGACCGCACCCCACGAGCCTCTTCTGCGCTGTTCCGCAGAGTCGCCACCGACACACCGAGTTCGGGCGTTGCACCAGCCAAGCTGGGGGGCGGCCGACGGATGCTCGCCAACAAGGTCCAGACACCGGCCATCACCGCCATACCGCTGGCAACCGCAACCCAGATCATGTTGCGACCTCATGCCGGAGACGGAATCGATATTGGGCTTCGACCTGGTTCATTCGATTCAACCACCACCACCCGAATCCGAAGATCAGGATCGGGATGAGGAGTCGGAACTGGCCGACTGGAGACGCGTCGTAAGCCGATGTGAGATCCGGCGAGACCACCACCGACAGGAGCGCGACGCCGATGACGAGCAACGAAAGGATTTTGGTCTGGAATTCCACCTTGGCCCGTTCGGCCTGGGTAAAGGCTCGCATCTCGGCAAAGGTTCGGCCTTGGTCGGCGATGCGCTCAAACAACTGGCCCATGTCGCCGGCCGCACCCTGAAGAGCGGCGAGGAGCGAACCGACGAGAAGGTCGATGGCCGGTTCACGGGCGTCGTCGGCTAGTCGGTGCAGGGCGTGTTCGGTGGTGATCTCCGGCAGCCGGGTCCGTTCGATGAACAGTGTGAGCTCTTCGGTCAGCGCGTCGGGAGGGCGGTGGGCGGCCTCGACAATGGCGGCCTCCAACCCGCTCCCGGCGCCGAGCGACGCCCGAATCGACTCTACGAACTCGGCGGATGCCCGCATCTTGGCAATGGCTCTGCTTCGATCCCGCCGAGCCCGCACGACTCGCGGAATCATCGAGACCGCCAAACCGATAGCGGTCGCCGCAACGACGAGCCTGGTCGATAAAAGCACCGCCACCCCGGCTGCCAGGCCAACGGCAGCGAACGCTGCGGAGTACCGTTCCGTGCCGTCCAAACGGCGACCGGTGGCCCTGGGGCGGCGCATATGGTCAGCTCGCTGGCCGACGACCACGTTGCCGAACACGGTCTGGATCGCCAGCCACACCCCCATAGCCACGATAAGGCCGAGCAGCGCCGCTATCACCGCGTTCATCGGTTGTCCTCGTGTGCGATGCAGGCCATCACGGCGACCACCCGTACTCCCGCATTCGGGCCGCCCGTTCTCCCGATAGCCGGCCGACGAGGCGAGGGTGGTTCACGCCGTCGCCCTCCCACAGTTTCGTCGTGTGCACACCCCCGGCTACCTCGGGTAGGTGGTCATCGACTTCGAGGATCGACGTGATCCGCGGCCCGGTTGGTCCTTTTCGTAGATGGACAAAGAGATCGACCGAGTTGGCGATCTCAATACACAGCTGATTTGGCTCCCGGTCTGGGACGCATTGGATCAACCGGGGTACGATGTTGGCCGCTGATCGAGCATGGATCGAACACATGGACCCTTCGTTACCGGTGCTCATCGCTTTGAACATTTCGAGCGCTTCCCGGCCTCGGACCTCGCCGACGACGATCCTGTCGGGGTCCTGCCTCAGCGCCTCTCGGAGGAGGAAGTCGACGGTAATCTCGCCTTGCCCATCGACGTTCGGCTTCACCGCTTCGGCCGACCACACGTTCGGATTCCGCTTCGGGAACTTCGAAAGGTGAAGCTCGCGGAGGTCCTCGATGGTGACGATCCGTTCCATCGGATCGACCTCGTTAAGCAGAACCCGGACCATGGTCGTCTTGCCGCTTCCGGTCCCTCCGGCCACGATCAGATTCATCCGACTGGCCACCGCGGCGTAGAGGAATTGGGCCATGGCCGATTCGATCGTGTCGTTGTCGATCAGGTCAGGGAGGGACTCCAAGGTGAAGTCCGGTATCCGGATGGCGATCACCACCGGCGGATCGACGACGTTTCGCATGGCGTGAACCCGTTCGCCGTCCGGGAGTTGGACGTCGACGGCCGGGCTACCCGCATCGAAGCGCGGTTCGCCGGGAGCGTAGGCCCGGATCAGCTTCTTGACCAGGTCGACAAGCTCTTCCTCAGAATCGACGATCGGAGGCATGGTGATGATCCGCCCAGACCCCCGTTCTTTGGCAAACACGTGGTCGGCACCGTTGATGTGAAAATCGCTATAGCGGTTGCCTTGTCGTAACAAGGGGCCGAGCTGAGCCGTCCCAAGCACGGTGTCGCACAGAGCCGACGTGAGCTCCACCATCTCCTCGTCGGACAGGAGCGTTCCTGTGGCATTCATCAGGGCGAGCTGATGGTTCTTGGCCACCTGGGTCGAGGTGGCGATGGCCAACTGTTTTCGGTCCTCGGGAGACAGCGTCTCGAAACTGGTACGAGCCAGCGCTTCTCCCACATCGGATGCAAGCCGAGGGATGATGGCGGGATCGATCACGAGACCGTCGCCTTGCCCGACCGCTTGGCGCTATCGCCTGGCTCGGTCGGCGGTTCGGGGGTGGCGTCAGCAACCGGCACCGTGGACGGAGCCGTGGACGGAGCCGTGGGCGGAGCCGGAGGGTCGGGCGTCGCCTCGACCCCGGCGACACCGCGTCGAGAGTACGTACCGGATTTCGCCTCGACGACCGGCGCCTTCGACGAGACCGACTCATCGACCTTCACCCCGGTACCCGATGCAACCGCGGCGCGTTGGCCGAGCGCGGCGGAGGGATCGACCGTTCGTGGAGGCTCGTTCGAGGCCGATGCCGATGCCGATGCGGGCTCGGTGGTTGCCGGGTCGGTCGTCAGATCGTCCGGGGCGCGAGTAAAGCGGCCGTTGGTTGCCCTGACCCGCTTAGCTGTCACATCGAAACGGTCGGTAGAGGGTGCGTCGTTGACCGATCGATCGGAATCGTCCGGTCCGCTCTGCAAGTAATCAAGGGGAGCGTCGGCTTTGCTGATCCGCAGGTGTTTCACCAGGTCGTCAGCGAAGCTCTGCGCGCTGCGAGCCAGCGGTGACCGACGGCGCATCTTGGTTCGACCGGCAACAGCCTCCGCACCGGATCGGTCGATCGAGATAGAGCTGAGAACCGGCAAACCGTACTGCTCGGTTATTTCCTCGTAGGACCACGGCGACTCCCCAACCAACACCCACCCGGCCGGGATCGATACGTCCGTCGCTTCAGAGACCTCGGCCAACGTGGTGGCTGACAAACGGAAATCTTCCCTCGTGGGACGAACCACGACACCGACCAGACTCGACGCCTCGAGCAGCGACACGATCGGCGAACCGATGGCGAGCCGGCCGCAGTCGGCGACGATCGTCGTCGGCAAACTTCGCAGGTAGATCGAAAGCTGCAAGCCTCGGGCGCTGATCAGCTTGGTCGTCTTGGCCGCCGATAGCGGCGCCACGACCGCCGGCAGACCGCCGGGCAGCTCTTGAGCGTGCCGTAGAGGGTCTGGCGCTTCGTTGCTGAGAGCCAACGCGAGGGAGGTCAAACCTGGCTCGGATGGAAGGTCGTATTGGCTGGCGATCACCCCACCGCTCAAGGCAGCTTCGACGAGGACTACTTCTTCGGCGTCGGTTCGGGTCATCGCCGCAGCTGTCGCCACCGCGGTGGTGGTAACCCCCGGCCCCCCGGTGCACGAGACAAAAGAGAGGATGGTCACGTTCGGACCTTTCGCGTCCCCGGCCGTAGTGTCATCGGTCGCCTTTCGCCCTTCGAGGTCATCGAACCTTGCCCCCGCCTATCCTGCGTCTGTCCTGCCGCCTTACCCGCCTCATGTCTGCCCGGCCACTGAATCTCGGCCACCCCACGTGACCATCTTTGTCGTGCTTGGCTCTCGTCCGCTGTGTTCACCAGAGTCGAGCCGCTCCGATTTTCATCCTCACTCACGTCCCCTCAGAGCCAATCGAACCCCGTCGCCTTCGCTGGCATCGAACACCGCCGCCGCCTGCTGATCGTTCACCACGAGGGACACCAACAGGGTCCGTCCGTCGCTCGATGACTCGACGACGTCGAATATCACCAAGTCGCTGGCCAACGCCTCACCCTCAACGGTGGATCGAGACACTCCTACCGCGTCGCCGCCGATCCCGCCCGAGCCACCGGCCGCGTCGGCACGGGGAGCGAATACGTCGATACGATCACCGGGAGCCATGCGGCGGGTCGGGTATTGGCCCGGCTCGAGCAGCAGGCCGATGACCGACTCCTCGCTGTCGATCAATTGATCTTCGGTGGCCAGGTCGGCCGGCGACACCAAATCGCCCGGTTCGAGATCGTGGGCGGCAAATCGACCTTCGACATCGGACAGCGATGCGATAGTGGAGACGTCGCCCCCGAGCGCGACCTCGGCGACGGCCAAGTCTTCACGGGTGATGACCTCGCCGTGCTGGATTCCCTCGGCGATCACCACCGCTGGTATACGTTGGTTGTATCGACTGAAAAGCAGCAGGCCACCCAACCCACCGCCCACGATGAGCAGGGCGGCCAAGATCGCTTGTGGTGCGCGGGATCGGACGGAGCGGGGCGGGGCGAGTGGCAGCGAGTCGGTGGGGTGCCGCTCGACCGTGGCGCCATTGGGTGATGCGTCGTCTGCGGTGGACCGGCTTGAATTTCCGCCTGAGCGACGCGCGATTCTCCTGCCCGAGCGCGACGCGTCTCGGTGTTCGCCGGACGGAACGTTGGTGGTCGGGCTTTTCATCGGCGGTCGCAAAGTTCGGTCGTAGCGGAACAAATACGTTACAGCGACAAGATGGTGCTGTCACCCCCAACCACCCTTTGGCGTGTCATTTTACGGTTCAAAAGCCGCATGTTACTGCAATCGGCCACATGCTCGTTGATCAATGGTGTTAGATCGACGGGCATGTGGCCGGATGGAACCTCCCATTTGCAGCGAGGTATCTCAATAACTCCCGGAGCGGGACCTCGATGCCTAGATCAGAACCCGATCGATTCATCGATGAATTCGTTTGTGACAAGGTCTTCGGCGGTGAGGCCGTCTGGCACCGATATCGACGGCACTTGCTCGCCGGTGACCTCGATTACCTCTCCGACCCGATCGGTGTCGAAGTTTCCTGCGGTTTGGTCTGAACCGTTTCCGACGATTTCCAACGAGCCCATCTGAACGACCGTATTGGAGACGCTTTCTTCGCTCAGCTGCCAGAAGCTGTCGAGATCCTCTACCGCTTGCAGAATGGCGGCGTTGGTCGCGGTTGGATCTTGCTGGAAGTCGACCATCGACTGCTGAACCAGTGGCACAAAGGCAGCGAGGCACGACCGGGCCGCGTCGTCGAGATTACTATCGAGAATGGTCAACGGACCCTGGTACAGCTCGTATCCAGAATCGTGGATAAGTAGGGACTCGACCGGCTTGCCCCACTCGTCGAACACGTTCTCGTAGTTATACGGCTCTTGGGTGGCGAACCCTTGCTGGATGATCGCGCCACCCTCGGCGATAAACCGAGTCGGCGAACCATCATAGGAACCGTCAAGCTGAGCTTCATCGACCAACCCAGCACCTACCAAATACTCGGTGTACGAGGCTCCAGCAAAGTGGTTGATGACCGCCTCGGTGTCCTTGACATCGTCCCACGACTCGATCTGGTAGGTGCCCGGGTCCCACATGATGATCTGGGGATTGATTTCCAGCGGTGCCACGACCGCGGTCGTTGGGAAGTCTGAGAAGTTGGAGATGGCCTCGTCGGTGTTGACGTAGCCGAGGAAAATGTCGTCGTCGGTCGCCATAAGGGCAACCGTTTGCTGGGATCCAACGAACGGACCGCCAGCCCGAATCTCCACCTCGATCGACGGATCGGCAGCCAACGGCCCGGTGAACCTACCGGACTCGGCATCGACGCTGCCTTCTCCGGCGGTCAGGTTGTAGATGGCGCCGTGTTCTGGTTCGGGGAACCAGTCGGTCTGAATTACGATGGGGTTCGGGCATTGGGCGAGATCGCCCCCGACTGCCGCATCTCCATCACCGCCATCGGTTCCGGTCTCGGTTTCATCGTCACCGCCACACCCGGCAGCGACGAGTCCGAAGACCACTAGCACCTTCAGTAGCCGACCTAGCATTTTCTGATTCATTGAGCATCTCTCTCTGACCGGTGGTGGCCTCAGCGCACCTGTTTGTACCACGAGCTTGTGAGTCGCTTGCCGACCCACCCAAAGAATTGAAAGAACACCACACCCAGCAAGGCGGACAGGATCACCGCCGCGATCATCTCCGCCGGCCGTAGCCGATTCGAGTACAGCAAGATTCGGTTGCCGAGGTCTCGGGGGCCTCGTTGGAAGAAGAACCCGCCGACGATGGCTCCGATCACCGAAAGGCCTGACGAGATTTGGAACCCGGTGAACATCGCCGGAAGGGCGGCCGGAAATTGGAGCTTCGTTAGCCTGGTCCATCGAGAGGCCTGGTGGAGGGTGAACAAATCGTGCTGGGGGCCTTCTGCCGATTTCAGCCCGAAGAGCGTGTTGGTGATGATCGGGAAGAGCGAGATGATCACACAAACGAGAATGCGGGCGTTGAAACCGAACCCGAAGAGGAGCCCGATCAGCGGAACGAGGGCCAGAATCGGAACGGTCTGCAGCAGTACCGCATACGGGTAGAACGACGTCTCGATCCAGTCGGCTTGGCTCATCAACGTGGCAAAGATGACGCCGAGCACCATGGCGATTACCAAGCCGGCGAGTGCGACGACGAAGGTCAGGCCGAGCGCTGACAACAGCTGCCACGGTTGCTCGCCTTCCGGGCCGCCACCAAAGAACTCCGACACCACGGTGTGGGGGTAGGCCAGTGCCGTTTTTCGGCCGTTCTCATCGAGCCCGAACAGAGCGTAGAGGTACCACAAGCCGGTGAAGCCAGCGAGCACGATGAGGGGCGGGATGAATCGGGCCCCACGGTCGACCAACCGGGTCCGCGCCTCGCTTGAGTTCACTGTGTTGATGTCACTGTGTTGATTTCACTGGCTCGTAGGGACGTGGCTCACGCGTGGGCTCCTCGGAGTGCGAGGCTGATCTCACCACTCAACTCAGCGAACGTCGAATCGAAACGGAGGTCTTCTTGACGGGGGTAATCGAACGGGATGTCGTAGCTGCCAACGATCGTGCCGGGGCGGCCCGACATCACATGAACCTTGGTGCTTAGAAAAACCGCCTCGGTGATCGAGTGGGTGATGAACAACCCGGCGAAACCCTCATGAAGGAACAGCCGGAGGGTTTCGGAGTTCAGGCGCTCCCGGGTTATCTCGTCGAGCGCGCCGAACGGTTCGTCGAATAGGAACACCGGCGGTTTCATGACCAGCGACCGGGCCAGCGAGGCCCGCATCCGCATCCCGCCGGAAAGCTGACGGGGATAGTGATTCTCGAAACCGGAAAGACCGACCAGATCGATGGCGTCCGCCGTCCGATCACGCCGCTGCTGTGCCGACATGTCGTGAAGTTCGGCGAACAGTTCGATGTTCCGGCCCACGGTGCGCCACGGGAGGAGGGTTGCGTCTTGAAAGACGTAGCCGACGTTTTGACGATCGACGTGGCAAGAACCAGATGTCGGCTCGTCCAGTCCGGAGGCGATCCGCAACAGCGTCGACTTTCCGCAGCCCGATGGGCCGACGACGGTGATCAGTTCACCGGCCCGAACCTCGAACGAGACATCGGTGAGGGCTTCGGTCCCATCGGGGAAGATCTTGCCAATGCGGTCGAACCGCAACGCCGGGGTTGCCGACGTGGGATCACCATTCACGCTGCTGCTCCCCGCTCCGGCCACGCTTGAAAGGATAGAGCGTGGGTGCCGGCGACTGCCTCATTGACCTATCCCCTCGTCCGGCAGGCTCGCCCCGGCTACGTCCGTCCCATACGATCGAACCGGCCCGAATCACGATCCGATCGGGAGGACTTGCGGCCACAAGGTCGGTGAGACTATCGCTCTTGATGGCCACCAAATCCGCAACCGATCCCACCTCGACCTCGATCGGGGTCAGTCCGAGCACGGCCCGCCCATCGGCTGATATCGCCGAGACCGACCGATCTATGGTGCGGTGACCAGCCATGACCAGCAGAGCGGCCGCTTCGAGCGGGTCGGCTCGCCCCAGGGGGCAGAACGGGTCCCGTAGGTTGTCGCCGCCGGCGGCCACCGTCACGCCGGCGGCATCGAGGGCGGCCAGGGCGGTCAGACCTCGGGGCGGGGCGACGGTCAAACCGCGGGCCTGAAGGTACAGGTTGGTTTGGGGCAGGGTGACGACCGATATGCCGGCGGCGGCCACAAGCTCGGAGATTCGCTGCTGCTCGCCCGATGGCTTAGCGCCCAGGGCTACGGCGTGGCTGGCGGTGGACAACGGCTCGAATCCGAGGGCCAGCACCCGAGCGGCGAGGGTCTCGACGTCGACCGACGAAGGGTCGAGCGTCTCGTCGGCGTGAAGATCGATGGGACAGCCGTACTCTCCAGCTATGTCGAGCAGGAGATCGATGGCTCGTGGCGGGTCGCTCTCGATATGGGGAACACCGCCAACCGCGTCAAGTCCGTGGTCGAGCGCCTCCCGCAGCAGCTCGATCATCGCCGGTCCGTCGGGTCCCGTCAGGCCGACGACCAAGCCGACGAGCTGTAGATCGAGGCGGTCGGCCAGCGCCGCTTTGACCTCCAAGAGGGCGTCGACGGCCACGGTGCCGATGTCGAGCCCAATGTCGACATGAGTTCGGATAGCGGTCGCGCCGGACTGCAGCAGCATGTTGGCGGCCCGTCCCGCTCTGTTGACGTAGTCGGCGGCCAGGATGGACGGTCGGTACGCCCGCCATGCCTCGATCGCCCCGCCGAGATCTCCCGTTTCGTTGGTGACCGAGTCGACGGTAAGCGCCTTGTCGAGGTGGGCATGGGGTTCGACGAATGCCGGTAGGAGCAGATGGCCGGTCAGATCCACCTCGTGTATGGGCGCCTGCTCTGGCTGTTGCGCTACTAGCTGGTTGGTTTGCTGTCGGGCCGATGTCGGCTCGACGGCGATGATGGAGCCGTCGACGATTGCCACATCGACGACAACGCCATCGGTCAACGTTGCGTTGGTGAGCAACACGGAATGGTCAACCGAGCTTTGGCAGTACGTCTTCGGCGAAGCGGGTCAGCTGCTCTGCGGTACGTCCGTATGGGTCGCCGGGCATGTTGGGGAAGATCACGAGATCGTCGAGACCACCAAGTGCTTTGTCGTAGAAGGCGATCCCTTCCAGAATGTCATCGGCGGTGCCAACAAGCCACGTCTTGTTTTCGATCGACTGTTCCAACGTCGGGATCAGACCGGCGGGCGACGGTTTCCCGTCAGGTCCCATATAGCCACGACTCCAACCGTACGGACCGAGAAACTTCCAGAACTCGTCGTGACCGTTGCGAACCTCGGCCATCGCCTGTTCCTTGGAATCGGCGATCCAGGGGGTGAGGACGAGGAGCCGTCTCTCCCCCGCCGCCAGTTGGCGGTCGTGACTCTCGGCGTAGTTGTCGGCGAACGTCGACCAGAACTGGCGGACAAACTCGTGGTGCTTCAACCAGAACACACCACCCCAACCTTTGCGGGGCACGTAGTCGAGGGTTGGCGGAGAGGTGACGGCCTGCCAGGTCTCGAACGGGTGAAGTGGCCGAGGTACCAGGGTGAGTTGTTCCACGAAACCGCCGCGGTCGGGGATCCCGGCCGGCGGGAACTGATAGAACTCGCCCTCGAACGAAAATCTCTCCTCGGTGAGGGACCGCTGGATCACATCCATCGCTTCGTCGAACTGCTTGCGGTTCAAGGCGTCGGCCTCGGCCTTGTCCGGGTTGTCGAAACTGCCGATGTCGGTGCCGAGGGCCCGGGCCTCACGAGGCACGGTGCCGCGGCCAACGCCGAGGATGGCCCGCCCGCCGGAGATGTTATGAACCGTAGCGAAGTCTTCGGCCAGTTTGAGGGGATGCCACTGACCAACGATGTTGAACATCGTCCCGATACGGATACGCGTCGTACGCTCGGCCAGGATGGCGCTGAAGAGCAGACCGTTCGGCACCACCTCGTAGCCTTCGTGCTGAAAGTGGTGCTCGGTCAGCCAGTAGCTGTCGTAGCCGAGCTGGTCGCACAGCACGCCCATCTCCAACATCTGTTCCGATGCCCGCCACATCTGCTCGTTTGTGGCCCGTCGATCGGTGGGTGCCGGTGGTCCGGCGCCCGCGTCGTCCATCTCCACCCCACCGAACAGGAACGCACCGACTCGCATGCTCCCAACAGTAGAACAATTGGTCCCAAAACGATTACTGGTTCGCCACTCGATACCGGGGATGGCGGAAGCCGCAACGGTTCTAGGTGTAGTGCAGGGGGAGCGCGGTGGTGTACTTGATCGGTTCCATGACGAAGGTCGATCGGACGTCGCTCAGGTCGACCTCTTCGATCAGTCGTTGGTAGAACGAGTCGTAGGCGGCGATATCGGGAACGACGACCTTCAGCAGGTAGTCGATCTCGCCGCTGGTTCGCAGGGCTTCCACGATCTCGGGGAACCGGTCGATGCCAGCGATGAACCGGTCGAGCCAGTCCTTACTGTGTTCGCTGGTCCGGATGAAGACGAGGGCGGTCACCGCCAGGTTGACTTTGGCCGGATCGACCAAAGCGACCCGCTTGGCCAGTACGCCAGACTCTTCGAGGTTTCGAATCCGTCGCCAGCACGGGGTGGACGTCAGGCCGACGAGTTCGCCGATCTCGCGAACCGACAGCGTGGCGTCCTCTTGTAGGAGGCGAACGATTTCCCGATCTATTGGGTCCACAATAGAAAATCATTCTACTCGTTCGTTGATTGATAGTCGAGAGTGTTGGGTTCTAGCTGAAAGACGGGTGCGATTGACCAAATCAATCTCAGCCAGATTCGGTACCGTTTGGTATGGCGCTTCCAACGAACATACGAAAGGCATTCATCGATCATCCGGCTTCGGTGAATGAGACCTACTTCGAACACTTCGCCGTAGCCGCCGGCTTCTCCCGCCAACTGGCGGCCGCCAGCGCGAAGGCACTCGTCCACGCGATCGTGCCCGGCATGTGTTGCACATCGGCCAGCGAAAAGATCAAGGAACTCAACGGGTGGCTCGACACCGGGAGTCGCGACCCTCACGCCGAAACGGTCGGCAATAGCTCTACGGCCTGACAAAACCAAACCGGCGCAGTACGCGGGTGCGCGCCCGCTGCCGTTTATAGCCAACGGCCCAGTTGATTGACGTATCGCCCGCCCTACACCAGATCGATCGGCGACCACCCCAGGGCCAGCGGGCCCTGACCCATCGTCAAAATCAGCGCGGAATCCAGGTGCCGGACAGCGACGGCTGGCATACACTATCTTTTCGGGCAACCGCCCGAGGCCAGCGCTTGTGGCTCAATTGGATAGAGCATCTGATTACGGATCAGAAGGTTGGGGGTTCGAGTCCCTCCAAGCGCGCAATGTGATGTCGCGAGACATCGGAAACCCTTGAACCCTCGGGTTCAGGGGTTTGTTTGTTTTGGGTTTGGTAGTCGTGGTTGGCGGGGTTTGGTCGGGTACAACCGGGGCCGCCGCGACCTCGGTTCAAACGTTTGGCCGCGACAACCCGACGATCGGCGAGACTACGACGATGGATGGCAGCGACGCCAAGCGGAACAGGGCAGTGGAGCGGGTTCGAGCCATGTTGGCCAAGGCCGCCGCAACCGACTTCGAGGCCGAAGCGCAATCGTTCGAAGAACACGCACTGCGGCTCATGGCTGCCTACGAGATCGAAGAACGAGAACTCCGAGATTCCGGTACATACGAATCAGAACACGTTCCGTGCCACCATTTCGGGAATGCTCAGACCGGCGCGGTCTTGTTGATATCGGGCGTGGCCCGAATGTTTGGCGCCTACCCCGTCCAAGTCTCACACAGCGGCAAGTTCACCGTCAGCTTGACGGCCACACCGCCACAGTTCGATTTGACCATGACGCTGGTCGACCACCTGTTCCCCCAGCTCATGGCCGATATCACCCGCGATCGTCCCCGGTCGCGACGGGACTATTCGATCGGTTGGGCCACCAAAGTACTCACTCGGCTCGAACTGACACAACACCGTGTTTACGCCCAAACAGACGCACTCGTTCCTACGACCACCGACGCCGAACACGCCTTCAAGTCAAAGAACGGACCGGCCCGAAAAGGTCGCCGGCTCACCGTCGGACACGAATACAACCACGGCGTTACCGCCGGCGAACGAGCAGACTTGAACCAGCAGCAGCTACGAGACAAACCACGGTGAGCTGGCGGTCCCTCTCCTCGACAACCGGCCGTCGGCCTCGATGACTATTCCTGATTGCGGGACGTGACGTACCGTGCCAACAGAAACACACCGCCAGCAGCCAACCCGACCAAAGCGACGAGGATCAGCAAAAAGAACAAACCGAAAATGCTCATCACCCGAGGCTAGCCACTTCCTCGACCTCGGCCCGGTCGCCCTGGTTCACACTCCTAGCGACTGACGAATCGACCAGGCGTCGCCAGTACACCGACCAGGCATCGCCAGTAGGAGGCAGCCCCTTTGCCCACCCATGCTTAACGGTTCGACGCCGAGGGACCAGTCAGCTACGACGTCGAGCCGGTACCCGACCGATCGAACTCGTACATCCGATCCCGGCGATGGTGAGACAACACAACGACCTCGGCCGACCGCCCCTCGCCAACCGAACGATGACGACGCCGCATCCGACGCACTACGCCGACCGTGACGGTGACGACGACTGCGATCGTGGCTACAAGGCGGGTAGTGCTCACGGCGAACTCCTTCTGGCCGCCGGCGGAGCGGCCACTGTCGACGATCCATGGGACCGTGGGCGACGTAGTTGAACCTTGCCGGCGTTGTAGAACATTGTCGGTGCACGCGTTCCGATGATGAACCCGTTACTACCGATCCTTCGACGCCGCCACGAAAATGGACGCAGCCCACCGGTTCGAGGTCGCGAACCAGGCCGCCGGCGGCGACGATACCTCGTATGCCCTCCGCTGCCTGACGGGAGGAAGAATTCGTCGGACGGGAGGAAGAATTCGTCGGACGGCCGAGACCCGCGGGTGTGGTAGGAGCGGGCCCGACCGTCCGAAACCCCGGCTCACCGATTCGACGACTCAGTGTCTCACCGCGATCTCTCTCGCATCGACGGTACGCCATCGACTGTGACGCGTGCGCGTCAGTCTCAGTACATGAACGCGTCAGGCTCGACAGCGAAAGCGGAATCGGCTGTCGTTGCAGGTCACGGCTAAGCTCCGGCCGGTGAGTGACACCACAGCTGAAGAAGAGGCGTCGTCGCTCGCATCGGTGCCTCGATCATCGTGGTTGACCCTCGGCGTGACCTCGATGGTCGGCTTCATGGTCAGCATCGAAATCACCGTCATCGCACTGGCCTTTCCCGAGATTCGCAGCGCATTCCCCGACGCTGCCGAGTCCACGTTGTCATGGATCATTACGGCCTACAACATTGGGCTTGCCGCCCTGCTGCTGGTAGCCGGTTGGGCCGCCGACCGTTTCGGCCGAAAACGGGTGTTCCTCATCGGGCTGGTGGTCTTCGCCGTCGGTTCGTTGGCCGCCGGTGCGTCACCCGGTGTCGATAGCCTCATCGTCGCCAGAGTGCTGCAATCGGTCGGCGGAGCCATGCAGTTCCCGTCTGGCCTCGCCCTGCTCCTCAACGCGTTCGTTCCGGAAAAGCGGCAACTGGCGATAGGTATTTGGGGGGCCATGGGCGGCCTCGCTGCTGCGGTCGGCCCACCGCTTGGTGGCGTACTTGTCGGCCTGTTCGGGTGGCGCTCGGTTTTTCTTATCAACGTCCCGATATCGGTCGGTGCCGCCGTCGGTGGAGTGATCTGGCTCACCGAGAGCCGAAGCGACGCGCTGACCGACAAGGTCGACCTCATCTCGATACCCTTCGGCACGCTCGGCGTCGGCTCGCTACTGCTCGGCATTGTCAAGGGCCAAGACTGGGGATGGACATCACCGAACCTCATCGCCACGTTCGTGTTCGGCCTGGCCCTGATCAGCCTGTTCGTTGTCCGGTCGGGTCGTCATCCCACGCCACTGTTCGATCTTGAGCTGTTCCGAATCAAGAGTTTCACGCTCGGCAACGTCGGTTCGGTCTTTTTTGTGGTCGCGTTCTTTGCCTATTTCGTACCGCTCCCGACCTTCATCCAGGACACGTGGGGGTGGGGCGTGTTCCGGACCGGTTTGGTTGTCGTTCCCGGGCCGTTGCTTGCGGCCGTGCTCTCCCCCCTGGCCGGACGGTTCGCCGATCGTCATGGTGCAGCGCCGATAGTGGCTCTCGGTGGCGTTTTTGGCGCTGCCGCCATGGGCCTCCATTTGCTGATGACCGACACTGAACCGTCGGCAATGACCATCGTGATTCCCGGCACGGTGCTCGGCATCGCCGCTGGCTGCAGTTTCGCCATGCTGGTCGGAGCCACGATGAGCGACGTGCCACCCCATCGGTTTGGGATGGCTGGCGCAGGTCGGACCACGGTGTTTCAACTGGCCTTAGCCACCGCGATAGCCGTGGCGGTGGCCATCGTCGGGCGGCCGGCCGGACCGGCCGATCACCTCGCGGTCATGCGGATCCTGTGGATCGTTTCGCTGGCACTCTTCGTCGGTCAGACCATGCTGTTCGGCATCGTCTTCCCAAGATCGACCCGAACGGCCGCATAGCGGAGTCCAGCGAGTTCTTACGTGGCTGGAACCGCCACCAATGCAGCCGTTCGCGGTTGCAGCGCCATGACCAGCGACTCTCTAGACGCCCTAAACGTACAGATTTGCAGGGCCTGAGGAGATGCGTCACAGGCCAAAGGATTTGCCCATTCGCTATCGACGGTTGGGGTGCGGACGGACTAGTATTGATGTGCGGGTGGAGCCGTCGATTCCAGCGCGACCTCTTTGGGAGGCTAGTGAACAATGCCTAAATGGCTATATCCCCTCGCATTTCTCTTCGTACTCTTTTTGATTTTCACCGATCCTGATGGTTCAGGAAACGTGGCCGGCCAGTTCGGCTCGTTCATCGTGAGCTTTCTCGGTGCGGTCGGAGAGTTCCTCACAGGCCTTCTCGACGGTGCCAGCGATGGCGCCGGTGCGATAGAAACCCCTTCGGGCGGGCTGAGTGGTAGTTCCGACACCGGGGCCACCTTCGGAAACGCAGCCGACAGCGGCGGGCTTACCGGCTCAGCAGCTGCAGAATCAGGCTCACACACCCACACCCATACCCACGGCGGCTAACACGGGTGTCGGGACTCGTTCCCGGCAGCCCCAACACTTCGGGATCGCAGTACTGTGCAACCGAGAACACCAAACACTGCATCGCTCATCCGGCCTCTCCGTCTCGAAGACGTACTCATCGAGGAGGAGATCGTCCAATACAACGAGCGTCGCCACTGGGCTATCTTGATTCAGCCGTTCCTTGAGACGGTTGGCGTGTTGGTCTTCATCACCCTGTTTGCGGGAGGTATCCCGTCAAACGCCTTCGGCGGCTTCATCATTTTGTTCGCCCTGGTAATGGCGATCGTGCGCTTCCGTAGGACGCAACGCAAAAAGAGCATGCTGTACCTCAGCGTGGCGGGGCTCCTCGTCGGCTTCCTCGTCTTCGGTGCATCCGGTTTGGCCGTGTGGGCCATTCTTATCACCGCTGGCCGTTTCATCTACCAGTCCGGCATGTGGGCCTTCTACGTCCGCCTGTACATGACAAACAGACGAATCATCCTCGCCTCAGGGTTGCTGGGAGCCAGGATCGACTCGATGCCGCTCACCCGCCTGACCGACGTTAACTTCGAACGATCGGTAGCCGGCGAAATCCTCGGCTACGGCCGACTCCGGGTGGAGACCGCCGGTCAGGACCAGGCCCTCGGGATCCTTCCATTCGTCGACCAGGTCAACATCTTCTACGACAAGCTGATCCGACTGTCTACCGCCGCAGTCGGCTCGGTGACCGAAACCGATGTCGAGGAAGAAATCGATAGCGACGATGGCGCCGGCACCCGAGAACCGTAGCTATCCCATCGCCCGGCTCGGCCTCGTCGGTGGTAGAGCAGTACATTAAATAGGGTGGCCACGGTCCAACGATGGCGTCCCGCCGTGAACGGCGGTCATCCATCGGCGAGAATACGGGGATGACTCCGGCATCCAACCAGCCAAGCGCGCTGCGATGGGCGGCGATTCCGGTCGCCCTGGTCCTTCTGGCCCTTGTCGGATTGGCGGCAGGAACGGAGTCGCGCGACGACTTCGAGGACCGCAACAGGCAAGAAACCGAACAATCGGACGACAGCACCCAAGACGACAGCGACCGCCAACCAAGCGACGACCCCGGTCAACGGGAGTCAGAGGAACGCAACTTCGAACAAAGCGGGTCGCCCGAAGACCAAGACAGCCCTACCGAAGAAGGCGAGGGCTCGGAGCGAGTCACCATTCAAACCGGTGACGGCGAAGTCGTCGTCGAACTCGACGAAAACGGAAACCCGGTTCGGGTCGTGTCCGGTGATGACGCCGAGTCAAGCCCACAGGGAAGGGTCTTCCGACCCGATGCCGACGGCGGCATCGTCGGCGTGCGGGTATCCGACGACGGTCGGCTCGAGCCCGTCGAGCGCGACGACCTGCAAACCGATGACTTCCTGATCCGACCCGGCAGCAACGGCGGGATCGACCTCACCAGACCAGACGGCACCAGACTCCAACTTGAACCCCAGCCAGATGGCGAGCTCGACGCAACATCGATCGCCCTGGACGGCACCGCCCAGGATGAGGTGGTCGAAGGGGGCGACGTCATCGTTCAGCCAACTACTGGACTGGCGCCAGACCTTGAAGTTGACCCGGCCACCGAACCGATCGTGGTCGAGACGAGCACCGGGCCGGTGAGGCTCGACCTCGACCCGGAACAGGGCATAGTGGCCGACCAGCCGGGCGATGGCACCGGCATCACTATCGAACCCGAAGATGAAGTGGCTATCCGCATCGACGAAAACGGACAACCCGAACTCGTCCCCGTGGAGGGAATCGGCGAGGACGACACCGTCTTGGTGCCGACCGGAGACGGTTTCGATCTCGTCAGGCCAGACGGTACCCGCGTCGAATTTCGACCTGATGGCGAGAACGACGGTGTCACGGCAACCCAAATCGACCCGGACGGTGAAGAGACCGAGCTGACGCCGAACCCCGACGGATCGGTAACCCTCGACGACGGCACCACGGTGGGGCCGATAGACATCGCCGAGGATGGGGGCGTAATCGAGGAAATCATCGACCAGACAAGCGAGCTGCCCTGGCCGTGGGTCTTCGGAGCGATCGCCGCCATCGCTCTTCTCAGCATCGGAACCGCCGTACACCTTCACCGAAACCGGCCCGAAGACGCGTTCGACTACACCCAGCTGGCCACGTCCGGCGTCCCAGCCGATCGGTTCGAGGAGTTCGTCACCATGTTGCTGGCCGACTCGGACCCTTCCCGGTCGATTCGTTTAGCGTTCTACGCCGCCGAACGCGGACTCGGCGGCCTGCCACGACGGCGGAGGGATGAAACACCGTCCGAATGGCACCGCCGGGTCGAAGAGACAACACCGCACCTGGCCGAACCGCTTGGCCCGATTTGCGATCTCTTCGCCAGGGCTCGCTTTGCACCCGGCCAAGCCACGACCGATGATCGCGACGCCATGGTACGGGCGATACGAGATCTACACCGCGTCGCCGATCGAAACGACCTAACACGCGACCTCACCAGCGTGTAGGAGGGAATGATGGAAGCGATAGCGCAACTTTTCCCGTTCTTGGTCTTCATCTTGGCCTGCGCACTCATCGTCTTCGTCATCCGGCTCGATCGGCGCCTCAGCCGTGGGTCTCGCAGCCCGGGCCCTCGCCAGGTAGTCCGCGCCACGCCCGTAGGTCAGCGTCAAACTCCATGGGAGTTGCAAGCCATCAATGATCAGCTTCGCCTTAGCACCAACGCCCGGGCCCGCACCGATCTGGTCAATACCCTCAACCGGCTAACTACCGCGGCAGGTCTCCGAGACCCATCGTTTACGCTCCCACCAAACGCTTCCGATCTCCACATCTCTACCATCGTCGAAAGGCTCGAACGACAGCTAGAGCTACCGCCGCTGACGTCGTTCCCTACGGCTCCTGCCCTAGGGCAGTATCCTGCCAACCAGCCCGCCAACGAACGTTAGGACCGTCCGGCCGATGAGTCATGCCGACGTACAACACGCCTCGACCGCCCTGATCAACGAGCTGGAGCGGGCCATCGTCGGGAAACGCCCGGTGCTTGAGCTGATCGTCACGGCACTTTTGGCCGACGGCCACATCTTGCTTGAAGACGTACCGGGAGTGGCCAAGACGGCGATCGCCAGGGCGGTAGCGGAGGCGGCAGGGCTCCGCTTCGCCAGGGTCCAATTCACTCCGGACCTCATACCAGCCGACATTACGGGAGCCACCGTGCTGTCGGGCGCAAAAGGAACACCCGAGTTTCAACCCGGCCCGGTGTTCGCAAACCTCGTGTTGGGGGACGAAATCAACCGTGCTCCTCCAAAAACACAGTCGGCACTACTCGAGGCAATGGAGGAACGGCAGGTAACCGCCGACGCGGTCACCCGGCCGCTACCGACACCGTTCATCGTTATCGGCACGCAAAACCCGATCGAGCAAGAGGGCACCTATCCCTTGCCCGAAGCTCAACTCGATCGATTCCTCATCCGAACCGACATCGGTTACCCGGGGCGCGACTTCGAGGTCGAGCTGATCATGCGTCGTGCCACCCGGAAAGCCGATCGAATGATCCTCGACCCCGTACTAACCGGCCAAAACGTTCTCGACCTCCAAAAACGGGTGGAGGATGTGCACATCAGCCAACCGGTGGCTCAATACGTGGTCGATCTGGTCGAAGCGACGCGGGCCAGCCCGAGAACCGAGGCAGGGGCAAGCCCTCGTGGATCTCTTGCACTGCTAAAAGCCAGCCGGGCTCGGGCAGCGATGGCCGGACGCTCACATGTCTTGCCCGACGACGTGAAAGCGATCGCCGTCCCTTGTTTGGCTCACCGGCTGCTCCTACAACCCGATCAATGGGTTCGAGGAGTTCGATCCGATCAGGTCATCAACGAAATCGTGAGCCAAGTGGCAGCCCCGAGGGCCATCGAACCCGGTGATCAACCGACGCAACACGTTGATCGCAACCAACAACACTGGCAGGACGGCCCCCAAACGGCGCCCGCCCCGACGCCAGGCGCTCGACCTACTGATGCCTTTCCCCAACCGGGCGGTTACGTGCCCGGTGCCGCTCCGCGCCAACCGGCGGCGGTGGATGGAAGTCCGGCGATGCCGCCTCAGCATCTCCAAACACAGCAGTATCAGCCACCGCAGACACCGCCGCCGCCGACATGATCGACCGTGCCGGCCGACAGGCCATGTCGTTACCAGATCCCGGGTTGGTACCAGTTCCCGGGTCGGGCGTATCGACGGAGCCATGAGCCGGCACTTAACCCACCGATTCTGGCTCTGTTTCTTTGTTGGCTGGGGTGGCATGGTCGTTGCCACTTTCAGCAAGTCGCTGGCTCCGGCCGCGCTGTGCGCCCCGTTTCTGGCCGCCCTTGCCGTATCGGTGGCCGACGGGTGGTGGCCGGACGCTCGCGCCGAGGGCGCGACGGTCAGCTCGCCGAGGGTCGTCGAAGGCGACACGATGGAGTTCTCGATCGAACTGGTATCCGAGCGGTCGGTATGGGCTGAGCTTGAGGTGCAATTCCCGGCCACGCTCGTTCCGGCAACGTCGACCCGTCTGGTGACCGTTGTCAAGGGTCGGCAGCGGTTCGCCGTCACCGTCGTCGCCGACCGGTGGGGGGCGGCCGGCCCGGAATGGGCGGTGGTAACCACCCGCGACCGACTGGGGATCTCCGAGCGGGTAGCCCGATACCCGCTCCACCTCCCGGTCCGCGTTCACCCAACAGCCGAACAGCTCAATAGTCTCGTCCCCCTGTACCGGGAGCGCCCGGTCACCGGTGAGCACCGAGCAAAAAGCAAAGGCTCGGGGAGCGAACTGGCTGAGGTGCGACCGTACCGATTCGGTGATCCGGTTCGAATGATTCATCCCCGGCTCACCGCCAGGCGCGGAACTCCGATGGTGGTGGAGCGGCATCCCGACCGCTCGTCCGACGTCGTCTTGCTCGTCGACTCAGCCCAAGACCTCGGGGTGAACACCGACACGACACTGCGGTGGACCGTGACCGCGGCCATGGCGTTGGGCGAACGACATCTTCGCGCTCAGGATCGAGTTGGGCTCATCGACGTTGGGCGAGGGGTGCGATGGCTTCCAGCCCGACTCGGTCGACGCCATCTACACACGGTGATCGACGCGTTACTGGCGACCGAAGTGCTGCCTCGCCATCAGAGCGACAAGGGATTTGTCGCTCCTGGCAAACTGCCAAAGTCGGCGACAATCGTGGCCATCTCCCCGCTGCTCAGCGAGATCACACTCTCGGTTCTTGTCGATCTCCGAAGTCGGGGTCACGAAATCCTGGTCATCAAGCCAACCCTGCCGGAACCCCCAACCGAGATCGGGGTACTGGCCCGCAGAATCTTCCGAGTCGGCAACGAGCTAAACGAACGGTGGCTGCGAGAACGGGGAGTCATCGTCATACCGTGGTCGACGGGCGACTCCTTGGAACACGTCATACGCCGGGTTGTCCTCAACCTCGGTCGAACCAGGCAGACGGCGTCGTGAAGAAACGCACCCATCGTCTCCCCGGAAGTCGCGGCGTCGGGCCCTCGTCGAGGAGGCTACGTTGAGCGCTTTTCTCGATCGTGTAACCGCCTTTTTCGCCCGGCACATTCCGCTGCTGATCGACCCCGAGTCCGTGGTCGCCGCCTTCATCATGACGTTCTGGTCGGTAATCACCGGAGCGCAGGGCGGCTGGATCACCATTCTTATGCTCTTCGGCTCTTCGATGTTGCTTCACATCGTGACCATCGAGCATGCCAACTACGTGCTGACCTGGATGACCAACTCCTGGCTGCTGCTACTGGTCGTGTTGGGCGCTGAGCTGACCTTCGACGGCCTCCCCCACTGGTTGCTTGCCGTCGCCGGGACATCGGTGCTCGGCTACAACGAGCTGCTCCGTATCAACCAGCTCCGGCGCCGTAACGCGGTGATCCATGAGCAGGTGTTTCACGCCGCCGGCCTAGCGGTCGGCGGTGCGGGGCTTCTGGCCACGGTCGGCATCGCCGTCGCGCAAGTATTAGACATCGGTGGCGGCCGCAATTGGCTGTGGCTACCAGCGGCGGTGTTCGTACTCCTGGCCATCGGCTTTCTCCTCACTGTGGGCCCAACCCGCGGTCGGAGCGAAGCCGACAAGGAACGATGGGAACCGGGCGAGCGGATCCCACCCCAACCCCTAGCCAGCGACAATCTGGAGCAAACGAACTGACCGGCAGGTAGCTATCCGTCCCACCAGTCGGAGATTGGGCTCTACCTCGCTACTATTAGATGGTCCTGTTCTGCGGGTCGGCGTCGGACGTCGGCGTGCGCCCTCCACGAGGTTCAACGCCCCTCCACGAGGTTCACAGTAGAGGTTTGCACGATGTCCAAGATCTGCCAGGTGACCGGGCGAAAGCCGTCATTCGGTAACAACGTCTCCCACTCCCACCGGGTGACCAGCCGTCGATGGAATCCGAATATTCAACGGCAACGGTTCTGGGTGCCGAGCGAGAAGCGGTGGGTGACCCTCACCATCTCAGCAAAAGGGATCAAGACCATCAATAAGAAGGGCATCGAGTCGGTCGTAGCCGACATCCGTCGCCGAGGGGAGAAGGTCTGATGGGTAAGGCCAGCGACAAGCGTCCGGTTATCAAACTCCGATCGACAGCCGGCACCGGCTACCTGTATGTCACCAAGAAAAACAAGGTGAACAGCCGCGAACGCATCGAGCTCAAGAAGTACGACCCGGTCGTACGTCAGCACGTCGTGTTCAAAGAGGAGCGCTAGCTCCACCCTCGCAGTGCGCCGCCTGATTACGATCCCGGCGGTTGCAGTAGCGTTACCGATCTGGGTTCTCGCCACGCCAATCTGGCTGACGGCGGCGATTGTCGCGGACAGCTTGGGCCGGTTGTGGAAGTTCCCAACCGTTCGCCTCTGTGCGTTCGGCGCCCTGTACCTGCTTCACGAATGGGCTGGGATCGTTGCCGCCGCCTGGCTGTGGTTATCCGGAGGCTTCGGCCGACGTCTCGATCTACGCGCCCACCGGTCCGTACAAGCGTGGTGGGCCTCGTCGTTACTTCGCTGGGCCAATCGGCTCCTCCACGTGCGGTTGGAAATACTCGACTCTCCACCGCTGCCAACCGACTCTTTCATCGTGCTCAGCCGGCACGCCAGTATGGTCGACGCCTTATTACCCCTGGTACTGGTCGCCGACCGGAACCACCGATACGTCCACTACGTACTCAAGCGCGAACTGCGGTGGGACCCCAACCTCGACTTGTTCGGTGGACGACTTCGCAACTACTTCGTCGCCAGAGGTAGCCGATCAGCTCAGGACACCAAACGCCAGCTCGACGGCATCCGCCGGATGGCAAAAAGCGCTAAACCTGGCGCTGGCCTGGTGATCTTCCCCGAGGGAACATACGCAACGCCGAGGTCACGGCAACGGGTGCTCACCTCACTACGGAAACGGGGCGACCACACCGCGACGGCCCAAGCCGAACTCCTCCATTCGCTCTTGCCACCACGACTTCCAGGAACCGCAGCCCTCCTCGAAGCCCAGCCAGATGCCAACGTGATCATCATCGGCCATATCGGACTCGAAGGGGTTGCCGAACTGCGCGGACTTCGGCAACGGCTACCTCTGACCGACCCGGTCCGCATCCAATGGTGGGTTCACCGGCGCGACGAACTCCCGGCAACAGAAGATCTCGATGCCCAGGCCGATTGGCTGATCAATCGGTGGCAGGAGCTTGACCGGTGGGTGACCGACCAGCAGGACAAGCGGTAGATTCTGAGTGCCCTGTGTGAACACCCGGCCGCAATAGCCGTCCCCCCTCAGTCGACAAGAACGAGCCTCGCATGAGTTCCTCCTCACCTTCCAATTCCGCCCCGAACGGGCTTTCCCCGTATGACCATCTCGAACTGTTCCAGACCGAAGCGATGCGTCTCGGCCAGGCTCCAGCTGGTCAGCTCGACCTCGACATCCCTCACCTCGATGGGTGGACGGTCCGATCGGTGCTCGGCCATACCGGGTGGGTGTTCCGCTTCGCCCGTCTCTGCCTCCAAGCGACGCCCGAGGAGTCGCCATCGCGTTCCTCGGTCCCCGAGCCTCCACCCGGCGACGAAGTCCTCGATTGGTACGCCACCGGTCGAGACGAGCTACTCGACCGGTTGGCCTCCCTCGATCTTGACGCCCTCCACCACACCTTCACCGGGCCGCAGCCGGCACGGTGGTGGGTTCGCAGACTCGGACACGAAGTATCGATGCACCGTTGGGATGCTCAAACGGCGACCGCCAGACCGGACCCCATCGATCCCCGCCAAGCGCGCGACGGGGTCGACGAAGTCCTTGAAGTGTTCACACCACACCGGATGCAGTTCGCCACCCTGGCCGGAACCGGCGAAACGCTCCACCTTCACGCCACCGACATCGACGATGGCGAGTGGATGCTGACCTTGAATGCTGAAGAGGTCGCATGGGAGCGGACCCACGCCAAAGGCGACGTTGCAGCCAAGGGGTCCATGTCCGATCTGCTGCTGTTCCTGTGGGGGCGAATCCCCCCGAGCAGGCTTGAGATCTTTGGCGAGGCGTCCCTCTTAGATCGCTGGCAAGCAGCTGCCGTCTTCTAACCCCGAACCGCCCAGCGAAACACGCTCCTAGGAAGCGAGTCTCCCGGAGTGCCGGCAGGTCGTGGTCGACCTCCGGGGCCGTACCGGTCTAGTGCTTGGAACCAGCGCGGATTCGCCTCACCGGCAATACCGGATCGGACGGCACTTCGTACTGGTCATCCCAGCGGCTGAGCCGGTGCTTCCAGTCCGATGCGACGCCGATCTCGCTGACGTACGCCGCCTGCCGTTTTGCGACCCGACCAACCGGCGCTGTCGCCGTCTGGTCTTCGGCATTGGCCTCACCGTACTGAGCTTCAATCCCGAACTTCAGATTGCGGAGCGCCTCGCTCCGAAGCTGAGATACCCGAGATTCGGTTACCCCGAGGAATCGGGCCAGATCCTGAGACGTCTTGCCTTCCAAGAAGTAGCCGACGATGACGAATCGCTGCCGCTCGGGTAGCAACTTGACCGCATCCCGCAGGTAGGTGTGGAGTTCGCGAGCCTCCAGCTCGTCCGGTGGTTCGACGGTCCGCTGGTCGCTGAGGACATCGACCAGGGTGAGGTCTTCCTCTGCGTCTTCGCTGGTCTCGTGATCGAGGGCCAACACAACCGAACGAAACAGCCGCTCCCGAAGGCGGGCCAGTTCTTTGTGGCTCACACCGAGGGCACCGGCCATCTCATCATTGGTCGGAACTCGGCCCAGCTCGGTGGCCAAGTGCTGCTCGGTGTTTTCCAGCTTGCGGGCCAATAGTCGAACCGAACGGGGCGCCCAATCTGTCGCTCGGACCGAGTCGAGGATGGCACCTCGAATGCGTTGCGCCGCGAAACGCTCGAATGGCACACCTCGGCTCTCGTCGTAGCGGCGGGCCGCCTCGACAAGACCGAGCGAACCAGCCCGAGCGAGTTCCTCGCGGTCGACGTGACGGGGAAAGTGGACCGCTACTTGGAATACCACGTGCTTCACCAGCGGCAAGTGAGCTTCGATTCGAGCATTGAGTTCTGCATGCCGTTCGGCATCGACCGGCGTGTCGTTGTCGCCCATGTTCGTTTGCACCCTTCGGTTGTCCTCCATATAACACTTGGAGTTCTCGACATGGGACGATCAGAACTTGAGGAAAAACTCGAATATTCTCCGTGTACTTGATCGACCTCGGGGCGGCGAATCTTGAGGGATGTGCGAGTCTTTGGGCCAAACAGACCGATTTGTCAGAGGGCTCCGGCGTCGATCTGCCCACCGAACGCCGCCACCTTTACCCCTCGTCGGTGCAACTCGGTAAGCATCCCGGATGGGTCATCCCAGCGGGCCAAACCGTCGGCCCCGATCGGGGCACGACCTCGACCGACGGTGACCGCGACCACGGCGGCAACGATCCCGGCCGCAACCGACGGATGATCCATCACGCCATAGACGATGGTCTCGACCGCACCTTGTAGCCGACCTCGCACCTCGACGCGAACAGCACCCGGTCCGCCATCACGATGTGGCCTCCGAAGCATGGGCAGGCCGCTGGTCAACCTATCGCGACGGGTGGCGGCCACACGAGCAGAGATTCGTTGCGCATGGGGGAACTGGCGTTGCAGCAGAATGGGGCTGGAGAGGGCACCTCGATAGCAATCCCGGGCGCCTATGGGATCGGGAAACCAGGCGAGATCACGACCGGACCCGCCGCGGCGGATCTCCCAATTGCCGTCCAACCAATCGCGGCCGGTGGTCTTCAGCGCACGATGGTGCTGACGGGCACACGCCGGCCCAGCGGTGCCAGCCCTGGCAACGCTGATCTCTTCGACGACGTCGAGCTGACCGGCGGCATAGCGGGCCAGGACGCCGGTCAGACCAGGACAGAATCCGGCCCCGACAACCAACGAGCGGCCACGATCCCGAGCGATATCGTCGAGCGCCAGCATCGCCTCAACCTCGATCGGGTCGTCGGACAACGACACGACGTGGCTCCCGGCAGACAACATCTCAGCCGCCAGTTCGGCGTGAGTTCCACATGGGGTGGCCAAGATGGTCACCACCGGCGGGTTCCGCGGATCGGGCGCCGCCGAGGAACCCTCGAGTGAGGGATCGACCGCTTTTCGCACCTGGTGTATGCGATCGGCGTCGGTGTCGAACAGATCGAGTTGTTCGATATCGGCGCTCCGCAGTTGGCGGGCCACGTGCGAGCCGGTGGTCCCAAGTCCAACGAGGGCGATTCTCACAGCTGTAGTTCTGCCTCGGTAACCTCACGCCAGCCACCGGTTTGCGGTGGCACGCCACCTTGGCCTTTAAGCCGGAACAGCATCGCTATCAGGCCAGCAAGACCGAGGGCACCTGAAACCCGTCGTACCAGAATCAACATGACAGCAGTGTACGGCGTCGGCAGCAACCGACCGGAACTCGACGTCTCGAGGGCGACCGGGGAACACTACGGTGCACTTTGCTGTTCTACTGGTATCTCTGCGACAACTACCCCGTCCTCGATGAGCGGCGAGCAACGCACACAACTTGCGGTGTTGGCGTTCGCCTTGGTCATGGCCATGAGCACCTGGTTTTCGACAGCAGCCGTACTCGGCCAGCTCGAAGAGGCTTGGACGTTGTCGCGGACCGAGGCCAGCTGGCTCACAATCGTCGTCCAGCTCGGATTTGTGGTCGGCGCGGCGTTGTCTGCCGGGCTCGGCATCGCCGACCGCGTTGGACCTCGGCGGCTACTCCTGGCCGGCACCGCCGGGGCGGCGATAGCCAACGCGCTACTGGTCTTCGTCAGCGGGTTCTGGCCCGCCTTGCTCATTCGATTCATGACCGGCTCGTTTTTGGCCGCCGTCTACCCACCGGCGCTCAAAGCGATGTCGAGCTGGTTCCGCTCCGGACGTGGACTCGCCCTCGGCGTGATGGTTGGAGCGCTAACCCTCGGTTCCGCGCTCCCCCACCTCCTGAATGGCGTCGGCGGGCTCGACTGGCGAGCGACGATCCTCCTCGCCTCGGCACTGACGCTGGCGGGTGGTGTACTGGCCGAGACCGCCGGCCGGGACGGGCCTCATGTGCCGCCACGATCACCGGTTTCGCTGACACAGCTCGGTGAAATCATCGGCAACAGCGAGTTTCGATTGGCCACAGCCGGCTACTTCGGACACATGTGGGAGCTCTACGCACTGTGGGCCTGGGCCGCCGCCTTCTATGGCGATGTGTTTTCCTCGAACCGGGCGGCCAGTTTCGCCGCATTCGGGCTTATCGGTAGTGGTGCGGCCGGCTCGATCTATGCCGGGTTGCTGAGCGATCGAACCTCTCGGGCCGCGGCCGCCGGACTGGCTATGCGTTGGTCGGCCGCCGCCGCGCTGGTAACCGGGTTCCTCGTGTCACTGCCGTGGCCGATCGTGATGGCGGCCGGCCTCATCTGGGGGTTCTGGGTGGTTGCCGACAGCGCGCAGTTTTCTACCATCGTGACCGAGACCATCCCCCGGCATCTGGTCGGAACGGCGCTTACCATGCAGTTGGCGAGCGGGTTTGTGCTCACGGTGTTTAGCATCTTCTTTGTGCCGGTGGTCCGCGATGCTGCCGGGTGGGGTGTGGCCTTCGCCATGCTCGCCCCAGGACCGGTGTTGGGGGCGATCGCCATGGGTCGACTCGATCGTCGCAAGACAAACGGGGCCCGACCAGACGCCACCAATCGCAGCCGATAAAATCGATCAACCCCCGAGACAATCTCGACCCCTTTTGGAGGATCGATGATTCACCGCCCCGCTCTCATCTTCGCCGCCACCGTGCTGCTGGCCGCAGCCTGCGGCGGAGATGCCGACAATACCGACGCTACGGACACGATCGCGTCGACAACGCCATCGAGTTCCGAGGCCGTTCCCGGCAGTGCCACAACCGCTGACGACACAACCACCGAAGACAAGACCAGCGATGACACGACGGGTGACAACACCACGACCACGTCCTCTTCGGTCGAGGAAGACTCGCTTGCCACGACGCCTACAACGTTAAAAACACCGAGCAGTACCGCCCCTGACGACAGCGACGCACCAGCCAGTACCGAGCCAGTCGAGAACTCCGGTGGCATACCGATTACCGGAGGCGGACCCATCGATACCAGTCTGCAGCCGTTCATCGATCAGGCGGTCGCCGACCTGGCGGCATCCGAATCGATCGCCCCAACGGAGATCACCGTCGAGTCAGCTCAACTCGTTCAATGGAACGACGGGAGCGCCGGCTGCCCGCAGCCTGGCATGCAGTACACCCAAGCCCTCACCGACGGTTCGGCCATCCAACTCACCGTCGGTGGGACGAGCTACTGGTACCACACCGGTGGCCAGTTCGCCGCTCCGACCCGATGCGACAGCCCATCGCGGCAGCCACCGTCGGTCAACAGCTGACCACTCCCAAAAACGCGCTCTGAGTGGGAGTATTTTCCCCTCGCCGCTGACGATTGCAGCAGAGATCTGCTGCGAGAAAACGCAGAAGGCCCGGCCGGTGCGTAGACACCGGCCGGGCCTTCGTTTGCGGCGGAGGGTAGGTCTAGCCGGTAACTTCTACCAGCGTGAGACCGATGATCCCGTCGCCGTCGCTATGGGAGACGGCGCCCAAATAGTTCTGGCTTTCGAGACCGGTCCAGCTGATTCCGATCGAGCCGATATCGCCGATAGTCGCCGCCTCGGGTGCCTCGTCGACCGACAAGCTCCCTCCCGGGGTGGCTGAGACGGTCCAGGTCGACAGGTCGTACGGCGAATCACCATCGACGGTCTGCCAGCCGTGAACCCATACCGTCCATTCTCCGGCTTCGGGGAGTACCAGCTCGATCAGCTCGTTCGTCCCGCCAGCCGTGCTTTGGGCCACGATCTCGCCAGCCGGATCGGTCACGTAGATATCGAGATCGGCATCCGGTTCGGTGGCATCCTGAGTCAACGACAACCGGAAAAACGCGGCTCCGGTCAGATCGAAGATATGGGTCTGAGCGAAGCCGTCGGTCGGATCGAAGTTCTGATCCGGGTCTTGGGCCACGACACCGGTGGTGCTAACAGACGCTTCGAGGCCATGCGGGGCCGCGGTGTACGGTCCGTCGTAGCCGAAGGTGACGTCAAAGGTTTCAGATCCGTCGGCGCCAGCACCGGCTACCGAAGCTGGGGCGCTGAGCAGCGCACCGCGTACGGCGATCGGGCTTGAAACCGAGTAGCCTGCGCCACGCCAGCTCAGGCGCCCAAAGCTCCACTCACCTGGCACTCCGGAACCGTCGTTGGTAATCGTTACCTCATAGGATGCCGATTCTCCCGGTGCAAGGGTGAGCTCCGTGGGCGACACGGTCACGTCGTATCCGGAAGGCTTTTCGACCCGGGGTCGGAAGCTAATGGTTTCTTCGGCCACGCTGGTCACCGTTCGGGTTACCGTCTGCGAGCCGGCCAGTTCAGCAATTCCGATCGACGGTACGTTGAGGTCACTGGCATCGAACGACCGATCTGTCGCCGTCAGTGAGTCGCATACCACGTCGCCAAAGATGCCGACATCGGCTCCGCAGGTGAACGCCGCGTAGTCGGCGAGTTCGGCGTCGTAGACGAGGCCGGGATCGAACGCCGATCCTTGGTCACCGGGGTTACCGGGATCGAGGTGGCCGGCACCCATGGCAAACGGCGTGGCCTGGCTGGTCCGGTCGTTGTCTCGAACCTGCGTCGAGGCGCTGGTCATCACCGCCGATTTCACCATGGCCGGCGACCAATCAGGGTGGGCCTGATCGATCAGGGCAAAGACACCAGCCACATGGGGGCTCGACATCGACGTTCCGGCGATGGCCTGGAAAAGCTCACCGGTTACTTGCCCCGGATCGGGGAATGGTGATGCGCCGGCCAGGATCTGCACCCCAGGAGCGGTGATGTCCGGTTTGATGAGATCGGCTGCCGTCGGGTTCTCGCCTCGCGATGAGAAGCTGGCCATGTTCGGCGCCTTACGGGAAACGATGTCACCGGATTGGATCGTCACCGTCGGGCTGTCGGTCTCGGCGATATACGCCTTTACCTTCAGGCCTTCGGTCTGGTCGACGTGAACCGACGGCACCGGGTGGTTATCGGTGATCAGGTCGCCAACATCATCGTTGTTGTACAGGATCATGCCAACCCCACCGGCATCGAAGACCGCTTCGCTCTTGGCCACACGGGCGATCGCCCCACGACGGCAGAGCACGACGTTTCCGGCGACAACCGCCTCGTCTAGTTCGCCGGGCAGGCAGAGATCGCTTCCCGCCGCCTCAGCGTCTACCAGCGGAGTTTTTTCATCGAGTGGAGGGGTGATGGAGGCACCGCGTACGTCGCCGCCATCGGTCAAGTGAGCCGTTCCTTCAAGGAAACGTTCCTGCGTGCTGGCGCCGACCGAGGTCACCCACGGCACGTCGGCCGGACCGCCGATCGTGACCGCATCGGGGCCGGAGTTCCCGGCCGACGTTGCGATGTGAACACCGGCGTTCGTAGCAAACAGGAATGCGATGGCGTCGCCGCCATCGAGACCGGGGCCACCACCAACCGAGTAGTTGATGACATCGACACCGTCGGCAACCGCTTGGTCGATAGCCGACACCAGGTCGGAGGTGAAGCCACCCCCGTTGCCGAGTGCCTTATAGGCAATGACGTGAGCATTCGGTGCGATACCGCTGACCTCGCCATAGTTCTTACCGAAGATCTGAGCCTCGACGCCGGCGTTTCCAGCGGCGGTAGAGGCCGTGTGCGTACCGTGTCCATCATCGTCGCGAGCAGAGTCGAACTCGTCTGGCTCTGCGCCGGAGACCTCTCGATAGGTGGCGAGCATCTGCCGCGCTCCGATGAGCTTGTTGTTACACGTGAAGGCTGCGTCATCGGGGTTGTGGGCCGTGTTGCCAAAGTTGCAGGCCGGGTTCTCCGGGGTGTCTTCCAACACGACGGGCGGCTCCGGGAATCCGGTGTCCTCGAAACTCGGATGTTCCGGCCAGATGCCCGAGTCGATCACACCGACCACGACTCCTGATCCGTCGAGACCCGAATCGTATGCGCCACCCTCGGCGGTTAGGCCGAGGAATTCTGCCGATGAATCGGTGGTGTGTTGGTGCAACTCATCGGGGATGACAAGCTTCACCTCTTTTTGGGCGGCGACGGTGACCGCTTCATCGTGCGACATCGTGGCGGCAAAGCCGTTGACTGCGTTCGTGAAGCCCTGAACCTTGTCGCTGACTTCAACCCCCGCTGCGGTCAACACCTCATCGTGGCCGGCCTCTAGTTCATCGGCCCGGGCCTCGGCGGTCGGGGTATCGAGATCTTCGGCATCGGTATCGGCGATCAACGGCTCCTCGACCAGCACGACGAGGTAGCTACCGGTCTTACTCTCAACAACCTCCTTTTGGTCGGTCGTCGACGGTGCGGGATCTTCGAGTATCTGAGGAGGCCCCGAGTTCTTGTCGCCATCATCGGATGGTCCCGGCTCCTCCTCACTTCCGTCCGATTCTTCCGTACCGTTTTCGGCTCCTTCGATACGTTCTTCCTCAGATGTTGCCGAGTCAGCATCACCATCGGGTGGTGCTGACTCGGTGTCGGCCGCAGAGGCCGGACTCGCCGTCAGCACGGTGGCAATCAATCCGAGGATCGCCAAGAGCGCGGATAATCGCTTCATTCTTGTCCTCCATTGCAATCGGACAGCACCGCCAGTGACTACAACGGCCGGTCCATGGGTAGGTGGTTGTACCCTAGTTGTCTTTTTTACGCCACGCCTGTTGAAGTTTGTCCCGGAGGTTGGCGATGACTGTTTTGGCAATCCGCCCCGTCCCAGTAGCGGGAGGATCTCGAGACTCTCGATAACCGACTCATGGCCCTCAAGGCAGCGACATGCCACGTTCCCGACGCTTCAAACGTCTGCCCCATGTTGACCTCGGGCTTTCATAGCCCGCCGCAACGTGCCGATCGAGAGGATGCTCAGCCATTTTCGGTGGCGAGGAGGACGCGATGAGTGCAGAGAACGGAGCCA
>CALIFY010000009.1 GCA_938021675.1 uncultured Acidimicrobiales bacterium
GTATCCGAGTAGGCCGAAGCCGGCCACGACGGCGAGTACCGGCTTCGCAACCCGAGCGAAACTGCGAAACGTCCAGTCAACTTCCGGTTGAATCTTCTGGCTGCGCTCGGCCTCGGTTACCGTTTCGAGTTCCGACCGAACGGGAGATTCCGTCTCTTGCACCGCGGTTGAGTTCGGCTGATCCGACGGGGCGACGATCGGTTCGCCGTCGGCAACACTCGTTTCGTCGGTTTCGTCGGTTTCGTCGGTTTCGTCGGTTTCGTCGGTTTCGTCGGTTTCGTCGGTTTCGTCGGTTTCGTCAGGATTACCGAGATGATCGATTGCGTCCTCGGTGTCGTCGCCTAGGTCGTCGTCAATGTCGATGACGACCTCTTCCTCTTCCTCGGTCTCAATCTCGGCCTCAGAAACGTCTTCTGCGTCGAGTGCCGGGACCGATGGGGCAAAGCCTTTTTTACTGAATCGCGGTCCTAGTTTCATAACAGCTCCATTAGGGCGGAGGCCACCATGTGGGCCTCATCGATTTTCAGGGTCGGATGCATCGGAATCGACATCTGCCTACCGGCCGCCCGCTCGGCGACCGGCAACGGGCGTCTGTCCAACTCCGCGAAGGCGGGATGCTTGTGACATGGAAGGGCATAGTGGATGCCCGTCTGAATGCCTGACCGTTCGAGTTCGTCCCGCACCCGATCTCGATCGTCAAGGCGGATCACTTCGAGGTGGTGGACGGGAAGGCTGCCGGGGATGGTTTGGAGCACCTCGATCGGCGAGTCGGCAAACCGTTCGAGGTACAGCTGGTGAACGGTCCGCCGATGGCTATTCCAGTCGTCAAGGTGATCGAGTTTTATGCAGAGCGCCGCGGCCTGGATGCCGTCGAGTCGACTGTTGCGGCCGCGGTAGGTGTGCAACAGGTGGTGGCCCCGCCCGTGGTTGGCCAGGGTGCGAACCCGCTCGGCGACCTCTTCATCGTTGGTTACCACCGCGCCGGCGTCGCCCAACGCCCCCAGGTTCTTTCCCGGGTAGAAGCTGAAGGTTGCAGCGATGCCAAAGCTGCCGGCCGGTCGATGATCGAAGGTGGCGCCATGGGCTTGAGCGGCGTCTTCTATGAGGTGGATGCCCGCCTCGTCGGCGACGCCGGCCAGGCCCCGCATGTCGGGGATCTGCCCGTAGAGGTGAACGATCATGGCCGCTTTCGTCGCCGGGGTTACCGCCTCGGCGACGAGTTCGGGGGTGACGAGCAGCGTCGACGGGTCGACGTCGACGAACACCGGCGTCGCGCCGGCGGTGACCACCGCCTCGGCTGTCGCCACGAACGTGTTGGCTGGGACGATGACCTCGTCGCCAACTCCAATGTCGAGGGCTGCGAGCACCAGTTCGAGGGCGTCGGTTCCGTTTGCTACCCCGACGCAGTGGGCCGTTCCGCAGTAGTCGGCCCATCGTTGTTCGAACTGGGTGACGCTGGCGGCCCCGATGAAGGCAGACTCGTCTACCGTCTGTCGCCAGGCTGCGTCTAGCCGTTCCCGCAGCGGTTGGTGAAGGGCTGCGAGATCGAGGAACGCGACCGGCTTGAGTTGTCTACTGATCGTACTCACGTGGGTCTCCGGTGATCGTGGGGTGGTCAGGCGGCCATCGGTGACTGGGTCGAACGGCCTGGTAGGTCAACAGTGACGGGGGCACCGTTCTCGGCCAGCGAACGGTCGGAGGCCTCGAGTACGGCTACCACCGCCATGCCTTCGGCGCCGCCGGAAACCGGCGTTCGTCCGGTGAGCGCGCATTCCAAGAAGTCGTTGGCCTGACGTCGCAGCGGTTCGCGGAAGTCGACGAACGGGACGACGATGTCTCCGTACCGGTAGGTCATCGCCAACTTGTTGGCGTCGGCCGAGACGGCCGTGAGATTTTGCTGTTCCTCCCGACCCCGATCGAAAATCTTGATCCGTTCTTCGGGGTCGATGTCGTTGTACACCGCCATCTTTTCGGAGCCGACAACGGTGGTTCGCCGAACTTTTAGGGGATCGAGCCAGCTGGCTCGAACCGTCGCTTCGACCTGTTGACGGTCGAACACCATCCGCAGCGTCGCCACATCTTCGGAGAACTGAGCTGTATGGCGGAGTCCCCAAGCCGACACCGAGTCCGGGTAGTCGCCGACGATCAGGTTGGCAATCGATATGTCGTGAGCGGCCAAGTCCCACAGCACGTTGACATCGTGGCGATACAGGCCGAGGTTTAGCCTGGCGGCATCGAGGTAGTGGAGTTGGCCGAGCTGGCCGGATTGGGCCACATCGGCCAGCATCTGAACAGCGGTGTTGTAGACGAAGGTGTGGCCGGCGGCCAGGGTGACCTCGGCTTCGGCAGCTGCCGCTATCAGCGTTCTAGCATCGGCGACGCTCACGGTCATCGGTTTTTCGACCAAAACGTGTTTGCCGCCCTCGATCGCTTCGAGCGCTACGTCGAGGTGGGACTCCGGCGGCGTGGCGATGACCACGGCATCGACGTTGTCCATGGCCTCCGCTATCGAGGCCCGCTGCAGAGCGCGAGGGAAGTCTTGGCCGACCGCGTAACGAATCTCGGGTCGGCCGTCGATGAGGACCACTTCTGATACCAGCGGCAGGTCGGACATCACCCGAACATGTTTTGACCCCCAATATCCACACCCAACAACACCAACCCGCATACCGACTCCTGACGTCTGTTGGCATAGGGGTAACGCTCGATCCCCGATGCCGCTCCTTCACACAAACTTCAGTGTGGAGAGGTCGATCGGCCGACTCCATAAGCGGTGTACACCGAAGCGCTGAGCCGGGCCGATCACATCGGTGTGGGTATCTTTGACCGACGACGGTGTTAGTTGAGGTCGATCTAACCAGAGAGATCGCTCGCTGCCGGTGTGGCGGGGAGATCCTGCTCAGTCGAGGGCACCGCCCAGCAGCCGGGCGGTGACGAAGTCGTCGTAGTCCGGCGGGTGGAGCCACCGAACGGTGCGCGGTCCCTCGGTCATCAACAGCTACTATGCCCTCAACCTGGAAGTCGGCGGACGACTCGTGGAGACTCCTCGTTGGTACACGTACCCCGTCGGACCGCTACCCATCCTCGTATCGGCGTTCTTGGCGCCGGATTCGCCGGCAGTCTCACCGCCTTGAAACTGGCCAAACTCGGCCACGATGTGATGTTGATCGACAAGGCCTCCTATCCGATGGCCGGAGCGAGCCTACACAACGAGGGCAAGCTGCACCTGGGGTACGTATACGCCGCAACCAGCGACGACCGAACCCACCAACTGGTGGCCGAAGGTTCGCGCTCGTTCCTACCCATAGTCGAGGAGCTGACCGGCATAAGCCAAGATCGGGTCCGCCGCTCAGACCCGTTCGTCTACATCGTCCCGGTCGACAGTCAACGACCCGCCGACCAGATTGCCGACCACTTCATGGCCGTAGATCGGCTGGTCAGTGACCAACAAGACGATCATTGCCCGTCGGAGCGTCTCGATCGAGGCGATTGGCCGGCATGTTATGCCGATGACACCCAAGCCGTATTTCAGACCTGCGAAGTAGCGGTCGACACTCACCAGCTATCGGCCATCATCGGGGCTGCAGTGCTGGCCCACGAGCGAATCGAATTCGTCGGCGACACCGACATCGTCGGGGCCGCGACGGTAGACCGCTCCCGCCTACGATCTCCCGGCGCCTTCAGTGTGCGGGTGACTGCCGCCGGATCACGGCCCAACGCCGAGGAGCGACGTAGCCACGGAAACGGTGGCGAAGAGTCGTTGAGTTTTGACTCGGTCGTCAACGCGTTGTGGCAGGGACGGGTTCGCCTCGATGCCGATCTTGGCCTGACCGACGACACGCCGTGGCTCTGGCGGTGGAAAGCGGCCATCGATATCGGTGGAACGATCGTTGACGGGCTCCCGTCGACCACCGCAGTCCTCGGGCCGTACGGAGACGTGGTGAACTACGACGGAGCCCGCACCTATGTCTCGTGGTATCCGGCATGCTCGGTCGGTCTCACCGATGAAGTGGGATTCGAACCCTTGAGTGATCGAATCGATCGGATCGACCGCGATCTTATGTTGAAGAAGTCGTTCGCCGGAATAGCCGGACTGATTCCCCAGGTCGGTCGAATGGATGGTTTGGAGCGGCGCGCTCGCATCGGGGGCGGATACATCATGGCGGTTGGCAACACCGACATCGACGATCCAAAAAGTGGTCTCCACGATCGGGCCGACATCGGCGTCAACGCCACCGATGGGTGGATCAGCATCGAAACCGGAAAGTACTGCACCGCCCCGATGTTCGCACTCGACGCCGCCTCGAAGGTCAATGCTCATCTGGAGGGGACATGAGCCAGACGATCTCGGGAGGGCTCGACCTGACGCCGGTGACATGCCTGATACCGATGTACCGGACGAGTCGTCATCTCGACATCGTGCGCAACAACATTTGGAATCACGTGGAGGTCGGCGGATCGGTCGTCTGCTCGGACCAGCACCTATTGGATGATGCCGCCGACCGCCTCCGCGACGAGTTCTCGGGCGAGCCGAACGTGAGGGTCTTCGCTCATGACGACGGTGGCGACTGGCTACACAATGTCAACTTTCTCATGAGTCGGGTCGAGACCGACTTCTTTCGCATCATGCCTCACGACGACACCGTGCCGGCCAGGTCGACCGGGTATCTGGTCGAAACGCTTCAGGCGGATCCGGGTGCAGTTCTGTGCACCGGGCGAGTGCTCGGCCTCGACATCGACGACAACCGGAAACCGGAGCGCGATGAGCCGAACCTACCGCTGGTCCCTGAGTTTGACGGCGATCAGGCACGCGGCCTGTCGCTGCGCCTGTTCTGGTCGGGGTTGTTCAACGGGAGCTTCAAGTCGTTGATCCGAACGGAAACCGTCCGATCACATGCGGCATCCATTCGGGTGCCCGGAGGGTTGATCCACGCTGAACGGGCGTGGCTGTTCGGGCTGTCGCTCCTCGGACGATTCCACTACGACGAACGGGCCGTCCTGTACAAACGGTACTGGGAAGGCAGTTTGACCGACGACTGGCAGCCGGGCAGTCGGGAGACCCTCGACGCCGCACGGTGCATGGTCTCCTACGTCGAAGACTTCGTTGCCGACGAGACGACTCGCAAACAGATGCGATTCAACCTCTTTCTCAACGCCCTGGCCCGGGCACAGTGGCTCGACGGCATCTCGGCTCATCGGCCGCTCTATGACGACGCCTCCCCCGAGATGTCTGACGCTCACAGCGCATGAGCCCGGCCTTACTGGGCCGCCGCGTCCTGGATCGCCTGCCACACGGTTTGGGCGGTAAGAGGCATATCGATATGGCGGACGCCGAGATGGGATACCGCATCGACGACCGCATTGTGAATAGCTGGCGTCGAACCGATGGTTCCCGACTCGCCGACTCCCTTGGCCCCCAACGGATTGCGGGGGCTGGCCGTCTCGGTGTTCGTCGCTTCGAACGAGGGAAGCTCGGCGGCTGAGGGTATGGCGTAGTCCATCAGGTTGCTGGTGATCGGGTTGCCATCGTTGTCGTATGCCACGATTTCAAACAGTGCCTGCGCTGCACCTTGAGCGATCCCTCCGTGCTGCTGTCCGGTGACCAACAGCGGATTGAGAATCCTGCCGCAGTCGTCGACCGCGATGTGGCGCAGCATCTGCACCTCGCCGGTCTCGGTGTCGACTTCGACCAGTGAGACGTGGGCACCGAAGGGAAACGTGGCGTCGGTCCCGTCGAAGTCGAGTTCGTGGGCCAGTCCGGGCTCCATGCCGTCCGGTCGTTTCGAATCGTCGTTCGCCGCCTGCGCCAGATCGGCCCAGGTCATGTTCGACGATGGAACACCGGTGACTTGCAGGCCTCCGTCGGCGGTCACGATGTCGGGCTCGTTGGCTTCGAGCAGGTGTGCGGCCAACGTTTTCGCTTTGGCCAGCACCGTCTCGGAGGCCACGTGGACCGCTGAGCCTGCGGCCTGAAGCGAACGTGACCCCATCGTTCCCTGGCCCCGAGGTACTTCGTCGGTGTCCGACTGGAGTAGCGTCACATCGTCCATCGGCACGCCGAGCATGTCGGACACGATCATCGAGAACGCCGTCTCGTGACCCTGGCCGTGGGAGCTGGTCCCGACCCGGGCGACCACCGTGCCATCTTCGTTGACCTCGACAGCCCCGTACTCGACGTGAAGTCCGGCCGGCGCCGTGATCTCGACGTAGGCCGACAGTCCGATGCCCAGTTGTTTGGTGTCTCCGGAAGCCCGGCGCTCGGCCTGCATGGCCAGCAGGCCTTGATAGTCGGCTGCCTTCAGGGCGGCGTCGAGCGACTTTTCGTACTCGCCGTTGTCGTAGTTTGCGCCCCCAAGGGTGGTGAGTGGGAAGGCTTCGGGTTGCAGAAAGTTCTTTCGCCGGATCTCGCCGGCATCGATGCCGAGTTCGTCGGCTGCGATGTCGATGATGCGCTCCAGCATCTGGGTCGCCTCGGGACGACCGGCGCCCCGATACGCCCCGGTGGTCGTGGTGTTGGTTACCGCCGACCGGGCCCGATAACCGATCTTGGGGATGTCGTACACCCCTTGGATCATCCATTGGGTGAACATGGTGAGGAAGGCCCCGATCCCCGGGTATGCGCCGCCGTCGGCGACCACATCGACATCGAGCCCGGTGATCACCCCGTCGTCGGTAAGGCCGAGTTTGGCGTACAGAATCATGGCTCGCCCGTGTACGAGGGAGACCATATTCTCCGACCGTTCTTCGGCCCATTTGACCGGACGATCGAGGTCTTGAGCGAGTTTGGTGGTCAGGAAGTGCTCGACGTAGGCGCCGGCCTTCGGACCGAATCCCCCGCCGACCGCAGGGGCGGCAACCCGAACCTTCTCCGGATCGAGTCCCAGTTGGCCAACGATGGCATCGCGAACAGCTATCGGGTTCTGGCTCGACATCCAGATCGTCAGATGGTCGTCGGCGGGGATAGCGAGGCAGCCGTTGGGCTCCATCGGCACACCGGCCAACCGTTGGCTGACGATCCGGCCTTCCACGACACGGTCGGCGCCTTCCAACGGGTCTCCGTCGGCTTCGATGGCGGTTTCGAACACGAGGTTGGAGCCGTGAGCTTCGAACAGGATCGGTGTCCCTTCTTCGAGCGCTTTCTCCATGTCGACTACGGCGGGAATCGGTTCGTACTCGACGACGACGGCCTCGGCGGCATCTGCGGCTTGCTCCCGGGTTTCCGCAACGACGGCGGCGACGATGTCACCGACGAAGCGAACTTTGCCCTTGGCCAGCGGCGGTCGGTTGAACTCCGGCGGAAACATGGGGAAGCCTTGGAAGTCGGCCATCTCCAAGTTCTCGGCCGTCCACGCACCGACGACTCCCGGCATACCGGCGGCTTCGGCGATGTCGGTCGAGACGATGGTGGCATGAGCGAACGACGACCGCACGAAGTGGATGTAGGCCACGCCGTCCGCCGCCAGATCGGCGGTGAACTTGTCGTCACCGGTAAGCAGCCGAGGGTCTTCCCTCCGAAGGACTGCATTGCCGAGAATCGACCCCTGTACCTCTGCCATGGACGCACGCTCCGAAGTGTTCAGCCGTTAGAACGCTCGCAGCTTAGTTGAGCGGCTCAAGGTCCGCCCGTTTCCTACTAGCCCATTGAGTTGGAGGCATGGATGGCCGTCTGGGCGGCGCAGTTCACCGGCCAGTTCGTTAGTCGCGGAAGATGTCGAATTCGATCCGTCGGTTTTCGGCTCGGCCCTCCGGTGTCGAGTTATCGCCGATTGGGTCGTTAGACCCAGCACCTTCGATTCTCAGCCGGGTGGTGTTGATCCCGGACTCGACGAGCGCTGCGCGCACCGCGTCAGCTCGGCCGAGCGAAAGTTCCAGGTTGTATACGTCGGTGCCGGAGTTGTCGGTATAGCCAATGATCAGCATCGACCAACTTGGCCGGGCGTTGAAGAGCAGGGCCAGATCCTCGATGATCGTATTTCCTTCGCTCAGATCGGTTGAGTCGACGTCGAAAAGGACCTCGGCATCGACTGAGATCAGGCCGGTTGGCGGCGGAGCGCCCTCGACGATTTCGAGATCGTTGACCACGAGAATCCGGGACTCATCGAGCCCCGACACCTCGGCCACCAGTCGGTCGGCGGTGGCCTGGTCGGCGACCTCACCCTCGAGCAGGATTTGGCCTGACGAAATCGTAGTCGTTGCGCCGCCGCCGAGCGGATCGAAGGTGAGGTCTTCGTCGCTCTCGGGCTCCGGTAGTGGGCCGTCCGACAACTGGGCTCGAATAGTGAAATCGCCACTTGGGTCGTGCATCTCGACGTAGTGGGCGGCGGGGAAGGTCAGAATGGCTTCCATATCGGTGGCCGCGACGTCAACACAACGTTCTTCACCGTCGGTTAGCGGGCTGAAGTCGACGACGATTCCGCCTTTGACTCCAGGGGGACCGACGTGGATATGGGCGTCGTAGGGAGCTCCAAGACCTTCGGTGGTGACGTTGTAGCAAAGTTCGCCGGCATCGGGATTGAACTGGAGCGCCGCCACACCGGTGGCGTCTGCTCTCTGAAGCGGGTCGTCCATCTCGATTTGGTAGGCGAGTTGAGCGTCGGCCGGAAGAGCGCCAGACGGCTGGCCATCGGTCGCCGCGTTCGTGGTGGCGGAGCTTTCTTCGGTGCCACTTCCGAGCGACGCTGCGCCATCTTCATCGTTCGACGCGCCAGACGTTGGAGGGTCATCGGTGGCTTCGGTCGACGGTCCTTGGGATAGAAACCAGATCACGGCTCCCAATCCGATCAAGGCAATGGCGGCAATACCGAGAAGCGCGAAGAAACCGCCCCGAGAGTTTGACTCATCGCGAGACGATCGAATGGCAACGTTGTAGTCGTCAGAAGGGTTGGCCGGCGAGGAAACGCCCGGTGAGGTTGGCCTATTGTTGGCCGACGTTGCGGGGCGAGTGTGTATCTGCGACGCACTTTTGCCGTTGGTGGCTGAAGCCAATCCGGTGGCCGTGGTGGCTTTATCCAACGGCCGGGCGCTGTCAATGCTGTTAAGGGGCAGGCCACCCTGTTCACGAGCACTTCTGTCCAGCGGCGGCGGGTACTCGGCCGATCGGGGTTTTGGCAACAGATCGATCTTTGAGAGCTGGCCCGTCATGGTTGCTGCTGGGGCCTGGTGTGCCACCGTATCGATCCACGGTCCCCAGCCGCTGGCCACGAGGTCTGAGCGTTCGGACTCAAGGATCGACGTCAGCGTTTGCCGGTCGATTCGGCTGCCGTAGCGGTCGGCGATGGATGCGGTGACGGCCCACGCCGAAATCGGGATCAGCGAGGATACTTGGGCGGTGTTCAACCCTGTTTCTGTGGCGATCGAGCGCGCAGCCGCCGGCAGCTGTGCTCCGAGGAGAACATCGGCGGTTTGGGTCCCGATGGGATCGTGGGCCCCTGTTTCGATGGCGGCCCCGGGGTCCTGCAAGCGAACAGAGTTGACGGTCCGGATCGCTCTCAAAAGCAGTGGTGAGGTGTTCGAGTCGTAGAGCGAGTCGGCCAGCTTTGCGATAATGAGCGGCGCTCCGAGTACGGCGGCATTGGCCGCCACAGCGGCTCCATTTTCCGACGACGGTGCGTTGGCTACCCGTGTGAGGTTTGCCATAGCCGCTGCGGCAGGTCTGCTTTCCAGCACTGCTACAATTTCGTCGAACAACTCGGCCATCAGCAGATCCGGGCCACGCCAATGCGAGAACTATGGAGCTGAATGCTCCGGTTCTGACGTGGATTCTGATGTCGATTCTGATGTAGAGCGGGGTTTGGCCGCCGCCTGGCTGTGCCCATGTCTGTCACCGTTCAATCCCTAGCACCATGCACTGTAGCGTGTCGTTGTCGGTCCATGTTGAATTCCTTTGTGTCGGCCTGGTGGGTCTTTGTCACCTCTCGCGAGAGGGCCTCCCGCAGCCGCGGCGGTGCGGTGAACGACCGTTGGCTCAACGTCGATCCTGGACAAGTCTTCTGGACCTGCGTCGCCTTTTGGCCTCACGTGTGGGGGTCTCGGTGGGTGCTTGGGGAGGCGGTTAGCTGCGTTCGATAAGGAACTCGATGCTTCGATTGGCGGCCCGGCCTTCTGCGGTCGAGTTGTCGGCTATCGGTACCGAAGATCCCGCTCCCTCGGTCCTAAGTTGAGCGGATTCGACACCAAGTTCGACAAGAGCCGATCGTATAGCGTTAGCTCTCCGCAGAGAGAGTTCTTCGTTTCGCGCTTCGTCGCCTTCGCTGTCGGTGTGTCCGATGACTGTCATGCCCCACCCCGGCTTGCCAATTAAGAGCACAGCGATGTCTTCAAGTACCGTTCCCTCTGCATCGAATTGGTCGGAGCCGATATCGAACAGGATGTCGTCTTCAACGAAGAACAGTCCGGTCGGGAGCTGGGCACTCGCTACAATCTCAAGATTGTCGACCACGACAATTCGGGATCGATCTAGCCCCATCAATTCAGCGACCAGCGCATCCCTCGTGGCTTTGTCCTTCACGGCCCCCTCTAGATAGATGGCGCCATCGGCGATGATGGCCTCGGCGCCATAACCGTCAGGGCTGAACTCGATGTTGACCTCGGGTTGTGCTGGCATCGGCGCATCGGAAAGCTGGGCACGGATCGTGAGATTGCTTCCCGGGTCGACTACTTCAACATAGTGGCCGGCCGGCAGGCTCAAGACGGCCCCCAACTCAACTGAACTGGCGTCGATGCAGCCTTCGGTGCCGTTGCCGATGGTGCCCAAGTCGACGACCAGTTTGCCTTCGACCCCCGGCGGACCTTCGTGGAGGTGGGCGGAGTACGGGGGTTCGATGTCGTCGGTAGTGATGTTGTAGCAAACCTTTCCGGCATCGGGGTCGAACCGCAAGGCGGCAACGCCAGAAGCGTCCAGTTGCCCGAGTGGGTCCCCCATCTCTACCTCATAGCTGAGAGCTTGGTCAGCCTGGAGCCCAGTCGTCGGGAGCGACCCGTCGTTGGCGGCATCGGCCAACCCCGGATCGGCGTCGGTCCCGAAATCTGGTTGACGCACGGCGATAGCAGCCGACGGTGATTCCTCGGCTGAGTCCGGCCAAGGATTGGTGGAACGCAACCAAGTCAAGCCAACAAAGCCGATGGCCAACAACAGTGCAACCGCGGCCAGAGTGAAGATCTTGACCCGTCGGTTCGATCCACTTCCGGACGACTCGAAGGAGACGTTGAAATCCCCTGGATCCTGCCTTGATGATGAGACCGGCGGGAGCTCAGCCGGGTCGGACATGACGGATGACGCTGGAGCGGACCGGGCCGAGACTGGCCACTCCTCGCTCGTCCGAGAGGGCGGTACCGACCCATCAACGATGTCGGAGGGAAACGAACGGTCGACGGTGGCCAGGGCGGAACGAGCCACATCACGGAACCCGGATGTATCCACGATGCCGGTGTCGGCACCGTTGCGGCCTGCGTCGCGGTGGGACGGTAGCGGATACTGCCGCTCGTGGGTTTGGATATTTGCCGAGATCCATGGTCCCCAACCGTTTTCAACGAGGTCTTGGTGTTCGTCTCGCAGGATCGAGAGTGCGGAGGCTCGGTCGAGTTGGTTGCCGTAGCGGTCGGCGATCGAGGCTATGAGCACCCAGGTTGAGATGGGTATCAGTATCGCCGCGTGTTCTGGGGCGATTCCCGCTTCTGCTGCGATGCTGGCTGCCAATTGCGGGAGTCGACGACCGAGCAGGAGTTCGCTGACTTGGGAACCGATCGGTTCGTAGGCCCGTGCCGCAATTGTTGCACCGGTGTCTTGGAGCCGGTGCGTGTCGACCATTTGAATAGATCGTGTGACGGCGGCGGAAGTGGCTGGGTCGTCAAGGGAACGGATCAGACTGGTCAGCAACGCAGGAACACCGAGAACCGCGGCGTTTCCCGCCCATGGCTCGTTGACTGTGCTGGTGGCGCTGGCCATGGCCCGCGTGGCGGACCTGCTCTCGAGAACCGCGGCGATTTCGTCGAAGAGCTCGGCCATCAGTGACTCCCGTTGAGAAACTGCATAGTTGTACCCAGCTCTGTCATCACTGTTCGCCTCCCTGACATTGGTATGACGGCATACCAACGACGACGTGTCTGTTACCACAGACGACGGTTCATTCAGATCGTCACGCCTTGGCTCAGGAACCTGTAGTTGGCGCGGGACGGCGAACACCCCGACGGGAGGGAGCGGAGCTCATACGGTTTTTGGCCCCACCGTGCGCCGCTGGTTTTAGCGCAAATAGCAGCTAGTTCCCCGACCTGCCCGACTCGGTGATGACGTCGTCGAAGATGCCGACGAACTCCAGGTCGGCTCTTCGGTTCGATTGTCGTCCTTCGTCGGTGTCGTTGGAATCGATTGGCTTGTCGTCGCCGACGGCGATGAGTTGGAAGGTGCTGGTCTCGATCCCGTTTTCGACGTAGTAGTCGACGATGGCGGCCGCTCTGTCGTTTGCCAGCGCCAGGTTGATCTCGGTCGGGCCGGTGTCATCGGTGTGACCGCTGACGTTCATCACCAACGAAGGGTTTGACTTCAACACATCGGCGCAGGCATCGAGGACTGGTTTGAACTCGTCACGGATCTCGGCGCTGCCGCTTTCGAACACGATTGGTTTCTGCACGACGACACCGGTGGCGGCGGGCGGGGCAGCCGGATCGATCTCGTACTCCTCGACGATCTCATCGGTGTCGAATACTTCACCAGCTCGCTCTATCATCGCGTCGGCCTGGCCCTGACTGGCCGCTGTGCCCCGTAATGTCACCGATCCGTCAGCGATAACCATGGCCAACGGTTCGAGGCTGGAATCGACCGCGACCCCCGACCCATCACCGTTGGTAGCATCACCGCCCGCCGAGCCTGGCGCGTCCAACGGGATTTCGATCCGCAACGAATCCTCAGGATCGTACTCACCGCGATCGACCACCACCGGCTCAAACGTTCCCAGCGTCGTATCCGTCGCCCCGCCATCCAAAAGGGGATCGCCCGTGGTTTCCGTCGACGACGGTTGCGAGGATCTCCACACCACCACGAACAGCACCGCCAGGGCAGTGGCGGCGATGCCGATCCGGACGGTGGATTTGGTTTGCGATGTTGATTCGGGGGAAGAATCGTCTGGCGTGATGAAGTTGGTCCACGCCCTATTTACGGCCGACGTGACCCTTGAGGACCTGACGAGCGAGGTGGTCGTCTGGGTCGAAGCAGATGAGACCACACCATCTCTTGTCACCGAACTAACCTCGGCCGCCGGTCTGACCGCGGTGATCACGCCGCCGGCCGACTCGTCATCGAGCTGGCCGGTGTCACGCTCAAGAGGTGGCGGATGTTGTCGGCTGGTGGTGTGGTCGTCCGGGAGGTTCGCCTCGATCCATGGTGCCCAGCCGTTCGCGATGAGGTCTTCGTGTTCGTCTTGGAGGATCGAGGCGACGGTTTGTCGGTCGAGTTGGTTGCCGTAGCGGTCGGCGATCGACGCGAGCAGTGCCCAGGTCGAAATGGGTATCAGTATCTCAGCGTGTTCTGGGGTGATGCTGGCCTCGACCGCGATGTTGTCGGCGAGATGCGTGAACCGGTGACCGAGAATGAGGTCAGCGACCTCGGTGCCGGTCGGTTCATAGACTCTGAGATCGATCGCCGTGCCAACGTCGAGAAGATGTCCTGTCTCGACCGTTTGGATTGATCGGGTGAGCGTAGGTGAGATTGCTGGATCGTCGAGCGCAACGACCAGCCCCGTGAGTAGCACGGGGATGCTGAGAACCGTGGCGTTTCCCACCCATGGTTCGTTGATGATGCTCGTAGCGTTCGCCATCGCTCGTGTGGCGGACCTGCTCTCGAGGACCGCGGCGATCTCTTCGAATAGCTCGGCCATCAGTGACTCCTTTTGGAAACCACATCGCTCTATCTGGTCGTGTTATCACTATTCGCCCCCATAACCGGTGAGTCTGTGCATCCAGTCGCGTGATTGTTGTGTAGTTAGGGACTCGCGAGATTGACTTTTGTCACTCAGGTTTCGTTTGACGTTTTGCCTCCCGCGGATTTTCAGCCGACCAGACCGCTTTCGTACGCCATCACCACGGCTTGCACACGATCCCGGGCCTCCAATTTCGACAGCACCCTCTTGACATGAGTCTTCACCGTGTTTGCGGCGATGTAAAGAGACTCCGCTAGTTCGTCGTTCGTTAGACCCCGCGCCATGCCAACGAGGACCTCCCGCTCCCTGGTCGTCAGTAGGCTGATTCGAGGATCCATCGACTTCGACGGCTCAGGGCGCCGAGCAAATTCTTCGATAAGTCGGCGGGTCACCGAAGGTGACAAGAGCCCATCGCCTTCGGCAATGGCCCGTATGCCAGCGACAAGGTCTTCTGGCGGTGTTCGCTTCAGTAAGAATCCGCTGGCTCCAGCCCGAAGGGACTGGAACACATATTCATCGTGCTCGAAGGTGGTAACGATGATGACACGAGGAGGGTGGGTGTGTTCGACGATGCGACGGGTGGCGAGGATCCCATCGGTATTCGGCATGCGGATGTCCATCAACACCACATCCGGTCGTTCCGTGTAGACGACCCGCTCGGCCTGATCGCCATCGCCTGCCTCGCCGACGACTTGGATGTCGCCGGCCTGCTCCAAAATCATCCGTAGCCCCGCTCTCATCAACTCGTCATCGTCGACGAGAACAACCCGGATCATGACGTGACTTTACCGAACGTCGGGAACGGCACGTTGGTGACCTACCGGTGCAACGCCGGCAGAGATCGGTAGTTCGCAGTTCACCAAGAACCCCCCACCGTCTCGGGGCCCATACTCGACCCGTCCGCCCAGAAGCGCTGCTCGCTCCGAGATGCCCCGCAGGCCGCGACCAGGGACGATTGGGTCGGCACCGATTCCACGGTGGTTGGACAGCGCAGTGCCGTCGTCTTCGACGGTCACCCGGATCCGGTGATCGTCGAACACCACCCGAGCTGTCGCTCCCGTCGCGTCGCCGTGTTTCAACGCATTGGTCAACGATTCTTGGATGATCCGGTAGATGGCGAGGCTCACGCCGGCCGGCACTCGATCGTGTCTCCCATCGACCTCGACCGACGTCGCCAATCCGGCCCCGTCGAATTGGGATGCCAGGTCGGAAAGGTCGGGGATTCCCGGGGCCGGAGCCGTCCCCCCGATTCCCGGGCCGTCCCCCTCGGTGCGGAGCACGCCGAGCACTCGGTCGAGCTCGGCCAACGCGTCTCGCCCTACCGACTCGATGGTGCCAACGGAACGCTCGGCTCCGTCGGGATCGGTCCGTATCGCCCGCCGAGCGGCACCGGCATGCACCACCATCACGTTGACCGTGTGGCCGATCAGGTCGTGAAGCTCTCGAGCCATGTCTGCCCGCTGAGTTTGCAGTTCAACTCGTTCTTGGTTTGTCGCGGCCAGAGCGGTTGCAAGGTCGCGATCGTTCTGGAACACCCGAGCCTGCCGCCGGGTGGCGGCCATCCGACCGGCCAGCCAGATCAGAATCCAGGTCAACCCGACCAGCGAGCCGGTCCCCAGCTTGTCGTCGACCGGAAGGGCGGCGAAATAGAAGGCGACGCCAAGAAGCGAGGTTGCTAAGGCGAAAATCGGCGGCTTGAGGGCCCGGCTCGCCTCGGCCACGGAGTACAACAGGACAAGATTGCTCCACTGGTAGTAGTTGCTCTCGTAGCCGAGCCCGACGAGAACGAACATGGTGACGCTGTTGATGATGAACGCTACGGCCGGTGCCTTTGACCGAGCGGCGACGGTGGCCCCGGCAATTGCCCCGACGACGGAGGCCGAGACCTGTTTGGATAGATCCGAGTTTGCCAACGGCCCCAGAACCCAGACCTCGGCTTGGATAAAGCCGATGAACGCAGCGGCGATCACCGCGTCGGCCGCGTACCAGAAGGCTCGACCCTGACCGACCCGGAGCAGGGGGAGCATCATGTCGGCGGCCCCGCCGGTCACCTGATCGGTTGCCTCGTCGTTCATGGCGAAACGATACCCTGCGCTCCCGCATCGATCCGAAGACGTAGCCAGGCGGCCACGATAGTTCCGAGAGAAATGGCGAGTCCGGCTACGCTGGCGGCGAGCAGCGGACCAGAAACGATATCGAGGTCAAACGGGGCTCGACCGTCGAACGACTGAAGTGCGGAAAAGACGAATGCCCCGACGTAGGCGGCTACGACGGCCCGCAGCAGATTCCTGGCGTTTCGTGAAGAGATGCCGCTGCGCCGGAGGAGTGCGGCGGCGAACATGAAGACTTGGATCCCGTGAAAGGCGACTGCATGGGGGAACTTGGCAACACCAGCCTCGCCATTGATGACGGTCTCCGGCACCGAGTTGAACTGCTCGACGTAGGCGTTGCCGAGCGCAATGATCCACTGTCCGATACCGAGTCCAGACATCACGAGCAGTAGCCCGGCGACCGCCGCGGTCCGCTCGAGCGGGTCGGCTGGTCGGTTGAGGAGAGATCGAACGAAGAGGACGATGAGCAAGATCGACATGATGCCGACGAGGAAACCCATGGCAGTAAAAATGAGGCTGTCGCCCGGTGTCGCATCGTTGAAGTGAGACGCTCGATTCCGCCACGTCTGAATGGTGATCAACAACAGTTCCGCACTAGAGGCGATGGCAAACGGTAGCGCCATGGCCCACGCCAGGCGTCGTCGATCGGGGAGACGATCGAGGACCCACCCGAAGGCCCAAAGGAGGAGGGCGAGCGAGATGCTGAAGACGATCGGCTTACGCCATGAGGTTGGACCGGCCCACGGTCGATCGTCGAGGAGGAACACGCCGGTGTGAACGGCGGCCGATATCGCCATGGCCCCGGCCGCGACGAACAGGAACCGCGCCGGCCCGCGGTGAGGGAGAAGGTCTCGAACTGGGTTGTCGGTGAACTGGGTGATGACCATACGGTCACGGTAGAAATCGAGTATCGGACCGTCGTCACCCCGGGGGAGCATTGGGACTCATCCCCCGGGGTTACCTGTCGGTTGCTCGTTTCGCCAGAAGTTACGCGGAGGTCAAAGCCGGTGCGTTCTCCAGCGCAATGTCGAGGACTTGGTCGATATCGCTGACCAGCTCGATGGTCACCGCCGCCCGGACCTCGTCTGGAATGTCATCGAGGTCGCGGTCGTTGTCCTTGGGGAGGATGACGGTGCCGATGCCCGAGCGGTGAGCGGCGAGCACTTTCTGCTTGACACCGCCGATGGGGAGCACACGACCTTGCAAGGTCACCTCGCCGGTCATCGCCACATCGTGGCGGACCGTTCGGCCCGACAACAACGAGACGAGGGCGGTGGTCATGGTGACCCCAGCTGACGGGCCGTCCTTTGGAATGCCACCGGCCGGAAAATGAATGTGGAGTCGTTTGTCGGTGGGGAGGGCAAACCCGAGCGATGCGGCCCGTCCGCTGATCACCGAACGGACGATGGTCGCCGACTCTTTCATGACGTCGCCCAGTTGGCCGGTGAGCAGCGGTTCCCCGTCGCCGTCGACGAGGGCCGTCTCGACGAACAACACATCACCTCCGGTGCCGGTGACCGCCAGACCGGTAGCGATACCCGGTCTATCGACCCGGCCGCTGACCTCTTCCTCCCTGATCGGTTTACCCAGAAGCGCGTCCAGGTCATCGTCGGTGATCGTGATCGGAGGTGTGGGGTCTGTCGCGACAGTCGGCCCTGTCTCGTCGGATGGCCCGGTGTCTGGCTGCACCGTCAACGCGAGCTTGGTTGCCGTCTTCCGGAGAGTTTTGTCGAGCTGGCGTTCGAGGTGACGGACGCCAGCTTCCCTGGTGTACCGACCGGCGATGGCCGCCAACGCGTCGTCGGTAATGTCGACTTCGTCTTGAAAGAGTCCGTTTCGTTCCAAGAGGCGAGGCACCAAATGTTCTCGGGCGATAGTCGTCTTCTCGATCTCCGTGTACCCGTCGAGCGTGATCAGCTCCAGACGGTCGAGCAGCGGCCCGGGGATAGTGTCGAGTACGTTGGCGGTGGCGATAAATACGACGTCGGATAGGTCGAGTTCGAACTCCAGGTAGTGATCGCGGAACGAGTGATTCTGCGCTGGGTCGAGAACTTCGAGCAACGCCGCCGAAGGGTCGCCATTCCACCCGCCGGCCACCTTGTCGATCTCGTCGAGCAGGATGACCGGGTTCATCGATCCGGCCTCGGTCAGCGCCGCTACCAGACGGCCCGGTCGGGCGCCGACGTAGGTGCGGCGATGGCCGCGGATCTCCGCTTCGTCGCGGATGCCGCCGAGCGCCAGCCGGACGAATTGACGACCGAGCGATCGGGCTACCGATTGGCCGAGGGACGTCTTGCCGACCCCGGGTGGTCCGACGAGGGCCAGAATGGCGCCGCCTCGGCGGGTCGAACCGGTTTCGGTCGGCCGGTTTTCGGCTTTGCTTTCCCGGTCGTTGTGTTCGGCCCGGAGTTTACGATCGGCCCGGAGTTTGCGTACGGCAAGATGTTCGACGAGCCGATCTTTGACCTCGGTCAGCCCGGTATGGTCGGCGTCGAGGATTGTTCTCGCCTCGACGAGGTCGAGGCGCTCGTCGGATCGATTTTGCCATGGAAGGTCAAAGACGGTGTCGAGCCACGTCGAGATCCAATTGGCTTCTATGGATTCACCGCCGGTTCGCTCCAGCCGGCTAATTTCTTTTTCGATGGCGGCCGCTGTGGAGTCATCGATGGCGGGGTCCACGCCGTCGTCGCCCTGCAACTTGGCGAGCTTCGAACGGTAGGCGCCGACCGAGTCGTCGCCGGATTGCCCCAGCTCATCTTGGATCGCAGCCATCTGGCGTCGAAGGATCGCCTCTCGCTGGGTTGTCTCGAGATCCTCTGAGACGTCGCGTTGGATCTTTTCCCGCACCTCGATTTCGGCCAACGCCTCAGAGACCCATTCGGTGGCGCGGCGTAGTCGGTCGGCGAGGTCGATGGTCTCTAGTAGTTCGATCCGACGTTGCATCGACAACTCTGGCCAATAGGCGATGGAATCAGCCAAAGGGCCCGGTTGGTCGATCGGTGGAAGAGCGCCGATAATCCGGCGACCGCCGATCCGGTCGAGGAGGTTGGAGGTGGTGGCGCGGTAGGTTGTCGCCAGATCGGTTACCTCCGGCGTCGGTGGTGGGTCGACGACGGCCTGGACCGCAACCCAGAGACCGTCCGACTGGCCAACCACGCCGGAACCGACTCGGGCTCTGGCGTGAGCTCGTAAGGTCACCGTTGGCGAACCGTCGGGGAGCGACACCCGGTCTTCTATGATGGCGATGACGCCGACGTGGGCGAACTCGCCGTCGACCCTGGGAACCAGCAGGAGCCGGCCGCCGGGGGCCGTACGCAGGATTTGCTGTGCTTCGGTGGACTGCATGGTGACGGTCACCACCATGTCGGGAAAGACCACGCCATCGGGTAGCGGAAGTACCGGAAGATGTTCGGCAGTGTGCTTGCCGTTTGGTGGGCCGTTGAGTGGGTCGTCGGAGGGGCCGTTGGAAGAAACGTCGGGGATGTCGGTGGTTCGCATGTGGAGGAGCCTCCTGGCAATCATCTGTGATCTGCAGGTTGATCTAGCTGTCATTACGTGATTACATGTAATTCACGCAACCAAAGGTTCTAACAGCGAAGGCCCGACATGCATTCCCATCGGGCACAACCGGCAGGAGAAGGCACTATGGGTCGACGACCAGCATGTGATGAACACGAAGCGGCCGCCTGGTTTGCGGGGCGCATAGCCGACGACTGGTTCTCCGAACCGCCGACCGTGCGTATCGATCGCGATGAAATCCTCGTTCTCGGTCGCCTCGCCGCCCCGGCATCGATTCCCGAAGGCGAAGATGCCGCCCGCGTCGCGGCCGAGGCCCGAATCTCAGGCTTCCGGGAGGACACTCGAGGGCATCGAATGCGGATTGCCGAGGAGGCGCAGGCGCGGTGGCATCGCTCGGTGTCGTGGGGGGCAGCCTGCGGGCCGTCAGAGGTCACGTTCACCAACGCTGCGGTTCCGGTGATGACCCGATTGCGATTCGACCAGCGGCGTATTCTCGACACCCTCATCGACGCTGGGGTAGTGCGCAGTCGCTCCGAGGCACTGGCGTGGTGCGTGCACCAGGTTGGCGAGCACCAGAGCGAATGGATCGATCGCCTGAAGGGGGCGATGTCCGAAGTCGAACGAATCCGAAGCGAAGGGCCCGAAGGTTCTGAGCAGTAGCCGGCTACCTCGAAGAAACGACGAGGGGTGATTGGGTCGACGGGCCGAGCCCCGGTGACGGTCCGCCGGTTACCGGGGCCGACCGCCGTCTTCGGTGCCGCTTAGCCAACGCCGATAGCGGGACTCGTCGACCCAGGCGCCCGTCTCTTCGGCGAAGCGCCGTGCCGCCGGTGCCATCAGCTCGACCCGCCCGCTTCTGGCCGCGGTCGACGAGACCGTCGCCAGGTCTGCACCGCCGACATCGAGTCGACGTTCGACCGGTAGTTCATGGCCGGCCCGGGGGGCGACAGCGACCGTCGGCAGCCGAGCCAGGGCGTCGTCTCGGGCGTTGACATCACCGCCATACCAGGCGGGGTCCTGGATCTGCCACCACTTATCTGCGCCGACTACCAGCACGTCATAGCCTTGGGACACGTCGGCCAAAAGTTGATGATCGGTGACTCGGACCTGAAGCCAGGTGAGCTCGGCGGCGATGCGTTGCAAGACCGCAATCCGATGTTCGAACCGAGGGTGATCGACGTCCTCTTTGGCCAGCGCATTGCGGCTTACGGTGAGGTCGATCCGGGTTAGCTCGTGGTCCCGGTAGGCGGCGCCGGCGATGGCGAGATGGGCCACCGTCGGTGGGTTAAACGATCCGGGATAGACACCGATTCGGTGGGCGGCTGACCGCGTGTGCTCGATAAAGACCAAGCGTACTGGAGGGCTCCGCCGCTCGGTTACCCCGACTGCAGCGTCGCTGACGTCGATCGGGTATCGGTGATGCCGCCCGATTCGACCGCCGATGATCATTGACTTGTCGCCATGACGGTCGCCGCTGGCCCTAGGCTCGATCACATCGTGAGTAGGACACCGCAGACACGATGTGAAGAAAAGGGCGAGGGGCCGATGTCACCGACCGGTTCACCCTACGCCCTTTTGCAAACAGCGGACTTCGTCGCCGACCTATCCGAACGTTTGGCTGGCGCGAAGCAGCGAATTCTGATTCAGCTCATGACCTTTGATGGTGACGACGCCGGTCAGCGCATCGCCGAGTTGTTAGTTTCGGCGATTGGCCGTGGTGTGGAGGTACGACTACTCGTCGACTGTTTCGTCTTCCGCTTCGTCAGCGACCAGCCGGTTTCTCGTCACGCCGTGGCTGATGAGGCCGCGGCGACACGGGCCATGTACGAACGGTTGAGGGCTGCTGGTGCGGCCCTTCGATTCACCCATCCCCACGGGCCAGGCAACGTGTTCTCGCTGGTCAGGAATCACAAAAAGCTGTTCGTTGTAGACGATGACGTCTACCTGGGGGGCGTCAACATCAGCGACCACAACTTCGCTTGGCACGATTTCATGGTCCGCATCGACGATCCGGAAGTGCTCGCTGCCGTCGTCGAGGACTTCGATCACACGTTTGCTGGTGGCCGACGGTCGGTCAACGATGTGATCGTCACGAACGACAGGATCGAGGAGGTGTTTGACGACCTCGTCCTCGGTGCCGAGCGGCGGATCGTGCTCGCCTCGCCGTACGCCATCGACGTTGGCCTCGTCGGCCTGATGCGACGGGCTGAAGTCTCGGACAAGACGGTCATAGCCACAAAGCGAAACAATTTTCTCGTCTACCGGGCCATGGCTCCATTCCTCCGGCGGAGGCTTCGCCACGCCGGAGTCGACCTCGCTTCGTACAGCAACTTTTCTCACTCCAAGTTCTTGTTGGTCGACGACGACAAACTGTTGATCGGGTCCTCGAACTTTGGCCGGCACAGTTTCTGGTGCAACGAGGAGCTGTGTCTTCTCATTGAAGATCCCGAGTTTATTCGCCGATTCTCCGAATCGCTGTTGCAGGGAATCGAGCCGCTCGATGAGCGGCCCTCCTTGGTCAAAGTTGCGTTCGGTGCCTGTATTTCCTATCTCATGCACGTCGCCGTCTTCGGCCTTCGTTTGACGGTGGCTTCACGTGTCCCGAACCTTTCGCGCCGCTGATCTTTGCCTGATTGCTGGCGGCTATGCCGCGCTAGCGGTGGGTTTGTGGTTCGCCGGTTCGGCCGTCGGTTCACCCATTCTTCAGTTCATCGGATTCATGGCCGGTGCATCGACGTTTGTCCCGTTGCCAGCCGACGCGTACGTCTTAAGCGTGGCCGACGACTATCCAGCGTTGACGATTGGTCTTGTCGGTGGCGCGGTCAACGCCGCGGCCGTGTTGGTCGAGCGGGAGTGGGTGATGCGACTCGTCAGTCATCCGGTGTTCACCCGCTTCCAGGAGTTCGTGGGTACTAATCGATACGTCGGTTGGGCCGAGAATCACCTTTTCGTCGGTCTGGTCGTCGGTGGTTTCAGTTTCCTTCCGTTCGAACCGTTCCGATTGGTTGCCATACTGCGGAACTACTCGCCGGTTCGATACGCCTTCGCCACGTTCGTTGGCCGTGGAGTCCGGTACTACTGCTACGCCAGGGTTGGTCGACTCTTCGCCGTATACGGCTTGGCCAAGTGGGTCGTCTGGGCCAGTCTCGCATTGTTCGCCGTTGGTCTCGTCCGATCCTATTTCCGATTTCAGTCCACAGGGTCCTCTGGCCAGGGAGTGAACGAACTCGAACAGCGGTTGGGAGGCGATGAGTGAGCGACGGCAGCGATCTCGCCCGTGTGCTTCTGGCCTTACACCCAGAGGTAACGATCGTTGAACGGGAGGCGACCGGATGGTTCCACCCTCAACCAGAGCACAGGGGCCGGCCTGGCTGGCTCCACGGGGGATTCGCCGCCACCGTGCTCGATCACGTGTGTGCCAGGGCGGCGGGGTCGGCTCTCGGTGCACCGGTGGTGACCGGCCGACTTGAGCTTCGATACCCGAAGCCGGTACACCTCGACGGTGGCCCGTACCGGGTGTGGGCACAGGCCGAGATGTCTCGGGGTCGTACCGTTCGGGTCGGGGCCGCCATGTTCGACGGCGATGATCGACCGATGGTAGAGGCCGAGAGCCTGTTCGTCATCGCCCTACGACAGGACCCCTGAACCGATTCCCCTGAGAAAGATTGATGTAAGAAATTGGGGATTCGTGCTCTCGGAGGATATGTGACAACAGTTACGCTGGCTAGCCAGTTGTTAGGCATATGATCGTACGTTGCCCATGTGATGTGGGTGCGCGTTTGGACCGATCGACTTGGTTGCAAGCGATCAAGAAGCACGATCGAACCAAAGGGCATTCATGTTTACCAGACTTGCGGTTCTTAACCGCGGCAATGCAGGCCGATTGACGGCATTTGATTCGGCATCCTGGTTGCCGAATCCCAAGGCAAATCTGCTCTCAGGTCTGGTGGTCGCCCTTGCGTTAATTCCTGAAGCGATCTCGTTTTCTATCATCGCTGGTGTTGATCCCAAGGTGGGGCTTTACGCCTCATTCTCAATCGCCATCTTGATTTCCTTTACCGGGGGACGGCCGGGCATGATCTCAGCGGCAACTGGAGCCATGGCTCTTGTCGTCGTTTCGTTGGTGGCCGATCACGGGATCGGTTTCCTCTTTGCGGCAACGATCTTGGCCGGGATCTTTCAGGTGGCACTCGGCTGGCTCGGCGTTGGCGAACTCATGCGTTTCGTGCCCCGCACCGTGATGATCGGGTTCGTGAACGCTCTCGCCATTTTGATATTCCTGGCCCAGGTCCCACATATTCTGCTATCCGGAGAGGGTCAAGAAGGGGTGGACGGATCCGGTCTTGAACCCGGCGGTCGGCTCTTCATGAACCTGGTGTTCATCGTGGCCGGATTGGCGATCATCTACATCCTCCCTCGGGTCACCAAGGTCGTGCCGTCGCCGTTGGTGGCCATCGTGGTGTTGGCGGGGATCGCCATTTCGTTTGGGCTCGACCTCCCCACGGTTGGCGACATGGGCGAACTCCCCGACGCCTTGCCATGGGTGGCATTACCGGAGGTGCCGTTCAACGTTGAGACCCTGCAGATCATCTTTCCCTATGCGGTCACCCTCGCTCTGGTGGGATTGCTGGAGAGCTTGCTGACGGCCCAACTACTCGACGACATGACCGATACAGACTCCGACAAAAACATGGAGTCTCGCGGTCAGGGCATCTCCAACATCGCAACCGGGTTCTTCGGTGGCATGGCCGGCTGCGCAATGATCGGCCAGTCGATGATCAACTTCCGATCCGGCGGCAGAACCCGATTGTCCACCCT